>DCDE01000022.1 GCA_002316275.1 Caldifarciminota bacterium UBA1063
GGGCCTTCGGCCCGCCCAAATCCCACCAGTGTATTGTTTTTTAGTATTTTAACACTCTGTAGCTGAGCCTTGTCTCTTTAGTATCTACTACAACAAAGTAAACACCCTTTTTGAGTTGTGAAATGTCAAAGTTTAGGTTGTTTACTCCAGAAATGTTATCTTCGTACAGGTTTTTGATGCACCTTCCGTCGGGCGTATAAAGTGTAATTCTAACGTGTGAAGGTTCTTTGAGAGATATATCCATAGAAAGGACATTACCTACCATTGATGGGAGTTTTGCGACCACACTTCTTTGCTCTGGTACCGTTAGTGTCAATGGTCCAAAATAGGCATCATCAATGATTATGAAATCTTCACTTGCAGCATACTTGTATATTCTAAAATCGAATTTAAAGGTGACTGCATTCGTTGCAGGCCTCACAGTTTTTACATAAATCTCTTGCCAGTCGGGGGAGTTTGTCGTATAAGCGGTAGAAACAGCGCCCCCGACGATTCCACCTTCAGAATCCTGCCAGTAGGAATAAATGCGTCCACCTATACCACCAGAGTTTTCCTGCGCCTTTATGCATACGATGAATGTATCGTTTGCGAAAGGTAGCGTATCGATACCATTAATGTAGTGGTAGAAAGTTGCATCATACCCTGAGGTATCTCCAGCGATCACGAGTTTGGCGCCAAATCCGTCATATCCCTCAACTTTTTCCACATATCCTGAACATTGGGCACTTTTTGTATAAAAGTGCCAGGCTGTTGGGATAGAATCAACCCCCGTTGATGAGGTATCCCACATTTCAAACCCCGGATTAATTATTAAGTTTTGCCCCTGTGCCCACATTGAGGCTGTGCATATGAGTAAAAACACGGTTAACAAAAGCTTCTTCATAATAACCTCCTGTTTATTTTAATGTTAAGTGATTATTTTTATAAAATCAAATAACAGTTTTTTTCGGTAAGGTAGGAAAGAATGTTTTCATATAGGAGAGTGATCAAAGTCCACTGAAGCGTTCATCAAATTTCCCTTATTTTAAATGTTTTTACGGCAGGTTAAGAAACAAAGGTCTAGAACTTGATCCTGCCATCTTCCAGAAAAAGGAAAAAATCTCCAACTCTTCTTGCTGAAATGCTATCATGGGTCGCCATTATTATAGTCGAATTAAGCCTTTGTTTTAATTGTATCATAATGTTTTCTATAATCTTTATGTTTTCATGATCAACAGATGTTGTAGGCTCATCAAGAAACAGAATCTCCGGCTCTATAACGATGGCTCTTGCGATGCCCATCCTTTTGATTTCACCACTGGAAAGAGTAAGGGCATTCTGGTTCTTCTTATGAAGTAAACCCACAAAATCGAGAGCTTGCTCAACTTTTTCCTCGATTTTATCTTTCTTTATTCCCCTTATTTTCAATCCATATGCAATATTTTTAAATACAGTTGTATTGAATGCCCCTATGTTTGGAAGTAAGAGAGTGAGCCTTCTTCTCAAATTTAGGTTATCCTCCAATATGCGGTTATTATCTTCAAGGTATTTCACCTTACCGGAGTCGGGGGGTTCTAAAAGGGCACATATCCTCAGCAAAGTGGACTTCCCCGAGCCATTTGGACCCATTAAAACATATATGCCACTTTTGTCAAAAGAAAACGAGGATCCTTTAAGGACCTCCTTACCATTGTAAGACTTATATATATCAGAAATGGTGAGTTTTAGAGCCATTGGGGCTTTTGTGCACCCTTTTTTTGTATGGAGAACAGGGCAATATTTATCAAAAAGGAGATAAGGAGAAGTATTAAGCCAAGTGCTAAGGCAAGTTCAAATTCACCTTTGTCAGTCTCAAGAGCGATGGTTGTGGTCATAACTCTTGTGTATCCAGCAATGTTTCCACCTACGATGATTATTCCTCCAACTTCTGCCATAACCCTGCCTAGGGCTGCAACAGTCGCTGCGATGATTCCGTATCTTGCTTCTCTTATGACCGTTCGGGTTACTTGAGAGGAAGTTGCTCCGAGTGCTCTCGCTGCGAGTTTTACGTCGGGCTCTACTTTTACACATGCAGAGTGCGTAAGGGCTGCAACGATCGGGAATGCGAGAATAAACTGGGCTATGATCATTATAGTAGGGGTATAAAGAAGACCCAAAAACCCGAGAGGTCCGCTACGGGAGAAGAGTAAGTAAAGGAAAAGCCCCACGACGACTGGAGGAAGGCCCATAAACGAATTTAGGAGAGTGATAATGAATCCTCTCCCATGGAACTTTTTCAGTCCCACAAAGGCTCCGAAAGGGATCCCTAAGATTGCTGCAATGAGGAGAGCTCCTCCAGAAACTTCGAGTGAAAGCCCTATTATTTGGAGGAGCTCTCTATCTAAATGAAAAATAAGATAAAATGCCTGCTTAAAGGCTTCTACAAGAAAATTCATTTTGCATTGGGTATAAATAGTTGATTTCCATACTTGTCTTTAAATGAACCAATGGCTGCTTGCCCCTCCTCTGAAATGATCCAGTTTATAAACTGCATTGCTTCATCATATTTAACGTGTTCGTACTTTTCTGGATTGACTGCCATCACTCCATATTGATTTACAAGGATCGTGTCGCCCTCAAAAAGCATTGTTAAATCGAGCTCGTCCCTTATAGCAAGCCATGTTCCTCTATCTGTTAGAGTGTATGCCTGCTTTTCATTTGCAATTCTTAAAGTTTTTTCCATTCCCTGCCCTGCCTCAAGGTACCATTTTTGATTCTTTGGATCAATTTCAGCGAGATTCCATATTTGTAGCTCTTTCACATGTGTCCCCGAGTTATCACCCCTGGATATAAATAGGTTCTTCGAGTTTGCAATTTTTTTAAATGCTTCGGTAGCTTCATTTAGACCCTTAATCTTTGCAGGGTCATTTTTAGGTCCGACGATAATAAAATCGTTGTAGCAGACGTCGTGACGATTCACAAAGTAACCTTCTTCGACCGCCTTAAGTTCAAGGTCTTTCGCATGGACAAATACAGCATCGGCGTCCCCTCTTTTACCCATTTCTATTGCTGCACCTGTACCCCTTGCAACGACCTTAACCTTAATGCCGGTTTTTTCTTCGAAAGTGGGCAATATATAACTTAGCAGTCCCGAGTTTTCTACAGATGTGGTGGTAGCAAGAATTATTGATTTTTCCTCAGCTTGCATACCAGTTGCAAAGAGTGCAATCATTGTTATTAACTTTGCAAACTTTTTCATCGTACACCTCCTTTTTTTAGCTAAAGCCTTTAAGCAGGTTTGATTTTTTTCATAAGTAAAACAGTTTCCGATCTTCGTGCTGAGAAACGTTCCGAAAATGCATTTTGCAAACGTATCATAACGCATTTTTGCTCTGTACATATTATTGATTCATTTTCTAACATTCTCAATTTGCTTTTATGCACCTTTAATGTTGCTTTGAAAAGCAACATTAAACCATTCGATAGTATCCGTTATGGTTTCATCCATGGGACGACTTTTAAATCCAAGTTCATTCTCAGCCTTTTTTCTACTAATCATTGAATTGCTCGCAATAATCTCAAGGGATTCATAGGTAATAAGCGGCTCTTTCCCTTCTGCGTGTCTCATTTCGATTGTCGCAACTAATTTCAGAAGCCATCGAGGGATATATATGAGATGCTTCTTCACTTTTAGTTTTGCCTGTAAAATTGAAAATAGTCTTTTAAATGTGAGGTATTCTCCTGAAAGGATATAAATTTCACCATTTTGACCTTTTGTACTGGCAAGTATACAACCATCTGCCACATCTCTGACATCAACGAAGTTGTAGCCTCCATCAAGGGTGTACCAGGTCTTATTTTGCATAAACTCAAGAATTAACTGTCCCATTCGAGAAGGCCTGTAGTCGAAAGGCCCTATAATACCCGTTGGACATACAATTTTGCACGGTAGTCCCTTCTTCACATATTCAAGAATTTTAAGGGTAGCAATTGCCTTTGTCTTACCATACATACCAATTGCAGAAACAGGCGAAATGGGTATGGTTTCATCGATAGTAAGGCCGCGCGGTATATCTGCAAAAGCATGGATCGATGAGACATAGACCATGGACTTGATTCCTTCGTGGAGTGCAACCTGCGCAACATTCGCTGTTCCATTTACGTTAACATCGTAGAGTAACGCCGGATTTTTTGACGTGATGGCAATCATACCCGCACAGTGGTACACCGATTCAATTCCTTTCATCGCCTGTTCGAGATTCCCTTTATTTCTGATATCCCCACGAACGATTTCTACATTTAAATTACTAATGGTTGACACATCTTCATTCGGCAGGGCGAGGACCCTCACCGTTTCACCGTTATCAACAAATTTTCTTACGAGAACTGATCCGAGAAAACCTGCACCACCTGTTACCAGTATCATATTTCACTATATTTTACAAGGCATAACGTAGAAACAAAAAAATTTCTAAACTTCAAACTTATTAATCTCCTCTTGAAGAAAACTGGTAAAACTTTTGTGTATACGGCAAAACTGTTTTACTACTTTCTCGCCAGTTTCAGTGAGCCTTGACCCACCACCTTTTCTCCCACCGATCTTCGTTTCTACTAAAGGTTTTCCTGCTTGTTTGTTCATCGAATTGATAATTCCCCAAGCTTGCCTATATGACATATTCATTGACTTCGCAGCCTTTGAAATGGAACCGTACTCTTTAACTCTCTCAAGTAGAGTTACCCTGCCGTACCCGAGAAAAGTTCCTTTGTCACTCTCGATCCATAGTTTCCCTTTTAGCTCAAACTGCCCGGGTTTGCCACTCGTTGCTATGCATATCTCCTGAGAGTCCAAACTTTTAGCACTTTTTCTTCTACCCATACAACGTAAAATATAACATTTTATAGAGGAATTGTCAAACATGTCAACATTTTAAGGATTATACAAAGCCTAATTGCCTACAGTGATAATTTACGCGTGGGGATTTTTATATCTTAGGGGGATTGGTAAAAGAGGATGAAATTACAACCATGGGAGGTATAGAGGTGAATATCTGCCTTATATGGCTGCCTTCCGGCTTATATTTGCTTCAAGGTTTTCTTATGATGCCCAAAAAGGATCTTGGGCAGAAAATACTAGCCCCTATAGTAAATTAATTGGGCTGGTATTTCGGAGGGGCGATTTAAATGGCATAGAATTGGACATTGATAGTGTTCTCTATATTGGTGACCATCGAATATGAGAAAAATTTCATAGGCTTGATGCTAAAAACTACATAGTAATGGGTGCAGATATAAGTGCGATATTAAGGGTTTATTACGATCATAATACGGGTATTCCGGTCAGTTGGGAGATAGAGGCTGAAATTGTTTAAAAACCTATACTATTTCAATGACAAAAATTGGATCTTATAGGGTAACTTTTATGGCGTAGTTTGGTTTGCTCCTATTATTAACATAAGTTAAAGCATAATTAGTAAAGCTCTTACCTCTTAATGTTCCTGTGGTCGGGGTATGGCTATTGGCTTTTGTCTTAAATCTTGGCTCTTGTTGAAACATCATACGAGTAATATAATTCTCTCCATTGGAAAGGAGGTTAATATGTTAATATTATTGATGTTGGGTTTTTTTAACTTTAATTCGGTAGCACTTTCAGAAAGGAGTTTAGGGGTGGCTCAGAACCCAGCTGGGCTCGCCTTTTCCCCCGGGTTAGAGTTTTCTATTGAGGGGCATGAGAGCGACTTTTGCCTAAATTTTATGTCTGGGCCCCTTGGATTTTCCTGGAAGAGAGACAGTTCAGATGCGTATTTCATCTCAGATGGTATCAAGTTGTCCAATGCGCTTTATGCGGGCATCGGATATAGATTCTCTGAGAATTATGGGAACTCTTTCTATGGCGGACTCTTAATTCGGCCTTTGGATTTCCTTTCGCTCGGTGGGACGTGGAAGAAGATGAATGGGGAGGACGTGTTCCGAGCTGGTGTAGCAGTGAAACCATACAAGGAGTATTTGAAAGCCTATTTCGATGTTGAGAGATCTCATCAAGAGGATACATGGTATGCTGGGATTTCTTTAGAGCCGGTAAAGGGTCTATCTATTTTTACTACAAAAGGGGAGAGCACACCGTATACCTTTGGAGTTCAGATTAGCCTTGGGAATATTTTATTTTCTGGAAGCGCGTCCGATGACGAGAATAGGGGTGGCTTTCTAATTTCAGCCAATAGTTACCCTGCATTTCTGGAACGTAAGGAAGTTGTTATTATGAAACTCCAGGGAACATACGATGAAATGAGGCCTGAGGGATTGATAATTCCACGGAAAGCCACTTCATTTTTTGATTTAGTTCTAAAACTCGATTCTTTAGCGAATGACGAAACGGTTAAAGGTATCTTTTTTGTTCTGGATAACCCGTCTTTTTCTTTTAACCAGGTGGAAGAACTTCGAAGTATTATAGGAAGAGCCAGAAGTAATGGCAAAAAGGTATACTTCTACTCCGAAAATTACTACATTGGCACTTACATCCTTGCTAGTAGTGGAGACCGAATATTTATGAACCCTTCAGGTGATATCTTCATTCCAGGCCTTGCGTCGGTGAGTATGTATTTTAAAAGCGCACTTGAAAATATTGGTGTAAAACCCGAATTTCAGAGAATCGGAGAATACAAATCTGCTGCAGAACCTTTTATAATGGATACGATGAGTTCATACAATAGGGAACAACTTACAGCTTACCTGAATACTGTATACGAGTATGCAAAGGAAGCTATTCCCAATTTTGATTCGGTTCTGGAAATGGCTCTCATAAATGCAGAGTATGCTATGGAAAAGCATCTTACTGACTCACTGATCTTTGAGTCGGATATAGAGGATGTTATAAAGCAAGATTTTGGGAAGCAGGTAAAGATTGTAAGGGCGGAGAAGCGGGGGCTGCCGCCAGTATCTACCCAGTGGGCAAAGCCTTATTGCAAAATTGCGTACGTAGTGGCAGATGGGAATATTGTTGAGGGCGAAAGTGGGGATAATCCATTGCCTATTGTTGGCGGCAGAATGCTTGGTTCATCGTCTATTGAGAAGACGTTTGAAAAATTAGAGAAAGACAGGACGATAAAGGCTGTGGTTCTCAGAGTGAATTCACCTGGTGGTTCAGGGCTTGCTTCGGATATAATGTGGAATGCTATTAGGAAGACTTCCAAGAAGAAGCCTGTAATTGTCACAATGGGATCCGTTGCTGCCTCTGGTGGATACTTCATTTCATGTCCTGCAACTAAGATTGTTGCTGATAGAACTACACTTACTGGATCTATAGGAGTTTTGAATGGCAAATTTGTAACGAGGGGTCTCTTTGAGAAGCTTGGGATAAATCTTTACTCAGTGCAGATCGGTAAATATGCTCTTTCATTTACGAGTTACGAGGAAATGGGCGAGGGTGCGGAAGCGATTATGGATAGAGAGTTAAAGTGGTTCTATAGTAGATTTTTGGAAAGGATTGAGGAAGGAAGGGGGCTCTCCCCAGACAGCACCGATAGGATTGGCAGGGGTAGGATATGGAGTGGCGAGGATGCACTTCGTATTGGGCTGATAGACAAGAACGGTGGTATAATTGAAGCAATTGATCTTGCGAAGGAGATGTTGAAAGTAAAGGATATAGAGCTAGTTTATTACCCCACAAGAAAGCCTAAGTTGCCTTTTAAAACGTCAAATTTAACTACTTCTCTTATGGATATACTTGACGAGCCAGCCTACTTTGAGTTGACGGAGCCATTGATTGTAAAATAGCTGTAGTTTAAAATCTCTGAATGGAACGTTTAGTTCTTGATACGAGTATTTTTACTAATCCTGACGTTTATGTCATTTTTGGTAATAATCCTCTTAACGCCTTTAATAATTTTATACGTCGCGCAAAAAGACTAAAAAAGGAATATGAGTTTTATATGCCTCCTTCGGTCTTTGAAGAGTTGCGTCTATTCCTCGGTGAAAACAATATACCGGACGATGCAGAGCTGGTTCTAAAATTGAAGTCACCGCAACGGTTCAGCATAGAAGTACCAGGTTTTTTGTTGTATGAACTGATTGAAGAGGTTAGAAACAGGATAAATAAAGGGTTAAGGGTGGCTGAAGAGGCGGTGCTTGTTGCTGAGAAGCAAAGCAAAGAGAAAATTATAAACCGCCTGCGGAACAAATATCGTGAAGCTTTAAGAAGCGGTATTATCGATTCCACCGAGGATGTAGATATAATTCTTTTAGCTATGGAACTTGGAGCAGCGATTGTATCTTCGGATGAGGGTGTTCGGAAATGGGCAGAAAAGCTCGGTGTTCGTTTTATTAACCCTAAGGCTCTTGGAAAAATCCTCTTTTCTAATCGTAAAGAGGTAAACCCCGGATAAGTCTCGACAGTTTGCTGGTAGCCTTTAAGAATGTCTTTTCAATTGTTACTTTAAACTTAGAACCGCAATTTTCTACAGAAATTACGCGAGTTTTTATGAGAGATGATGCCCTATTTTCTAACTCCAGGAACTCATCTATATTTTCGTAGATATTAAAGTAGAGTGTATATTCGCGTGAAATTTTCCCCTTGCTTTTGAACTCTTCTAAGATTTTCATAAAAGAGTCTGTAAAAATTGTTCCTATGCGGTTTGCATTTTTGGAATTGTGGCAATTTAACTCAGAGGCTGCCAATGCGTAGCGAACCAACCTTTGAATAAAGAATTCTGCCGGCAACTCCAAGAGAAGGTCTATATCAGCTTCAATATCTTTGATGTTAATTTCAGGTGTGGAATATTTGAAGTACCTTAGCTTTTTTTCTGAAGATTTAAACACAACCCCCTCAATACCTTCTTCGTTTATCTTAGAGATGAGGTCTCTGACATCGTTAATTTCTTCAGTACTGTATTTGCCGAAGCACCTCACCTCTTCGATATTTATAAATCCGGTTAAAGTATATCTCTCCTCGGGTAACAAAAATCTGTTCTCTGATAGATTGTAAACATCAAAAAGCTTAAATGTAATATCGGACTGAATATATGGAGGGTGCAGTTCCATATAAGGGTTATCTGGGCCAACGATTTCTCCGCATAGAATCAAGTCTGGAAATTTGGAGAAGAAGTCTTTGAATGGAAAGAAATCCTGAAGCCTATCGGTGCTGAAGGGGCATACGAAACCGCCCCGCGTTATAG
>DCDE01000009.1 GCA_002316275.1 Caldifarciminota bacterium UBA1063
TATCTACGAGCTGTTCTGCAACTTTTTCGCCGAGGCCTTCGATGTCCATAGCTCGCCTTTGAGCGAAGTGACGTAGGTGTGCCTTTAATTTTGCAGGGCATTGCATGCTTACACATCGATAGTATGCCCCCTCTCTTGCAACTTGTGCGCCACAGACGGGGCATTTTTTGGGTGGAAGTATATCTTTTTCACTACCAGTGCGAGCTTCTTTAACCACTTCCACAATGTCCGGGATTACATCTCCTGCCCTCTGAAGGACCACTTTATCACCTATTTTTACGCCGAGTCTTTCTATCTCATCAAAATTGTGAAGGGTAGCACGTTGGACAGTAACACCGCCAACTTCCACAGGTTCAAGTAAAGCCACTGGAGTTATTGCCCCAGTTCTGCCTACTTGAAATATTACATCGATAACTTTTGTAGTCTTCTGCCTTGGTTTAAATTTACCTGCGAGGAAATACCTCGGATTCCTTGCGGTTGTGCCAAGTTCCTCCCACAGCGTCAGCTTATTTACTTTTATAACAATACCGTCGAGTTCGTATTCCAAAAGATATCTCTTTTCTTCCATCTCTTTGTAAAAATCTATCACTTCGTCAATATTCCTTGCTAATTTTCTTGGTTTTGAGGCTTTAATCCCCCATTTTTCTATCGTTTCAAGGCATTCCCATTGGGTTTCGAATTTTATACCCTCAACTACACCTAAGCCCCATGCGATGAAGTCTAGTTTCCTCTTAGCTGTTATATTTGGATCAAGTTGCCTCAGTGAGCCAGCTGCAGCATTTCTTGGGTTTGCAAAGGCGGGCTCGCCCTTACTAGTAAGCTCCTGATTCAGCTCTTCAAAATCTTTCTTCCTCATTATCACCTCACCACGAATCTGAACCCTCGGTGGCACCGTGAATCCGGGGAAGAGCCTCAGAGGAATGGATCTTATAGTTTTTGCATTGAGAGTTACATCTTCGCCTCTTGTCCCATCGCCTCTTGTCCCAGCAGATACGAAGATACCATTCACGTATGTAAGTTCACAAGAAAGCCCATCGAACTTTGGTTCAACGGCATATTCAATGTTGGAATTTGCAGGTAAACCTAACTGTCTTTTTATCCTTTGGTCAAATTCTCTAATTTCGTCTTCGTTTCTCGCATCTTGAATGGAAAGCATAGGTATTTCATGGACTATAGTACCAAACTCTTCTTGTGGGGGTGCTCCCACCCGCTGGGTTGGGGAATCCGGAGTTACAAGCTCGGGAAACATAGATTCAAGCTCCTGAAGTTCCCGCATGAGGTTATCGTATTCTTCGTCACTGATTACTGGCTTATCCAGTACATAGTATCTGTAGTTGTGGAAATTAATCTCCTGACGGAGTTTTTCGATCCTTTTTTGTGCCTCTTCTTTCGATATATCACTGCCCATCTGTTCATTCCCTTGTATGACATTTAAATAATAAGTTTAAACTACAAATTAATCAAGAGTTCTGGAAAAAACGTGGGATTCCCTTTAGAATTGATGAAAGAAGGAGGTATTGCGGTGAGGAGTGAAGATTATATAAAAGAGGTTGAAAGGTACAGCGCTCATAATTATCATCCTTTGCCTGTGGTCCTGTGCAAAGGCGAGGGAGTATGGGTATGGGATGTTGAAGGTAATCGGTATCTTGATATGTTAAGTGCATATTCCGCTGTAAATCAAGGGCACCGTCATCCAAAGATAATCAAAGCTCTATTAGAACAAGCAGAGCGTATTACTTTAACATCGAGGGCATTCCATAATGATAAGATGGGTCCTTTTTTGAAAAAGTTGTGTGAAATAGCAGGCTTTGATAAAGCTTTACCTATGAACACAGGTGCGGAAGCTGTAGAAACTGCAATAAAGACGGCAAGAAAATGGGGATACCTTAAAAAGAAAGTGGAGGACAATAAGGCGGAGATTATAGCCTGTGAGAATAATTTCCATGGCAGGACGACAACTATAGTTGGATTTTCCACTGAACCCCAATATAAGTTTGGGTTCGGTCCTTTTACTCCAGGGTTTACTGTGATTCCATACGGTGATGCTGATGCACTTGAAAGGGCCATTAATCCAAATACAGTGGCTTTTCTTGTGGAACCTATTCAAGGTGAAGGTGGCGTCATAGTTCCTCCCGAGGGTTATTATAGAAAAGTGAGGGAGATTACAAAGAAGCATAATGTACTCCTTATTGCAGATGAGATTCAGACAGGTTTTGGACGTACTGGAACTCTCTTTGCTCTGGATAGGGAACAGGTAAAACCGGATATACTAGTCGTTGGGAAAGCACTAGGTGGTGGAGTATACCCTGTTTCTGCGATTCTTGCTAATGATGATATTATGGATGTGTACAACCCAGGAGACCATGGTTCTACCTTTGGAGGGAATCCCCTTGCATCTTGTGTCGGTATAGCCTCCCTTGATGTTATTATTGAAGAAAAGTTACCTGAGAGAGCTGAAGAACTTGGCAACTATTTTATGGGAAAACTACGTAGCTTTGGAAGTCCTTTTGTAAAGGAAGTAAGGGGGAGAGGGTTGCTCATCGGTGTTGAGATTAAGAAAGAGTGTGGTTCGGCAAGGCCCTATTGCGAGAAACTTATGAAATTGGGAATTCTCGCAAAAGAGACCCATGAGCAGGTTATTAGATTTGCACCTCCGCTCGTTATATCTAAGGAAGAAATTGACTGGGCTCTCGAGAGGATTAAAAAGGTACTGACTGAGTAAACTTAATTTTTAAAATAATAGATAAAGCAACAAGAAGTCCGAGTGCGGGTTCTTAATAGCATCTTAATCAAAGGCGTGTTACCTTTATTCTTATGCGCTGTTGCTAATTCTTAAAGCTTTTAACGTATTAGAGTAGATGATATTGGCCATTTCCTCTTGAGTCTTTTTCCTAATTTCTGAAATTTTCTTTAATACGTATAATACAAAAGCGGGTTCGTTTCTACCCTTTTGCTCTGAAGGTGTTAAGTATGGAGCGTCGGTTTCGATTAGGATTTTGGATTCAGGGACTATTTTTGCTGCCTTTACCAAGTTTTGATTTTTGTACGTTATGGATCCTGAGAAAGAGACATAGTAGTTTTCTTTCTCGAGAATGGAAGCTATTTCTCCAGGTCCTCCACTAAAACAGTGAAGGATGATCGATGGTAAGTCTGATTCATAATCTTTAAGGATATCGTAAATTTCCCGGTATGCATTTCGTACGTGTAAAATGACCGGCTTATTGTAAGTTGCTGCAAGCTGAAGAAATTCATGAAGAACTTTGATTTGAACTTCTGGAGGCGAATAGTTTTTTAAAAAGTCAAGGCCAATTTCTCCTATTGCAACTATGTCAGGATGATTCTTGATGAGGTTATCAAATTCCCTAAGAGTAGTAGGTACTGATCTCTTTGCATCATGAGGGTGCAGCCCGCAGGCAGCGTAGAAATTATATTTTTTAGCTAGTTCTATTGCCTTTATGGAGGAGGGGAGATCGTAGCCAGGGATAAGAATTTGTGAAACACCCACATTTTTTGCACGTTCTATTACTTCATTCAGATCTTTATTAAACTGCGGGTCATTTAGATGGCAATGAGAGTCATACAACCTTATGGTTTTTCCTCCTTCTGGATTCCCTTCTGGGTCATAGCGCAGTTCCCATCAAATACAACACCTTCTTCGATAACAATTGTTTTACAAGTGAGTTCTCCATGGAATTTAGCAGAAGATTCAAATACTACTTTCTCTTCAATATGCATTTTTCCTTTTACTTGGCCACCAATTATAGCATTCTTTGCCGAGATGTCTCCTTCCATTATCCCAGTTTTACCAATAATTAAAGTCCCCTGTACTTTGATCGTGCCCTTTAACTTGCCATCGAGCCTCGCGCTTCCAAGGATGGAAATGTTTCCATCCATTTCTGCCCCCTGTCCAAGGATGGTGTCCATCTTTTCTTCAGAGAACTTATCTTCCCTCATTGAAACCTCCTATTTTCCAATAACGAACCCTTTGATAACTTCTTGGGTTACCTCATTACTGTTTTTGAAAGTTAATTTTACTAAATATAAGCCGTTTGATACGGCTTCTCCGTACATATCGCGCAAATTCCAGTGCAGTTCGTTAAAGCCCTGAGGTAACATTACTTCAGGGATCTGGTAAATTTTCCTTCCTGAAATAGTGTATATTTCTATCTTTACGTTGGCTGCTTGATTTAGGCGAAAAGTAAAGTAGACCCTGTCATATCCGGATACAGGATTTGGGTAGATGAGAATATTGCTGAAAAGGTTTGCAGTAGTTTTGAGATCTAATGAAAAGCTTAACTGACTGAAATTGTTAAGATTATCGTATGCAATTAGTTTGAAGTCTTTCTTCCCTAACTGAGTTGAAGCATAAGGGTAGTTAACTTCACCAGTTGTGTACGAATTTGAGTAAAACTCGAAATAAGGGGTAAGGTCTAAAAAGTTATTGTCCACGAGAAGCATTATTCCCTTTTCTTCAGCAAATACATCGAAGAGATTAATTCCAGAGCTGTCGCTCAAAACCGCTTTAATATTGAAAGAAAGGGGGGCTTCTTTCAGTTTACTTACGTCCTCTCCATTTATGTATGCCTGAATTTTTGGGCCCTCTTTGTCTTCCGTAGAAATGTTGCCGAGTGCTGTTAACATATTAGAGGCGTATACCGTACTTATTTTATTGTCTTTTTTCTTGAGAACGGAGAAGCAAAATCCTCTCCCCGTGTCAGCTGTTCCTGGCATGAAAAAAACCACCGAATCGATGCTTGATGTGAATCGGAACGGAGCCTTGTAAAGCACTCTATTTTCTCCCAGGTATTCAACGGTAACTGAGGGGTTTGACGGATTCGTGTACCGGCGTATGTAAGGCTTATGGAAGAATGTTACATAGTGTTCTCCAGTGTAATCAATATTATTGAGTGATATCGAATTTAATCTGGCTATCCAAATGGTGTCTTCTGGTATAATATCTGTTAAGGTATCGGGATTTGGAAGGTACACGATGGTGGCAGGATCACCAAAGAGGTGGTAATAAGTTAGATAGATCGATGATAATTTTGCACGGCTCACAACCTGGCCTAAAGGGTGAAGTTGTCTATCGGCGAGTTCCTGGTGTATGTCTCTTCCAAAAAAGTAATTTATAGAGACAAATTGTCCGATGGTAGATGCTATGGTGCCAATGCTCTGCCTGTATATACTCATATATTCACCGATGCCCATAGGCGGATTTTCTCTGGTGAAGGCACCAACTTTGCAGGAAAGGAACATACTAATGGGGTTTTTATATCTAGCATCGAGTAGGGGTAGGTCTTGAAGCATAAACAATTGCTCGTGGGTGAGTTGAACTGGATTTCCATGGCCAAAGAATGTGGTAATAAAATTACCGTTGTTGAATTTTCTTATATAGTCAGATTTTGCGTCACGCCCCCTTTTAGTCAAATCTACTGAATTTCCGCTGACGCCATATGATGTCTCATATACAAGCGCCACTTCACAAAAGGGTGGTGTTAACACTGTGTCCACTCGAATGTAGTTGGCGAAGGGTATATGAAACCCAATTTCAGTGGGGCGACCAGCTTCTCCGTATTCGTCATCGGCAATGAATAAGCTCCTACTCCTCCAGTTACTAAAAACTACGTTCTCTTCATATTTGTAAAGTTTGTCAAGGTATATATTGAGCTCTTCTTTAGTTCTGAAAGGGATTCTCCCTACGAGTAGATCTCCGTATCCATCACCATTAAAGTCCACATAAAAGTCGTCTTTCGCACCTTTTTCTTCTTCTATGTTTGTAGACAGAAAGGGCTCGTAGGCTGGTACAAGGTTACCACCGGTTCCATTTATATTTTTGTAATCGTAACAGGCGTCTCCAAAAAGGCCTATATATATCAAATTTCCTGATGATTTCTCGTGCTGATACTTAAGGAAGTTTCTTAGAGCCACGGGATCATAGGTTCCGAATCCAAAATCCTGCATAATATCTTCAACGGTGCATATTGCAACTTTACCCGTACTCTTAACCCACTTGCCACCTTCAAATTTCAGCAGATTTTTTTCTCTGTAATTTTTGAATTTCAGTAGTGAAGAGACGAAAGCCTTTGGGGTGATAGCAATGTAGTTAATATCGGGCCCAAGTTCATAAAGTTTCCCAGCATTTGGAATCAACTCAATCTTTGTAGGTCTTTTTGTGGTTGTAACAAAGTAGAAACATTTTCCGGGATAGAGGGTGTCGGAAACGTAAAAGCCATGTTCAGTATTTTGAAGCTCCAGGATTGAGGGTTTGAAAGGATCGGTGATGTCTAATACAGCCTTTACATTACTATGTACCTGGAACAGAGCATCTAAAGTTTCCGGTTCTCCAAAAAATGCCATCTCATCTTCAAAGGTGTTGGTATTTCGCTTGAAGAATATGGAGAAGTAGTCTAAATAAATCTTATCCCTTGAATAGATATTTTGAGAACTGAGGATTATTTTTAAAGTGTTGGAAGATTGAAGTGAACTTAGGTCTTTAAAGATTGTTCTAAGGGAAAGACCGTTCGACACATCTGAAATTGTATCTCTACCATTTACAACGGCTTTAAATTGCCGAAAGGTGTTTTCACCTCCTGCATATCTAATTCTTATGAATCCCTGTCCATCCGCAGGCGATGGCAAGGTGAAGTTGAGATCTATGGAAGCGGCCGAACGCGATGAATCCCTTATAACCTCTTCACCTACCCATAGAAGGCCTTTCCAAGCGATGTTTCTGATGTCTTTTTCGTAATGATAGGTTGAAAAGAGGCTATTTACAGTGTTTGTAAAGTTCAAGTTTTTCTTCTCCATAAGGTCTCCAGGGGCACCAAAAGTGACCCAGACTGAAACAGTATCGGTATAAGGATTTCGGAATATAGTAGCCTTTGAAATGATTTCCGAAGGGGAAGATTCCGTACCCTGCAGCATGGTTCTGAAGCTCTGAGGCCCTGGGCAGAAGAAAGAGATTTCATCTTCACCGTTAAAAATACCATCTTGATTTTTATCTACAATGTTGAAAGGTATTTTTTTAAAGAAAACAGCGGAGTCTGAAGGAGGAACAGAAGGAAGGGTGTCGACATTTCTAATGTATAAAGCTGTCTGCCCGATGGAGAATGGGTAAGGTAAACCTGCATTTTGTAAATCGCTGAAAGTAATAGTGTAGTATCCTTCCTGCGTTATTTTTATCTGGAACCAGATGGCTCCATTGTCGAAAGGATTTGATGGGGCAATTTTGGACTCACGTGCAAGAATGCCCTCGTAGTTTAGAAAAGTCTTTTCGAGAATTGCATCGTACCAGCCTTTAATGAGCTGCGATCTTTCCTTAGTTTCAAGAATATCTATCTCTATTTCTGCTTCTCTAACGTAAGAGAGTCTTCTTGCTTGAGGATCATAAATGTATGGAGTAAAGAAGATGTGGGCAGTAGGGATGCCGTTTATAATTTCTGTTTCTCCGGTGTAAATTAGTTGTTCTTTAGGTGTTTTGTCACCAACATAAACTAAATAGTTCATAGTTAGACCGTCATTCGTGAAAGTAGGTACCGTTGGGAGTAGAACTTCACTGTAAGTGAAACTTGTGAGAGGATTTATTTTACAACGGTATGTTGCTTTTTCGTTTAAAGCGATTTTAATGTCAAAGTAAGGTACTAATGGTGCATTTTCTGAATTTTCCATAATCATATCTCCAAGCAGAAAGAGAACGCTACGGCCTTTATCATCGTAAGCTGTGGTGGCAAAATTTTCAGGACCTTCAAACTTCACAATAATGCGATTCATTGATGCTTCCTTTAGTGAAGCAAAACTTGAAAGGATGTTAATTAGAATCAGGACTTTTGTCAAGAGGTTCAGCCTCCTCAACAACTAAGATGGGAATACCTTCTTTTATTGGGTAGCGTGCTTTGCAACCTTTACAGATAAGAGAATCAGTAACTGGGTCAAATTCCAGATCACCTTTGCATTTTGGACAACAAATAAATTTTAACAGTTTTTCTGGAATAGGCATGATTCTATTATAAAGAATTTTTTGTGAAATTCTTTTAAAATCCTAAAAGTCCCAAAGGGCTTCGATGGGAAAATATTGTTTGTGAGTTACATTATAAGATTAGACCTAAATTTTTTGGTTATTACTCCTCAAGAGCAATTTTCTAATCAAAGCGTAAAAGAAAGAGTTCAAGTGTGAATTTTGAATTTATAAAACTTGTATGAATAACCCTCCTAAGAGATATAAGGGTACTCTTTCTTTTTTATCTATTCATGATGATTTAAGCAATTTATCGATTTTTTCTTTTAAGATTTTATCCATTCCTGGAAGTGAACCTACAATACGGGAGCTTATGTATCCAGATTTGTCAATTATCACGTGAGTTGGAACGGCGGTAACATTGTATTTTGTGTAAGTGTTACCAATATCGAAGGCTATAGTATAGTTGAATGGATTATTAGCGAGGAAGTTACTGACTCTTTCTTCTTGATCATTGGTGATACCGATAAACACTACATCATTGTTATCCTTATAACTTTCGACGAGGTTGTTTAATTCAGGTATCTCTCGTCTGCAGGGTCCACACCATGTTGCCCAGAAATTTAGGACTACTATCTTTCCCCTAAGGTCTTTAAGGGTAATTCTCTTGCCATCGAGAGTTCTTACCTCAAAATCTTCTGCAGGAATCAGGTTTTTCTTCACCGTTTCTTCAATTGTCTTAATTAGTACGTTTACAGAATCCTTGGGGATGTTCTTATTCAGTAGTTTTGTAGTAACATCATTCTTTAAGTTTTCCTCTTCGGCTCCGGTAACTATTGCAAGGGCGTAATGTTTTACCGCATCCTCTACTTTACCTGCATTTAGTAAGAAATCTCCTATCGTTTCGTGATCACCAAAATCTGCGTAAAGGTCGCCTCCTTGAGCTTCGATGGCATTGGCCATTGCGGTAATTGCCTTTTCGCTGTCACCTATGTTTGTAAAGTACCTCGCTTCAACCCTATAGAGGTTAGCTTTCTTCCGTTTTATAGATTTAGCTCTCTCTTCAGGTGGATAAAAAGGATATGTATAAGAATAGCTTATCGGGTTAAAAAGTTTTTCGGCAGAAGCGAGAAGGCTATCGACAACCCTATAATTTAGTGCTCCCATATCCATTCTGAGAGAAGCCTCTACGATGTAGGGGTCAGGATCCATTGGAAATATCTGGCGGACCTGCCCTAAATATTTTATAGCGGTGAGTGTATCACCCAGAACCATGTATCCGTAATACAACGAGTAGTAATAATTTCTTAGAACATTTTTGATTCTTGAAGAGGGCTCTTGTATGAAATCTGCATATTTGTTAAGCCCCACCTCAAGCCACTTGATACCATCTTTTGCGTTCAGGTTTCGTGCGTACTGATAAAGGTAGCTCATGGCTACGTCCAGAGCCCCGGGGAAATAAGGTCGCTCTGAGATGTATTTGAAGTAGTCGTAAGTTTTTGAGAAGGAGAAGAAGTACGCAATGTTAAAAGCTGAAACGGCTGAGAGCAAGTCTCCGGATTCGAACAAAGAATCAGTAGTTTTTTCAAGATCGTAGAGATATTTTGCCTTTTCTCTCTCATCATTAAGTTTGAAGTATTCCACGATTTTTTTCCTACCGAAAGCCATTGGTTCACCCGGATAAAATTTCAATTCTTTATCGTAGCACTTTATTGCAGCATTTATGATTTTTTTCTGCTCTTTTTCGTCTACATCTAAAGCGTATGGGATCGCCTTTTCTTTGTGAAGACCGCAATAGTAATATGCAAGATGCTGCGGCTTATCGCCCTTATAAAATATTACCCCCTCACCTCCAGGAAAATATATGGCGTCTTGATCGACGATTCTCCAAATGACATAAGAGGTGAGTGTATCCGAGTTTATTGTAATAACCCATCTATCTTTCTCCTTTCTTGGAGTTACCACATCAAAATCGAAGTCAAGGTTATCCTTTAAAAAGACCACTTCCACCAGTGGATCCTTAAGCTCCTCTTTCATTGTAATCTTTATAGATTCGCCAGCCTGTGGCTTATCAGGCGACATTTGAATACTTGTACAGCCCATCATTACCGCAATAATTACCGGCAAAAGCATCTTATGCATCCTCCTACTTTTTATCATAATAACTAACCTCCCCCTTGTGTTTCAAATAGTTTAACAATCTCTTCACTTTTTCCTTCCAATATTTCTGATGGGGTTAGCTCTTCTTTAACCTTTCCTTCGTAAAGGAAAAGAATCCTATCAGAAAGGCGTACTGCCACTTCGAGGTCGTGAGTGACTATGATAGTTGTCTTCTTTTTTTCATCGGTTAATCTTTTCATTATTTCTATGATGGTGTTGCGGGTTACGGGGTCAAGGCCCAGTGTGGGCTCGTCGTACAATATTAATTCTGGTTCAGTAACAAGTGCCCTCGCGATAGCTACTCTTTTTTGCATCCCCCCTGAAAGCTCAGATACCCGTAAGTTTTCTAACCCCTTCATATCGACCATCTCTAATATCTTTGCAACTTTCTCCTTTATCTCGTCAGTGTTTACCTTCTTGACAACAAAGGGATAGGCAATATTTTCAAATACGGATAGTGAATCAAAAAGGGCAGAGCTTTGGAAAACGAAACCAATATTCTCTCGTATTTTTAAAAGTTCTGATCTTCTTATGTTGAAGATATCTTTCCCAAAGATTTCAACTTTCCCTTGATCAGGTCTTATAAGTCCTACAAGGATCTTTAAAAGTATGGTTTTCCCCACCCCACTTCTGCCAAGAATACACACTGCCTCACCTCTTTGTACTTTGAAGCTAATTCCATCAAGTACCTTCGTATCTCCGAAAGACTTATGCAGATTATAAGTAACGGCAGTATCAACCATAAATAATACTCCCAATGATATAATCGGAGAGCAACACAAATACGGAAGAATAAATAACTGCACGCATAGTTGATATTCCAACGCCCTTCGCCCCTTCCCTTGTGTTTATTCCCATAAAGCAACTAATGGAGGTGATAACGAATCCAAAGGCGATACCTTTAATAATACCACCGATGAAATCCTTTATGTAAAAATGTTCTAAGAATGCTGCAAAAAAGACAGAATATTCTACTTCAAGCATGAATTTCGAAGCCAATGAAGAACTTAGGATACCCATAGCATCGGCAAAGACTACAAGTAAAGGCGTAATGAGGGTTCCTGCTAAGATTCTTGGGAATATCAGGTGTTTGTAAGGGTCTACGCCCATAACTTCCATTGCATCAAGTTGTTCGGTGACCTTCATAGTTGCAAGTTCTGATGCTATAGAGGCACCAGCCCTGCCTGCAAGTATAAGAGCTGTTAGTACAGGGCCTAATTCAATTGTAATCATCTTTCCTACGCCTGCGCCCAAAAGATCCAGAGGTAATAAACCCATTATCTGATAGGCGCTCTGGACACTTGTTACCATTCCCGTAAATGCTGCTGCAAGTGCCACGATGAAAAGAGAATTAACAGAAAAAAATTCAAGCTGCTTGAAGATTTCATCCTTTCGTAAAACAGCCACCCCTGAAATTGAATAATAAAGCATAAGAAAGTATGAGCCAATGTTTCTGAAGATGTTTTTAATACCTGAGATCACCACTTAAACCTTTCCAAGAAATGTGTATCGATGTTGCCATTTATAAAATTTTCATCTTCAATTAACTTCAGGAAAAAAGGAATGGTCGTGTCTAAGCCATCGATTACAGTTTCCTCTAAAGCTCTCTTGAGCCTGGATATTGTTAGTGGTCTATCTTTATCATGGACAATGATCTTTGCAATGAGCGAATCATACGACGATGGTATAGTATAGCCCTGGTATACATGGGTGTCTACTCTCACACCAGGCCCTCCGGGTAAATGTAGCACCTTTATCGTTCCTGGTGATGGGATAAAACCTCTATCGGGATCCTCTGCATTAACTCTTACCTCAATAGCATGTCCTGAGATTTTTACATCTTTTTGAGAAATTGGTAACTTTTCCCCCATTGCAACAAGTATCTGTAGTCTCACGAGATCTTCTCCCGTAACCCATTCAGTTACGGGATGTTCCACCTGTATCCTTGTATTCATCTCCATAAAATAGAAGTTGTCTTCTGGATCTAAAAGAAATTCCAGGGTTCCGGCGGAATAGTAACCAATAGAGAGTGCCCCTTCTACCGCTTTTCCTCCCATTAATTGTCTTAAGTTTTCGTTAATGACAGGTGAGGGTGATTCCTCAAGTAACTTTTGATGCCTCCTCTGAATAGAGCATTCTCTTTCACCTAAATAAACCATATTCCCAAATTTGTCGCCTAATACCTGTATTTCAATATGTCTCGGCTTTTCGAAATATTTTTCAACATAAACTCTCGGATCGCCAAAGGCATTTTCTGCCTCTTTTCGAGCCATATAAAATGCCTTTTCCAAGCCCGTTGCATCCCCCACTATCCGCATGCCACGTCCGCCTCCGCCTGCTGCGGCCTTTATGATTACAGGAAAACCAACCTCTTCGATGACATCCTTAACATCTTTAATGGATTCTGCGGGTTCCTCTGTGCCAGGAATAACCGGTACTCCCGCTCTTTTCATAGTTTTTCTTGCTTCAATTTTATCTCCCATAAGTTTCATTGAAGAGTGAGACGGCCCAATAAAAGTTATTCCAGTAGCTTCTACAAGCTCTGCGAAATCGGGATTTTCGGATAGAAACCCATAACCTGGGTGAATTGCATCGGCATCTGAGATTTCGGCTGCACTCAAGATCTTTGAAAAATTTAGATAGCTATCCTTAGGAGATGCAGGGCCAATACATACAGCATAATCAGCCATTTCTACATGGAGAGCGTCTCCATCTGCGTCTGAATAAATAGCCACGGACTCGATACCCAGCTCTTTTAGAGCCCTGATTATTCTAACAGCAATTTCACCCCTGTTTGCAACGAGGACTCTCTTAAACATATGCCAATTTTAATGCTCTACTTTCACACCAACAAGATCGAGGTCCTGCTTAACATCGATAATTTTTGCTTTGCACGGCCATATTTCAACTTTATTGTTTTTTAGCTCAACACCGAAATCGATGTACGGTGCATCGTATTGAGACCAGGTATGCTCGCCCTGTTTAAAAACAATGATATCATACCCTAAGAGGCTGCTCTGCACTTTAGCCATTATTTCATGCGCAATTTCGAAAGCCATTTCGTACCTTTCTTCCTTTACATCTTCGTCGAGTTCCTCAAATCTTTGAGAAGGAGTAGAGGATTCTGAAGAATATTTGAAAATCGATATTCTCTCAGGTCTCAAATCTTCCATAAACGTGAGCAGATGCTCGAAGTCTTGATCAGTTTCAGTCGGAAATCCAACCATTATATCTACCCTGATGAAAAATTGTGGGAGATGTTTTCTTACAAGCTCTACGGAGCGGCGAACAGATCTTTCACCCCCTGCTCTTTTCATATCTTTTAACACTCTGTTAGAAATGTGTTGGATGGGGATATGAAGGTAAGGAAGTATCCCCGGCGTGCCGTCAATAACACGGATGATATCTTCATTTATTCCGTGTGGGTGTAAATACATCAATCGGTAATAGGGGCCAATTGGTAGGTTTTTTAATAAACTCTGGAGTTTTTCGCCAATATCAATACCGTAAAGAGACAAATCTTGGGCAATAAGAATAAATTCTTGCACCCCTTCTGAATACAATCCTTCAATTTCTCTTATGATATCTGTTAGGGGTCTGGATCGCAGTGGCCCTTTGATTTTTGAAATCACACAGTAGCTGCACCTCCTTGTGCACCCCTCCTGGATTTTCGTATAATGAAAGATGGAATCTCGAGTAAAATACTGATTATTAAAGGTTGGAAGTGCAGTTTGTCCTTTACGTCTTTTCCCTTTACTGATGCCAACCAGGGTGTCGAGGTAGACTGCTCGAAGCCCATTTCCTTCGAGATACCTTACCCCGAGCCTTTCTACGGCACATCCGGTCACGATTAACTCCTTGTTGTGTTTCTTCCAATAAGAGATTCTTTCATAGAGTTCATTTAATGCTTCCTGGAGGAATCCACAACTATTGATGATTATAACATCTGAATGCTCCGGGTTCTTGTATACCTTACCGAGGGAAGTGAGATGTTTAATTATTATTCTTGAGTCGACCTCATTTTTTGGACAGCCGAGGGTATCGACGTAAAAAGATCTAAAATCCATCATAGAGTCTTTCTGCAAGTAAGGGATTTAAACCTGCTTTAATTACATCAGCTGCCACCGAATCGATATCATATTCAACTCTGTAGTTCCTATATACTCCCTCGTCAGTTTCTATAATTCCAAAACTTGCCTCTGGGGACCCATCTCTTGGTTGGCCCACACTTCCTGGATTTATAAGGTATCTTAAACCTTTCTCTAAGCGCACTGTGTTTCCTAACATAGTTATTCTGTCTTTTTCTTCATTATACTCAAAGATAACTGGGATGTGGGTGTGACCGACAAAGATAACTTGGTTTAATGTAAGGCGAATTTCTCGTGCAGCATGGGAGGAAGAATAAATATAATTGAATTCCTCTGGTTCTGTGGGAGTACCATGTACGAAAAGGTAATCGTCAACCTCTGAAGTAAGTGGGAGTTTTTTTAAGAATTCGAGTGAGTCCTTTGATAGGAAACGGATGTTATAAAATAGCGCATCCCTTGCAATTTCATTAAAGTATGCAGTAATACTTTGTGGATGCAAAATGCCGTAATCGTGGTTACCAAGGATGGCAATCTTCAGTTTATCTTTTAGTTCCTCAATTACTTCATTTGGGGAAGTATAGTATCCTACAAAGTCACCAAGGCAGATGATCTCGTCATAACCTATTCGTTTTGCTTTTTTCAGTACTTCTTTAAGAGCAATTAGATTTGAATGAATGTCCGATAGGATCAGGTACCTCATTTCCTTAGGCCAAGCGTTCGGCAGATAGAGTCTACTACAGCGTTAACGAGAAGCGGAGCTCTGTTTGAAGAGTATTTTTTTGCAAGGTTAACTGCCTCGGAAATAGTGACCTTGAAACCTACGTCTCCCATGGCGATAAGCTCGCAGACAGCCAGTTCAAGGATTGAAAGATCGAGGGTATTCATTCTCTCAACTTCCCATCGCTCGAGATGCTGGTTTATAAACTCATCGGCTTTCTCTTTATGCATCTCATATGCATCAACTTCTCTTGTAAAAAATTCGAGGGACTCCTGGTCCAGATTGTGGATTTCGAGTTCTTCTTCGTCAATTAAACTCAGAACCTCTTTTTTACAATCTTCTAAGTTTAGTTTTTCTTTTATCTTAGTGCAGTATATGGTGAAAAGTGCCAGTTCTCTTGCTATTCTTCTTGATTCAGCTATACCCATGTTCCAAAAATTCTTTTAGTCCCTCTACCAACTTTTGATTTTGTGAGGGTGTTCCTACCGTAATTCTAAGACAGGTAGGAAGGCTATAATTTTTAACTGGTCTTACTATTATTCCCTTTTTGAGCAGGAAATTGTAAGGTTTATCGGAATTAATACCGAGATCTACAAGGATGAAGTTCCCCCATGATTTATAAAACTTCAAATTCATTTTCGAAAATTCTTCATAAAGATATTCAAGGCCTTTTGAGTTCATCTCAACGGATTTTCTCACATGTTCGGTATCTTCCAGGGCATAGTAGGCTGCTATTTGTGCCATTGTATTTACGTTAAAGGGAAGTCTTGTCCTCCCTAATGCATCAATAATTTCCTTCTTTGCGAATGCGTAGCCAAGTCTGAGCCCAGCTAATCCGTAAACCTTAGAGAAGGTCCTGAGAACGATTACGTTTCTGCCTTGTTTGACGTAATCAATGGTTTCTTTAAAATGTTCTCCCCGTGCATATTCATAGTATGCTTCGTCCCAAACAACGATGACATCTTCGGGAACTCTTTTCATAAAATCTTCAACTTCGTCTTTTGGGCACAGGGTCCCCATAGGATTGGTTGGGTTATCTATAAATACAACTTTTGTGTCCTCTTTGATGTCTTCTAAGATGAGGTTAAGGTCAATTTTGCCATCTTTCATTGGAGTTTCGATCACCCTTGCGCCAACAATATCCCCTATTATCTTATACAATGAAAAAGATTTTTCTGATGTGACAATTGATTCTCCGGGATTCACAAAAGCAAGGTCTATCATCTGCATAATTTCAACAGAGCCATTACCTAAGATTACTTCATCGGTGCTAAGTCCATTCATTTCCGCAATTTTCTTTGTGAGACTGTATGCGGAATCATCGGGATACAGGTTTAGTTCCTTTATATATCTTGACACCATTTCCATCGCCTTTGGAGAAGGGCCAAGAGGGTTTTCATTAGAGGCCAGTTTTATGATCTCACCCTTAATCCCGAGTTCCCTTGTAAGTTCTTCGATGGGTTTGCCCGGGACATAGGGCTTTACACTTCTGATTTTCCATCTGGCAAGATTATGCATGTTCCCTCCACAGGTTTATTTAAAATAAGCTGGTTTACACCGTCCAGATTTACAATAATTTTTGAATCAGGACGGGCAAAATGGAGCACCAAATGTCTACCTTTTAAAATCGATATTGGGAAATCTTGGGAACGGATCTCCATCCCCATGATACTTTCCGTATAGTCATATTCCCTAAAATAAATTCCTGAAAATCCGAGATAAGAGAGTAGTCCAAGGAAGATTTTGAGTGCAGTGAACTTAGCAGAATCTTCTTCTGAAAAGTCACCCGCTGTGAGAAGGCCTCGCGTGTTAACTGCAATCCTTGGTCCCGGAAGTTGAATGATAAAATAGTTTCCATATTCGGACACTATCATCTCAGGCTCACTTTTAAGTGCTACCGATTCCTTTATCTTTTGAGCGAGCCTTTTTGATTCCTCGCTTCTTTCATAATAGAAGATGTAGAATCCGTCCTTAATACTCAATTTTGATGTGCTGATTTGAACGGCAAAGTCCACTTCTTGAAGTAGTGCATTCTTCACCTTTGTGTAATCATCTACCTCTTGCCAAGGGTATTTGCGTGTATTTATTGGTATACCACCTGCATATTTCAAGAGGCTTGTAAGATATTCGGATACCTTCCAACTGTGTCTCATGGCGATGCTGTCGAGAAGATCCCTGTTATCAACGTCTATGAGGACCTTCTTCCTCATAAAAACTCCGTTGTATGTTGGGGTTAAATAGACATCTTCGGGTTTCCCTTTAGTCAGGTTCTTATTAGTGTTATAATATCCGTCACAACAAAAGCTTACGTTTTCACCCTCACTATCCGTCGAGGATTCCAATTCGAAAATGCCAAATTCATTTGAAAAACTGGTTGTCCCTTCACAAGAGATCAGGGCCCCTTTTATAGGTTTTTTTGTCACTTCATCGAAGACAAATCCTACCACATTCGACTTTCTATGTGCAACGTTTTCAACGCTGAGTCTTCCTTGTAAAGTTCCGACACTAAACTGAATCTGAATGTCGTCTTTAAGACCGCCAAGTAAGATATAAAAACAGCCATCACTGTCTGATATTTCCTTCTTTGCCTTGAGCGCACTTCCAACATCTTCCGGGCTGTAGATGCCTCTTCTCAAAGCCCTTATGCTTGCATCAAGTTTATCGATGCTCATTTTAACCCCTTCCGGGATAGGCATCAGATTCTTGTCCAGGACCTTGATCCTTATCAATTGATGGTCTGTATAAGGGCTGATTGACGCTACAAAATAGTCCATTTTTGGATTCAGCTCTACGTCCTCAGTAACGTGGGGTATCCCTGCTCCATCTATAGTTTTGCCAAGGATTTCGATCCGCCTTTTACCTGCTCTTAAAGTGCTTGTGTGGATTATCACGCTTTTTCTTCTCGTATAAAAAGTGTTAAATGTTTTTCCATCTATTCTTACATATACTAATTCTCGCGAAACTGGCTTTGAAAAGGTGAACCTAATTTCTTCATCCCTTATTTCAAACCCAAGATAGATGCATATTTTTTCTCTGCTAAGGTCGGAAAGGGCATCATAAATAATGTTTGCAACACGCTCAAGGCGACTAATATCTTTAAGTTTCTCTTCTTCCATAAGATTAGTTAAATATGATACCTCGAGGAGTAGTCTTACCGGGATTTGACTATTTAAGACAGTATATCTTGAAGGTACGGGGAATTGGCATGGAATATCAAATTTAGAGCGAAAGCTTTCGTACAGTTTTTCAGCCAGATCCCGTGAAGGGCCTGTTTCTTCAAAGGGGTAGTATATTTCTGTTCTATTGATGTTAGTGTTGCCGAGGGAATCGGCATTAAAATGAATGGATATAAAGACATCTGTTTCTTTTTCAGTTGCGAATGCAATTCTATTTTCAAGGGACAAAGATACATCCCCTTCTCTTGTGAGAAATACTTCAAAACGAGGCAAGAGCATCTCTTGCAGTATCTTAGAAAGTGAAAGATTAAGATCTTTTTCAAGAGTTCCAGAAAAACCTCTGCTGCCGGTAGCTTCCCCACCGTGACCAGGGTCAATTACAACTCGTAGTTTAGAAGAGCTCATTTTATAATTCTAAAAGAAAAGGTTCGAATGTTCAAAAGTTCTTGCGAGTGTGAAGGATTTTAACCGTTATGCATTCCGTTAAACATCCATAGTGAAATTGATGATATTCAACGACAGAGGACCAAATTTGAAAAAACCTTTGAACTGGGCCATTTCGAAATAGTAATATCCTTTAACTGTTCTTGATATATCATGGCTTTGACGTTTTCTAATAGCTACATGACCTGTGATGGGGGATGTGTTATTATTTATTATTGCGTTTATATACCTCTATAAAGTGCTCTATCGATCTATCGTAAGTTCTCTCTGCTTCTTCAGGGAAATAGCAGGCGGGCAGCTCTCCGCTCCTTCTATGGTAGGCAATGCAGTCACAACACATCCCTTTCCTTTCACAGACGGGATAGGAACAATTGCACCTTTTACTTAAATTGGATTCTTTTTTACATTCCATCAGTCTCATCCTCCTTTCAGAGATTATAATTTATAGGAAAATCGTTAAATATGCAATTATTTCTCATATTTCGCTTTTCCACGGCCTAAGACCTGATTGCATGTTTCATATTTGCTCCTCTTAGCCATTTTTCAAGCCTCCATCCACTGTAGGATAGCCGTCTTGACTGATTTGTTTTTAAAGTTTCTCTTGGCATTTACCCTTGTAATCCTTTACATAGCTTATTTCTACTTTACCTTGATAAGAGATTGTGCCCCACACCAACTAAATTATGATATTGTATTAAAGACTTTAGTATCTGCTGAAGATACCTCTTACGGGTGGCTATTGTTGGAGGAGTCTCGTTTTTTGATGTTTCGTTTACTGCTCCTTATAATGCTTTTATATTTAGGAGGCCAAAATGAATCATACCATTGGTAATAGGAGAATAATAGGAGCTGTAATTCTTTCACTCGCAATGTGCTTTACTTCATGTTCGAGACGCGAAAAGGTTCTAACTTTTGCTGTTGGAGGTGCTCCTAATGAACTTGATTTCTGGGAACAGCTTTGTGAAAATTTTCAGAAGGAGACGGGAATAGAGGTAAATCTTATTCGTCAACCAACTGATACCGATCAGAGAAGGCAAGGGCTGATGGTAGGTTTGAGAGCAAAGAAGTCTGATCCCGATATTTTTTTAATGGATGTTGCATGGATTGGCCAGTTTGCGGCTTCAGGTTGGTTGGAAGATCTTAATTCTTTACCACAAAGTGAAAGCATTGAAGTGGAAAAGTTCTTTCCAACGGTCGTAAATTTGGCTGGTATTTATGAAGGTAAGTTGATTGCGCTCCCAATATACGTGGATGGAGGTTTACTCTATTATAGGACTGATTTACTTGAAAAGTATGGTTTCAGGAGGCCACCCGAGACCTGGAAAGAATTAATTGATATGTCTACTAAGGTTCAAGCTCGTGAGAGAGCTACGAATCCTGATTTCTGGGGATTTGTATGGCAGGGTGCCCAGTATGAGGGATTAGTTTGTAACTTTCTGGAATTTGCTGTTTCTAACAATGGTGGATTACTTCTTGAGGATGGTAAAATTTCCGTTAATACTTTAGAAAATGTTCAAGCCTTGCAGTTTATGAGAGACCTGATTTGTAACTACAGAATTTCACCTCCAAATACCTTCACCGAAATGAAGGAAGAGGAGGTTCGGATCTTCTTTCAGCAAGGGAATGCACTTTTCGAAAGAAACTGGCCCTATGCTTGGGGGAATCACCAAAGTGAAAGCTCGCCTGTAAAAGGAAAGGTAGGAATATCACCACTCCCTTCATTCCCTGGCGGTAGGAAAGCGTCAACACTTGGCGGGTGGCATTTGGGTATTTCTATTTTCTCCGATTCTAAGAAAGAAGCTGCACAGTTCTTAAAGTACGTGACTTCATATGGGATTCAGAAACAGCTTGCCTTAAACCTTGGCTGGAATCCGGGTAGAGTAGATATATATGAGGATCCTGAAGTTCTCTCTCAGCTACCGCACCTTAAAGACTTGAGAGTGGTGTTTGAGAACGCATATGCAAGGCCCAATGTTCCTTATTATACGCAGATTTCTGAGGTACTCCAAAGGTATATAAATGCTGTACTGGCTGGAAAGATGGAGCCTGTGGAAGCGCTTGTAAAATCTGAGGAGGAGATCTCGGAAGTAGTCAGAAATTATGCAAGATGACACAAGACGGGGATTATACAATACTCCTAAGGAAATTGCCGAAGCAGTTGTATTTGCATTACCTGCAATCTTATTTCTTGTTTGTTTTCTCCTGATTCCCATAGTTGGTACTTTTGTTAGCAGTTTTTACAGAGATGTTTCGTATCTCCCTCGAGAGTTCATTTTTTTTGAAAACTTCAGGAGAATTGCAACCGATAGTACATATTGGCGATCGGTTTACTTTACGGTGCTATTCGTTGCATGTTCAGTAGCTATCGAGATGGTAATTGGTATTATTTTTTCTCTCATTATGCATGAAGCCTTTCCAGGTAGAGGAATTCTCCGAGGAATTATTCTGGTACCCTGGGCAATTCCGGTAGCCGTATCTGCGAGGGTATGGGAATTAATCTATAATTTCCACTATGGATTGGCTAATTATATAGTCACTGCATTGGGTATCGCTGGAAGCCCTATAAACTGGTTTGGGAATAGTGTAGGTGCCTTTTTTGCCCTTGTGATTACTGATGTTTGGAAAACTGCGCCATTTGTGGCTATTATCATCCTTACGGGGCTTCAGGCAATTCCTGAAGACTTGTATGCACAGGCTAAAGTTGATGGCACTCAGTTTATGCAAAGGTTCTGGAAGATCACATTGCCCCTGTTAAAGCCTGTAATTGTTGTTGCATTACTATTTAGAACCATAGATGCTTTAAGAGTTTTCGATCTCGTTTATGTTCTGACAAAGGGTGGACCAGGTGGTTCCACCACATCGGTTTCCCTCTACGCATTTAAAACATTTGTCGCAGGTGATTTTGGATACGGTTCTGCTATCTCTGTTACTTTATTCATCATCGCATGGCTATTCTCTATTTTGTATATAAAATCAAGCAGATTTCTTGAAGAGGTGAAATGAAAGAAGAACGAATAAAAAGGGTCCTGCTTATAGTTGGCATAGTACTTACCGTGTCGTTTTGCCTTTTGCCATTTATATATATGGTTATGGTGAGTTTTGCAAAGAACGCCGATTTCTTATCTCTAAGTTCAAGATACGTATTTACAGTGAACAATTACAAAGAGGTATTGTTTAACGCAAACCTTCATTTTCTTGATTACCTAAAGAATAGTGCTATTGTTTCAGTTGTAAGTGCGGGTGTTGCAGTTCTTCTTGGAAGTTTAGCCGCTTTTTCCATTACTAGATTACCGTTGCCATTTAAAGGTCTCGTTCTCTTCGTTACCCTTTCTATGTCGATGTTTCCCCAGGTCAGCCTCGTAGGATTCCTTTTTAGTTTTATGACAAAACTAGGCTGGATTAATACTTACCTTGCACTTATATTCCCATACATTGCGTGGGTTCTGCCACTTTCACTGTGGATTCTTGTCAGCTATTTTGCCAGTATTCCAAGGGATATTGATAAACAGGCTTTTATCGATGGTTGCTCTTCATGGCAGATTCTTTTTAAGGTCATTTGGCCCCTCGCGAGACCCGGTATCTTTTCAACCTTTCTTTTAGCTTTTATATTTTCCTTTAATGAGTTTATGTTTGCACTCCTATTTACTACTGATCATAGGACGAGGACTGTTCCTGTGGGAATTGCACTGTTTCAAGGACTTCATGGTGAGATTCCATGGGGAACCATCATGGCTGCTGCTACAGTATCAACGTTACCTATAATTGTTCTGGTCCTTGTGTTTCAAAGGAATATTATTCAAGGTTTAACAAGGGGAGCTGTAAAAGGATGAGGCTGAGTTTATATGGGGTCACAAAGAAGTTTTTTTCTTTAAGGCGTATTATCACTGCTGTTGACGATGTCACTTTTGACGTGCATAACGGAGAGTTTTTTGTGCTTTTAGGTCCGAGTGGCTGTGGAAAGTCTACGATTTTGAATCTTATTGCAGGCCTTGAGAAGCCTACAAAGGGTGAAATCTATTTCGACGATGAACTTGTAGCTTCTCCTGAGAAGAAGGTTTTCCTTTCACCCCGAGAAAGAAATGTAGCAATGGTATTCCAAAGTTATGCTCTTTATCCACATCTTTCTGTATTCGATAACATTGCGTTTCCTTTGAGGATTGCGAAAGAAAAAGAAGATACTATTGTTAAAGCGATTAATGACGTAGCTGAGATGCTCGGAATAACTGAGCTCCTTAAAGCAAAACCGGGCGAACTCTCTGGTGGCCAGAGGCAGAGAGTTGCAATAGCCAGAGCTATTGTTCGAAGACCAAGGATTTTTCTGCTGGACGAACCACTTTCAAACTTGGATGCTCAGTTGAGGCACACGATGCGTACGGAATTAAAATCTTTACAGAAAGAAATAGGAATCACAACATTGTATGTAACTCACGATCAGATCGAAGCTATGACCCTTGGTGATAGGATAGCAGTACTGAAGGATGGCAAGGTCATTCAGGTTGGGACTCCAGAGGAGCTTTACGACTCTCCTTTAAATACTTTTGTTGCGACCTTTATTGGTACGCCGCAGATGAATCTTTTTAAAGCTGAACTAATGGAAGAAGATGGCAAATTTTATATCATATTCGAGAGGAGTAAGATACTTGTACCATCACGCCGCATTACCTTAGGCACTTTTAGAAGTGGGCAAGAGATTATTGTTGGGATTCGGCCTGAGGATATTGAATTACTATCAACATCTGAAGGTGGGCATTTTCAAGGAAAGGTAGCTTCTGTTGAATACCTGGGGAGAGAACTACTTGTTCATTTTACTACTAAAACAAGTAGGTTCAACGCCTTAGTAAGCGAGCGAATGGTGAAAGAAGGAGATGAAATAGTAGCGAGGATAAATGTTAATAGCTTGCATTTGTTTGAGGAATAGTGAGATGCTACTGCTTTTGCGAAAGGTGAAGAGGTTCTTATGTGGATTTATCTATTAAAATTTGCTTAGAATATGGGAACCTATTATAATCTAAACGTAAATATTTTTTGTAAAAGGGATAGGTATGTTTAGTGAACTAAGATTACTAATCAAAATTGCGATTTATATCGGAGGTAGTTTAGTCTTAGGACTTTTGATCGATAATGTTCTTGTGAAAAGATGGGTAGAATATTTTGCGAAAACTCAAAAGAGAATCCAAGAAATCTTATTTTCATCTTTGCGCTATTGGGTGGTGCTTTGGACTGTCTTAATTGGTACTAACTTACTTTTGAGGACGTTAGAACTAAGTGAAGTCTCATACGGATATATAAAAACCATATCCACAATATTGACTATAGCCTCAATTTCACTGGTTGTGGCAAGAGTTGTTGGGAAGCTTATAGACTTAAGTACAGAAAAGGTTCGTGGTGCGGTTCCAAAAGTAAGTCTCCTTTCTACTTTAGCAAAACTCCTGGTCTTATTTTTAGGTATTCTAGTCATATTAAATAGTATAGGAGTTTCAATTACACCTATTCTCGCCAGCCTTGGTATTGGCGGGTTGGCAGTAGCCCTCGCACTTCAAGATACTCTTACGAATGTTATTGCAGGGTTACACATTATTCTCTCTAGAAATATTAAAGTGGGTGATTATGTGGTGCTTGAAACTGGTGAGGAAGGATTTGTCGCGGACATTAGCTGGAGAAACACCGAAATACGTGAATTATCGAATAACTTAATAATTGTTCCCAATTCTAAAGTTTCATCGTCGATAGTGAAAAATTATAACCTTCCCGAAGCCGAACTGTCAGTGCTTGTTCAGATAGGTGTAAGCTATGATAGCGATCTAAAGAAAGTTGAAAGGGTTACGATTGAAGTCGCAAGAGAAGTGCTAAGAGAAGTTTCCGGCGGGGTTCCAGAATTCGATCCACTTATAAGATTTCATACATTCTCTGAGTATTCGATTAAGTTTAGTGTTATTCTAAGAGCTAAACAGTATACAGATAACTTCCTTTTAAAACATGAGTTTATCAAAAGGCTTCATGAGCGCTACAAGGAGGAAGGGATAGTAATCCCTTATCCTATAAGAACGGTTTATCTATCGGAATCTTCTGGCGTCTGGGCTCGTAAAAAAGAAGAGGGTACGTAAATTTTAAAGTTTGAAATAGTGTTTCTGGAATTAAAGAGAGTGCTGTGAGACTTGTGATCGTTTCAAACAGGCTTCCGTTTACCATTAAAGAGGAGATGGGTCGTTTTACATTTAAACCTTCTGCTGGGGGTCTTGTTTCTGGATTAAGTGCCTACCTTGACTCTCTCAGAGGTTCTTCTATTACAAGAAAACCATATCTTTGGATTGGTTGGCCTGGTACTTATCTTAAAAAGGAGCATAGGGAAGAGATAAAAAAAGTGGCTTATTCAGAGTACCTCGCTTATCCGATTTTTATACCAGAAAAGTCAATGGACCAGTTTTATCATGGTTTTTGTAATAAGACTATATGGCCTCTTTTCCATTATTTCCCTTCTTATGTAGTTTATGAAGAGGGTTACTGGGACCAATATAAAAAGGTAAATGAACTGTTTTGTGATGCTATGACCGAGGTTTTAAAGCCAGGGGATGCTGTTTGGGTGCATGATTATCACTTGATGCTTCTTCCAGGGCTTCTCAGAAATAGGTTCAGTGATATTCCAATAGGATTTTTCCTTCATATTCCCTTCCCTGCTTACGACATTTTCAGTCTCCTGCCCGGGAAATGGAGGTACGAAATCCTCTATGGCTTGTTGGGAGCTGATCTTATTGGTTTTCATACCTTTGAGTATACTCAGCATTTCTTGAACTGCGTATTGAGGATCCTTGGGTTAGAACACAACATGGGAGCTATTGAAGTAGAAGGAAGGTCGGTGAAGGTGGATGCTTTTCCCATGGGTATTGACTTCAAACGGTATAATAAATCTAGTTCATCGAAAAGCGTAAAGGCTCAAATGTTGGATCTGAAAAAGAACCTTGGTAGTCTTAAAACAATCATGTCCATTGACCGCCTTGATTATTCAAAGGGGGTTGTAAATAGGCTTCGTGGCTATGAAGTTTTCCTTGAGAAACATCCTGAGTGGCACGGAAAAGTAGTTCTTCTTCTTGTAGTAGTTCCTTCAAGAGTAGGGGTAGAGCACTATCAGCTGATGAAGAGACAAATTGACGAGCTGGTTGGCAAGATTAACGGAAGATTCGGTAGTATACAATGGGTTCCGATTATATATCAGTATAGACATTTGCCCCTCGAGCCTCTCACAGCTATATATAATGTCAGTGATATTGCACTTATTACACCTTTAAGGGATGGTATGAATTTAGTATGCAAGGAGTACGTTGCCTCGAGAGCTGATAAGAAAGGAGTTCTGATTTTGAGTGAAACTTGTGGCGCAGCCCGAGAACTTCTTGAGGCTATTATAATAAATCCTAACCATGAAGAAGAGGTTGCTGATGCTATTTTAAAAGGCCTTGAGATGAACGAAGAAGAACAACGGAAAAGAATGGATGCTATGCAATCAAGGCTCAAGTTATATGATGTGAATCAATGGGCTGGTACCTTTATTCATGTTTTAAACCAGGTTAAAAAGGATCAGAAGATTTTTCCCAATAGGATTTTAGGAGATACTGTGAGAAAGAGGATGGTTCAGGCATTCTCGAATGCTAAAAGCAGGGCTATCTTCCTCGACTATGATGGTACTTTAGCACCGTTTTCTCCTGCTCCTCGTTTCGCGGGACCTGACGCAGAAACCATGGAAATTCTTGAGGCTTTATCGAAGGACGAGAAAAATGTGGTGGTAATAGTTAGTGGGCGGGACAAAGGGACCCTCGACGAGTGGTTCGGCAGCCTGAAAGTTAACCTTGTTGCTGAGCATGGGGCCTGGATAAAAGAAGAAGGAAAGGAGTGGAAGTTGATAAGACCCCTTGTTAAAAGCTGGAAGAATGGAATCAGGAGAATTCTTGATATTTACTCGCATCGCCTTCAAGGGTCTTTTGTAGAAGAAAAAGAATATTCCATCGCATGGCATTATAGAGAAGCTAACCCAGAGAGTGCCTCAGCGGTAGTTAAGGAGTTAATTGATTATTTGGTTTATTTTACTTCAAATATAGATGTTCAAATCATAAGGGGCAGTAAAGTGGTTGAAGTGAGATGCGCCAGTGTTGACAAAGGGATTGCAGCAGTTTATTTCTTGTCACTAAAGCCGTTTGATTTTACGATGGCTATTGGGGATGATTATACTGATGAGGATCTTTTCCGTGCTTTACCTCAGAAATCTTGGACAATTAAGGTTGGCACTGGAAAGACTGTCGCAAGGTATAACCTTAAGAATTTCATGGAAGTGCGGGAACTCCTTCATTCGATTGTAAGACAATGAATCCCTTTGTATTTTATACGAAATTGAACCTTACATTTTTAACAAATGTGAGGGCAAGAAATATAGTGGAACTCCTGGAAGGGCTCAAGATATCTCCTGATTCGGTAATCTATCACCATACTCATAGATTCTTACAGCAGCATGTTTACATTTCTCCCGAGCCTCCGAATGATTTCGCTTTCTGGACTCAAAATACGCTGCATGAGAGCATTCTCGCTGAGAGACTCGAGGCTATTAATATTATTGAATTTAAAACTCTTGCCGAGTTAAAAGAAAGATTGATAAAAACTATTGAAGATTATTTAAAGGAAGGTCCAGAGATTAGGAATGCTCCACCCGGTATGGAGTTCCATTTTATGAAGTCAAAGAGCTTCGTTATTAAAACAGGATTTAATGCAAGTAATCTCTTAGAGTTTTATGAAACTTTAAAAATTGTTGATATACAAACGCTGTATTTCCATATGTTTGAGGCGAGAATGCGCATGGGAAAGGGGGACAATGATTTTTCTATATGGCTTCGCAATACCTTAGGAGAGAAGGAAATTGCTGATGCTATTTCAAAACTTGATCCATACACAGTTACCCTTGAAGGGTTGAGAAAAAATATATTGAATATCATAGAAGAGAGGATACATGAGAAGGATTGAAGACTATGAGCCGATAGTCGGAAGGTTCCGAATACACGAGTTATACAAGTTAGGGGAGAAACTGAATGGGAAAATCATTCAAAATATAAATTCCACTGCAGTTGGTGGGGGTGTTGCCGAGATTCTGGATCGTATGGTTCCGCTTCTTAGACAGCTTGGCATTAATGCCAGGTGGGATGTGATAAAAGGTGGAGAAGAATTTTTTAAAATTACGAAGAGATTTCACAATGCCTTACATGGGGTCAAATTGGATTTTCATGAGAAGGAATTTGAATATTTCCTTGAGGTGAATAGAGAGAATGCTGAGATGATGGATCTCGTTGGAGATGTGATCTTTATCCATGACCCGCAACCTATTGCCCTTGTTGAGAAAAAGAAGGAAATTGGGAGAAACTGGCTCTGGAGATGTCACATTGATTTTTCTACACCCATACCGCAGATATGGGAGTTTTTGAAGGGGTACATTGAAGAGTATGATGCAGCCATTTTTTCTGCCCCTGCTTTTTCTAGAGAACTTAAAATTCCACAGGTCCTCATCTCCCCCTCCATAGATCCACTAAGTGACAAAAATAAAGAGTTATCTACTGAAGAAGTGAGAAGTGTCTTTGAGAGTTTTAAGATTGACTTATCGAGGCCAGTGGTAACTCAAATTTCGCGATTTGACTATCTAAAGGACCCGTTGGGGGTCATCGATGCGTATAAAATGGCAAAAAAGTACGTAGATTGCCAGCTGGTCCTCGCTGGTGGCCCCGCCACTGACGATCCAGAGGGAGAGATTGTCTTTAATGCAATAAAAGAAAGGGCTGCTTCAGATCCTGATATATTTATTCTTCTTTTGCCTCCTGCTAGTGACATAGAAATTAATGCCTTACAGAGAGGATCAACTATTGTATTGCAAAAATCTCTAAAAGAGGGATTTGGATTGACTGTTGCGGAGGCGCTTTGGAAAGAGAGACCAGTGATTGCCAGTGCAGTTGGTGGAATTCCGCTTCAGATTACCCACAAGTACTCTGGAATTCTCACCCGTACCGTTGAAGGGACATCTTTTTGGATTAAGCAATTGATTCAAGAGCCCGATTTTGCAAGGATGCTTGGCAAGAATGGGAAGGAGCGTATCAAGAATAACTTTCTCATCACTAGGCACCTTACGGATTATATGTTGACCTTTCTCCATCTTATGGAGGGTGGAGCAGAAGATATAGTTTATCTATGAGTATTTAAATATTGCTTAAACTAAATATCCAACAGTATGCATTAATAAAAAAATAAAAGAAGAGTAGATTATTTGGGAATATGTTTTTCGTCTTGTTTAGCTGAAATCAGAATTTTTAACTGAACTACTCCGGTTTGATGTAGAATTTGACTATACCTCAAGTCCCCCTTTGATTTAGGTTAAAGCAGCCTAAGGTAAAAGCAAAGTTTGAGAAAGGTAGGATATAAAGAAATTGAAGAAGTGTTAGAGTGAGGTTATACTCTATCATATACATGTAAAGTTGGTTAAAACATTCTTATGTGTAAAGGAGGGAGAGATGGTAAGTGGGAACATAAATAGAGTGTTCTTAGTACTTATCGTTGTGTTTCTCGCAAGTTGTGCCCCACGATATGGGGAGTATTGGCGTACGGTTGTAGATCCTCAAGAAGGTGGTCGGAGGTTATCCAAGGTTACAGAGAAAGAAGACCTTGTAGATACAGAGGCGCGCTTCGCAGTGAGCAAAGATGGTCAAAGGCTAGCTTTTACATCGTGGAAGAGCGGAAATGGTGACATCTATGTGAAAAGCTTAATTGGGGGTAAGGCGCTATTGCAGCGTACGTACCGACCCGAGACCGAACTTGCCCCTTCATTTTCGCCCGATGGGACCAATCTGGTGTATTATGCTTACAGGGATGGTAACTATCACATTTATATGATAGGAGCGGAATCTGGAATGGCAATTCAACAGATAACTACAAATACCCCCACTCATGCAGTTTATCCTACTTTCTCTCCTGATGGTAAAGTCATTGTATTTAACTCTGTTGATTTCATATGGAACTCTCAAACTGGCAACTATCAGTATGTTCAGAATAGTGAGATCATCTGGACCTATGACCTAACTACGGGTAGGTTAACGCAGTATACTTTGGGTTTGATGCCCAGGTTTACACCTGATGGAAAAGGTATTATGTTTAAGAGAGCCTCTAAGACGGGTAGCGGCTACTATAGTTTATGGGTAATGGACGTAGTGTCAGGTGCAGAAACTGAATTAATTTCAGGGTTTGACTTTGGAGTTGGGGATTTTGACATATCGCCAGACGGGAAGAAGATTGTTTTTTCAACAGATAAAGGCACTGGCAATACAACCAGTGAGCCGAGAAATTCAAATATTTGGGTCATAAATATAGATGGTACAGGTCTGACTCAGCTTACATATCATTTAAGTGATGACCTGCACCCGATTTGGGCTCCTGACATGTCTGGGATTTATTTTTTATCCTGTCGAGGTGAAGAAAGAAAAGATGTTATGAATATCTGGAGGATGGAATATGAGACAAAGTAATTTTGTAAAAAGTGGAATGGTCATAATGATGTGCATGTCTTTCGTTAGAGGCCTGATGGCTGGAGCACCTCCAGGTACCTCTGAGTATGCGCCGGCCAAAAAGCCTTCATATGAACGACTGGACAAACTGACAGGCATAGTGTTCGATCTTGGTTTTTATTCTCCATCACTGAAAATGGTCAGGGAGGATTTAGAATACTATGGCTTTGCTCCTATGAAGAACAAACTTGTATATAACATTGGTATTTCGAATCATAATAAAGGGCTAATATCCCAACACTTTTTTTCCTACTGGTCGGGTATTTCGGAGAGAGCGGATTTTGTCGAAAAAATGGACTTTTATATGTATCATGCTAATGTTTATTTTGAAATTACAGCTATTTCTGACCTAATATCGCCTGAGAGAATCTTTAAACCTGAATTGGGTATCACAATAAGAGATGTGGTTGCAGTAATGCAAGATAAGTATCCTCTCTTTGACCCTGATCAGTACGTAACTACTGTTGGTATGACTATGGACTTTGGACCCTCCCTCAGATTTGAGATTTTCCTACCTGTAGAGCCGTTGAAAAATATTGCGTTCACATTGGCAGCAGATTATATCGTGTTGAGTTTACCACTTATGAAGCTTGATATTTTTGACACGAATATTCCCGATATGGACGTTACAGATGATTATGTAAATCATAATAGCGAGAAATTTAAGGTGGAGACTAACGGATTAATTCTTAAGGGTGGGATAGGCATATATTTCTGAATGCGCGGTAAATAGAGAAACTAAGGATTGGTGCTTTGTAAAGTATCAAATTTGAACTAATAGATTAATGGTTTTCCATCAATTAAAATTGATGACAAGTTTTATCATATTTTCCCTAAACTCTTCAGGAATTTTTAAGACAGGTTTAAATATAATTAGCTTAAAGTAGACTACCTTTTCGTTACCCCAAGATTTTGTCAGATTTCTTTAATGCTTTGACAATATAAAGTTTTTGCTTTACTCTATTTACACTATGTTACGCAATTTCTTAGTAATGTTAGTAGTTTATCCTATTTCATTCAATGGATATTTTGAGGGGGAATATCTCGCGCAAAAGTCAAGGCTCCCAGTGAGATGGGACATGTGGAATCCAAAGAATTATTTCGAGATGAAGTTTACGGTAAACCCATCTCCTGGTGTCACAGGATTTTTCTCCCTCGCGGCCCTTTCGAATTCTAATGGAATGAGGTTCTATATGAACCAGGGTCACCTAACCTATCGTGCTTCAAATACGGAGTTCACTGCCTTTTCCAGGGAAGACCGTTTTTGGATTTCCAGCCCATTATTATTTCTGGTAAACACTGATAGAATAAAAGATGATTCTTACGGACCAAAGGCAGAGGGTATCAGGTTTGATTTGTGGGAATGGAAAGGCTTTTACGGTGCCCTGATTGCGTCTAAATTCAGAACCTGGGATGGTGAAGCCTATCTTGGTTCGATCTCAAAGATGTTTGGGCAGAACTTTGAGCTCGGAGGTATTTACCTCAAAAAAGACTGGAGAGGAGAGGGGGCTTCTTTTAACAGTATTTATTCTCTGAATGGGAGGAGTCACATTAAGGGCCCACTCAACTTACGCTTTGAGATAGCAAAAAGTATTCATCCTTCCCAGCTTACACCGGAGAAGTCTGATGATTATGCCGTTGAACTTGAATTCAGGAGGATTAAGATCCAGAATTTGTCGGTAGCATGGAGTCTTTTCAATTATGGGATTGACTTTATTGATGAGTTTTCGAACAAATTTAATTTGAGTTATGATAGAGAATTTGATAGAAGGGGTGTATATGGTGAGTTTGTATATATGGTCCCTTATAAAGCTGTGAATTTGATTTATAAAACTCGATACTGGCAATCGCGCTTTGACGAAACCTATCCAGGGTTTCAGCTTCCAGAAACTTACAGCAAATGGTGGAATTATGGTGAGATATACATTGAATACTACGGTGGAGTTTCTTCAAAGTTCTATGTCGAATCTACGAAGGATACTGCAGAGACCTGGAATCATCTATTTTTTGAAATAGGAGGGGAGAATAGTACGATGAAACTCCGCCTTCAGTACAAAATCATGGACATTGGTATAAATAAGAACGGGCAAGCAGTTTATTATTCGATTGGAGAGAGGAATTTGGTTGGAGCTGAGTTTAGAGTAAATTTAACTCAGAATTTATTTTTTTATGGGAGAGCCTCGGTAGGTATGGGTGTGGGTAGGTCATGGGAAAGCGTTTTTCTACAGCTCGGGTATAGGGGAATCAAAAACACTGAGATATTTTTAGAGTATGGGGAGCCTGGTCATACCGATGGAGATCTGGTGAACGACTGGGATTTCTCCAATAACCCTTATCTTAGAACCGATGATAAGGTTAAACTCCTTGCAAAATATTGGTTCTGAAAAGGAGTGGGACTATGCGAAATTTCATTGCTCTTTTGTTTTTAGTGCAGGCAGTTAAAACTACGCCCCAGGGGGTTAGATTTGAGTATTACAACCCCAAGGCGATGGAAGTTTATCTTGCTGGTGATTTCAATGATTGGTCAACTACATTAAGCCCAATGAAGAAGGAGAGTGATGGGACCTTTTGGCTCACTCTAAAGCTATCGCCTGGTAAGTATGAGTACAAATTTATCGTTGATGGTCAGTGGACTGCGGATCCGGACAATCCAGTAACTGCTGGTGTTTATGGTAATTCTCTCATTAGAGTTGGTGAGGGGTACACCATACTGCCACCAGAAATGGCTACAAATACCCCGATAAGTTCTATTGTAAATTTCAACATCGATGCCAGGGGTAATCTTACCCTGGATAGAGATACTCTTGAGAGCGGTAAATGGCAATATAGAGCCTATGATTATATGCAAGATCTGAAACTGGACATGGATGCAAATCTCGAGGATAAGGCAGACCTATGGGTGAGGATTAGATACAATACTAAATTATACAGGGAGCAATCAACGCAGCTCATTCCTCTTAAGTTTGAGAGAGGATTCTTTACTATGAATGGAGGGACTTTTAAATTTCATGCGTTTTACAATGCGGTAAAGGTCAAAGGTCCTGATCCTTTTAAGCTTCTTGCTGAGGTGGGTGAATTTCGTAGGGATTTTGGTGATGGGGAACAAGGAATACTGCTATCTTTTGACAGAGCCCTTGTCCTACAAGATGTGCATCTGGCTTATTCGAATAATATACTTAACGATAGGGATTTACTCTATGCTCATATCGGGAGAGAATTTGGGCGGTTCAGCCTGGGTGCATTGTATAGGGGTCAGAGGGGACTTGAGAAGCTTTACAGGGTTCCATCGCCAGATAGTCTTGAAGAGGAAGGAAGCTTACTTTACTTCAATACTTATGAAAATGAGAACCTATATGGAGCCTATTTAAATTATTTAGGGAATGGTTTTAGCCTTTCCCTTGGCGGTATTTTAGGGGATCGCCAACTTATTGCGGGCGAAAGGTATCGAGATGATACTCCTTATCCGGTAAATCGAAGCTGGCCTAAATCTGATATTCTTAAAGGCCTTTTTGAATTACAGGCTCTTACGGGCAAATGGATTCACAAAGCTTTTATTAACTATGAAAGGCACTCTTACGATGATCTTTTTGTGCAAGCAGGAAATAGATACTTTGAGTATATCAGGGCTGGCGCGTGTACAGACTACAATGGCTATTTTGGGTTAAATTTCAAATATACCTTATTGAATACTGATTCTCTTATGAAATGGGAGTATCTATTCGAAGATATTGAAAACCAGAGGCTGGAATATGGTGAATTTCCTTTTATAGGATACGAACACTATTTAACCCTTAATCCATTTTTTAAGGTTCAATTTAAAGGTATAAACCTCAGGTATGATGGTAAATTCTCTTCGTACGCAATAAACCAAAAACCCTATACCTTTGAAAATATATTCCACATGGATTTTGTTTTATTTAAGCCAGTGATTACTTACGAACTTAGAGCTTTCACTATTAAGAGCACTTTCCTCGATGTTGACAAGACTTTTTTTGATCATTTCGCGGAAATAGCGTATCCAGTAGCTAAGAATGTTCAACTTTCATTAAATTATGGTTATATGCCATGGAATTTGGAAGACGAGTACATCGCAAGAAGAGAGTACTTGGCAACCCAAGGTGTGGATTATTCTCTTATCAAGAATAATTTCAAAGGTCTCGGCAGTTTCTTAGAGATTGCGGAGTCAGCGCTTTCGGAGCAAAAGGGAGTTCAGTTATGGCTAAAAATTGCGTTTTGAGCATGATCATTTTACTGAGTAGCTGTGTGGTTCTGAATCAGATTAAGCCAAGGGTTCCTGCACCATATAAAACCCCTGAAGGTATCCTATTCCAGTTCTATGCTCCATCGGCTATGTATGTTAATCTAGCCGGGGACTTCAATAGATGGTGTGGAACTCAAGATGGTCCCTTTAATCCAACCCTGGGCAAGATGTATGATGACGGATCGAACGGTGATAAAAAAGCTGGCGATGGGATTTGGACTGTGGTACTTCCGCTAAGGCCCGGCACTTATCAGTACAAGTATGTTGTAAATGGCTCAAGCTGGTACTTGGATCCATCGAATCCTGAAAATATACAATCGGGTTCGTTTACGAACTCTCTTTTAAGGGTAGAATGAAACGTGTGAAAATCTTGAAATACTTTGCGGTAGTTATCCTTGTGGTTCAGATTGTTCTTCTTGTATACTCCCGTATTTATTTTCGTGAACCTGTTGCTGGAGAAGTTCACAGTAATTTTCTAAGGATATCACTCTTGATTGGCAGCGCTATGATGGTTATATTGACGAGGTATTTTTTGCGTTTCGTGAGTATGTTAAATGAATCAAAGGGTATTTTCCTTTTACAACTTTTGTGTTTTATTCCTGCACTTTTAATTCCCATTGGTGGGTTTGCCTTTGCGTATTTCACACGTTCGGGAGATGAATATCTTCTTTTCTTTATTATAGGGCTTTATCATCTTGTAAGATATTATAGCCCTATAACTAAAATGGGAGGAGCATTATGAAGAAGTTATTTCCGTTAGTAATATTTGTAAGTCTTATGGCCTGTGCCAAGGAGGAGGGTGACCCTTTGATAAATCCCCCTGGGCAGACCCATAGAACCCAGTACAATTCGATCCAAATTGTTGGTGATTTCCAGGGCTGGAATCTTAACGATTTTGAAAATACAAAGATGGACCTGGTGCAAGATTACAAGTGGGAGAGGCTCACATACTTCAATGCACCTCAGGATAGCATAAGATTTAAGATAGTCGCCAACAGGGACTGGAATTACGCTTTTGGCACTGTTGGAGCAGATACGGGGCTCACCGGATATGCCGAACCTAATTGTAACGGGCTTGGAGATCATATTACTGCGGGGCCCATCTATCGAGCTGGTTACTGGAAATTTGAATTTAATGAAAATACGCTATTTTATAGAATCTCCCTTGTTTCGACACCACAGGGTAAAATATACGGTAAAGTGGCGTTTCAAGATGATAGTTTACCCCCGTTACCTGAGGCTACTATCAGAGTTTACAGAGATACTGTTAGTATCGTTTCTGTGAAGAGCGATACACTGACGGGGAATTACGAAGTTAGTAATCTCGAGGATGGAAATTACAGACTCTACTTTGAAGCTGCGGGTTATAAACCAGATTCTATTTCACTAACCATAAGTGGTTGGAGCACCATTGATGCAGGGACCGTTGTGTTAGTGCCAGAGGCTGGAAATGAATATGCATTTGCAGATGGTCCTTTTGTCAGCATCCAAGTGGACGGGAATCTAAGTGATTGGCCCTATACTGCAGTCCAAGACACCATAGGAGATAGTCCGTGGGCGGCTTCAGGTGACTTAGGTGCCCTATATGTAGGGCATGATGAAAGGAACTTATATATTGCTGTGGACTATGTTGCATCAAATAATGCTATAATTATTTACATTAATGTCAATAATGCCGACACTACCGATGGAACACTCAATGGGAATACGCTGGATTGGTTTGCCCGTAATTTCCTGTTTGCCGATTCCACGCCTGCAGAGTTTATTGTTGCAAAGTGGGTAGGCGAGGGTGCTCCCGAGCCTGCATTGAGGCATATTTTATCTGGGACAACTACTCAGGAAGTACCTCAAGGTGATTACGAAGTTATTAACACTGTCCCACCCTCAGGCGGACGGGGCGTAGTGGAAGTAAGGATACCTTATGATGTGCTTTATAACTTAGGTCAAGATAGAGTGATGCCTTATGCAAAAGCCCGTGTGGTAGTGGTGATTGCAGGTGGAGATAACTGGAATGGACCGGAGAGTTTGCCTGAAAACAGTGGAACAGATGGTTCGGGCGCCCCAACCCTTCTTGAAAATATGTATGTAGAAGAAATTGACTCAGATGGTCAATAAGGAGGGCGATAAATTAAGTGACTACCCTTATACGAAAGTGGATGAAGATACCGTTAAGAAGATATTAGAGATCCTCGAAAGCGAGTCAAGTAAGTGGAATGCTCCAGTTAAAGTCCTTAAAAGTAAGACAAGTGAACCCTTTAGAGTTCTGATAAGTGCTATTATTAGTACGAGAACCAAGGATGAAGTTACGGTGGAGAGTACGGAAAGGCTTTTTTCCCTTGCGAAAACTCCTTATGAGCTTGCGCGGTTAGATGTAATTGAAATCGAAAAAGCAATTTACCCGTGTGGTTTTTTTCGGACCAAGGCAAAGAATATAAAAGAAACTTCAAGGATCCTCTTTGAAGAGTTTAATTCCAGGGTGCCGGATAATATGGAGGACCTCTTAAGGCTTCCTGGTGTAGGCAGAAAAGTCGCTAATATTGTATTATCGCGAGTATATGGGCAGAAGGCTATTGCAGTGGATACCCATGTGCACAGGATTTCCAATAGGGTTGGGCTTGTTAACACAAAAACGCCCGAGGAAACGGAACTTGAGCTTACAAAGGTTTTACCCCAAGAGTGGCAATCGAGGTTTAATGAGCTTATGGTTGCCTTTGGACAAGTGATATGTAGGCCCATAAAACCATGGTGTGACGAGTGCCCAATTTCAAAATATTGCCCTAAAATACGAGTGAAAAGGTGAAAGGGAAGATTAGAAAGGTGCTCCTTATCCGTCTTTCGTCCCTTGGAGACCTTGTAATAATGTCCTCGCTGATCGAGTTTTTGTTTCATAAAGGTGTTAGAATACACATTGCGCTTTATGAGCGATTTTCTGATTTGTTTGAAGGAGATCCGCGCGTAGAGAAGTTAATAAAGATAAAAAGGGATTTCAATGGGAAGTGGCGCGGTTTAGAAGATGTGCGGAAGGTGAAATACGATCTTGTAGTAGATTTACATAGGAAACTTTACCCTTCAGTTATTGCTCTTGCTTCGCGGACAAAATATAGAGCATACGTGAGAAAGAATTCCATTGTAAGGAGATTTGCTGTCCTTTACAAGAGGGGAATTAAAGAGGATCCCATTTATGTAAGGTACGTAAAAGCTGTGTCAAAATACTTTGAAATTGACAGGATACCTTATCCCAAGCTGGTATCTTTTAAAGAACCGGAATTTTCTTTGCCTTACAATTATACTGTAATTGTTCCCGGTGCTAGTAAACATACAAAACGCTGGCCCATCGACTATTACATAGATTTAGGGAAAAGGATCAATACTTCATACAATCTACCTGTTGTTGTCGTTGGAAATGAAAGGCTTGCCGACTCTTACCCCGAGGGATTCATTAATTTGGCACGCTCTACGACCTTAAGAGAACTTTTGTATATTTTAAAGAATGCGCATTTTGTGGTTTCAAATGATACAGGACCAGCACATATGGCTGCAGCAGTGGGTACGCCTCTCTTTGTGATTTTTGGGCCTACGATCCCGGAATTTGGATTTCGGCCTGCGGGTGAGGGATTTATCAGAACCCTTGAGAAGGATTTGCCTTGCAGACCCTGCACTCTCCACGGTGGGGACAAATGTCCATTGGGGCATTTTCGATGTATGTTAGAGATAAAACCTGAAGAGGTATTCGATGAAATTGGAAAGTTTTACAGCCGAGAAATTAATCAGAATTTTTGACCTTTTTGGTGTCTTTTTGGGCCTTCTGCTCTATTATCTCACAAGAAGTTGGAAATATGCACTTTTGGGACTTGGGGGGGTAACGCTTATAACATCTTTTTTAAGGGGCTACCTTATATTTTCAAAAAGAAAGTTTCACTAATATATCCTGAAAAAATAAAGACGGGGGTTCCAGAAACTTTGAAGTAGTTTTTATCCTCTTGGATGTGTAACTTGCCCCCCTTCGAAACGAATGTCGCCTCCTTACTTTGAAGGTTCAATTTTCTTAATACGGCGAATGATGAGATTGCACCTGAAGCACAGGAAAGGGTTTCGCCGACCCCACGCTCCCATACCCTATAAATTATACCCTTGGGTGTTATATTCAAGAAATTTACATTGGTTCTGTCATGAAAGACAGGGTGGGTCTCAATCTTTGGTGCAAGATCGAAGGGTACCTCTTTGAGTATAATAAAATGAGGATTTCCAGCGAACTTGGTAAAGAATCCCTCGATTGTTCTGTGTGTAACAGATATTTTAATTGGTTCAAATTCAAACCCATCGTAGGGGAAATATACTGATATGTGCTCGCCTATTTCTATCTGCCTTTTTCCTGATATCGTACTTATTGAAACAATGCCCTTTGTCTTTTTGAATTTTCGCAAGTACTCGCCATAACATAGGAGTGAATTGACGCAAATTTCAGCTTCTGAGCCGTCGGCATTGAAGAAGCGAAGTGATCGGTTTGAATCATTGTGAATCACTAAAGTATCTCCACCTACACCGAAGTGACGGTCGAGGATCTTCAGGGCTAGTGTTTTATCCTCGGTCGTTGGAGTAAACTCCGAGTTCAAAAACACAAAATCATTACCTTGGGCTTGAAATTTTATAAAAGGAATCATAAGAAGTTCTTAGATCGCATCCATTCATCGTTATAAAATTTAGAAAGGTATTTAAATCCTGTGTCTGGGAGTACTGTTACGATAACGGATCCAGCGGGTGCAGTTTCGTAAACTTTTAATGCAGCCCAGACGTTAGCACCGGAAGAGCCACCGACAAAAAGTCCTTCTTCCTTTGCTAAACTTCTTGCCATAAGGAAAGCCTCTTTGTCCGAAATCTGAAACATCTCATCGATTACAGAGAAATCGACATTTTTAATTAAAGCATCATCACCGAGACCTTCCAGCTCGTACTCACCCGCTTCTACCACTTTCCTCTCTTTATAGTATGGATAGAATACGGAGCCAGCAGGATCTAAAGTTATACATCTAATGTTTTTGTTTTTATCTTTGAGGAATTTTGCAACCCCAGTAAATGTTCCACCTGTTCCGACTCCTGCAACGAAATGGGTAATTTTGCCATCGGTAGCTTCCCATATTTCCATTGCTGTAGTTTCATAATGAGCTTTCCAGTTGTCCTCGTTTTCGTGTTGGTTGACGTAATAGGAGTTCGGAGTAGTCATGGCAAGTTTTTCTGCAACAGCGTTTCTACTTTCAGGCGAGCCATGCCTTGCGCTGCCTGGGCAAATAATTACTTCTGCACCAAAGGCTCTTAAGTGGTCTATCTTTTCCCTTGAGACCTTTTCAGTAACCGTAAGTATAACTTTAAATCCTTTAATTGCTCCATACATAGCGAGGGCTACGCCGGTGTTACCAGAAGTAGCTTCTATTATGGTACCGCCGGGCTTTAGATCTCCTCGTTCTACTGCCTTTTCGATCATATAAATTGCCATCCGATCCTTAATACTACCACCAGGATTCAGGAATTCCGCTTTAGCCAGCAGTAACTTGTTTTTCCCGTTATCTTGAACGATTTTGTTTAGCTTTACAAGTGGTGTATTTCCGACTGCACCAATGATTGAATTTAAATATTTCATTTCGTATTATTTTTATTGGCGGAGAGGGTGGGATTCGAACCCACGGTACCCCTTAACGGGATACAACGGCTTAGCAAGCCGCCGCCTTTAACCTCTCGGCCACCTCTCCTACTGTAGAAATTATATCGTGCTGGCGTTGTATTATCAAATTCAGGTACTTCCTTGACTATAACCCCTTTACCAATTAAAATAATTGTATATCTAAAAGGAGGTTGTATGGCGGGTAGAAAGGACAGGCTCTTAGATGAGAAGGTGCAAGACCCGTATATGGACCGTAATCTATACAGGGATCCCACCATTTGTCCGACGTGTAATCTTGTGTTTCATAATAAAACTTGGCATCAGGATACAGCCATGCTGGAGAAGTATAAAAAGTTGGATTCTACTGATTACAAAGACTGTCCAGCCTGCAGGAAAATTAAAGATAACTATCCCCTTGGTATTTTGATAATTGAGGGGAAGATCTTGGAAGATGAAAGCAAGGTTGAGGAGCTTTTAAATTTAGTAAAGCATGAGGAAGAAAAAGAGATGAATAGTAATCCACTAGCTCGGATTATGAAAATTGAAAGGCTTGGAAATGGAATAGAAATTGGAACAACTACAATGGGCCTTGCAAAGAGAATTGGGAAAGCGCTGTATAAGGCACGTCAAGGCACACTCGATGTTGTTTTTTTTGAAGGTGAGAAATTTTTGAGGGTAATCTGGAAAAAAGATTAGCGGAGATTCACTAATAAATTGAGCCAGTTTTTTGATATAATTGTTATTGGTAGTGGTCCAGCTGGCATCTTTTCAGCCCTGGAACTTGCTGATAAGGGACTTTCAGTATTAATGATAGAGCGGGGGCGTGAATTAGAAAGGAGGAAGTGTCCCGCCTTAGATAAGCAAATTCCCTGCGTGAGGTGCTCTCACTGTGCTATTACATCTGGTTTTGGGGGAGCTGGTGCTTTTTCTGATGGAAAGGTAACACTTAGTTCCTCAGTTGGTGGAAATTTAAGAGAGTTCCTCAGTGATATTGAACTTGAAAAGATGTTTAACCACATTATGAAGAAACTTTTGGAGTTTGGTGCTCCAGAAAGGATTATGGGTACCGATACGGAGGGAGTTGATAAGATTTCTTTTGAAGCACAAAAGTACGGAATTGAACTTGTGAGATCAAAAATACTCCACATGGGTACAGACAAGGGGTTTCGGGTACTCTTGAATATGAGAGAAGCGTTGATAAGTAGAAGAGTTGATTTACATCTTAGGGAAGCCGTTGAAGATTTGATTGTAGAAAACCATGAGGTAAAGGGTGTAAAGACATCTAAGGGTAAATATTTTGCAAAATATGTGATTATGGCACCAGGACGGTCAGGAACCGAGTGGGCTTTTGAAATGTGCCAAAAGTATGGAATTGTGACCGATACGAACCCTGTTGATATTGGAGTTAGGCTTGAAGTGCCTTTTGAGGTTCTTAAACCTTTAACAGATGTACTCTATGAGCCAAAACTGGTCTATTATTCAAGGAGCTTTGATGATAGAGTCCGTACTTTTTGTGTTAACCCACATGGGGTTGTAGTCCCTGAAATGACTGAGGATGTTGTGACTGTGAATGGTCATAGTTTCACTTATCCTGTATCGGATTACACCAATCTTGCAATTTTAGTTTCTACAAGGTTCACGGAGCCGTTTAAGGATCCCGTCAGTTATGGTAAATCAATAGCAAGACTCGCAAATTTGCTTACTGGGAGTATAATCATTCAAAGATACGGTGATCTGAAGCTTGGGAGGCGCTCCACCGAGGAGCGCATCAGGAAAAGTATAGTCAAGTCAACATATAGGGGAGCGGTTCCGGGTGATCTAAGCTTTGCACTTCCGTACAGGTACCTTTCCAGTATAAAAGAGATGCTGGACCAGTTAGATAGGCTCGCTCCTGGGTTTGCAGATGACGGGAACCTTTTGTATGGTGCTGAGGTGAAATTCTATTCTGCAAGAATAATGGTTTCAGGCGAGTTTGAAGTGGAACACATGAAGAATCTATTTGCAATTGGTGATGGGGCGGGCATCACACGCGGGCTTTCTCAAGCGGCTATTTCTGGAATACTGGCAGCAAGATCCATTTTAAACAGGAGGTAGTATGAAAAGCCCTATCTCTTTTAGAAAGTTGAAAGGATCTTTTAAAAAAGAGACTGTAAGGGAAGACTTTATAACTGGACTGTTAGTTCTTGGGCCACTTCTTGTTACGATTTATTTAGTGGTTTTCTTAGTATCTGTCATAGGTAATTTTTTTGCTCGTATCGTTGCCCCTGTGCCATTTGTAGGCAGTGTACCCCCATTTTTGAAGACGATATTTGGCCTTGTAATTGGTATACTTTTGATATATATTGCCGGCCTTTTGGTAAGGCTTGTATTTGGGTTAGAACTTGAAAGCTTTGTTAATCGTACTGTAAATCGAATACCTGTTGTGAAGACCATTTATAGTGCTGTTAGAGAATTTTTAAAGTATATTACAAACCCTCGTAGCATTAAGATCTCTTCCGGTCGTGTAGTGCTTTTTACTATTTCAGATGGAGGGCCTTTTCTAATGGGGTTCTTAACCCGTGATGAGCCGTTAGAAGTAGAGGGGAAGCGTTTTTATATGGTTTTTATGCCCACAACGCCAAATCCAACGACGGGTTTCTATTTTGTTGTAGAAGAAAGCAGATTAAGTTTTGTTGATATGAGTTTTGAAGAGGGCACTAAAATTGCAATGACTGCAGGTATTAGCATGAACACACAAGGAGGTGAGATAATTCAAAATGGGATTGCAGAGGTTCTTAAGAAGAATGGTAAGAAAAATTCAGAATAGGGAACTCGATGTTGAAGAATTAATAGAGTTTTTTGAAAAAGCAAGGACTGAAAAGGTACTTTCTGACACTGTTACAGAGATTATACAGCAAATCCTTGAAGTGAGTGATAGAGAGGTGGAAGAGATCATGGTTCCCCGAATTGATATGGTTGTGATAAATGGTGATGCGACGCTTAATGAAGCGGTTAGGATTTACAAAAAGAGAGGGTTTTCGAAAATTCCCGTCGTAAGAGAACGTACCGATAATGTCATAGGAATTTTGTATATAAAGGAACTTTTGAAACACCTGGATGAGCTCCATAGTTTGAAAGCACAAGATCTGGCAAAGCCTGCCCACTACATACCCTATTCCAAGAAAGTACTTGATACTCTCAAAGAAATGCAGATGAAGAGGATTTCAATTGCAATTGTTGTGGATGAATTTGGCTCTGTTTCGGGGCTTGTAACCCTCGAGGATATCCTCGAAGAGATTGTGGGAGAAATATATGAGGAATTCGATAAAGAAGAGGTTCTTGTAAGAGAGCTGGAAGATGGGTCGTTTATTGTAAACGCTAAAATTGACCTGTATGAAGCTTCAGAGAAGTTTGGGGTAGAACTCGAAAGTGAAGAGGTGAATACACTTGGGGGATATATTATTGAAAATCTAGAAAGGGTTCCAGAAGCTGGTGAGAAGTTTACTATAGGTCCAATTGAAGTTGAAGTTCTTGATGCAACTCAACAGAGAATCAAGGAGCTAAAGGTAAGAATTATCAAAAAAACCGAAGAATAGGAGGATCGGTGGCAAAATACAGAGTGAGTGTAATAGTAAGAATGAGGGAGGATTTGCCTGAACCCCAGGGGATTGCATTGGAGAAGGTCCTCAAGAGGATGGGGTACAAAGAAATAAGTGATATCAGAGTTGGTAAAATACTTGAAATGAATGTGGAGGGGGACAACAAAGAAAAAGTGGTTGAGACAATTACCAACCTCTCAAATGATCTTTTTTCCAATCCTGTAATTGAAAACTTTGAGTTAAAGGTTATGGAACTATGAAAGTAGGTGTTGTGATCTTCCCGGGTACAAACTGTGATAGCGAAACATATTATGCACTTAAGGAACTTGTGGGCTTTGACACGGGCTTTGTCTGGCATGAAGAGGTGGATATAAGAAAATATTCCCTGATAATCCTACCCGGTGGTTTCTCCTACGGAGATTATTTAAGGCCTGGTGCTCTAGCGAAGGTTTCTCCTGTAGTGGAGAGCCTTTACGAATATGTCGAAAAGGAGCGCGGTATTGTAGTTGGTATATGTAATGGTTTTCAGATATTAACAGAGTCGCGGCTTTTAAAAGGTGGGCTAATAAGGAATAGTGGCTTGAAATTTATCTGCAAGACTGTGCCTCTCAGGGTGGTGAACAATAACTTACCTTTTACCAGAAAATTTAGCAAGGGTGAAGTTATAAAACTTACCATAGCCCATATGGATGGCAGGTATGTGGCTCCCCCGCAGGAGCTTGAGGAGCTAAATAGGGATGGGCTTGTATTTCTAGAATATGACAAGGAAAATCCGAATGGTTCAATTTTAAATATTGCGGGGATTACAAATGAAAGAAGAAATGTTTTTGGTCTCATGCCTCATCCTGAGAGAAATGTCGAAAAAATACATGGTACGAGGGATGGCCTCAAGTTTTTCCAGTCGCTGAAGGAGTTTTATTATTATGGATAAAGAAGTGGTAAAAAGACACGGTTTCACCGATGACGAATACAATAAAATTTTAGAAATTTTAGGTAGAGAGCCAAATCTTTTGGAGCTGGGTATCTTTTCTACGCAGTGGTCTGAGCACTGTAGCTATAAATCATCAAAGAAACTTTTAAAAGAGCTTCCAAATGAAGGGAAGAATGTATTGCAGGGTCCTGGAGAAAATGCGGGGGTAGTTGCGCTTAAGAATGGATACATTCTTGCATTTAAAGTGGAAAGCCACAATCATCCTTCAGCTGTGGAGCCATTTCATGGGGCTGCAACTGGTATAGGGGGGATCGTTAGGGACATTTTATCTATGGGTGTAAGGCCTATTGCTCTTATGGATTCTTTGAGATTTGGTGAACTTAGAGATCCTCATGTAGTGCACCTTTTTGATGGGGTTGTGAGCGGGATTTCTTTTTACGGAAACTGTATTGGGGTTCCATGCATCGGAGGAGAGGTTTATTTTGATGAGCCTTATGGAGAGAACTGTCTTGTGAATGTGTGTTGTGCGGGCATTGGGAGAGAGGGGGATTTGAAAACGGGGATTGCAAAAGGGAAGGGGAATAAGCTAATCCTCGTCGGATCGAAGACGGGAAGAGAAGGTATCCACGGTGCTACCTTTGCTTCAGATGCTTTAGAGGGTTCAAAGCAGGAAAAGAGGCCCAGTGTACAAATCGGAGACCCATTCTATGAAAAACTCTTAATTGAGGCAATTCTTGAGGTTAGAAAATTCAAAGAACTAATTGGTATGCAAGATCTTGGTGCTGGTGGCCTGTCCACCACTCCCGCCGAGATGGCAGAGAGGGGTGGGGTTGGTATAGAAATTGATATTGGTAAGATTCCAGTAAAATCAATAGAGATGACTCCTTATGAGATTATGCTTTCTGAAACCCAAGAGAGGGCATTACTCTGCGTTAAGGATGGCAGTGAGAAGAAGTTTATTGATCTGTTCAAAAAGTGGGGTCTTGAGGCTGAGGTGATAGGCAAGGTAATAGAGAAAAGAGTTTTTAGAGTTGTTAAAGGAATGGATATGCTTGCAGAAATCCCTGTAGAGGGCCTTGTTAATGGAGTTCCACAAAAGGTTATGGGATCAAGAGAGCCAGCTTACATAAGTAAACTTAGGACCCTTCAAATCAAGGAGTCGAATAGAGAAGACCTTAATACATCTTTCAAAAGGATACTTGCCTCTCCTAATATTGCATCCAAAAAGTGGGTTTATGAACAGTATGACTACACCGTTAGAGGTGATACAGTGTTTGTACCTGGTTTTAGTGACGCTGCAATTTTAAGGATAAAAGGGGAAGATTTTGGGGTTGCAATGACCATCGATGGGAACGGAAGGTTATGTTACCTCAACCCTTATGAGGGAGGTAAGATAGCGGTTGCTGAAGCGGCAAGGAACCTTGTCGCTGTCGGAGCCGACCCCATTGCCGTTACGGATGGTCTGAATTTTGGTAATCCAGAGATTCCGGAAGTCTATTGGTCTTTCGAAAAAGTAATTGAAGGAATCTCAGAGTCTGCGAGAGGCCTTGATATACCAGTTATCTCTGGTAACGTGAGTTTTTATAATGAAACGGAGACGCTGAGAATTTTTCCGACCCCTATTATAGGAATGGTAGGTATCATAGACCCACTGGAGTATGCAGTAGATATGACAGTAAAGATGCCAGGAGACTATATTAATTTAGTAGGCAAACTTGAGGGTAACGTTGGTGGAAGCGAGTACTTAAAGGTCCTTTACGGCTTAGTGGGTGGTGAGGTAGATGTTCTTGACCTTGACTTTGAGAAGAAGCTTCAACAAGTTGTTCTTAAGCTCATCAAGTCAAAGCTTATAAAAAGCGCTCATGATGTTTCGGAAGGAGGATTACTTACTGCAATTTTTGAGAAATTTTTGCTTGCTGAAAGACTCGGAGTTCTTATAGAGATTGATGTATGTTCAGAAAGATTCCTCTTTGGAGAATGGCAGTCGAGATTTGTTGTCTCTTACGGCGTAGCGGAAAGGCCGCAGGTTATTGAAATCCTCAAAAAAGAAGGGGTTCCATATATTGAACTGGGATTATGTACAAGCGGGCGGGAATTCATTTTGAATACTAATAATAAATCGTTTGAATGGGACCTTCGTGAACTCAGGGCTATTTATAATGGAGCCATTGAATCCCTTGTTTCTTGAAATGAGAGAGTTTTGTGGTATAGTAGGGGCAGTTAGTAAAAAGGGTAAAGATGTATCTGAACTTCTTTACAAGTCCCTTTTTACACTCCAACATCGGGGTCAGGAATCAGCTGGGATTGTTACTTTTGGTGAATCTGGATTTAATACCCACAGAGGGTTCGGACAGGTTAAAGATGTGTTCTCGAAGGATATATTAAAAGAATTGACAGGGCACATAGGTATTGGCCACACTAGATATTCAACCTTTGGTGATTACAGGAATGTTAATAATATTCAGCCTCTTTTCGTTTCCTCAAGGGAAGGTTTTATGGCGGTTGCGCACAATGGTACTCTCACCAATTATGATGAGTTAAGGGCTGAACTTGAAGAGAACGGCTATGTTTTCCATTCTTCAACAGATTCTGAGATTTTCCTTTACTTGTTTTTAATTAGTGAAGGTAATAATCCAGAGGAGAAATTTAAAGAGATAATGAAGAAGGTTAAAGGTGCATACTCTCTTCTTTTTCTTATCAATGATAGGCTATACTTTCTGAGGGACCCATGGGGGTTTAGGCCGCTGGTTTTTGGGGAAAGTGAAGATTATTTTGTGGTGGCTTCTGAGACTGCCGCTCTGAAACAGGCTGGAATAAATGTTTATGAGGAGGTTCAGCCAGGTGATGTAGGCATTTACGAGGGGCATAACTTGAAAATTTTTAACGTTGGCAAGGTATTGAAGAAAGAGCAGTGTGTTTTTGAACTTATATATTTTTCCAGGCCTGACTCCATAATCTTCGGAGAAAATGTTTATAGATTTCGGAAAGAGTGTGGGGAAAGGTTAGCCATGCGCGAAAAACGGGAAATTGACATCGTAATGCCTGTTCCTGATTCGGGGATTCCTGCGAGTGTGGGATATTCTAAAGCTCTCGGTAAACCTTTGGAATTCGGACTTATGAGGAGTCATTTTACTGGTAGGAGCTTCATTGAGCCTTCAGAGAGGGATAAAAAAGTGAGGATGAAGCTAATTCCTATACAAGAAGCACTGTATGGCATGCGTATTGCTCTTATAGATGACTCACTGGTCAGAGGCACGACTTCGAGAGAAATTGTGAAACTTCTCAGAGAAAATGGTGCAAAGGAAGTCCATTTGCGTTTTGCCTCACCACCTATTGTCGCGCCATGTTTCTTTGGTATTGATATTCCTACTGTTGAAGAACTAATGGCATCTTCTGTGAAATTGAGGGACTTGGAAGAGGTGTTGGATGCTGACTCTGTGCAGTATTTACCTCTGAAGGTCTTGAAAGATATATTAGGGCAAAGAAGTGAAGAGTTCTGTTTTTCTTGCTTTTCCGGATTGTATAATCCTGAAACTGTAGGAGAAGGTATTTTAAGTAGGTTTAAAGGATATCACCCGAGGATCTTAGACGAAGTGTAACAGGATAGCAATGCTATTCATAAATTTGAAAATCTGTGGTTTAGTTTGACTCTACGAAGGGGTTGTGATATATTTTACCAAGTTCGCAAAGCGGGAGTAGTTCAGCGGTAGAACATCACCTTGCCAAGGTGAGGGTCGCGGGTTCAAGTCCCGTCTCCCGCTTTTTATTTAATTATGGAGTTGAATTTTCATCCTTGCAGTTACTGTATTTTTGAATATTCTTAATTATTTCATCATAATTATTGTATGTCTATCGCTCTCATTGGTGTAGGTTATTGGGGTAAAAATATACTGAGAAATCTCGTTGAGCTTGGCGTTCTGGAAAAGGTTCTGGATACATCACCCGAAAGGGTTAATGAATTAAAAAAACAGTACCCTAAAATTGATTTTGTTCAGGCTATTGATGATATTCTCAGTGATAAAGACATAAAAGGCGTATGTGTAGCTACTCCCGCATTTACCCATTATCAAGTAGTTAAGCTCCTTCTACTTGCTGATAAGGATGTATTTGTCGAGAAGCCACTTTCACTTTCTGTTTCGGAGGCAGAGGAGCTTGTTGAACTCTCAAAACTACACAACAGGATACTTATGGTTGGTCATATATTAAGGTATCACCCTGCGGTAGTAAAACTGAAGGAACTTATTAAGCAAGGCGATTTAGGGCAGATATATTATATTTACTCGAACAGACTGAATATGGGCAAGCTGCGGACCGAAGAGAACATTCTGTGGAGTTTTGCACCCCACGACATTTCTGTAATCCTCTTCCTTGTTGATGAAGAACCCTTAAAAGTTGAGGCATTCGGTGGTGCATATGTGCAGAATGGGGTCTATGACGTTACGATTACGCACTTGGAGTTTAATGGCGGAGTGAAGGGACACATATTTGTGAGCTGGTTACATCCTTTCAAAGAACAGAAACTTGTCATTGTAGGTTCAAAAAATATGGCAGTTTTCGATGATTTATCTGAAGAGAAACTATTTCTCTTCCCTCATAAGATAAGGTGGGAGCAAAGTGGGCTTCCTGTTGCAGAGAAAGCAGAAAGAATTGTGGTCCCCACTGAAAAGAAAGAACCATTAAAAGAGGAATTAATGCATTTTTTAGAGTGCATTGAAACTCGTAAAACACCGTATACTGATGCTCAGGAAGGTGTTCGGGTTCTGCGTGTACTGGAAAAGGCTCAAGAATCGTTGATTTCAGGAGGAAAAAAATATGAATAGCAAGGAGAAGAGGTATTTTGTCCACCCTTCAAGTTATATTGATGAAAATGTGGAAATAGGTGATGATACGAAGATATGGCATTTCTGCCACGTGATGAGAAATACAAAGATCGGAGAGAAGTGCGTATTAGGTCAAAATGTAATGGCGGGCCCGAATGTATCAATAGGAAATAGGGTTAAAATCCAAAATAATGTTAGTGTCTACGAGGGAGTGAAGCTTGAAGATGATGTGTTCTGTGGGCCATCGATGGTTTTTACTAATGTAATTAATCCGAGGTCGTTCATTGAGAGAAAACATGAGTTTAAGGAGACTCTTGTGAAAAGAGGGGCTACAATTGGTGCAAATGCTACGATTGTGTGTGGAGTTACCATAGGTAGATATGCTCTAGTAGCGGCAGGTTCTGTAGTAACGAAGGATGTCCCTGACTATGGTCTGGTAATGGGTGTCCCTGCGCGTAGAGTAGGTTGGGTGTGCAAATGCGGAAGTACCCTCAAAGTGAAAAGGGATGAGAACTTTGTATGCCAAGCATGCAGCAGTGAGTATTTGGAGAAGGGGAACAGTTTAATACCTATAGTTGAAAGGGTTTGAAGGATTGGAATTGTGAGAGTATAATATTTTATCATAGTAAAAGGAGGAATCGGAGAATGAAGAAATGGATTGGTATTGTGGTAATCTTATTTGGTATTTCAATGGCTCAGGAACCTGAACCAGTTGATTCAGCTAAAATATGGTTTTCCATTGGAGTTGACTACTTGAATAAAAACATGTATGAAGATGCACTCAGAAATTTTAAGAGGGCACTTAAGTTTAATCCCAATTTTATACCTGCTCATCTTGATATGGCAAGGGCTTATCTTGGCATTGGAACAAACTACCTTTCAAGAGGTTTGGCTGATAGTTCTAATATTTATATTGATTCTGCGGAGGTAGTTTACAGATCAATCTCTTCTATTGACTCTACGGATTCCAGAGGATGGCAAGGCTTGGGATTCATATACAGCACGATTAAGAACGATCCTCAAAAAGCTGTTGAATTTTATAATATGGCACTTTCTCTCGATCCAGAGAATGTGGATGCCGTTTATGGATTAGCAAAGACTTACGAAAACTTAGGGGAAAAGGAGAAGGCTGATAGTGTATATAAAACGGCAATTACTAAAAACCCTAATAGTGTGAGTATTAATTATTCTTATGGCTTATTTCTTGTGGAACTTTCAAGATTTGATGAGGCAATTCCATATCTTGAGAAAGCTTATGAAATTGGGATTGAAGATGTAGATAGGCTGAAGGAAGTTTTAAATGCAATTGTAAGGGCAAGTCTTCAAGTTGGTAAAACCAACAAGGACTACTTTAACAAGGCAGTTCATTATTCTAACATACTTATTGAGTTAGATTCTTTAAATTTCGTATACTACATTGACAGGGGTGATGCGTATGCAGGATTGGGGCGATCTAACCAGGCTCTCAAAGATTATGACAAGTCTATAGAACTTTCCGGAGGTAACCCTGCTGCTTACATTAAAAAAGCAATGTACCTTACATATGACTTAAAAAGGTATAACGATGCGATTTCCGTACTCCAGAACTTATTAGAATCAGAAAATTTAAGCGATTATTATAGAGCTCTCGGCAATTTCCTTCTTGGTGATTGTTATTTTAACGTTGGAAATGCGAACTATCAGGCTGCTAAAGCCCGTAGCAATAGAGATGGTGCCGGAGATGCTGTTAGGTATTATGAAAGGGCAAAGGAGGCATATAACACTGCGCTCAGGTATGCAGACGCTTCACTAAGGGATCAAATTGCCAGGAGATTAGACCTTGCTGAAAGTAATAGATCCAAAGCCTTTGGGGTGTGGAAAGGCATTGAGCCATGGTGATGTTTTAGTACTAAATTACGATTATACGCCTCTTGACGTTTTAAGCGTTAGAAAAGCGGTTAGGCTTGTTGTATTAAAAAAGGCTGAAGCGGTGTATTACCAGGATGGGCTTTATTGGAGAGCTGAAAACTTAACTGTAAGGCTTCCAAGTGTATTAAGGCTACGGTATCATATTCCTTTGAAATATAGAGAAGTCCCACTTACTAAGAAGAATATACTTAGAAGGGATGGTTTCACATGTCAGTATTGCGGCTCCAATCAGGGGCCAATGACCGTTGACCATGTAATTCCAAAGCGGCTTGGTGGGGCGGATACATGGAATAATCTTGTTTGTGCCTGTTTCAAATGTAACAATAGGAAAGGAGATAACGTTCCCGAAGAGGCTGGTATGAAGTTGTTAAGGGTACCGAAACGTCCAACATATTTAACTTTACTATTCACCAGCATCAAAGTTACCGATGACAGATGGAAGGAATTTTTGTTTGAATTGTGGTTACAATAATTGTACTTTTATTGTGGGCTTCTCCCGAGTTTTTTGTGCGTTCGAGATTTATTAATGACAGTACACTGGATACGATTACAAGAGACGTTGATGTAACATTGCCTGACACAGTATTGGCAAGACTTATCTCAGAGAGAATGATTTCATACCTTGAAAATTATGGGGTTATCAATCCAGAAATAAATGTTCAGATTGAGGATAGTAACGATGAGCGGCATTTTATATTTGATGTTGAGAATGAAAACATCATTTTTTTTGACCGAGCATCTATTCAAATCGGCGACAAAATCAGAAGTTATAAATGGTGTTACAAGGATTTCTTATACAATGGGGTCTACCTTGGGAAAAAGTTTCAGGAGACTTCTAACTTTCTCTCAACTCTTGGCGTCTTTGAAGTGAAGGATTATTATTTTGCGAAGAATGAGGATAACGAGTGGAATTTTGTTGTTGTGGGGAACCGTGATTTCAGTCCCCCGGTTTTTCTATGTGCCTATGAGCAAAATGTTTTTTCCGCATTTGCAAAGATTGGGATGACTTCATTAAATATTTACCCATTAAAATTTGCGTTTTCTTTCAATTTAAAAGGGAAAGACTTTAATAACCTTAATGCTGAAATTTTGTTCCCCCTGTCTATTTCCCGTGGGCTATATCTTAAATTGAAAGGTGGTTACGGTGCTTCAGCAAGTTTTTTTAACGTATCGACAGGAGGAGCGTCAAATAATGTGGATATCAGCGCTAATTTTGGATGGAAGATGGGACAGCCATTTATAGGTTTTAAAGCTGCTTTAGATAGAAAAGAATTTCGAACTATTATTAATGGTCAGTACGGAGCAGCCCTTCAACACTTGATTTTTGTGGAGTATGAGAAGCAGGGGACCTTCTCTCCTGGGTTTACCATATTAAAGACAAACATAATTGAGAAATATCCGTTCAAAACTGGGTATGTGTCAGTTAAATTAGGTAAACCGATTATCGAACTCTCCTTGAAACTTTTTGGAGTTGTACTTTCAAGAACTTTTACTAATCCCGGAAGCACAGGACTTGGATTCTCTCTACCGATAAGTTTCGGGAACATTTACTTTGGGTTTTCCTTAAATGATGGTGGCGACTTTCTACGGGACCTTAATATTGAATTTTTTTTGTTTAGGAAATCGCTTTCATTTGATTATCTTTCAGAGTTTAATTAAAATTATCTAACTTCCGAGGGAGGGAAGAATGGAGTATAGTTATTTATTCTGGTTTGCACCATTGGGATCAATTCTTGCCTTACTATTTGCAGTATATCTAAGTAAATCTGTCTACAAGGAAGATGAAGGACTTCCAGTGATGAGGGAAATCGCCAATGCTGTTCGAGAAGGTGCAACGGCTTACTTAAAGAGGCAATATCTTGTAGTTACAATATTTTTTGTCATAACATTTTTAATACTTCTGGTTTTGGCTCTTTATGATTTTCAGCCAATTTTCGTTCCCTTCGCTTTCATCACCGGGGGCTTCTTCTCCGGACTTTCTGGGTACATAGGCATGAGTGTTGCTACACGTGCAAGTTCCAGAACTGCAAATGCTGCGAGGAGCAGTTTAAATAAGGCTCTTCGGGTCGCCTTCAAGGCTGGTGCAGTTATGGGGATGGTGGTAGTGGGACTCGCCCTTCTTGATATTAGTATATGGTTTTCTTTCCTTAAATGGTACTATGGAACAGTGCAGGGATTTGCTGGAAATGAACTTATGGATGCTATTACTTTTACAATGCTGAGTTTTGGAATGGGTGCCTCTTCTCAGGCTCTTTTTGCACGTGTAGGAGGTGGCATATTTACAAAAGCTGCTGATGTTGGGGCAGATCTTGTCGGAAAGGCTGAGATAGGTATTCCCGAAGATGACCCGCGGAACCCTGCAGTTATTGCTGATAATGTGGGAGATAATGTGGGGGATGTTGCTGGCATGGGGGCAGATCTTTATGAATCTTATGCAGGTTCTTTGATTGCTACCATGTCTCTTGCTGCTTCTGCAAAACTTGGTTTTAGAGGAGTTGTGCTTCCAATGGTTATTGCAGGAATTGGAGTGATAGCATCTATCATAGGTACTTTCTTTGTTAGCACAAAGGAGGATGTCTCGCAAAAAGCACTCCTTGCGGCCTTAAGACGTGGAGTATGGGGCACGTCTTTACTTGTGGTTATTTTTTCATATTTAGCATGCCGTTTTATATTGCCACCGGAGCACTTCGGTATATACTGGGCAATAGTTGCTGGGCTTGTGGCAGGTGTCCTAATAGGGTTCTTCACCGAGTATTACACTTCCGATAATTATAAGCCTACCATTTTAGTCGCAAGGTCATCCTTGACGGGGCATGCGACGGTTGTAATAGAGGGGATTGCAAATGGGATGTTTTCTACGTTAATTCCAGTGATTTCAGTTGTAGCTGCTATTTTAGTTAGTTTCTTCGTTTCAGGTGGCTTACATAGTGCTTCTCTTGGTCTTTATGGGATTGGCCTTGCTGCAGTTGGTATGCTCTCAACACTTGGGATCACCCTTGCTACAGATGCTTATGGTCCTGTTGCTGATAACGCCGGTGGAAATGCAGAAATGTCACACTTACCAGAGGAGGTGAGGAAGAGGACCGATGCCCTTGATGGCCTCGGTAATACCACGGCGGCTACTGGTAAAGGTTTTGCAATAGGTTCTGCGGCTTTGACAGCCCTTGCGTTAATTGCAGCATACTGGAATGATGTTTCTCTGTGGGTAGAAAAGCTTGGCCTTTCAAGTAATGATAATTTCATGACATTTATTGTACCCGTGCTTACGGATCCGCTAACTATTTGTGGTGTTTTCATTGGGGCAATGATGCCGTTTCTATTTTCTTCAATGACTTTAAAAGCTGTTGGGAGAGCTGCTCAGAGCATAGTAGAAGAAGTAAGAAGGCAGTTTAAGGAGATAGTTGGCCTCCTTGAGGGTTCTGCGAAGCCTGACTATGCAAGGGCGGTTTATATTTGTACTCGAACTGCTCAAAAAGAAATGATTGCACCAGCTCTTACGGCTATCGTTGTTCCTATAATTGTTGGTCTTCTGATGGGGCCATCCGGTGTTATAGGTCTTCTCTGTGGAGCTCTTGCAAGTGGGTTTGTGGTGGCACTTTTTATGGCTAATTCAGGTGCTTCATGGGACAATGCAAAAAAGTATATTGAGAAAGGTAATTTTGGCGGGAAGGGAAGTGAAGCCCATAGAGCAGGCATTACAGGTGATACAGTGGGTGATCCCTTTAAGGATACTGCTGGGCCTTCACTTAATATTCTTATAAAGCTGATGTCTATGGTTTCAATAGTTTTTGCAGGGTTTGTAGTTAAGTATTCACTTGTGAGGTTTATAATAAAATGACAAATCCCGGAGAAATTAAGTTAATCAGCGGCACTCATTCCAGAGTGTTATTAGAAGCCGTTTCAAAATACCTTGGCATTGACCTATGTGACCACGAGGTGACGCGTTTTAGAGACGGTGAAATTAGGGTTCAAGTTAAGGAGAGTGTTAGAGGTCATGATGTGTTTGTAATCCAGTCGACAGAGCCACCGTCGGATAACCTGCTGGAATTGTTACTCTTAGTTGATGCTGTGAAGCGTGCTTCTGCAAAAAGGATTACTGCTGTTGTCCCCTACTTTGGATATGCTCGCCAGGACAGAAAGGATCAGCCCAGAGTCCCAATTTCTGCGAAACTTATTGCGAATTTGATACAGGTTGCCGGTACTTCAAGGGTTCTTTCCTTAGACTTACATGCGGACCAAATTCAAGGTTTTTTTGATATACCAGTTGATAATCTTTATGCGACACCAGTTTTTAAAGGGTACTTTGATAATCTGGACGCGAATGAAGACCTTGTTGTCGCTCCTGATGTTGGGGCTACTAAGAGAGCCAGGGCATTTGCGAGGAGACTCGGGAATGTCCCTATTGCACTTATTGATAAGAGGCGTCCCGAACCCAACAAGGCTGAGGTAGTTAATGTTGTTGGAGATGTTGCAGGTAAAAGGTGCCTTCTAGTCGATGATATTATTGATACTGGAAGTACCATTGTAGAGGCAGCAAAAGCACTGATTGAAAATGGTGCTAAAGAGGTTAGGGTAGTTGCCACCCATGCATTATTTTCAGATGATTGTGTGGAAAAGATAGAAAAGTCTGAAATTGCAGAAGTCGTAGTAACTGATTCGGTCCCGAGGGTGCTTACTCTGAATCATGATAAAATTAAAGTTCTATCGATAGCACCTTTAATTGGGGATGCAATTAGAAGAATTCATGAAGAACTCTCCGTAAGTTCGCTGTTTATTTAAATTTTAGAGGAGGATATTATGGAGCTTGAAGTAAAATTGAGAGATAAAACAGGGAAGGAGGCTTCTAAGAAACTAAGAAGGAATGGCTGGATTCCCGGAGTAGTCTATGGTGCTGGTGAAAAAAATCTTCATGTTATGGCTTCAGCTGATCAAATTCAGAATATTATGAAAGAGATGCACGGTGCGACGAAGGTATTAAAGATGAAACTTGGTGGGAAGCATAAAGATGTTTTTTTGAAACATATTGACAGAGATCCGGTGACAGGTAAAGTAATTCATGTTGATCTTCAAGTGGTACACAAAGGCGAGGAGATCCATGTTGAGGTACCTGTGGAAATTCAGGGCACTGCCAAAGGTACAAAGCTGGGAGGTGTACTTGAAGTTATACACTGGCGCATTCCTGTAAGAGGTGATATTACAAAAATTCCGCCAAGTATAGAAATCGATGTATCTGATCTTGATATTAATGATTCAATTCATGTAAGAGATTTGAAACTCGATGTGGTGAAACCCTTACTGAATGAAGACGAGGCAATTGTTGTTGTCTTACCTCCTAAGAAGATGGAAGAAGAGAAACCCGTTGAAGCTGAGATAGAGGCTGAAGAAGCTGCGGGAGAAGAAGAGGAAGAGGGCGAAGGCGAAAAGTAGACACTTCAGTGTGAGGATATTTCTTGTTGGTTTAGGAAATGCAGATAAGTTGTATGTGAATACAAGGCATAATATTGGTCATATCTTTATAGATTACGTTGTAAAGGAGCTTGGTTTAAATTTAATTGCTGGAAAAGGTGAATATGCCTATACGGGCGTTGGTAACTTCTTTATATTCAAAAATCTCACGTATATGAACGTTTCAGGATCTGCTGTTAAGAAGATTGCACAAGATTTTAATATCGAAGTTGAAAAGGAGCTGTTTATCTGTCACGATGATCTTGATATGGCTCCTTACACTGTGAAGGCAAAGTACGGGGGAGGTTCCGGAGGGCATAAAGGGATTGAATCGTGTATTTTCCACCTCGAGACAGAAAACTTCTACAGAGTAAAATTTGGGATAGGTAAATCGGTGTCTCTTGAGCCTAAAGAATATGTGCTCTCACCACTGAGTCCCGACGAATTGATTCTCTTTGAAGAATCCTTTAAGATTGCCTTTGATGGTTTGAATATTATGGTGAAAGAAGGCATTGGTAAAGGAATTACCTATATCAACACAAAGGGAAGACGTTTGGCTGATGGATAACTTAGATTTCAGATTTTGTTATGAGAGAGGCCTTAAGTTTTACCGCGCAGGGAAACTATTCGAAGCGAAATCTTATCTGAGGAGAGCCTTTTTAATATGGCCTTGGGATGCGAATTTAAAGAGATTGCTTGAAGAAATAGATAAGGAAATAAGCGGTAGATCGAAACAAAAAGGAGTAGAAAACTATGCCAGGGATACGACCAGGAATGGCTTTGAGATATGAGGGTGAGCTTTATCTTGTAGTGAATTATCAGCATATTCACATGGGTAGGGGTGGCGCAACCATTAGAACAAGGCTGAAGAACCTGATAACAGGTCAAGTAAAAGAGATTAGCTTGCGAGATTCTGACGAATTTGAGGAAGTGTCATTAGAAAGAAAAAGTGCGCATTTATCCTATATTGAGGGAGAAAATTATCATTTTTTAGAATCGGATACGTTCGAGGACATTACATTTACACGGGATCACCTTGGGGATGCAATATACTATCTTAAGGAGGGGGATGAAGTAACCGTTCTTTATGCTGATGGTGGTCCAATCAATATCGAACTCCCTACTTATGTTGTTCTCGAGGTGGTGGAAACGGACCCGGGGCTTAGGGGTGACACTGCCTCTGGTGGGTCCAAGCCTGCTAAGCTTGAGACTGGTCTTGTTATTCAGGTGCCACTGTTTGTTAAGGTTGGAGATAAGTTGAAGATTGATACAAGAACAGGGGAGTACATTGAGAGGGTTTAGTTATGAAAACTAAGGATTTAGAAAAGTTGCTCGCCTTTATGGATGAGCATGGGCTTCAGGAACTTGAACTCAGCCGCCTTTTTTATCGTATAAGGATTAAAAAGTGTTCTGGGTTGGAAAATGAAAGGGTGTATGAAATCTCGAGTGGTAAAGCGGGAAATGTAAGGGTAGTTGAAGCAGAGAGAAAAGAGGAAGCTGATGATCGTTATCACAAAATTCTTTCCCCTATGGTAGGCACCTTTTATAGGAGTCCTTCTCCCGGTGCAGAGCCTTTCGTAAACGAAGGTGATACGGTTAAAAAGGGCCAGGTGCTCTGTATTATTGAGGCAATGAAAGTGATGAACGAGATTGAGTCTGATGTTTCAGGTAGAGTGGTAAAGATACTAGTTGAAAACGGTAAACCCGTGGAGTATAACCAACCTCTTTTCCTGATTGAAGCAGAAATTTGAGAATTGCTTTAGATAGTATATCACAATATTCGATTATAAGAAGCCTTCTTTATGTTGAGAATGAAAACCTATATATTGTCGGCGGATGCGTTAGGGATCTACTATTGAATGTACCACTTACAGATTTGGATGTCGTCCTTGAAAGGAAGAGTCTTTCGATAATAAATAATTTAGAACAAATATTTGGTGTTACGAAGAAAACCTTGAGCCAATTTCTTACCTTTAAACTAAAGTCACCTAAGATTGTAATTGATGTTGCACAGGCGAGAAGTGAAAGATATGAGCATCCTGGCGCATTACCGGAGGTAACGCCATGTTATGATATAGTCAAAGACCTTAAAAGGCGAGATTTCACGATAAACTCTATGGCAATACAATTATACCCAAGAACATTTTATCTGATGGACCCTCTGGGCGGATTTGAGGATTTAAAGAAGAGAATTTTGAGAGTAAATAAGCAAGGGAGCTTCATGGATGACCCAACAAGGGCGTTCCGGGCTATAAAGTATACGTATAGATTTAATCTTTACCTTGATGCATCAACTGAAAGAGAGTTTGAGAATGCAAAGAAGTCCTTACCCATGGTTTCTTTTCCACGGATTAAGAGGGAAGTTGAATTGTATGCAGCCGAGGAACGACGACTACTGATGTTTGCTGAGCTTGGTAAGAGGAACATCCTTTTTCATTGGAACAATATGTTTGATACTTTTGATTATGATCTACTTGTTGAAATGGATCGGATTTTACCCAGGAAGCAATCGGTTTGGTGTTTATTCCTGATACCCTTTGGCTTAGAGCATTATTTTATTCATAATAAAGACAAATTTACAGTTTCCGAAAGGAGAACTCTTGAAAAAATATTTGGGCACGGAACTCCAGAAATAACTGTTGGGGCTTTACACAAGATTTTCAAGGATGAGGCGCCAGAAGGCGTAAGGGCGTGGGGATTGCTGAATGGTGTGGATGAACGCATTATTGATAAGTACATTACGGAGAGAGGAAAATTGAACCCTTCTATTTCTATTCAATACATTATAGAGAGGGTCAAAGACCCTAAATTATCGAGGGAGTTTTACGAGAAGATAGAGGAAGCGCTTCTTGAAGGGATTATAAGACCAGGGGAAGAAAAGGAATTTCTTGAAAAGCTACTTACTAGACTTTGTTAATAGTTTTTCGATTTTTTTAATATCTTCGGGGACATCAACGGGAATGGATTTGAAATCCACCTCAACAAGTTTAATCTTCATCCCATTTTCAAGAGCTCTCAGTTGCTCGAGTTTTTCAGTTTTTTCAAGCTCTGACTGGGGCAATGAGACGAACCTCTCAAGGCTTTCTCTTTTGAAACCGTAAATCCCTGTATGGATTTTGTAACGTATAGTGGAATTAGCGTCCCTTTCGAAGGGTATGGGACTTCTTGAAAAGTAAAGAGCGTAATCTCTTTTATCAGAGACAATTTTTATTCTGTTAGGGTCATTAATTTCTCGTTTGTCACGAGTCTTGTAGTACGGGGTTACGATGTCAGCATCGGTGTCAAATAGCACCTCAAAGATCGTATCAAGTACGGTACCTCGAATTAGAGGTTCATCACCTTGGAGATTAACGATGTACTTTGCGCTTAGATCTCTAACTGCCGCATAGACTCGATCTGTCCCCGATGGTAGTTCAGAAGGGGTTAGTATTGCTTCGCCCCCGAATCCTTTAACTACTTCTAAGACTTCGCTGGAATCCGTCGCTACGAGGACCTTCTCGACTATTTTTGATTCTCTTGCTCCATCGTACACATAATGAATCATGGGTTTTCCAAGGATAGGCGCCAGCACCTTTCCGGGGAATCTCGTAGACCCGATTCTTGCAGGTATTACAATTATTGTACGCATACTTTTTAGGGCGTCCCCCGAACGGGGGACGCCCTAAAACTTCTTACCTCCCGAGTAAATACTTCAAAGATTCTGAAACTCTTAACTGTAGATGGGTAACGTGTCCTGGCGGAAAATCTTCTGCTGGATATCCTGGTGCGTCGGTAAAGACCTTAAAGTAGTGAGTGTAGTTTAATGTGTTCAAGAGATTACTGCACATAACTGCGTGGGGGGTCAGAAACAAATCATCTTCATATCCACAGTCAATATAAATTTTTAAGTTTTTGCTTTGCACCGATGCAAAGTTTGATTGAATTAGGTTGAATACATCATCATTATGGAGCCAGTCGTGAAAAATACTGTTTGTGTCTCCTGATGGAGTTAACGGAAGCCTTACGCCAGCCCAGATGGTCCCTCCCGTACCTGGCACTGTATCCAGTGGTATTTCGTAATTTAGAGTATCAAAGGTATTTAACGGACCTATTTTAGGGCTGAATGCACCTGCCATAGCGAATAGCATAGTAGAGAGCGGCCTTGAAGCACCAAGGTAAAGAGCCGCCGTTGAGGGGATATGGTAGCCAAAGTCTGCCCATTCTGTCAGAACCGCCTGGATCATATTAACTCCAATTCCCGGTATTTCTGTGAGAAACTGCTCGAAGGCGATGGGACCAGAATGAGATGCACAACCCTTAAATATATCAGGATATTTAACTCCCAGTTTCATTGCCCCATAACCGCCCATAGAGATGCCGATGATGTAAATTTCCGATGTATCTACGGGGTAGTTACCCTTGAGAAAGTTCAGAACATCATGAACCAAGTAATCTTCATATCTACCAAAAACTGAGTGAGCAAAGGGAGGGTATTCGCTATTGGTGTAAAAGCTTCCACCGAGAACATTGTCCCCGTTTGGCATCAGGGCAATGCATTTATTTATTTTTCCTGCTGAAATCATATAATCGAGGATGCCCTTTATATCCTCTACACTCTGCCAGAATAAGTGGTTACTACCAAAACCATGAAGGAAGATCACTACTGGATATTTGTACGAAGGATCATAATCTGGTGGGAGGTATAGCATTGCGGGTTTTGTTCCAATATTTGGGTCGGTGGCAGAAATGCTCACGAGTTCTACATACCCTGAGTCAATGTCAGGTCCTATAATTTCATCAACTTTCTGGCACGAGAAAGCCAGAACCAATAAAGGTATAGACCACAAAATTTTTTTCATTTTGTCCTCCTTAGAATTTGAAGTTTACGTTAAGCCCGAGGGCATTTATGAACATTGAGTATTTGCCTGGAAGATAGTCGGATTTATAGCTGTAACTTTCACCCCTCTCGACTTCATGGGACACGGGCAGCAGATATTCGTAATTTAAGTTGAGCTCAACATTTTTCATTATATACCCGATTCCGAGGTTTATGCTGTATTTTTCTCCAGGGTCTGGTATAAGGACAGTTGTTGTGGTGGCAGGTACAGGTGACTGGTCCCAGTAAGCCCCCGCTCTTAAAAATAGGTTCGGGAAGAGCGCATACTCAGCTCCGATGCTTACTCTATAAGTATTGTTCCACAGGAAATTTAATGTGTCGGTCTTTAGAGTATCCAAGGGTATCATCCCACCGATCTTAAGAACAAGGTTTTGAAAATCTACTCCGAGCCTGTCCATAGTAAACCATCGTGTCCAGTCTACGTCAAGGGCTAAGAGTAAGGTCTCTGTCAGTTTGTAAGAGAGTCCAGCCCCGAAGTTCATGGGGAGGTTTAGTGTAGTCTTCAAACCCCCTGAACCGCTGGCTGTGGAGCCGTTAAAAATAAACTGAGCCTCGGGCGGCACCTGAGAAAGCAAGTAGTCATTATAGGGAAAGTAAAGCACTAAGTCAGCGGTGCCCTCAATATTTATTTTGGAATACAACCTCGCTGATGCTCCCATTTTGAGTTTGTCAGAAAGGTTCCAGAGGACGCCAATGTTTCCACCAAGTCCCCATCCAGTACCTTCAATTTTCGTGTCAATGGGGAAAAGCCTGTACTGGATGGGTAGGGAAGTGAGAGATGGATCGATGGTCGCCGGGTCTAAGAAGTTTACTTTCCGAAGCATTATGTTAGTAAGAGTAACACCTCCTGAAATGCCAACCATAAGGGGCCCAAATGCTTTTCCGTAGGATAGGTACATATTGTAGATTGAAAGATTGCTCTGCCAGTCGTGTTTTTCGTACTCTGGTATATGAAATGACGTATCTGTGGTGTTGTAGTATCCAATGGGGAAGTCGTATAGATCCCATTTAGAGCCTAGCCCGAAGGGGACAGTGAAGGAAATGGCGACCCTGCTCTCAGCGATCTCAAAGGGTGTTACATATACAAAAGCCGGGATATAAAAGTTCTGGGGCACGGAATTTACCTTTTCTCGTAGAGAATAGGGTCCATCGTATCCGAGGATACCTGTATTGGGTTCAAACGAGCTACGAGGCCCTACGGCAATTCCATTAAGGGCGATCTGAGTCTCGGTTAGATACGATACACCTGCAGGGTTCCAGTATACGGCTGACCAGTCGTTGGCAATTGCTCTAAAGGCTCCGCCCATCGATAAAGCTCTTGCTCCAACTCCAGAAAGTGCGAACCCTCCTGCGTTGAGGGATGTTACCAGTATCACTACCGGTAATACATTTTTAATGGATCTCTGCATATATACCTCCGTTAATAGATGGATAACTTACTCTATTCATAGACTTCGTCTGAGTATACCTACTTTGTTTTTATTTCTCTCTACCATTTTATACTGCAACCTTCTAAAGTTATAACTGCAAAATTGTTGAGCATTATTCAAGCAGAGTCAAAAATTCTCCGGGTTTTCCTATTTTGTGGCAAGGGACATGATTATAAAAAAAAATTTATTCAATAGTACTCAATTAAGATATAAAATTACTTTTTGCTTACAGTTTTTGCATTACCGGTATTGTTGTTTTTACTAAAGGCTTACTATTGAGCTATCCAACCCCCATCTACCACAAGGGTGTGGCCAATCATGTATTCGCTGTCATCACTAGCAAGGAAGGCTACTGCATTAGCTATATCTTGAGGAGTTCCCACTCTCCCATATGGTATCTTGTTAAGAAGTGCTTTTGAGACCTCATTATTAGCTAACAGATTGCCGGTCATAGGGGTTTCAATGACGCCGGGGGCTACTGCATTAACATTGATCTTGAATCTTGCAAGTTCGGTAGCTAATTCCCTTGTAAGATTTACGATGGCGCCCTTAGTTGCACAGTAGATGCTGGATATATCGAAACTTACAAATCCTGCGATACTGGCGATATTGATTATCTTACCATAGTTTTGTTTCTTCATGATGGGAATCACATATTTTGAGCAGAGAATTAAGCCTCTCAAGTTTATATTGAGGATTCTGTCAATTACGCTCGTTTCCATCTTGTCTAATTCTCCTTGGGCGAAGATGCCGGCATTATTAACGAGTATGTCGATTCTGCCGTAGGTTTCTGAAACTCTATCGATGACATTTTTGATATTTTTTTCGTCAGTTACATCCAATTTTAGTGCAAGGCCTCTACCACCTGCTGTAGCGATTTTGTCTACCACTTTTTGACAATCATTTTCATCTATGTCTGTTACTACCACCCTTGCCCCATTAGCAGCAAGCTTTAGAGCAATACCTTCACCTATACCCCTACGTGCCCCTGTTACAATGGCAACTTTATCTTTTAAATCGTATCTATTCATTTGACCTCCTTTCCTACCTTTATCGGTCATAAACAATTGCTTACTACCTACTCCACAATTCTAAGACTTGATATTGTATTTGTTATAAAATAACACTAATAGCAGGTGTTGTCAATAGTTAAATTTAATATTTGTTTTTCTATTATTTTCTGAAAATCCGATAATGATTAAAGCTGACACCTTCTGTGTAGGACAATAAGCTTGAATTCAGTCTTAGCTATTATTGCGTTGAATATATTCCCTCAAACCTCGATATATCTTTAGTGCCATCTTTTCGCCTATACCCTGCACACTTTTGATTTCTTCGAGGGATGCTTCTCTAATCTTTTTCATGGAGCCAAAGTGTTGTATAAGTTTTGATGTTGTTTTTGGTCCTACTCCATCAATTTTTAGAGATGTTTCGTGAATCTTCTTACTTCTCAATTTCCTGTGGTAGGTAATAGCGAAACGATGGGCTTCGTCTCTCAAGACTTTCATAAGGCTAAATAGGTGGCTTCTTTTGGGTATCATTACACGCCTTCCATCTTCGAGATAGATGTCATCAAACCGTTTTGCAAAGGCAATAAGGGGTATATCCTTCCCCAGTTCTTTCTTTGCTTTCTTTGCAAGGCTGAGTTGTGGTAGTCCACCGTCGATTATGATCACATCGGGCAGGGGTTCGTCGTCGAGCCGCCTCTTTACGATCTCGTATATCATATGTGGGTCATCTTCGCGGTAAGTTTGGATTTTGTATCTCCTATAGTTAGACTTCGAGAGGCTTTTCTTTAAAAAGCAAACAAAAGATCCTACCTTTTCTGAGCCGAATAATTGGGAAATGTCACAAGCTTCGACTCTCTCTGGAACTTGTGGCAAGTTCAACAGTTCCGAAAGCTCAATAAGACCTGGATGAATGTCTCTTACGCCTTTCTTTTTACTTACTTCTTCTTCGAGTTCATTCCGAGCATTTTCGTAAGCCATTTCGATTAATCTACGATCTTCTGTGGATTCTGTAACTCTGATGTCGAGCTTCAGTGCTGAAGAGACCACTTTTAAATCTTTAATTTTTTTGTCGATCACCACAAGTTGTGGAGGGACGGCTGAAGTTGAATAGTATTGTACGAGAAATCCTGAAAGTATTTCCTCATCTTTATCATTTTCAGAAGTTTCAAGGAAGTAAGACTCTCGATCGACAACAGTACCCTCTCTGACTTTAATTATATATGCAATGGCATTGCGGTAGATTCTATATACCACGCAGATGTCTTTGTTCTCTCCGCCAAGTCTTTGGACTGCTTGCTCCTTTGAAAGCTTACGGATTGCGAGGAGCTCATCTCGAAAGATTTTTGCCTTCTCATATTCGAGATTACGAGAAGCCTGTTTCATTTTTTCCTCAAGCTCGGCTTCAATCTCGTCAGTGTCTCCCTTAAGAAACTTTGTCACATTTTGGATAATCTGCCCATAGATTTCTGCGTCAACTTTCCCGGGTATACACGGAGCAAGACATTTACCTATGTGGTAATCGATACAGGGTGTAATCTTTCTACTTGTGGGGAGCTTATATTTGCACACCCTTATTGGGAAAATCTTTCTCAGTGCCCTTATGGTTTTCCTAACGGCCTGTGCATTGACATATGGACCAAAAATGGTAATACCTGACTCTTTTAAGTTTCGTGTCAGTGCTATTGCTGGGTACGGTCCACCGGTGATTTTTATGTAAGGGTATTTTTTATCGTCTTTTAATCTTATGTTGTATTTTGGCTTATGTATCTTAATTAGATTTGCTTCGAGGAGTAGTGCTTCTTCTTCACTGCCCGTTACTATGTACTCAAGATCGTCGGACCTTTTAACAATGGCCCTGATACGCGGGTCGGCCTTAATAGAAAGGTAGTATTTAAGGCGGTTTTTTAAATCTCTTGCCTTTCCAACATACAGAATCTCCTTGCCCCTGCGAAATATGTAAACCCCTGGAGAGTGTGGCGCAGCATTAATCTTCCCCGTTTTTGGCTCATACATAAGTAAATTTTAAAACAATGTGTTGGTATTTTCTTGTAGTGCAGAGTTCAGCATAGTCGCTTGAAAAAACTAAAAGATCCGTGTAATTAAAAAGGGGGGGTGCTTAAAAGAAAATAATATGGGATTCCTCCATTTAGAAGCAGCGTAAGGAATTATATCAGGGTTGTTGTGGTAATTTAGAATAAAGGCTTCCTCCTTTAGCGTTTTATGGGTTAGAGATTTGGGTTTAAAATGGTAGTATGAAGAAGTCTGTGTGTATGAGGGATTGTTTTGATACTTGTTTTTTCAAGACTGATTATAATGGTTCTCAACTTCTATTACGCCCAGACTGCAAAAACCCAATAACAGCATGCTTTCTCTGTTATAAGGGCAGACATATGGGGGAATGGGCTCTGTCGAGCGATAGGCTCAGAACGCCACTTTTTAACGTGAAAAAAGGTTCAGAAGAACTTCAGCCCATCTCTTGGGATAGCGCCTTTCTTATCTTCAGAGATGCTCTTAGAGGCGTGCAGAGGGACTTTGGGACAGATAAAGTGCTGGTCTTTGAATTTGCAGGAACAAGGGGCATTATAAATCGATTCTTCCCATACAGGTTTTTCAATAAGGTGAATGCTTCTTTTGTTAAACATAACCTATGTGATGCTGGGGGAGATGAGGCGTTGAAAGATGTTTATGGTACTTCCGTTGGTCTGTCACCTGAAGATGTAGAAGGTTCCAATCTCGTGGTTTATTGGGGGATGAACCCTGTTAAGACCAATTTGCATGGTTACAGTTTTTTCAAAAGAAGAGGATTCGAAATTGGTGTAGTAGACGTGAGAAAGAGTGAAACCGCGCGTAACGCCAATTATTTTCTGAAGATTAGTCCATCTTCAGATCTACATTTGGCTTTGCTGCTTTCTAAGATTCTTGTGGAGAAGGGCTTATATGCTGAAGATTTTGTATTAAAAAATTCAATAGGCTTCGATGCTTTTAGAGATTATCTGAAAGGTCTTTCCTTTAGTACTCTCACGGATAGGTGCGGTGTAACTTATGAGGAGGCGGAAAACTTTGCTCGCGTTTTTTTCGAGAGGAAGGGTATAATACACATAGGATATGGGTTCCAGCGAAGTCAGGATGGCCCTATGGCAGTTGCTATGATCTCCTATCTTCCTTTTCTTGTGGGACATCTTCCCGGTTTTATCTATAATATGGATGTTGGACTTGATAAGGAATATGTGAAGGGGTCTCACCTGAGGAGCTGCGAGAATAACTTCATTTATCAGTCGGATCTTGCTGAAGCCATTGAGAATGGTGACGTTAAGTTTCTTTTTATTTACAATGCTAACCCCCTTGTAACTAACCCCAATGTGAATCGGCTGAAGAGAGCAATATTGAATAATAATGTCTTTGTGGTCACTCATGATTTATTTCTTACCGATACGGCATTATATTCAGATATAGTTTTCCCCGCAAAATCCTTTTTTGAGTACTTCGATATTGTGGATTCGTACTATCACCAGTATGTTGGGATTAACGAAAAGGTTTTTGAAGGTTGGGGGATGAGTAATTATGAATTAGTCAGAAAACTTGCCAATTACTTTGGATACAGTGACCCCGAGCTACAGGAAGATGAGAGAAACATAGCTAAGGAAGTTTTAAAATCCGTAGATATAAACATTGATCAACTGAGTAAGAAGGGTTATTTAAAGGTAGAGAGGAAGTTTCAAATTGGGACTCCCTCTGGAAAGGTGGAATTTGTTTCCCGTAGAAGAAAAAAGAGAAATATTCCTGACTTTCCGGATATCAGTTTAGAAAGAATTGAGTTGAAACAGGAGAGGTTCCCTTTGAGGCTCCTTTCCCTTACGTGCGATAAGACCATAACGAGCCAATATAGTAATACACTCGGTGAAGTTGATGCGAGGGTATTTATTAACCCTAAAGATGCCGAAACTCGTGGCCTTGTAGAGGGCGAGAGAGTTAATGTGTTTAACGATAAGGGAAGCATATTTACTACTGTCCACATCGATGATTCACTGCCACAGGGCTCTGTAGTTATGTTTAAAGCTTTTTGGCCAAGTATTACGGGATTTACTGTAAATGAGCTTACTGACGATCATACTGTAAAGGAGTTCGGTTCTCAGGCGGCCTACCACGACACGTATGTCGAAGTAATGAAGGTCCCGTAGGTATTGATCTATTGATGGTTCGGAAAGCTCGCATTATTATTTATCTATGTATGTTATGATTCTAAAATCTAAAATTCACCGGATAAAAATTACGGATAAGAATTTAAATTATGAGGGAAGTCTCACTGTTGATGCGGACCTTCTGGAGCGAGCAGGATTTTTTCCATACGAGAGGGTTGAGGTTTATAACATCAACAATGGAGAAAGGTTTTCCACTTACGTAATCCCAGGTAAGCGTGGCACTTTAGAGTGTGTTCTCAACGGTGCAACAGCGAGGAAGGGGGAGCTGGGCGACCTTTTAATCGTTGTCTCTTTTGCCGTTGTCACGCCTGAAGAAGCGAAGAGTTTTAAGCCACAAGTTGTACTATTAGACAATTAGCCTGTACCCCTAGCTATCTATATAATTTCTTTATGGGTAAGTTATTTATATTTTTTATATCTACTGTGTTAACAGGGCAGCCCGTGCGATGGGCGTTGGGTCCGTCCCTTTCTCCCGATGGTCAATATGTTGCTTATTCATATCACGGTGACATATGGGTGGGTCCAGCTTCAGGTGGTCTTAGCGTTCGGCTAACCACATCCCCGGGGTTTGAAGGGTCACCTAAGTGGTCCCCTGACGGTAAATGGATCGCCTTCGTATCTGATGAGAGTGGAACGAGCGAACTTTACATTGTCCCAGCCGATGGAAGCAGCCCTCCTCGACGCATCACCTTTCATCCTGCTTATGAGTATCCCTTGGCTTTTAGTCGAGACTCAAAGAGTATTTATTTCAGCTCTCAGATGTACGATTTCCGCGGAGGAGTTTATAGAATTTCGATTTTCGGAGGGAATCCTCAGAAAGTGCTGGATTTCGAAGTGAATAATGTTTCTTTTGTTGATAGTTTTACCATTCTGATTGAAAGGGGAAACGAACCATGGTATAGAAAAGGTTACCGAGGGCCAGCCGCAGCTGAGCTCTGGCTCTTCGATATGCGGAGTGGCACATTCAAAAGGCTGACAGAGAACAATCTAAGAGATTGTCGTCCTCTATATTCGAAAGCTTATGGAAAAGTATATTTTCTTTCTAATAGAGCAGAAAATGGTATAACGAACCTATTTGTTATGGACCTCAACGGTGGAAATGTTAAACAACTTACCAATTTTAACGAAGAAATTGATTGGGCTTCAATTTCAGATGATGGAAGGAAGATTGTGATGGAATCTTTAGGTGAGCTTTATGTTTATGACTGTACAATAGGTAAGGTTTCGAAACCCGACATAAGGGTTATTGACGATTTTGACTGTCGTAAAGATGTGGTTTTTGACCTTGCAGGGAATGTGACGGATTTTGCCATATCACCGAAAGGGGATGAGCTTGCATTTATAGCGTTGGGTGATGTTTTTTTAATGTGTCTTGATACCTCTTCTACGAAGTATGGAGAAGTCTTTAGAATTACGAAGACGCCCGCCCCCGAGGCGGACCTTACGTGGTCCCCGGACGGTCAATCCATGTACTTCAGTTCCCTTAGAGACGGGAATTACAACATCTACAAGGCTCGGCCCAGAAATGCGGAAAGGTTTTCTATGGCGTATTCTTTTTCTGAAGATGCTATCGTATCGGATTATGGGACCGATAGAAAACCTCTCGTATCACCTGACGGGCGCATGCTGGCATTTATGAAAAGTGGTGGAGCTCTATTTGTAAAAGATCTGAAAGAGGGGAAAATTTTTAGAGTTGGAGATCATAATGATATACTATGGTATTCATGGTCTCCTGACTCTCGGTGGATTGCTTATAGTAGGACAGAAATGGGACCGAGGGAGGATATTTATATTGCCCGTGCTGAGCCGGATGCAAAGCCTATTAACATCTCGAATCATCCGAATGATGATTACAAACCCCATTGGACTCGTGATGGCAAGCGGATTTTCTTTGCCTCTCGCAACTACGAAGGGGACTGGTGGGTAAAATATGCATTTTTGTCCGAAAGTACTTTTAAGGACATCGATAATTTCCTTAAAACGGTAAAAGAATCTGATACTCTTAAGGACCCGTTGACGATTCACTTTGACCGGATTAGAGAGAGAACAGTGACGGTCCACAGGTTCAGAGCTTATTATAATTATTATGCAATTTCTCCAAACGGACTGTACATTGCTGTTCAAGCAGAAGACTTGGGCGGAAATGATCTGTGGATTGTAGACCATACGGGGATAAAGCCAAGAAGGGTAACGGAAGGCAACTTGGAACCCAAGAAAATCGAATTTTCTCCAGATGGCTCGTGGGTGGTGTTCTTGTCGGGGAACGGTAAACTTTACAAGACCGAAGTTGAAGGGACAGGGTATGAAGAGATTAGAACCAGTGGAAAAGTTTCACTTAGTTATGAAAATCTATATTCTAACTTAATGCGGGAGGGGTGGTGGCTCCTTGAAGATGGCTTCTATGACGAAAAAATGCACGGTGCAAACTGGCCAGCAATGTTGGAAAAATATCAGCAGTATGTTCCTTTCGTGAAATCCTATTCGGAGTTTAACAACCTGGTTTCACGGATGCTGGGAGAATTGAATGCTTCTCATCTTGATATCTGGCAGGAATGGGATGCGCCCCGTGAGAGGTTCGGGGATTTGGGAATAATTGTTGACGACACTTATGCGGGTACAGGAGTAAAAATAAAGAGGATTATCAAGGATTCTCCGGCTTTCTTTGCAGGCTTGAGTACCGGTGACATTATAACAAAAATTGGTGATATGGAAATTACCGATACCGTCCAATTTGGCTATTTCTTGAGAGATACGGAGAACAAAGAGATAGTGATTACTGTTTTAAGAGGTTCAAAGAAGGGGAGTCAAAGCGAAATAAAACTTAAGCCTGTTTCATACTTTAATGTACTAAATTTACTTTACAAGTCGTGGGTTGAAGGGAATCGCAGATATGTGGATAGTGTGAGTAGTGGTAAATTTGCTTATATTCACGTGCGGGGAATGGGTGACCAGGATTATTTAGAATTTGAGAAGGATATCTATGAAAATAGAGATAAACAAGGTTTGATCCTTGACATTAGGTATAATGGTGGAGGGAGTATTCATGACGAGCTCTTAAATTTCCTTCGGAGGACTCACTACATTGTACAAAAAGATAGAGACGAACTTCCTGAGTTCAATTCTCTCTTTAGATGGGACAGACCAATTGTCCTGGTTACCAATGAGTTCTGCTTTTCAGATGCCGAAATATTTCCTGCGGGTTTTAAGAAGTTGGGATTAGGTAAGGTGGTTGGTATGCCTACCTTTGGTGGTGTTATTGGGACTAAAGATCATACCCTTTTTGACGGTAAGACCGTTTTTAGATTGCCCAGCGAGGGCTGGTTCTACGATGTTGATGGCCCCAGTCTCGAAAATACACCTGTTGAGCCCGATATTCTTGTGGAAGATGAGATAATTGAAGATAATCTACCAGCGAGTCGACAGTTAAGGGAAGCGGTGAGAGTTCTTATGGAGATTCTTGGTAACTAACTCTCAACCATTTCTGAAGAATCGCCGAGGTTTACTACCTTTGCAGAGCCTTTTAAGTAGGAATCTTTCCCTATTATGGAGGATGTAATGATGATATTTTCTACTTCCGCACGTTCGTTTATAATGGAGTTCTGAATAATGGAGTTGAAGATCTTTGCATCGTTCCCAATAGAAACATAGGGTCCGATAAGGCTGTTGCTGATTTCTGCGCCATCTCCTATATAGCAGGGTGGGATAATCAGGGCGTTAGGGAATTCCTTGATTATACTGTGTTTATGAAGAAGATACTTGTTGGTGGACAATAACGACTCCACTGTGCCGCAGTCACACCATTCTTCAATATAGATTGCCTTTGGCCGATAATTGCTATTTAGCATATATTGTATAGCGTCGGTAAGTTGGTATTCGCCCTTTGTTTTTATGTCGTTGTTTATGATATAGTTAAGAGCATCACGGAGAACAGAGGGGTTCTTAAAAAAGTAGATCCCCGAAATAGCAAGGTCTGACACAAAGTGGTTTGGTTTTTCCACCACTTGCAATACATTTCTGTCCTGATCGATGACAGCAAGGCCGTAGCGGGACGGATTGTCCACTTTTTTGACGCCCATAAAATCGTTATTAAAATCCTCTTCTCTGAGGGTGATGTCTATAATCGTATCCCCGAGTACTATGAGTAATTCTGAATCACCAACTAAATCGAGACCAACCCTAATTGCATGTCCAAGGCCGAGGGGCTGCTCCTGGACTGCATAGCTTACTTTGATATGAGGAAATCCCTCTTTTACTGCTTTGAAAATATTTTCGCCGTCAGGAGGGATTACGAGAATGACCTCCTCAGGTTTGTAAGGTAGTATCCTATCGATAATGTGGAACAAGATGGGCTTTCCTGCAACAGTTATCAACGGTTTTGGGGTGGTTAGTGTATGGGGTCTTAGGCGTGTTCCTTTACCTCCAACGGGTATCATGGCTTTCATTCTGATAATCTCCTTTTTAGTTCTGTTATCCTGGGAATTTGAACGGGGTCTTCATTGTAGAACTTTGCTAAATAATAACTCACATAGTCTCCGAGATATATAAGGTAAAAAAGCCTTTCAATGAAATTTGACCCGAAGGAGTCAAGGAATGTGTAACCCTGAATGCTTTCCTCTATGAGGTCCTTTGTGATCTTGAACCTGAGTTTTATTCTGGGATTATCTTCCGCATCTTGTATGAATAATGCCCATATAGCTTCGCATCTAATATTGGGATTTTTTATGCCGTTTATTTCATTGTGATTCATTTCTGGGAATTCCATTGTATGGCAGAAGGCTTTTGCGTTCTCATTAATCTGTGCCTTCCATCGAAGGGCGATGGGGTAGAGCGTTGAGGAAGTATATATAGCGGGGATCCTTTTGTAAAACTTCGATGCAATATCAATGGCAAGGGAATCTTCTTTTTCAAAAGAGTTTTGTAGTTCCCTGAGAAAAGAAGGGATATTTACGAAATCAGATGCCAAGTGCTTTTGAATTATACCGAGTTTATTAAGAAGCATTACAAGTGGTGTAAGCAAATAGCCAAGTGCTGTTCGTGGGGGATAACCTTCAGGAATCTTTACGAAGGGTACATTGTAACTATTTGCAAGCTCAAAAAGCTTACCTCCGCTCGTGACTACGAAGAGCGAGAGTCCCCTTTTTCTGCCATCTTCAAATGCTGAAAGGGTTTCTTCCGTATTCCCAGAGTAGCTTGAAGCGATTAGAAGATCAGATTTCTCGGCATAAGAAGGTAAGGAGTAATCTCTAACGACTTCGATGGGAACTTTTGTGTCCAGGGCAATAATCCTTGTAATATCACCTGCAATGGCAGACCCTCCCATCCCGCAGACAAATACCCCTAAAGGCTTCGGAATATCAGGAATTTCGTAATTTATTGCCTCTTCTATCTGATCAGGAAGGTTTCTGATCAACTCCAACATATCCATTCTTTAAGACCTCCTCATAAATAGTCCTTGCAGCATTTTCCGCTGCACCGGGTTTTAAAATTTGTTTTAAATTTTTAAGCTTTTTTACCGTATCAGTGTATAGTTTACTATTGTCAAGGAAACCAATGAGCTTTTGCAGAATTTCCTCTGTGTTTATCTTTTGAACGTACTCGGGGACGGCTTCTTCACCCAAGATCAGATTTACAAGGCTGATATAGTCAGTTTTAGCGAACATCTTTGCAATGACATAGCTTAAGTACGAGCCTTTATAAATGACAACCATGGGCTTTTCGAAAAGGCCAGCTTCGAGGGTGGCGGTTCCAGACTTAACGAGAAGGACATCGGAAGCCTTCATTATTGAGTATGGAGAGCCTTCGTAAAATGTGGTATTTTCGAGAGCCTTAATTTCATATGCTATTTTGCGTGATATGATGAAAAATAGGTCCTTTCTCTTTGAGTTTAATTCGGTGATGATCTCTTCAACATAAGGTAATATGCGGTTTATCTCGGAGCCTCTCGAGCCTGGAAGGATACCGATGATCTTCTTGCCTTCAGGAATTTCTATTTCTTCAACATTTTCTCCTTCAGAGACGTATCTGTCAAAAACTGGGTTCCCACAAAAATGTGCCTTTACATTGTGCTTTTGAAAATATGCCTCTTCAAAAGGAAGGATTGATAATAGGAGGTCAAAGTCCTTCCTTAGGTTTTTTAATCTCCATGCGCCCCAAGCCCAAACCTGTGGTAGTATATAGTATATATTTTTTTTCCCAATTTTGCGGGTTCTCCTTGCGAGGCGGAGATTAAAACCAGGGTAATCTACAAAGATACAACAGTCTGCGTGCATTGCATGCTTATAGGCGATTTCGAGCTGGTGGTTAACTGTTGAAATGCTTTTAATAGCTTCCACGAAGCCGATGATCCCCATTTCGTTGATATCCAGTATGGTCTCAACGCCCTCGTCCCGAAGATAATCTCCACCAATACCTGTAAAAGTTGCGCTTGGGATGAGTTTCTTTAGCTCCTTTACAAGCGCAGAAGCATGCATATCACCGGAGATCTCACCGCACGAGATGAAAAAATTCATTATTTTCTAAGTATAAAGAAGCCCAAGCTTTCATTCAAACTTCCATTATTTTTATTTGTTTGTTATTACTATTCCATCCCAATATAATTTAAAAGGTGTGGGGCTGTAGCTCAGTTGGGAGAGCGGTACGTTCGCAACGTACAGGTCGGGGGTTCGAGTCCCCTCAGCTCCACCATAATCAACAGAATTTGATTCCTAAAGACTTTTGCAGATGTTTTAGTTCAATTGTAAGTTATTAAGGTTATCTTAAATTTCCTAAATTACAATTTTAGGTTCGGCAGGGTCTGGTTGCAAGGTTGTATTCCAGTAGTTTACCAGGAAGACAGTAAGATTTTTCATAGTCGAATTGTGTGTGATGTGAGTTGCTGATATATAAGAATTGAAAGTTTTTGGAAGAAAAGAAGGGAAAGGCTAACTTTTACCCTTGATATTTTGAAAGTTTTATGCAAGATAGGATTAACTTGAAAGGGTTTCTAATACTGCATTAACTTTATCTATTAAAGTTACGTCCTTGGAATGTATTTCGCACTTCGAGTAGCTCCTCGATTTTTTGTACTCCGATGAACTTATTTGAAGTCCATGCCGGCGCGATAAGCCCACTCCGGGCAAATCCCTGAAGCCTATGAATAATTACATTAGGACTTAAATGCTCGAGAAATTTTGCTGCAATATCTGCAAATTCATCCACATTTTCAAAGAGCTTTATTTCACCTTTTTCATATAAGCTCGCAAGGAGAGTATTTTCAACAACGTAGAGGTGATGTATCTTTATTCCATCTATACCCAGTAGGGAAAGGGATCGTGCGTTTGACAAGATTTCTTCCTCTGATTCACCTGGCAAACCGATGATAACGTGAGCCAAAACCCTCGTGTTTGGTCTTGCTTTTGCCCTTTTAATTGCATCAATGTTTTCGGCAACACTGTGCCCTCGATTAAGAAACCTTAAAGTCTCGTCTTTCATAGTCTGGACGCCGAGCTCCAGCCAGAGGTACTTCTCCTTTGCTATATCCTCGATAAGATCAAGGATTTCATTGGGAACGAGGTCTGGCCTTGTAGAAATAGAAATTCCAACAACTTCATCGAACTTGACGACCGAGCGATAGAGCGCCTCTAATCTTTTGATGGGCGCGTAGGTATTAGAGAATGCTTGAAAATAGGCAATAAATTTCTTTGCCCCTGTCTGTCTTGAGATAGATTCCATGCCCCTTATTAACTGGTCTTCGACGGGAATGTCAGGATCTACGTAACCCGCTCTGGATCCGCCGGCATCGCAAAAGATGCAACCCCCAGTACCAATACTGCCATCCCTGTTGGGGCATGTAAAACCCGCATCGAGAGCGACTTTATAAACCTTTTCACCAAATAAGCTTTTCAGGTGATAGTTAAAACTATTGTATCTTTTCCCTCCCCATTCCTCAAACATTTTCTTCTCACCATGGGACAAAAAGGCAGTACCCATCATTCCTGAAGGTTCTAAAAATTTCAAACTCCCATTTTTCGGTAAAGTATGGCAGTGTACATAGTAGCGCGTCGATATGATGTCTATTCTTTACGATCTCGAGATTCGAGAACCCAAGTTCACTCATTAGTAGCTTCCATTTCTCCAAGAATGCTCTTTTCTTTTTTACGTCAAAGACCAGTGTCGCATTTCCAAAGGCGTAACATTCAAAGAAACTATTCTCATCGTAGCTACCGCAATATTTAAAGCCCTTTCTCTCAAGGAATTCCCTTACCTGGAATCCCTTATAGGGCGAATACATTTTTTCTATTACCTTTCTATTAAAAGGTAATATGGGAATGCCCCTTTCTGCAAATTTTTTATCACAGAGTCTTGTGCCTTTTTCCTCGTTTAGGTGAAGTGGAGCGTCGATGAAAATGTTCACAATGTTCGGTTCCATGGATGTGAGAACTTGATCCAGCTCTTTCATTGTTGTGAAGGTGAAAGTATTTCTTACATACATTTCCTCTAATATTTCAACGCCATAGGATGTGTGGCCCTCTTTCCAGGCAAGATCTACACCAACGAGTAGTCTATCTGTATACAAAAACGGCTTTTTTCTCCCTTACATATTCTCCAGCTTTAACAACAATAATGTACCTACCCTGTGGAACAAAATTCCCGCTCTGGTTTTTCAGATCCCAATCGAAGGAATATTTACTACCTGGCTCGGCATTTTGTGTTACGAATCTCTTTACAAGTTCGCCCCGTTCCGTATAGATAGCTATATCTAAATTTGTGTAGTCTGTGACTGAAACCTCTATCCTTATTGTTTCGCCGATCCTTGCACTCCTCTGAGAAAGATCAAAAGCGGAAATTTTGAGAACCTGTTCTTCGGTGTAAATTGTATCGGTAACATCTACAGGTCTTACGCCTTCGTCGGGAATTCCGTCGCCGTCCGAGTCTAAAGTTATTTGAACGATCTTTCTTATAGCAGATGCCTGATAGGGGCGGACTGAAGGATTATCAGGTGCCGATTCAACTCCACCTTCGTTGTCCGACCCGGCTATTACTGAAACCGCCTTGATACTGGCGCCCTGTGGTATTCCTTCAGGAAAAAGAGAAGTAAATGGCAGTGCTACTTCGATCCCGCCGGAATCTCCTGAGATTGCACGATTTTGAGTGAGAACGCCAGGGAACGGTACCGTCCTCACTTTATTATTGACAATTTCCCCTGTTATTGTTCTTACACCACCCGTTCCAAGGTCTGCATTCCACAGAGCTATAAGAATATCTGCATTCATACCAAAAAACTGGAAGTTTCTTGGATACCAGTCCAGATTATTAATGTCGTGTACTCCCTTTCCTACCCCTCTATCAAGTACGACAAGTAGAGCTTTGTTCTGCACCTTATAGCTTGCCCCCACATAAAGGTAGTTGGCATCCCATGTCATATAGATGCTGTAGATTTCGTTACCGGTGACCGCGCAATCGTTGGGAGCGTCGGGTATTACAGACTCATCGAGAGTCCAGTCTTCTAAATTCCCATCCACTTGAATGGTTTTATAAGTTAAGTTACCAATGAGAAATAGAGTTAGAAAGAGATTCACCATCAATATTCCTCCTTGAGTACCCTTTCGTTTACCTTCTTCACAGCATCGTTCAATGCTTGTTCAGGACTCTTCTGCCCAGCAAGCGCAGCCTCCATCTCGCTGTTAAAGGTCAATTCAATCTCTGTATAGTTAGGATGCGGGGGTCTTGGAGTGGCGTATTGCATTTGCGTTATGAAGGTCATAAGGTAAGGATGTTTTGTTGTATCCACAAGTGTTATGGCTTCTTCGCGGATGGGTATTTGGCCAAGTTCATTTGCCCAGTAAGCCTGAATTTCGGGTGAGAGGATGAACCTTAAGAATTTTAGTCCCAAATCTTTTGTTTCTTTATGAAACAGGACCATATTAGTCCCACCAACAGTTGTAGCTGAACCGGTTGGTCCCTCTGGGATGAGTGCCACCCCAAAGGGTATATTTGCTTCTGTCAGGGATTTTATAGCCCAGGGACCGCTAAATATCATAGCATATTTGCCGTTCCGAAATCCTGCATCGGGGTTAATGGCACCGGCTTGCCACGCACCACCCTCAATCTTGTATTTCCTGTAAAGATCCACTTTAAGGGTGAATGCTTCTATAGCTTCAGGAGAGTTAAGTAGGCACGTTTTTCCATCTTCACTTAAGAATTTTGCTCCGTATGAGAAGAAGAAGGGGAATGTCCACCAGAGGGAATTGTTCATTCCAAAAGCGAAGATTTCTCCGTCGGTAATTTTCTTCCCCGCTTCGATAAACGCTTCCCAGGTTTTAGGTGGCTCTTTAATACCTTTTTCTGAAAATATCTTCTTGTTATAAAATAGCGCTATACAGGTTGACTGGTCAGGAAGACCATAGAAGTTACCTAAATAGTAGTTGGAGTAGAGAGCTGCTTTTAATAGATGATCCTTGATATCGGCAATTTCAGACTCCTCTATAGGTAAAATAGCATTCTTGCTTGCGAGTTTAGCAACAAAGGCATAGTCTACCCTGGCGATATCGGGGACACTTTTGGCTGCGAGTCCCGTAAGGATTTTCTGCTCCATACCGTCGAAGGGGATTCTCTGAACCTCTATTTCCGTCCCTGGGTTTTCTTTTTTGAACCTTTCCACAATATCCATAAATATTTTGTGTTCCTCGTCGTTATAGCTCTCCCATATCACCAGTTTGTTCGCCTGTCGTGCTCCTCTTCCAGAGCACGACATCGTAAAGATGCCAAAACCTAAAAGGGTAATTAAAGCTAACTTTTCCATCTTCACCTCCTCAATAATTTTAATGAAAACCTTTCAAAAATCAAAAGTTATGATTAATTATGGATGTTTCCCAAATGATAGGATTATAAGGGGAGTTATGACTTTTATTTAAAGTGGAGAAAGTATTGAACGCAAGAAAGTAGATAATGCAGGTCGAAGAAGTTCTTGATTTTTGAAATGACGTGTGATAATTTTTTGAAATCGAAGAAAGGAAGTAGGTATGGGTAGATGGATACGATACAGTATTTATATGGTAAACTATGATTGTCATTACCCGAGGTTTTACTTTTTGTAGGTACTTGAGACATTTTTCATATTCACCTGTAGTGCAGAGGAGGGCATGAAGAAGATTGAGGGGCATGGCTATAGGGAGCCTGGGAGGGCGCCGCTTTATATAGAACACAACCGAAGTATATTTCAGATATAGTAATAGGCAGAGTTTTAGAATCCTGTCTAGTTGGTTGCCGTAGAAGGTAGTATTGGTGATTGATTCTGTGGTGATGGGGTTTGCAGCACGGAGGCTATAAATAGGGTAAGGCCTAAATTGTTTTACTCAGATGGTTTATATTTATTATTAAAACAAGGAGGGAAGATGAGAAAGGTAATATGGTCTCTTTTATTCTTAAGCATGTTTGTGGTGCCCCTGTGGGCGCAGAAAGTCGATACAACGAGAACCTTGACCGTAACTGGGGTGGGGTCTGTGGAGGTCATCCCAGATATTTGTATAATTTCTGCTGGTGTCATGGAAAAGGGAAACGATCCTCAAGGTGTCATGAATTCCCTTGCCAACAAAATCAATTCAATAATAAATACAATAGAAAGTGTTGGTGTAAAAAAGGGAGATATTAAGACTTCCAAACTCTCCCTAAGTCCCATTTTTGAGACTCAAAAGGAGAAAAAGGTTTTAACTGGTTATTCAGCTTCTGAGCATCTCACTGTTAAAGCTCAAGTAAAGGATGCGGGAAGGGTTCTTTCCACCATTACCAATGCAGGCGTAAATGTGATAAATAGTATAACTTTTGATTATTCGAATAAAGATTCTCTTGCCCTTGCGTCGATTGAGAAGGCTACTGAGAACGCACGCAGGATAGCCGAAAGAGCACTTTCAGGGACCGGTTATCACATTACTGGGATGAAAAATGTGCAGGTTGATAATATCCTACCGACATATAGATCTTATGATAGTTATTTAGATGTGCAAGAAATGAGGGCTGCACCAGAAGTCGGTAATGTTCCTGTGGAAGAGGGAACGATCAAAGTTACTTCACGTATATATATTGTATTTACTTTTGAATAAAACTTATTTTATGAGGAGCGGGCCGCAGCCCGCCCCTCCCCGGGTGTGAATTTCTGATCCCCTATATTTTCCCTTCTAAGAAGTCTTTTACTTTGTTTACCAAAGCCATCCCCACTCTTGCCTGGCCTTCAAAGGTGCTCGAACCAATGTGTGGTGTGCAGACCACATTGGGGTGTTGGATCAACTCATCGTGGGTAGGATCCTGTGGTGGTTCGACTTCGAATACATCGAGGGCAGCGCCTCTCACTTTACCAGATTTTAGTGCCTCCAGGAGTGCCTTTTCATCTACAACACCGCCTCTGGCTACGTTGATTATGTATACTCCGTCCTTCATCTTTGCGAAGGCGTCCCTTCCGACGATGTGTTTTGTTTCTTCAGTTAGTGGCAAATGTATAGAGATGAAGTCCGATTGTGCGTATAACTCGTCGAGGGATACTCTTTTTGCATATTCGTCTTCAAATTCTCTTCTTCTGTAACCTATTACATTCATTCCCAGTGCTTTTGCTCTCTTTGCAAGTTCGTGTCCAATTCTTCCAAAGCCAAGGATCCCGAGGGTTTTCCCTCCAAGTTCGCAGCCTTCTAATTCCTTTTTTTCCCAAAGGCCATTCTTTATGCCTACGGTTCCCCTGACGATATGTCTTGCTAAAGCAAACATGAAAGCAAGAGAAAGTTCTGCGACGGAAGCCGAAGCAGCTTCTGGAGTGTTATCAACTTTAATTCCCTTCGCCTTTGCGCCTTCTGTATCAATATTGTCAAGCCCTACGCCGCCTCTTAGAATCAATTTGCAGTTTTTGAGGGCTTCAAGAACAGGACCTTTTACCTTTGTCGCACTTCTGACGATAACCACATCTGCGTCCTGTAAATGGGCTGGAAGTTCTTCCTTGGGAAGGGCACTGAGATCCACCACTTCAACAGGAAGTTTTTTCATTTCATCAATGGCGCTTTTTTCCATTTTATCACATATTACTACTTTCATTGTGCCCCCTTATTTTAGACCCCAGATTTCGTCTATTGCCTCAAAGAGCCCTTTGGTTTCTTGAGGAGTAAGATCGCCCATGTGACCTATTCTAAAAGTAATATCCTTAAGTTTGCCATAGCCATTTGCGATTCTATAGCCTTTTGCTTCTAACTGTTTATTTAGATCGGGAATTGAATAGCCTTTAGGGTTGTTGATAACGGAGACCGTTGGCGACCAGTAGCCCTTTTCGGGAAACATGCCGAATTCTCTTTTGATTGCCCATTCTTGGGAGATTTTGGACATTTCTTGGTGTTTCTTTATCCTATTTTCTATTCCTTCATTGAGTATCCTGTCAAGCTGAAAGTCTATGGCGTAGAGGAGTGATACTGCTGGGGTTGCGGGAGTTTCTTTAGATTCCTCATACTTCTTTATATATGCAACGAAATCAAAGTAGTGCCCCCTTCCTTTTACTGTTTTTGCCCTTTCGTAAGCCTTTTCACTGATTACGGTAACAGTAAGTCCGGGTGGGAGGGCAAAACATTTCTGAACGCTTGCGAAGACAACATCAATTCCCCACTCTTCAATTTTTAATGGCGCACCTACCATAGCACTTACCGCGTCAACTGCAAAGATGACATCGGGATACTTTTTCATTACTTCCCCAATCTCAGGTATTGGATTTAACACGCCTGTAGAAGTTTCATTATAAGTAACGAGAATGGTATCGTATTTTCCAGTTTTTAGTTTTTCGTCGATCATTTCAGGTTTGATTGCCTGACCCCATTCTACGGAGATAACGTCACCCTCTTTATCACATTCACCGACAAGTTTGAACCATCTTTCAGAAAATGATCCACAAGCTGTTCCAAGAGCTCTTTCTTTTACGCAGTTTCTGATGGTGCCTTCCATAACACCCGTTGCTGATGAAGTAAAAATAACAACATGGTTTTTAGTGTTCAGGACCCTTTTGGTTTTTTCGATGATTCCTTCATAGAGGGTTTGAAATTCTTTCCCTCTGTGGGAAATCATTGGTTTTACTTGTGCTTTAAGTACCTCTTCCCTGACCTCTGTTGGCCCTGGATTGAAGAGCAATCTCCCCATAATGCCTCCTTGGTTTAAAATTTACATCTATGATATGATAACATGGAATTAGTAAAATTTCAAGCAGCATACATTTGAACGTTTAATGAGATCTTTTACGGGCATTATAATTATCCACAATTTGAATTATGAAGTGGAAAATTTATCAGGAATATAAGCATAAAGAGAAGGTGGTTCCTCAAGCCCTTGAGATGCTTGTAGCTGGTACTCTTATTTTTTGTTTCAGCTATATATTTAAGATTTCGGGTCTTAATGCCCTATCTTTGCTTATCATTTTGGGTGGCTTTTTCCTGTCGCTTATTTTATCCCTGAGTTATTCTAATGCAGCGTTTATATTTTTTTACCTATTTCTCGTACCGCTTTTAGTTTTTAGGGCTCTGATAGCGGTACCAGGCATAGTGATTTTACTCTGTGCTATTACATTTGCTTTTTTCTGGATTTTCTTTGCGTCACGGCCTGCTACTGTTGTTACTGGATATAATATTCCCGAAGGAGTGACACCGGTGGAGGCTGCCTTTCTCCTTTCGAGAGATATTGGGCCCCAGGAACTCGTTGCAACTATCTTTACTCTGATGAGGCGCGGCTTCCTAAGTATTGAGAGTAAGGGCGGAAAGCAAATGTTTTATAAGACTCGAGAGTACGAAAACGATCCAACTCTCCTTTCTTATGAGAAGTTTCTCCTAAACAAGATTTTTGTGATGCCCAATGTTAATATTATGATCCAAACCGGGATAGTATACTCTTATGAACATTTTCCTGATAGGGTTGATCCGGAACTGGTGTTCCAGAACCTTGGAGACTGGGTTCAGCATTTTAAGGGTCAACTTCTCGATAGTTTGAGGTATGAAAAGCCTATATTGAGAAAGATCTCTTACGAGACGAAACCTGTGTTCCTTGTGCTTTCAGGTGTGTATTTGCTGGGTGGCCTAATGTTAGCAAGTACATCAGCTGAGGGTGCTATCACTAATTCTTTTCTTAATGGTTTATTTATGATTGAGCCTTTCCTGGCTTCCTTATTGTTTTTAGCCTTTGCTTTTATTCCAATCCTACCCCTTACAAATTTCGGCAAGGAGATTTATATAAAGATCCTGGGATTTAAAGAATTTATGAAAAGGGTAGAAAAACCAAGACTTCAGTACATAATTAGAAAAGAGCATATGGACATTTTTGAGCTTTTGAACTTTCTTTACGCCCTCAATCTCCTTCACCCCTTTGAATGGGCCCTCGAATGTGCGAAAGAAGATGAACAGAATGAGCAAGCTTTGATGTTTACCCAAGTGCTAAAGATTGTCCATTTCCAGTGGGTAAAGGGAAAGAATTTATGGCAAGAAGAGATCAAATATTGATTTCTCTAACTTTACATCAGGAAGTTTTTTGATATAGATTTTAAAGTTGTAATCCCATCGGGAGCCAAAGCCATTGTATGTGAAGCTTGCCTCCCAGCAGTGTAAATCCTTTGAAATAGTGAAACTTCGGGAAACAATTTCTTGCCGCTCAAGGTCGTAACTCCCAGCGAAACTTACTTTGAATGATTTCCCAAAATCAAAGTTTCCATTAAGAGACAACATCTGGCTCGTAAAATAACTCTTTGTAAGTGAATAACCCATGTGCATTGAGAGCCTGTTCCTCACAAGCGAGTCTGCGAACTGAACCTGTGGAAGCGGCAGCCCTATATTCCAGGAAAGGTACAAGGAATTGTTCTTAAAATCTCCTGTTTCCCTATAGTAAGTTGATTGTAGCCTTACCGAAAATGGCAAGATACCGAGACTATTCATACTCAAATTCCAAATATTGAAGGGTAAGGAAGTGTTATGTCCGAGTAGGCTTGCCGATGAGGAGATATTGAGGTTTACAAGATCAATTTTCTTTTCAGAGACCATAGCTCCGAAGGTGTTTGTAGCTGAAATGTTTACTGAAAGTGCTTCGTTGGCAGTAGTAGGTATGAAGTAAAAGTTTGATGCGGGGTTGTCAATTGCCGGTTGGTATGAAATACTCAACGAAGGCTGGAAGGTGTGGGTCAAATACTGGATCTTGGAAAAGCCGAAAATAGACCTTCCATAGAGTACAGTGCTGAATCCGGCATTTCCGCTTATATTTTTCGCTATTAGGCTTTTGTTCCCTAATGTGTCAGCGTCGAGTATACCGAGAAAGCCATTTGCTCCTAAGCTAAATCGCAGATACCTGAATATCCTAAAACTGTAAGAACCTCCTGTGTTCAACTTCAAGCCCCACCTTGTTGTATCTGTGCTATCAATTCTTGTGTACAACCTCAGGAATGACATACTAGAATTAAGCCCCAAGTTTCCTATTCTGAGTTGAGGCATACTTATTTGTACGGAAGGTATTCTTGATGTTCTACTGTTTGTAGTAAGGTTTAGCCTGTCATCAACGGTTCCCGAGAAGACTATATTACCGAAATTTTTTGAAAAGCTTATAAAGCTTGTAAGTTCCTTCTTCAGCCAGTTTTCTTTGATATCAGCATAATCGTTCAAAATTTCATTGTCCGAGAGGTAATTTCCTCTTCCAGTGATTCTAAACCCGTTAAAGGGTCCGAGATCCATTGTACCATTTAATGTCCACCTCTTCTTCCAGGGATTCCACTCCTGAGCTAAAGAATAAGACAGATTAATCTTACCAAACCTATAACGGTAAAAAACAAAATCCGCTGTTCCCCTTACACCCCTTTTCTCTAAAAGATCCAGTGCTAACGTAAGGTCAGAGTAGTTGTTAATTACGAGATAATAGGAAAGGTTTTTAAAGTACTTACCATCAGATGAGCTCACTCCAAATTTTGGAACCATAAAGCCAGATTTTCTCTCTTTAGAAAGCGGAAATATCCAAAAAGGGAGGCCAAAGACTGGGATGCCGTGGATTTCTGCTATGACAGGTTTTACTACTGCCATATCCTCAGTAATTATCTTACCTTTCTCCGTAATAAATCTATAGTGAGGCTGTGGGTTTTCACAGGTAGTAAAGGCTCCTTTGCTCACATATATAGTGTCGGTAGAATCTTTTGATACTTTTATACCAGAAAATATCCCTTTTTCCTGGTTTATTTTACCGAAAAAGGCAAACCCATTTTTTGTTTCCGTGTTATAATATATGCTATCGCCTATGAGGGTATCGTTCCCGAAGATCAGAACTGCATTACCGAAAGCTTTCATCTGGTCAAGTTCTCTAAAGAATATGAGGCTGTCAGCGAAGAGCTCCGTATTCCCTTGGTTGGTTTTAACCGAATCTTTTAGTACAAACACGCTACTATCTGCAAAATATTGAATTTCTTTAGCTTTGAAGAGTAGAGGCGAAGCAGCAAAAAGTGCAGCGAGTAGTATGCTCAATGATTTTCTTCTTTAAAATCTACTTCCTTAAATTGAGCCAGGGCGTTGAAAACCAATTCTCTAATTTCTTCCAGTTTCTTTTTAGTTTTGCCTTCGAATCTCACCACGAGGACGGGCTGGGTGTTAGAAGCTCTTATCAAACCAAATCCGTCAGGGAACTCTATTCTTACACCGTCAATATCGATAACTTCATAATCTTTCTTGAATTTTTCTACTAAAGCATTGACAACTTCGAACTTTTTGTTGTCAGGACACCCTATCCGTATTTCAGGTGATGAGTAATAGAAGGGAATTTCAGCAGCGAGGTTTTCGAGGCTTTTCTCTTCTTCTTCGAGGATTTCAAGGAGCCTCAATGAAGCGTATATACCATCATCATATCCATAGAATCTATCATTAAAGAAAATGTGACCGGACATTTCTCCAGCGAGAGGCGCGTTGAGTTCCCTTAGCTTTGCTTTAAGAAGGGCGTGCCCCGTTTTCCACATTACTGGCTTACCACCCAGGCTGGATATATATTCGGTTAATCCTTTTGAACATTTGACATCGTAGATTATTGTAGCACCCTTGATGTTTTTTAAAACTTGCCTGGCGAAGATACCGAGTAATTTATCACCGAAGAGAAGTACACCTTTATTGGTAATGGCGCCTATCCTGTCCGCGTCGCCGTCGTAGCCTATGCCTAAATCGAATTTTTCCTTCACTACTTTTTTCTCGAGATCTTCCATATAGGTCTCGATAGTAGGATCTGCCAGGTGATTCGGGAAGGTGCCATCAACTTCCATGTATATTCCTTCAAAGGGGATTTTTAATGCTTTAAAAATTTCCGAGACGACAGGACCTGCAGTACCATTTCCAGGATCGATGGCGACCCGATTTTTTCCTTTTATATTGACACTGTGAATCATTTCATAGATGTACCTGTCAACTACATCAAGTTTCTTCGCGTGCCCACGCTCAAGGGTATTGATATAATTTTCATTTTTAATCAACTGCATAAGGGCTTGTATGCCATCTCCAAAAAAGGTATCCTTTCCGAGAGAGAGTTTGAATCCGTTGTACTCTCTGGGGTTATGACTTGCTGTGACCTGCACGCCTCCATGGACTTCATACTTAAACAAGGAATAATACTGAAGAGGCGTAGGTACAAGACCTATATCGTACACACTCACTCCAGACTTTATAAAACCGTAAATTAATGCCTCTTTAAGGGGAGTAGAGCTAGGGCGTGCATCCATCCCGACGGAGACGATGTTTCCTCCCTTTTCTCTTATAATAGTTCCGAAACCTCTTCCTATGGCGAAAGCAATATTCTCGTCTAGCTCTTTCCCATAAATACCTCTAATATCATACATTCTAAAAATCTCTTCCGCAACCTTCACTTCTGTATCCCCTTTTGCTTTAGAATAAAGGATTTCTTATGTACCATCAAAATGCTGCTTAATCGTTTAAGGTTTTAGTGGTCTATCCCAATGTTTTCAATGTGCAGTTTTAGGTTTCTAAGGTATTCCAGGAGTTTATTGAAATCTTCTGGAATTGGAACCTCAAATTCGACCATTATCCCTTTGCCGGGGTGATAAAAAGAGAGCTTTTTTGCATGGAGGGCTTGTCTGTCCATTATTTCGAGCATTTCTCCTACATACACACTTAACTCTGAAGGGACGATTCTAAAAATTTTCCTCACTTCACGTCCTGAGTACACTTCATCTCCAACTATTGGGTGTTCGATATATTCCATATGAACTCTTATCTGATGCGTTCTACCAGTGCCTAATGAGAGTTCCAGTAGAGTGGCAAGATTTCCGAAATTTTCCAAGACTCTGTAGTGCGTTATTGCATTTCGTGAATGGAAGAATGTTACGGCCATTCGCTTACGATCAACGGTGTGCCGTCCAATAGGTGCCTCAATGGTGCCTTCAGGTCCTACAATTTTTCCCCAAACCACTGCCCAGTACACCCTTTTTGCGCTTTTTTCTTCCATTTGTCTCCCAAGACTTCTCAGGGCTCTTTCGCTTTTTGCCACCACCATCAATCCTGTTGTATCCTTGTCAATCCTGTGAACGATACCTGGTCTTGTCTTATCGTCAATTTTAGGTAGCTCACCGTACTTTGCCACGAGGGCATTTACCAGTGTTCCAGTTACGTTTCCTTTTGCAGGATGGACTACCATGCCTTTTGGTTTATTAATAACAATGATATCGTCGTCTTCGTAAACGATTGGTATTGGGAAGTCTTCAGCAATGACGGGCAGTTTCTCCTGGACATTAAACTTTGCATAAATGTGATCGTTGGCTCTAACTTTATAACCTGGCTTTGATTTTTGTCCATTGACGAGGACTTCGCCTTCTTTTATCATTTTAAGGACCCTGGACCGTGAGGTCCCAATACCGCTAGCCACAAGATAAACGTCGAGCCTCGTACCCTCCATTTTTTCCGAAACAGTGCGTTCAAATGTCCTTTCCATCTTGTAAATTTTAAATCTTTGAAGGTGTTTATTCTATGACAAGAGCTTACCTTGCACTGGATTTTATGTTGTTTCTCACTTTTGGCTTATGGTAAATATAATTAACTGCTGGATTGGATTTTTGCGCCAAGGGATTGAAGCTTTTCTTGAAAGTTTTCATATCCTCTTTCAAGATGTTCAATCCCAAAGACCGTTGTGATGCCCTCCGCTACGAGGCCTGCGAGGATCAGAGCTGCGCTACCCCTCAGATCCTGTCCTGCCACCTCGGCGCCGGTTAGTTTCTCGACCCCTTCTATAAAGGCTGTGGGTTCAATCACTTTTATTTTTGCTCCGAGTCTTTGTAATTCAAAAGCATGGGCGAAGCGATTAGGATATATCCCTTCTTTAATGATACTGAGTCCTTCTGCAACTGAAAGCATACTCATAAATTGAGGCTGCATATCCGTTGGGAATCCGGGAAAAGGTTGAGTTTCAATCTGAAGGCTTTTTATTTTGTTCTCTCGAGGTTTTACAAGCACATAATCGTTTCCTCTTTCAACTGAAGCCCCTGCTTCCTTCAACTTTGCAATTACTGGTTCTAAATGGATAGGACTACAGCCGGTGACCATTACTTCGCCACCTGTCATAAATCCTGCAGTAATATAGGTTCCTGCTTCAATTCTATCGGGGATTATTTTATATTCCGTTAAGTTATTTAGTTTTCTGACGCCCTTAACCTTTATGACGTTTGTACCTGCGCCTTCGATCTTGACACCAGATTTAATGAGAAAATCTGCTGTGGCAACTACTTCAGGTTCTTGAGCACAGTTTATAAGAGTAGTTTCACCCTCAATTAGACTGGCAGTTGTCATAAGGTGAATTGTAGTCCCCACTGATTTAAAGTTAAGGGTAATTTCTGCAGGTGTTGGGGATTTCATACTGGCGTTTATATAACCCCTATCAATTTCCAGATTAGCTCCAAGGAGGGTTAACCCATGCAGGTGATAATCGATGGGCCTCGGACCAAATGCGCATCCGCCTGGGAATGAAACCGCAGCTTTCCCAAATTTCATAAGAAGCGGTCCGAGTACATAGATGGAGGCTCTCATTTGGTTCACAATTTCGTATGGGGCTGTATAACGATTTATGGTTGATGGATCAAGTAAGAGATCATTTTTACCCTTCCATTCAACTTTTGTGCCAAGGATTTTAAGCAACTCAATCATCGTGAAAACGTCGACTACCTGAGGTACGTTGCTGAGCAGGACTGGTGTGTCATATAGAATTATTGCAGACATAATAGGAAGTACTGCATTTTTTGCGCCCTGTGCTGAAACTTCTCCTTTGAGTTTCACAGGGCCTTCAATCTTAAAATATTTCATAATGGGAATAGTTTAATGGATTATATGTGAAATTCAACGATATCTTTATCCTGAAGTTTGTAATCGTGTTCGACTCTCTGACCTTCAAATTTTGCCGATCCCCAGACTTTTGCGTACTTTAAATTTCTCTCAAAATCTTTATGAATTTCTCTTGCGGCATCAACTACTGTATTGCCCTTTTTCAAGATGAGGGGATCGTGCATTACGGGCGGTTTACCCGGTTCTTTTGTGTACACCCTGATTATTTCCAGTTCTTGAAATAGGTTCCTTTTTAGTTCACTAATCCCAGTTCCGTAGAGAGCAGATGTTGGGATCAGTGTAAGGCTTACAATATTTTTGAAGTAATCTCTTATCTCGCTAAGTTCATTCGTGTTGTGTAGCATATCCACTTTGTTTAGAGTAAGGATAGCCCTCTTGCGCACGGGTCCAAAAAGTTCATATTCCCTATTTCCACTACCAGTAACAATGATATTGTGTTTTGAAAGCTCCTCATTTATTATGTTAAATTCCTGTAAAGCATTGTATTCTGGAGTTAGAAGTAATACGAGGAGGTCTGCATTTCTCGCAAGTTCAAGGATTCTGTAATCTATTTCTTCACGAAAGGCTGGTGTATCGACGATCTGAACTTTTATATCTTCGTAATCCATCATGCCCACCTGAGAGATTTGAGTGGTGAATTGATAATCTGCAGTTTCAAGGTGTGTGTTGCAAAGTGCATTCAAGAGTGTAGTTTTGCCTGAGTTAGTTGGTCCAAGGAGGACGACCTGGCCTGCGCCCTCTTTTTTGATAAACCATTGGCTACTTGCTGATTTCTTTCCTTTTTGGTGGTGCTCCTGTTCTTCATGTAACTTAGAAATCTTGGCACGTATTTCTGCTTGTAGCTTGTCCGTGCCCTTATGTTTTGGCATGACCGCGAGCATTTTCTTCAAGGCATGAATTTTTTCCTCAATTGTTCTGGCATTTCGGTATTCCTTCTCTGCGTCAAAATACTGTGGAGGCAAATTCGCAGGCATGGGGTAATTATAAGAAGGTATTCGTTGATTTTCAAATTGAGACATCGGTGCAAAAGGCTATCTGCTGGGATTTAAAGCTCTGAGTGTTGAATGGGGATTTGAACCTGAAACATAAGGGGAATATAATTAGATTAATAAATTTTGCACCATATATGATATGGTTACAAGAGAAATCAGAGTAAAGGGCATTCTCTCTAAGTCGAAGGTTTACGATTGGGTAATTAATCCATATGTAGGTTGCCAATATGGCTGTACTTACTGTTATGCGAGGTTTATGAAAAGATTCACAGGACATTCTGAGCCATGGGGTCAGTTTGTGGATGTGAAAGTTAATGCGCCCGAGCTTCTACTTAAAGAACTTCGACAGAAACAAAAAGGGGAGATCTGGATGAGTGGGGTGTGTGACCCATATCAACCTTTAGAGGAGAAGTATCAAATTATAAAGAGCTGTTTAGAAATTTTGTCCCAGTATGACTGGCCTGTGGTAATACAAACGAAGTCACCTATTGTCTTAAGGGATCTACCTATTTTTAAAAGGTTTAGCCACATTGATGTCGGGTTTTCCATAGGGACGGGAAGTGAGAGCATTAGAGAGTTGTTTGAGCCGAATGCACCGCCGATAAGCTCGAGGATTGAAGCACTTAGGATGCTGCATAGCAATGATATAAGGACTTATGTAATGGTTGCACCTGCACTTCCTGAAGTTGTTAGCCTTGTTCCACTTCTTAGGGGAATAGTTGACTATGTCCTGGTTGACAAGATGAATTATCATTATGCCGATTGGGTGTTCAAGAGGTACGGTTTAAATAGGGTAGAGGATGTAGCGTTTCTTTCCGATTTGTTTAAGGTGTATGATATTCCGTGTGAGGTAGTGTGTTAAGTGGGAAGTATAGCATCTTTTTTTGGAAGAAACTACTTTTTGCTTTCGGTTTCTTGGATTTTGCCTGTTTTGTGCTTTATGCTGATTTTTCAAGCCGTTTCCGTTAAAATATTTACAAAAGGAGTGTATTATGTTTAAGAAATTCGAAGAGGTTGCTGAAATCGCTAAAAGTAAGGGCAGGAAAAGGATTGCAGTTGTGGAAGGTGTATCGGAAGAGATAGTAGAGGGGCTTAAAATGGCTAAGGAGATCGTCTCTCCGATTCTTATTGGTGACGCAGAGAAAATTGGAAAGTTTGTTGAGGCATACAAAATCGAGGATGTTCAAATAGTTGACTCGAAATCTCCTCTTGATTCTGCATTAAAGGCATGCGAGATGGTAAGGAACGGCTCTGCAGATTTAATTATGAAAGGTAAGATCGATACGCCCACATTTCTAAGAAGTCTCTTAGATAAAGAGAAAGGGATCAGGACTGACAGAGTTTTTTCCCATATAGCTATTCTCGAGGTACCTAATTATCATAAGATGGTATTCCTTACAGATTCTGGTATGAATATAAGACCGGATCTTAAGATGAAGATCGGTATTTTGCAAAATGCTATCGAAGTGATGAAGGTTCTTGGATATGAAGAAATTAAGGTTGCATTTCTTGCTTCTCTTGAAACATTGCATGAAGATATGCCTGAGACGATAGAATTTGCTGCTATGTCGAAACTTCAAGACAGGCCTTTCTTTAAGGGCGTAAAAGTATACCTGGATGGGCCTCTCGGCTTTGACCTTGCTGTTTCAAAGAAAGCTGCGGAACTGAAGGGGGTGACTTCTCCGGTTTGTGGTGACGCGGATCTCTGGTTCGTCGCCGATGTTGCCACGGGAAACATTCTTGCAAAGGCTTTAATCTATCTTGCCAAAGCTAAGGTTGGTGGTATGATTTATGGTGCAAAGGTGCCTGTTGTTTTACTCTCAAGGGCTGATGCGCCTGAACTCAAGTTTTATTCAATTGTCTCTGCAGTGGCTGCCTGTGGATAGATATAATCTAAAAGTATGTGATTCCACTAATGATGTGGCGCGACAGTTCCTGGCAGATGGAGTAAAAGTCCCATTTGTCGTTACTGCCGATGAACAAAATCGGGGGAAAGGGCAGCAAAATAGGAGGTGGGTTTCAGAAAAAGGTGGGCTCTATACCTCCTTTGCAATCGAAAAGATAGATCCTCGCAAAGCTTTGGTATCTGGAGCACTTTCTGTGCATTCTGTCGTCAGCGGTTATGTACCTTCAATTATAAGGTTCCCTAATGATATTATAGTTAATGGTCTGAAGATTGCTGGAGTTCTCGTAGAACAAACCGTTCATGCTACAATTATTGGTATCGGGATAAATGTTAATCAGAACTGTTTCCCTGACGAACTTGCCGGTGTTGCAACGAGTCTTTCAATGGAGACAGGTGCTGTTTATAATTTGAGCGAAATTATGTCTCGACTTTTAGGTTTTATGAAGGATTCATTGAGCTCTCCCTATGAGCATATTTTTAACAAATACATGCAGTCGATCTTTTACGGCAAGGGTTGTACAATACACCTATCTGGAGATAGAAGAATTAAATGCCGAATTGAGCGTATTGATGTGGATTTAAATGTGCATACCACATCAGGGGACTTTGCCTTTGAGGATATAGTATGGATAGAGTCGGCTTAGTTCTTTGCATTGATATCGGCAACAGGAACGTAAAGTCAGGAATTTTTGAAAATGGGAATCTTGTAAAAGCCTTTGAGGGTTTCCCTTCTGCAGGTGATCTTAGGGGAGTAAATGCAGTTGTTTTTAGTTCCGTTTCTCCTCAGAAGGAAGCGAAACTTGTGGAACTGCTGGGATCTAGCAAGTTCGAAGGCGAGATATTGAGGATTAGTGCCGCTCACCAGAAACATTTAAAAGTAAATTACACAAATCCGGGCGAGCTTGGCGACGATAGGGTTGCTTTTTCCTTTTATCTCTGTAGAAAATACGGTAATGGCCTCGGTATAGATGCGGGTACATTTGTGAATGCAGAATGGGTAAAGGACGGAGTTCACTATCCTATGGTGATATTTCCGGGTATTCATATTTTAAAAGATTCCTATGGGAAGGGAGAAAGGTTAAAAGGACTCAATGTTCCATACTCTTTTGAAACCTTGAGTAGCTGTGAGGACCTATCATTCCTCCGGGGAGAAAGTAAAGAGCTTGAGAAGGTATTACCACGCTCTACTGAAGGATGTGCAATAATGGGACTTATTCTTTCTCTTTACGGTATTGTAAATGGGCTTATCCAACTTACAGGTGAAAAGAACATTGTTTTTACAGGTGGAGATGGAGAAATTCTAAAGGAGCTTGTGGGACTCGGGGTTTATGAAAAGCATGCTGTCCTACTCGGACTTTACGAGTATTACAGCACCGTATTATTTAATTCTAAACTCTGAAAAGTCCTTATAATCTCTTGCTTTAAGCTTTCAATGCCCTTGTTAAGTTTTGCGGAAATGAATAGAGCATCAGGGTACCTTTCCTTAATCCTTTCAAATACCGACGGTTCAATGACCAGGTCTATCTTATTGAAGACATTCAATATAGGTTTATCTCCGCATTGTATTTCATTTAATACTTGCTGAACGGTGTTGATTTTGTCTTCTATCGGGTTGTTGATTATATCTATCACGTGGACTAATAGATTAGCCTCCCTTGCAACGCCAAGGGTCGCTTTGAATGATGCTATAAGGTGATGGGGGATGTCTTCTATAAAACCAACTGTATCCGAAATCACAACTGGCTTTTTCAGAGTTTCTTGATACATTATCCTAGTCGTCGCATCAAGGGTTGAAAAAGGTCTTTCTTCCACGGGCAATGTAGATCTGGTTAGAAGGTTCATAACCGATGACTTACCTGAATTTGTATACCCTATTAGAGTTACCTTGTAAATTTCGCGCCTTCTTCGATAGTGTAGTTCCCTGGTTTTTTCTATCTCACCGAGCTCTTTTTTGAGATGAGATATCCTTTCCTTAATTTTTCTTCGGTCAACTTCGAGCTTTTTTTCACCAGGCCCCCTTGTACCGATACCACCTCCTAACCTTGACAGATCTATACCTTTCCCCGTAAGTCTCGTCATTCTGTACAGAAGTTGAGCTAGTTCCACCTGGATTTTCGCTTCAACGGTATCGGCGTGTTGAGCGAAGATATCAAGAATAAGTTCTGTTCTGTCAATAATCTTACACTTGATTATTTTTTCTAAGTTTCTTACTTGGGAAGGAGAAAGATCCTGGTCAAAAATCAATACATCAATATCAAATTTCTCACAAATGTCTTTAATTTCAATTGCTTTTCCTTTTCCGATAAGGTAGGAAGGGTCGAAACTTGGTCTTATTTGGATGATCTTTTCGAATACTTCAGCACCGGCGGCTTCAGCTAACTGCTGAAGTTCTTCCAGGCGATTAAGTTCGTGCCACCTTTCCTGGGAAGAACTACAAACACCAACGAGTAGAGCTTTTTCGGTTTTTTTCTCAGAAATGAAATACATCTTTTACGAATTCAGTTACATGTTTTATAAATTTTATTTCTAACTTCTCGATGATTTCTTTCTTTATTTCGTTGATATCCCTCTTGTTCTCCATAGGTAAGTAGACAGTCCTTAAGCCGTTTCTCTTGGCTGCAAGAAGCTTTTCTTCAAGCCCTCCGACAGCGAGGACTTGGCCCGTGATTGTAATTTCACCAGTCATGGCAATATCGCTCGGGACATTCTTAGCTGTCAAACTGGATAGCATTGCTGTAAGAATAGTAACTCCTGCAGATGGTCCATCTTTCGGAATGGAGCCTTCTGGGACGTGTAGATGTAAATCTATCTTGTTGTAAAAATCCCTTTCAAGACCAAAGGCTTGATAGTTTGCCCTTATAAATGTGAGGGCTGCCTTCGCTGACTCTTTCATCACATCACCTAGTTGCCCTGTAAGCTCAAGTTTTCCGCTACCTTCCATTTTTGCTACTTCAATTCGAAGGATTTCACCTCCAAATTCCGTCCATGCAAGCCCGTAAGCGACACCAGCAGGAAGGGTCTCATTAAGCTCTCTAAACCTATAGCGAGGCTGGCCGAGGAATTCTTCGAGGTTTAAATTGGAAACTTTTATCTTCTTACCAGTATCTGCATATATCTTAGCTGATTTCCTCGTAATTCTAGCGATTTGTCTCTCTAACTCCCTTAATCCTGCTTCTCTGGAATATTCGTTTATAATTCGGTATATAGCCTTTGAAGAGATTTGAAGAGTACCGTTTGGAAGACCGGATGCCTTAATTTGTTTTGGTAATAGGAATTTCCTTGCTATGTGGTATTTTTCGTTCTCCAGATACCCTCGAATAGGTATTACCTCCATCCTGTCAAGGAGTGGTCTTGGGATGGTGTAAGTAGTGTTCGCAGTAGTAATAAACAAAACCTGGGACAGGTCAAATTCTACTTCGAGGTAATGGTCTTGAAAGAACTTATTGGTTTCAGGATCAAGAACTTCCATAAGGGCAGCTTGAGGGTCTCCACGCCAATCCTGTCCTACTTTGTCGATTTCATCGAGTAAAAATACAGGATTTGAATTACCTGCTCTTCTAATTTGCTGAATAATTTTCCCCGGAAGTGCGCCCACGTAAGTTCTTCTATGGCCCTTAATTTCAGCCTCATCCCTCAAGCCACCAAGGGAAATTCTTACAAACTTTCGATTTAAAGCCCTGGCTATGGACTTAGCCAGAGACGTTTTTCCAACGCCGGGTGGTCCAACGAAGCAGATTACCTGTCCCTTAATTTCACCTTTAAGTTTTAAGACTGCAAGGTATTCAAGGATCCTTTCTTTCTGTTCCTCGAGCCCGTAATGGTCTTCATCAAGGATCTTCTTAGCGTGTTTTATATCTAAATTGTCTTCGGTATATATACCCCAGGGTAGGTTTATTAGCCAATCGAGGTAGTTTCTTAGAACTGTTGAATCGGGTGACATTGGCGGCGTTTTCCTCAATTTATTGAGTTCACTAAGCGCTTTCTTTTTCACCTCGTCACTCATTAAAGATTGCTGGATCATCTTCTCCATGCTATCGAATTCGTCTTCCTCAGTGATTCCGAGTTCCTTTTGGATTTCCTTTATTTCCTGCTGCAGAAAATACTGCTTCTGATATTTCTTGATTTCTTCGGATACCCGAGATTCTATACTTAACTTTAGATTGGTAAACTCAATCTCTCTTATTAGAATTTCAATGAGTTTACTGAGGAGCTCATTGAGATCGTTTATTTTAAATAATGCGATCTGTTCATCAAATTTGAGCCTAAGGGCGTTGATCACTTTATATGCAATACCCCATGGGTCGGCAGACTCGTCAAATACGGTAAAAGCGCCTTCTGGCACGTTCTTTGCAAGTTCGATGTATTTAGCAAAGTATTCTCTCAGGATCCTTACGTAATTCCCCAATTCTTGGTTCTCTGGGGTTTGCAGTTCTACGGATTCAAAAGAAGCGTAAAAAGTATCATCTTGATATACAAGTTCTGTAATTTTTACTTTCTCTACGCCTTCTACAATGGCTCGAATTGTACCATCAGGCGGTATAATGTGCTGTATGAAGAGGCCCACCGTTCCATATTCAAGTATGTCAGAAATTGAGGAGGGCAACTCTACCTCTGCGTTGAGCTGAGTAGAAAAAATAGCTTTTTTGTTTAAGGCGAGTGCCTCTCGTGCTGCTTTTAATGAGAACGGCCGCCCTATCATTACTGGCGAAACCACCGAAGGATAAATTATTAATTCCCTCGTAATAATTACAGGTAATCTATTTTCCATAATGGGTCTATAAGCTCTTTTTTCTTCTTCTCAGGTTATCGGTATAGATTATTACTGGTTCCTTCCCTGAGGTAATTACTTCCTTATCCACAATTACTTCTTCTACAGGTTTTTCTATTTTTATTGTTGGTAATTTAAACATAGTTTCGAGTAGGGACTTTTCTATAATATTACGTAGCCCTCTCGCACCTGTGTTTGTTTCGATAGATATTTCAGCAATAGCTTCAAGAGCATCGTCAGTAAAAGTAAGTTTTGTGTTTTCCATTTCGAAAAATCTCTGATACTGTTTTATGATAGAATTTCGTGGCTCTGTAAGAATTTTGATAAGTTCTGCTTTTCCTAAAGAGTGTAAAGGTACAATAAGCGGAATTCTCCCAATGAATTCGGGTAAGAAGCCATATTTTACTAAGTCGTGCGGTTCTACTAAGGATAAAAGGTCATTATAGGTATATTGAGTTACGTCTTTCACATTTGATTTGAAGCCCATTTCTGTTGATCCAATCCGGTTTCTTACAATGTCCTCAACGCCAACGAAAGCACCACCCAATATAAAGAGTATGTCTGAGGTATCTAATTGGAAAGAGCCCTGCTCAAGCATCTTCTTGTTGCTTTTCATAGGCACGCTGACGGTGTTCCCTTCGAGGAGTTTTAAAAGCTCTTCCTGAACACCCTCGCCCGATACATCTCTGCCTATAGTAGGTTTATAAGCGATTTTATCAATTTCATCAAGATAAACAATACCGTATGAGGCTCTGTCTAAATCACCTCCGGCATTTTGGATTAATCTTAAGAGGATTGCTTCTACATCTTCACCAACATAGCCTGACTCTGTTAGGGATGTGACATCAAAGATTGCGAAAGGTACATCTAACAATTTTGCAAGAGTATTTGCGAGTAAAGTTTTCCCTGAACCCGTAGGTCCAATAAGAAGTACGTTTGTTTTCTCAAGTTCAACATCTTTTTTGGGATTTTTAATTCTCTTATAATGGTTGTAGACTGCAACAGAAAGTACCTTCTTTGCAAGGTCCTGACTGATCACATATTGATCAAGATACGCTTTAATTTCATTAGGGGTTGGGAGGTTGAAGGTTTTGAACTCTCTTTTTGTCTTTTCTTCATCCAAGAGAATTTCATGAGCAATTTTCACACAATCTTCGCAGATATATGCATCAATGCCAGAGATAAATCTGAGATTGTTTGCCTTAGGACGTCCACAAAAAGAGCAATAGGTAGCACGGTCTTTTGTAGCTTTTCTCGGCATATTACTTTTTTTCCTCCTTGCGACTGTAGATTACTTCATCTACAAGTCCATAATCCTTTGCCTCATGGGCAGACATAAAATATTCTCTATCAGTATCCTTCTCAATTTTTTTTAATGGTTGACCAGTGTGTTTTGCAAGTATATTATTTAAAAGATCCCTCATTCTCATTATCTCTTCTGCATGTATTTTAATATCAATTGCTTGTCCCTCGACACCACCCCATGGTTGGTGTATCATAATCCTAGAATTGGGCAACACGTATCTCTTTCCATTTTCACCCGCAGTCAGTAGAACTGCGCCCATAGAGGCAGCCATACCAACACAAATTGTTGCAACGTCAGGTTTGATGTACTGCATCGTATCGTAAATAGCAAGACCAGCCGTAACTTCACCACCGGGGGAATTTATGTAAAGGTTGATGTCCCTTTCAGGATTTTCTGCCTCAAGAAATAGCATCTGTGCTACAACAAGGTTTGCGACGTGGCTATTTATTGGAGCGCCAAGGAAAATGATGCGATCCTTTAAAAGTCTTGAATAGATATCGTATACTCGTTCTCCCCTTCCAGTTACCTCGATTACGTAAGGTACGTACTGGTCTACGATCTTTCTTATATTCATTCTATTATTACCTCCACTTTCACGGAGTTCTTTAAAAGTTCCAGTGCTTTGTTCCTTAAAATCTCGTCCTTTATTTCATCGATAAGCCCCCTCTTTTCCAGCTCTGCTCTATAGGCTTTAGGATCCATCCTATAGTTCTTCGCTTTTTCTTCGATGAGGCTACTGATTTCCTCTTCCGTAGTTTCAAGGTTTTCTTGATCTATGTAGTTCTTGAGAATGATTTCTTTTTTCACGATATCTTTAGCAATTTTCTCAAGAGACTTCCTTACTTCTGGATCCTTTGGATCATACTTAAAACTTTGGGCAATTATGGTAATTCTATCTTCTACAAGGGAGCGTGGTAATTCAAATTGTACTCTGTTGTATATTTCATCTATTAAATGCCATTCAAGTTCGTCTTCGGAAGCCTTTTCGCTTTCTTTGATTAAATATTCACGAATTTCCTCTCTCATTTTTTCCATGTTTTCATATCCGAGTTTTTTTGCAAATTCATCATCTACCTCAGGAAGAAAAAGTTCAGCTACATCCTTAACATTATATACGACCTTAACTTTCTTGTTTTCCTCGTCCATGTAATCAATCTCAACGGTATCTCCCCTCTTTTTGTGTAGGAATTTATCAATAATAGCGCCGTTTATGTTCTCATTGGAAACTTGGATAGTGAGGTTTTGCTTTTTCCTTACTGTTTTGCCGTTCTCTATTTCTTCATAATCAACTATTAAAAAGTCTCCTTCCTCACTTTCCCTATCCAACACTTGCAACTTTCCAAGCTGTCTCCGGTAACTTTCTATTTCGTTTTCTACATCTATTTCCGATATCCTCTTAATTTTCCTCTCCAGTTTTATGTGGCTTAGGTTTGGAAATATAAAACTTGGAAGTGCTTCATATTCAACGGATACTGTAATTCCATCCTGTCCGTTTTTCCTGTCTTTTATGTAAATTTCTGAAACCACGTCCTCTTTCCTTGCTTTTATCTCATCGTAAATTTTGTGTTTTATGGCTTCTTCCTGAGCATCTTCAATAATTTCCCTTTCAAAGGCATTCCGAACCAACTCTAACGGTGCTTTTCCTGGCCTGAACCCCTGTAGTTTTACCTTTTTCTGGTATTCTCTTGCCACTTTTTCAATATGTTCATTAAATTCCTCTTCTGAAACCGTAACAACGAGTTCCCTCGTCGCTTTTAGATTAACATTTCCAACTAATTTTGCCATTGAAGCCTCCAACTTTGAAAGTATTGTTATAAACAATTATAGTTCGAAAGTGTTGAAAAGTAAAAGGAAAATGGGATTCTTATTGCAGCATTAATGTTGCGATGGTCAGGTAAACCCCAGTACCTATTATGTCAGCAAGGGTTGTAATCAGTGGTGTACTAGCTGAAGCGGGGTCTTTTTTTAATTTAACAAATATGAAAGGTAATGAAAGTCCTATAAGGGAACCTACTACAACATTGACTAGCATTGACACAACGACTACTTTTGCGATTTGAAAACCACCTCTAATAATGCCTGCGAAGGATATTCCTATTGCCATAGTGAGACCAAGAAGGCTTGCCACACCAAACTCTTTTAAGAAGAGAAAAAGCCAGTCTTTGGGCTTTACCGTCCCAAGTGCGAGGGCTCTAATGAGGAGTGTTGCAGATTGTGAACCTGCATTACCTGCAGTATCAATGAGAACTGGGAGAAAGCTAACGAGGACGACATACCGGGTAAGGGTTTCCTGAAATCCTTGAATAATGCCTCCAACGAGGAGGTCCATGAGGAGCAATGCAATAAGCCATATGACTCTACTTTGATATACTTCTGTTATAGATACTTCTTTAAGATGTGTTAGGAATTCAGCTCCTACTATTTCAGGGCTTACTGCGGATATTTTCGCTAAGTCCTCAGTCTGCTCTTCATCAAGAACATCTATCATATCATCAATTGTCACAATTCCTAATAAGATTTTGTCTCTATCAACTACTGGCAATACGTTCAGGTCGTACTTTTTCATAATTTTCACTGCTGCTTCTTGGTCTGTATAGGCATCTACGTATAATACCTGACCGTCCATTAAGTCTCCTATCGTATCTTCAAAGTCAGCAAAAATTAGATCTTTTAAGAAAAGATCGTCAACAAGTCTTAAGGAAGAGTCGACTATGTAGATTATGTCAATGGTCTCTGCATCCTTCCCGTACTTTCTTATGTGCTCAAGAGCTTCTCTACAGGTCCAATGTGAGGCTACAGCTACGTAATATGGGGTCATCAGTCTACCTACAGTGTTTTCCGGATATCCAAGCAATTTGAGAGTATGTTTACGTTCCTCATTTGAGAGCATAGGAAGCAATTTCTGAACCAGTTGTCCGGGGAGTTCTTCAAACAGGCTAGCTCTATCATCGGGTTCTAGTTCCTCAATGACGTTTCTTACTTCTTCATCACCCATCTGGTGAAGGAGTCTTTCCTGGGTTTCAAAATCCATTTCACTGAATACTTCGACTTGCACATCCCTTGGGAGAAGTCTAAAGACTATAATTTTTTGATCATCCTTTAGAGATTGTATTAGGTGGGAAAGGTCCTGGGGAGGCCACTCGGATAGGGCAGTTTTTAGCTCATACCAATTTTTCTGCTCGATAAATTCTTCTATATCGGGCAAAATAAATTCGATAAACTCGTTCCTTTCCATTTGCTTTCATAAGCCTTTATTTTGAAAAAATTATAAATCCTATGGAGTGTGATTCAAACTGGTATAGTTAAATAGGTTGAAAGGTTGTGATCCAGGCTCTAAAATATTACTAGATCTATGAAAATACGAGAAATAGTCGAGAAAATTGATGGGAAGTTAATAACTGGTGAAGAAAAATTGGATGAGGATGTTGCAAGAGGGTTTGCTGCTGATCTCTTGTCGGATGTCCTCGCCCTTACCGAAGAAAGCACATGCTTAATTACAGGTATAACAGGTCCACAGGCTGTTAGAGTAGCCGAGGTTCTCAATATTCCTTTGATAATTATTGCCCGTGGGAAGCAGCCTTCTAAAGCACTGGTAGAAGCGGCAAAGGTTGCCTCTATTCCAGTGATTCTTACCGACAAAACTGTTTTTGAGACGTGTGGAATTCTTTATTCTAATGGTATGAAACCGTGTAAGATTAAGATTTTCCAAAGTGTTTCAGATGAGTCAGATTCATTTAAAGATTAGGAAATTATGGATGAGCAGAAGCTTAGACTGGTTTACAGAGTAAAGCCTATGGATTTAGCTAGTGCGGGTTCAGTATCATCTCAGATTAAGGTTGAGTTGCAGAGAAGTGGGATAGAGGACGATGTGGTAAGGAGGGTTGGTATTATTTGCTTTGAGGCAGAGATGAATATGATACTGTATTCTGTTGGTGGTAAACTAAAGGTGGAAGTAAATAGTGATAAAGTAGAGATCTTTGCGGAAGATGAAGGCCCTGGGATAGAAGACCTTAATGCTGCTATGGAGCCGGGCTTTTCTACTGCACCTCCGTGGGCTCAGGACTACGGTTTTGGTGCAGGGATGGGATTTCCAAATATGAAGCTAAATTCGGATGTCCTTGAAGTTGATTCAAAACCTGGTACAGGTACTAAGATACGCTCAGTAGTTTATAGGAGAAATACAGATGAAACTTGCTGAAATCATCGGTACATTAAATTTAAGAATTTTTACCCCTGGTATAGTTGGCTTTGAAGACGTCGAGATAAAAGGCGGATATGTATCTGATCTCCTTTCTGATGTAATCGCATCGTTAGCGAAGGGGGATATCTGGATTACTATACAGAAGCATTTTAATATAGTTGCTGTGGCAAAGCTGAAGGATGCAGGAGCGATTCTCATTACTAAGGGGTTTGAACCTGATAAAAATACCATCGATAAAGCTAATGAAGAAGGGGTTATACTCCTTGGTACAGAGCTTGGAACCTTTGAAATTACAGGGAAACTTTACAATCTATTGAAATACGGTGAATCTAAGTAGATTTATGGCAGATTTGCATATACACTCTACGCTCTCCCCTTGCGGGAGTTTAGATATGTCGCCTCGAAATATAGTAAGTGCTGCAGTAAAAAGGGGACTTGATATTATTGCAGTAGCAGACCATAATTCGTATGAGAATGCATATTATACAGGGGTTATTGCAATGAAGGGTGGAGTAAATTTTTTGTACGGAATTGAGGTGCAGAGCATCGAAGAGGTCCATATTCTTGCTTTTTTCGATTCTTATGAAGAGCTCAGATCTTTTGGTTCAATTATCTATGATAACCTTCCTGATGTTTCAAATAATCCAGATTATTTCGGGGATCAAGTAGTTGTGGACGAAGATGATAATATTGTTAAGGTTGAAGCAAAACTCCTTTTGAATTCGACGCGACTTACCCTTGATGAAATTGTTGATCTCATAAAAGAGTACAATGGTCTTGCTATACTCTCTCACGTGAATGCTGGGTATTTCAGCGTTATATCTCAACTGGGTTTCATTCCACAAAATCTTAGTATAGACGCTGTAGAAGTAACCTGCGATATTAGTAGAAGTGAGATTAATAATGTACCTGGGATTGGAGGGCGTCCCATTGTTACTTTTTCTGATGCCCATTATGTTGGGGATATTGGGCGAGGGTACACAGTGTTCTTTTTAAAGGAAGTATCAGTGGCGGAAATAAAGAAGGCGCTCGGGAACTTAGAGGGCCGAAGTTATGAAGTTTACGGACAAAAAGGGAGGATTCTATGAAACTTGAAATACCTGTTGATAGCCCGCAATATCAAGTGTTAAAAAGGGATATTGCAAGATTTAAGAGGAAATCGGGTTCGCTAATTCAAGTTTTGCACAGGGCTCAAGAAATTTTTGGTTATCTCCCGGCTGAGGTTCAGTACTTTGTGGCGCACGAATTAGATGTTCCTGTTTCCCAAGTTTATGGCGTGGTTACATTTTACAACTTCTTTCGTATGGAACCTGTTGCGAAACATGTAATAAATGTCTGTATGGGCACGGCTTGTCATGTAAAGGGTGCTGAAGGTATTGTAAAGGCGGTCTCTGAGGAATTGGGTATAAAAGTTGGTGAAACTACAAAGGATAAGTTCTTTACACTCTCAACAGCCCGTTGTTTTGGTGCTTGTGGACTTGCGCCGGTAATCATGATAAATGAAGATGTTTATGGTAAGTTGACTCCAGAAAAAGTTAAAGAGGTAATTAGAGAATACCGATTAGAAAAAGAGAAAGAGGAAAGGGGAGGAGCTAATTAGTTGCTTGCTGAACTTTCTATGCACATTATTGACATCGTGCAAAATTCAATTAGCGCAGGTGCTGATCTCATCAAAGTTAAGATTCATGAATTAAAAGACAGGGATCTTTTGATTATTGAAGTAGAAGATAATGGGAAAGGAATGGATAAAGATCAGATCAATAGGGTTCAGGATCCCTTCTATACAACTAAATCATTTAAGAGAGTGGGGCTTGGTATACCACTCTTCAAGCAAACTGCAGAACATTGTGATGGTAGCTTCCAGATCTTAAGTGAGCCAAGTAAGGGTACTTTGATCAGGGCAACTTTTAAGAAATCGCATGTAGACCTACCCCCTATGGGAAATTTGAGGGATACCATCTTAACGCTGGTAGTGGGGGAGCCTAATGTGGATTTTGTGTTTGAAGTGGAAACGGATGGTGTAGTTTTTGTGCTGGATACTAGGGAAGTTAAGAAGGAACTTCAGGATGTACCAATTAATCATCCTGAAGTGGTAAAGTTTTTAAGAGAATACATTGGTGAAAATTTGAAAACAATGGAGGTTGCGTCATGAAGTTAGAAGATTTAAGAAAAATCAGAGAAAAGGCGGAAAAGGAACTTAAGTTAAGGGAAGGAAAAGCCAGGATAAGAATTGTTGTTGGAATGGGTACGAGCGGGATTGCTGCAGGTGCGAGGGAAGTATTAAAAGCATTTCTTGATGAAATTGAGAAGAGGAACCTCCAGGATGTAATGGTTACCCAGAGCGGCGAGAAGGGGCTCTCGTCCCATGAGCCGGTCGCTGAAGTGTGGGAGGAGGGGAAGCCTATAGTTGTTTACGGGAATCTGACCCCTGAAATTGCAAGAAGAATCGTTGCGGACCATGTGGTTAATGGAAACCCTGTATCAGAGTTTGTGATCGAAGTGAGGGAGGCATAGATGCCTAAAAGACTTGATATTTTGGTGTGTTCAGGCGCCGCATGCATCTCAAATAACAGTACTGCCATTAAAGACAAGTTACAGGCGGTACTCACGGAAAACGGCCTTTTAGAAGAGGTTTCTATTATAGAAACTGGGTGTATGGGCCCCTGTGAATTAGGTCCAGTAATGCTTGTCTATCCTGATGGTGTTTTTTACATTAGGCTCAAGGAAGATGACGTAGAAGAAATTGTTAGGGAGCATATCATCAAAGGGCGTCCAGTTAAAAGGTTACAGTGGGCTACAGCAGAAGCCAGAAGAATAGCTGAAGAGAAAAGGCAAATCCCCTTCTTTGAGAAACAGGTTAAGATCGTACTTTCAAATTGCGGGAAGATTGATCCTGAAAACATCGAAGAATACATTGCAACGGGTGGTTATGAAGCCCTTGCCCGAGTGCTTACTTCTATGACTCCTGAGCAGGTCATAAATGAAATAGCAAACTCCGGTCTAAGAGGGCGCGGAGGTGCGGGGTTCCCCACTGGGCTTAAATGGAAGGCTACGAGAGCTGCATCTGGAGAAGAGAAATTTGTGGTTTGTAATGGTGACGAGGGAGATCCCGGTGCCTTTATGGATAGGGCAATACTCGAGGGTGATCCTCATACAGTAATTGAAGGCATGACTATTGCTGCTTTTGCGATTGGTTCAAATCAAGGATATGTTTATGTAAGGGCAGAATATCCCCTGGCCGTAAAGAGACTCGAGAAAGCCCTGCAGCAGGCTAGGAAGTACGGCCTTCTTGGGAAGAACATCTTCGAAACAGGATTTGATTTTGATATTGAAATAAGAATTGGGGCAGGTGCTTTTGTATGTGGGGAAGAGACGGCACTTATTGCATCGATTGAAGGAAAGAGGGGTCAACCGAGGCCCAAGCCGCCGTTTCCAGCCGAGAAGGGTTTGTGGGCTAAACCCACATTGATAAATAATGTAGAGACCTATGCAAATGTAAGGCATATCATTCTGAATGGTTCAAAATGGTTTTCAGAAATTGGGACTGTGAATAGTAAGGGGACAAAAGTATTTGCACTCTCAGGTAAGGTTGAAAATACGGGTCTTGTTGAAGTTCCGATGGGTGTAACCTTAAGGGAGCTGGTATTTGATATTGGAGGCGGGATTCCAGGTGGTAAGAAGTTTAAAGCAGTTCAGATAGGTGGACCTTCAGGTGGTTGCATTCCTGCAGATTACCTCGATACCCCTATAGATTACGAATCTCTGAAAAGACTTGGTACCATTATGGGGTCAGGTGGGGTTATTGTCCTGGATGAAGATACATGTATGGTAAACTTTGCGAAATTCTTCTTGGACTTTACAAAGGAGGAATCCTGTGGCCAATGTGCTCCGTGTAGGATCGGATTAAAACACCTGTATGATATTTTGGACAGAATAACGAAAGGCGAAGGAGAAATGGAAGATCTCGAAACGCTTGAGAAACTCGGCGATGAAATTAGAAAGACTTCGTTGTGTGGCCTTGGTCAGTCGGCTCCAAATCCTGTATTGTCTACATTGAAATATTTCAGAGACG
>DCDE01000018.1 GCA_002316275.1 Caldifarciminota bacterium UBA1063
GTTGCAGAACAGCTCGTAGATAAGAAGCTGGTCCGTGACGTCGGGGACCTTTACTATCTTAGTAAGGAACAACTTTTAAGCCTTGAAGGTTTTGCTGATAAATCTGCCCAGAATTTACTTCAGGGAATTGAAAAATCGAAGCAAACCACCCTCGCGCGATTCCTATACGCACTGGGTATTCCAAATGTGGGTGAATATACTGCAAAAATCATGAGTGATTATTTTAAATCTCTTGATAAACTTATGAACGCAGATGAGAGCCTGCTCCTAAGCATCACGGGAATAGGGCCAGAGACTGCAAGCAGCATTGTCAAATTTTTCAACAATCAAGAAAACCAGAAGATAATCAAGAAACTTATAGATGCCGGCATCACTTTCGAATATACTAAAAAACCTGTATCGGCGTCAATCTTTAGCGGGAAAACTGTGGTGTTTACGGGGGAACTTTCCAGTATGACCCGAGAAGATGCGATTAGTAAGATTGAAGCACTTGGAGGAAGATCCTCCAATTCGGTATCACGGAACACCGATTTTGTGGTCGTGGGCAAAAATCCAGGCTCAAAGTACCAGAAGGCAGTGGAGTTTGGCATTAAAATTTTAAATGAGGAGGATTTTTTAGAACTGCTTAGAGGGAGGGAGCAAGAATAGAAAAATATTTAAAGTACCTTGTCGTCATAAACCTCTTCTGGGCTAATCCAACTAAATGGGTATATATAGAGAGCGGGCCAAAGGACTACCTTTTTGAACTGAAAGATGGAAAGTTGAATATGGCTGAACTCTATTTCGATGAGTACAGAATTGAGGACGAGTTTACAAAGTTTGTCAGGACTGAAAAGGACTCCGGCTATTTTACAGGGGACATAATCCTTAAGAGTGCAGGGAATTACATCTTTATACAAAATGTTGTAGCTGAAGAGGATTATGTCGCTTCCTGCACGCAGTTTCTCATAGAAGACGTTGAACCACCTGAGGAGTACGTAAAAGCAGTTGCTGTAGTCATAAGGACCTTTGTATACCATCTTGCTGTAAACAATATCTTCTTTCTTCCTGACTCTCTCCCTTACTGGGTCTACAAAGGAGTGGGAAATCTATCTTCCAAGGTAAAGAAAGCAGTAGAAGAAACGCATGGTGAAGTACTATTATACTTAAATTCTCCTATTTATCCTCTCATTACCTATTGCACGGGAGGATTTACAGTATTCTACGAAGAGATTTTTGGTGATTCAATAGAATACTCCGTCTCTGTCGACGATTCATACTCTTCTTCATGCGCCTACTACAATTGGGAGATAAAAGTACCTGTCAATAGAATCCAGCATCAACTTAACCTTGGAAGAATAGATTCTATAGAAGTTAAAAACTATACGATCCACATGATACCTGACACTATATTAATTTTTGGGGACAAAACTTACCAATTGAGAGGCGTTAACCTCTTCCAATCCCTCTATCCGCTTTTGCCCAGCCCCCTCTTCCAAATGGAAGTAGTGGCAGATACCATAATCTTTAACGGAAAGGGAAAGGGACACCTCATCGGGTTATCCCTGTGGGGATCCAAAGCAATGGCTGTAAGCGGCAAAAACTACAAAGAAATACTTGAACACTATTTCCCCGTTGCAATACTCTCTAAAATGAAGAGTTAAGGCAAGGGGGGCATAACTCGCCTTCCCTGACCGCTCCTGCCCGGGGTATTATCAAAAACCTCCACGATATAATAAATCACAGTAATAAAATCTTTCGGAAAGTCTCCATGGAAATAAGAATGGATCAAGTTTGCATACTTTACAACATCCCTTTCAAATCCTTCAATTTGGGGATCTTCAGGATGAAGTAATCTTGATATTGCTCTAACTTCAAAGCTCGGAAAATCGAGAAAAACTACGGACACCGCTGGGTTAACCATCTCATTAAGGAACGTGTGCGTTTCAAACTCAGGTGTTGTGTACAACTCTAACGAGACAAGAGCCTTTCGAGTAAAATATTCATCTACATTACTGTAGAGACTCTCAAGCACCTTAAGTTTGTATTCATCACTTGAATCTTTTGTATTCTCTAAGAGTGCTAATAATCCTTTTATCTTTTCTGGCTTTGGCAGAAAACCCATTCCCTTTACGGCATTATTAATACTAAGTTTTGAATCATTCCTTTTTACACCGTAGGAAGCTACCATTCCACTGTGAGGTCCTGTAAGTGAAGGCATTTCATTCTTCCTAACTCTATCGAGGGTTTCGAGGCGCCTTTCACTACTCCAGCGAATGAAATCATCGGGCAGTTCAACCATTTCAAAGTTCTCCCATCTGCCATCTACACGAGCCTTAATAGTCCCCTTCTCTAAATCGATATGCTCAACACTATTCTGCTGAAAATAACTCCCCTTCCATAGATTTTTCCCACTTGTGTAAAGTTCTTTCTCACTCGGCTCCACTGGATTCCCCTTACAACTAAAACAAAAAAACAATAACAAAAGGACAAAAAACCTCATTCTTACTCCTTTATGATTTCATAGGAATAAGAAATCTCCGATCGGCCCTTTAAGTTCTCGCTAACACTACAATATTTGGTTTGCGAAAGTTCTACAGCTCGCTTTATATTTTCCTCTTTAAGATGCTTCCCATAGAATAGATATTTCAAGTGAATTTTCGTATAATACCTCGGGTGCTCCTGAGCTCTCTCTGCCTCAATCTCAAGCCTATAATCCTCAATATCTTCCTTCATCTTCCTAAGGATCGAGACCACATCCATCGAAGTACAACCCCCAAGGGCAATCAAAAGGAGTTCCATAGGAGACGGACCAGAATTCATACCACCTACCTCTGCCTTAGTATCTAAATAGACACCATGCCCGGAAGGTGGCACAGCGATAAACCGCATATTATCAATCCACTTAAGTTCCACCTTCATTTATGAACTGTCCTCCAAATTATTTTTTATCCGGACTTTGTGCCTTCCTCTGCGCTTCAAAAGAAGGTTTAAATGCAATCATCCTTTCAGCAAACTTCTTAGGCATCTTTGGTACTTCGATACGGAAAATCCTCATTACACTTTCATTTCTAATCTTTTCCATAAGTTCATCAAAAAGTTCAAGGCTTTCTTTTTTGTATTCAACTAAAGGATCTTTCTGAGCGTAAGCACGCAGATACACCCCTTCCCTCAAATGGTCCAAAGAATAAAGGTGCTCTCTCCACAAATGATCCAATGAAGTCAGCATTACAATTCGTTCCATTTCACGCATCTTCTCTTCACCAAAAGCCTCTTCCCTTTCTTTGTATAATTCCTCAAGCTTCTGAAAAATTACCTCTTTAACCTTCTCACGAGTTTCCACATTTCCAATTTCCGAAAAATCTGAAAGGAAAAAGTAAGCTAATTCCGAGCGCAGGTCCTGTAAATTCCAGCTTCCATCCCTTCCCTCACTTGGAAGGTATTTCTCTATAAGATCCTCTGCTAAACCTCGTGAGTACTCCAATATTAGCCCCCTTAAATCATTTCCGTCAAGGACATCATTCCTGAGCTTGTAAATAACTTCTCTCTGCTTGTTCATAACATCGTCATACTCCAAAAGCCTTTTTCTAATCTGGAAGTTCTGCATCTCAACTCTTTTTTGCGCAGTCTCAAGGGCTCTCGTCACAAGAGGAGATTCAATGGGACCTTCATCCTTGCCCCCAAATCGTTCCATTAAGTCCATTACCCGATCAGACCCAAAAAGCCTCAAAAGATCATCCTCAAGAGAAAGGAGAAATCGGGAAGAACCAGGGTCACCTTGCCTGCCTGACCTTCCTCGGAGCTGATTATCAATCCTCCGGGATTCGTGTTTTTCAGTTCCTATAATATATAGCCCACAGGGAATTCCATCCTTAACACACTTTTTCGGATCCACTTCACAAGTTACACCTGGAGTCGGGTTGTCATTAATAATGGCACACTCTTTTGCCTTTACGACATTGTCTCCCAGTTTAATATCGGTTCCTCTACCCGCCATGTTTGTTGCTATGGTAACTGCACCATACTGCCCAGCTCTTGAAATAATCTCAGCCTCTTTTTCATGATACTTCGCATTTAAAACCTGATGGGGGATACCCTTTCTTTTAAGTAACCTCGAAAGGAGTTCCGAAACATCAACCGATGTCGTGCCAACCAATATTGGCCTACCGACTTGGTGCCACTTCTCAATCTCTTCAACAATAGCTTCGTACTTCTCCTTCTTATTCTTAAAGATGATATCAGGATAATCAATTCTTCTCACAGGCTTATTAGTGGGTATCTGCAGTACATCGAGCTTATAAATCTCCCAGAATTCCTGAGCCTCGGTCATAGCAGTACCCGTCATACCCGCCAGCTTCTCATACATACGGAAATAATTCTGTATTGTAATCGTGGCGAAGGTCTGAGTCTCCCTCTGGATGGTAACATTTTCTTTGGCTTCTACTGCCTCATGAAGACCATCAGACCATCTCCTGCCCGGCATTAACCTTCCAGTAAATTCATCGACGATCACTACCTTCCCATCCATTACTACATATTCAACATCCTTTTCAAACAGCATGTATGCCTTGAGTAGCTGCTTTAAAGCATGAATTTTATCACTCTTCTCGGCATACTCTCTAAGAATCCTTTCTTTCTCATAAAACTTCTCTCTAGATGACAAATTAGGATCCTCATCAAGCTTATGGAGCTCTGTAGAAAGATCAGGCAATGCAAAAAGTCCTTTTTCCCTCTTCTCAACTTCCTCTCTACCTTTTTCTGTTATTTCAACGGAACTGGTCCGCTCTTCAACCCAGAAGTAAAGTCCCTCTTTCAACTCTTCCATCCTCTTAGTTTTCTCTCCGCCGATGTTTATCTCTTTCATCAAGTCCAGCTCCACTTTATCCACAAGCTTCATAATACCTGGTTCTTGAATCAATTTAAAGAGTTTCTTAGCCTTGGGCATACCAAGCTTTGCTTGAATGATCTTTTCAGCAGCCTCTACTTCCTTACCCTGCTTGAGAAGATTTTCAGCAACGAAAAGGATCTGAGTTACAAGCTGGGTTTGCTTCCTCACGAGATTTTCCGCCAGCGGCTTCATAATACGGTAAATTTCAGCTGAAGAATACTCTACAGGACCCGATATAATAAGAGGTGTCCTCGCCTCATCAATCAAAATGGAATCAACCTCATCTACGATAGCATAATAATGACCCCTCTGCACTCTATCCTCAGCACGGTAAGTCATGTTATCCCTCAAATAATCAAATCCAAACTCATTATTCGTTCCATAGGTAATATCTTTTTCATACTCAACTTTTCTCTTTGCATTATCCATTTCATTTTCGATCACTCCAACGCTAAGCCCAAGGCTTTCATATACAGGACCCATCCACTGTCTATCCCTCTTAGCAAGGTAATCATTTACTGTAACGAGATGTACACCGGTGCCCTTTATCCGACCCATAATCCCATGAAGGTATAAGGGCATTGTGGCAACGAGAGTCTTGCCTTCACCCGTCTTCATTTCCGCAATTTTGCCCTGGAAAAGCACAATTCCACCAAGAATTTGAACGTCAAAAGGAATCATATTCCATTCCCACATGTGCCCAGTTACTTCCCATTTCTTACCACACAACCTCCGTGTTACCTCTTTCACAAGAGCATAAGCTTCAGGCAGCACATCTGAAAGCTCTTCTCCATCCCGGATCCTCTTTTCAAAATCCTCTGTTTTTTTTAGAATATCTTCATCTTTAAGGTCATGGTAGGTCTCGTATATGGTATTTACTTCTTCTACGATGGGCCAAAGCTTCTTTAGTTCTCTCTCATTTCTCGAACCAACTATCTTCTCTAAAAATGTCTTAAACATATCTCTCTCCATTGTAATTATAAACCCGCTACTGTAAAATTAAAAAACTTGTATGATTTCTGCAGTGGTTGTAAATTATAAGTCATCTTCGCCCTTATACAATTCCGTAAAAAACATCGTGAATTTCGTTGATGAAGTTATAGTTGTAAATCATAGTCCCGAAGAAGACCTAACATTTATCCAATCCCTTTCTCCTAAAATAAGGATATACACGAGGCAAAACTATGGATACGGAGCTGGATGCAACTTCGGCGCTAAGAAGGCAAAGGGCGATATCCTGATCTTCTTTAATCCCGATACAATGATCCTGGAAGAAACAATACCGCTCCTTATAAAAGAGTTAAAAGACGATATCAGTGTAGTAGCCCCGTTATTATTGTATCCGGATGGCACACCTCAACCCTCAACGAGAAAATTCCCAACTCTCAAACATCTCTTCGTCTCAAGAACTTCTCCCTTTTGGTTTCTCTTCTCAAAATCAGATACTGCATTAGATTACTTCGGCGGAAGCCAGCCTGAATCCACTAAGCCTACAACTCTAACCGACAGGTTCCCCCTAGGAGGTTTTTTCCTAATTAAAAGGGACCATTTCCAAGAGCTCGGTGGATTCGACGAACGCTTTTTTCTATTTTTTGAAGATACAGATTTTTTCAATAGGCTCATTAATGCAGGATACAAAGTTTGTTTAAATCAGGAAGCAAGGGTAATACACCTTATTGGTTACTCTAGGAAAGCAAACCCTTTCAAATCGGAATATCACAAAATGAAATCCTTCTATCTTTATTACTCAAAGCATACACAATGTAAACTGTTGAGGCTTGTTACTCTTATGATAACTCTCTTATACATCCAAATTCTCTCCTTTAGCTACTTCATAGATAACCCTGTAAAGGAGAGAGAGTGGAAAACAAAGTAAGAAGACCCAAAAGATTAATTAGCAAGACAATCCTCGCACTATTAGACTTCACCTTGATTGCTATGTCATTTTACACGGGATACATTATCAGGGTCCACCTCCCAGGAGTAAGCCAAATGAATTTACCCCCTGCACTTCCGATCCACCTTTACTCAAAGTACCTATTTGCCTTCCTCATTTGGTTAATTACGTTTTACTATGAAGGACTCTACACAAAATACCTTACAAGAAGTGAAGAATTCATAAAAATTACTAAGGGAACAACCATTTCGTCCGCCTTCGCTGCGCTCCTTTTTTACACACTTCAAGTTCAACCATCGTTCTCAAGGTTAGCTTTTTTCATATCGTACATAATCAGCATTTTCTTCCTGTGGTTCGGCCGCATTATAGCAAAAGTACTTCTCTACGAGTTAAAAATTTACAGAGAAAAGGCTGTTTTCTGGGGTAATTCCATTGAAATCGAATGGTTCAGAAAAATCATTGAAAAAGAGAAAAATTGTGGCATTGAGGTAGCAGCCCATATTAAAAATTACAATTTAAAGGAATTGGAAAAAGTCGTCGATGAAATTAAGCCAAGCCTGATAGTGGTCGGGGGTGTACCTATTGAAGATATAAAGAAGATTGAGCCGCTCGCATGGACTTACGGCATTGAAATACTAATTAATGCCTTCAATAGTACTTTAAATCCGCAAGAACTTGAGGTGGTGGAATTTTTCGGTTTCAAAAGCCTAAAACTGAAGTATAGTTTACTCATCCCTCAAAATGTAACAATAAAAAGAGCTCTGGACCTCATTATAACAATTCCTTTGATAATCCTTACGATCCCTTTGTTTGTTATTATAGGAATTGCAGTTAAATTATCATCAAAAGGGCCAGTGATTTATAAATCGGACCGGATAGGAAAAGATGGCCGCATTTTTAAAATTTACAAATTCAGGACCATGTATATGAACTCCGACGAAATTTTGAAGAACTTTTTAAAACAAAATCCAGTAATTGCTGATGAGTATGAAAAATTCAGAAAAATTAAGAGCGTCTATGACCCCCGGGTAACTCCAGTAGGTAAATTCTTGCGTAAGACAAGCTTAGACGAGTTACCGCAACTCTTTAATGTTATAAAAGGGGAAATGAGTCTCGTAGGACCGAGGCCATACCTGCCTGAGGAGTATGTGATAATCGAAGATGTAGAAGACGTTATCTTAAGCGTTAAACCAGGATTAACGGGACTCTGGCAGGTTTCGGGACGCAATGCCCTTTCCTTTGAAGAGAAAATTATGTTAGAGCTCTATTACGTAAAAAACTGGAATATATTCCTCGATATCGCAATTTTATTAAAGACAATCCCTGAGATTTTTAAAGGTTCTGGTGCTTACTGAATCCTCTCTACTTCTTTAACTAAATAAGGAACAAGTTCCAAATCTTCGTTAAAATTGTACTTCTTATAAAGGTTAATGAGTGTATTTAAAATTTTCCCTGCCGCTGATTTTCGCCGAGTATTAACAAATATATAGAAAAGCCATTCAAAATATGAAACAATATAATCGGGATCTTTTACTCCCAACTCCCTTGCATTTTCATATACCTCTGCAAGGCAAAGACCACCTTTTCGATTTTCCCCTCTCTTGAAATAATAAAGGGCTTTAACCTCCAAGTAATAGTCTCTGAATTTTGAAAACCGCTTTTGATTGATATACGGGGTAATAAAATCAAGAATCTTACCCACTTCCTCAAGAGCATCCTTTACTAAATACATTTGAGCACCTACCAAATAAGAATAAATAACCGCTGAGTCTACCTCCCTATCCTTTGCTAAATCTACAAATTTTTTATGATATTTCTCTGCTGTCTCTAAATCATGGTATCCAAAAGTATATACTCTTACAAAGTTTCTGTAAACCATAAGTTTATGTTCGAAAGAGTCAATTTCTTCCGCTATCTCAAGTGCTCTATTGTATAAATCTTCCGCTTGCTTCCATTGGCACTTAATTCTGAAGATCGACCCCATATTATTTAGAGCAATACACATACTATCTTTACTCCCAATCTGATACGCTTCGTGATAAGCCTTTTGGATGTTACTCATTGCTTCGTCGTATCTTCTCATCTGCAAATAGTAGGCGCTAATATCTATGTATACGGTGATCAGGCCTCCCTTGTACCCTATCTCCTGGTAGATCTGCCGAGCCTTTTCATAGTAGTCAATAGTCTTTTCTACATCCACTAAATCCTGATAAACTACGGCAATGTCCACAAAACTGGAAGCAAGTCCCTTGTTGTCCCCAATACTCCTTCTAATCTCTATGGCTTTCTCATAATATGAAATAGCCTCCTCAGGAGCAGAGATTTCTGCGTGCAATACCCCAAGTACATTGTAGAGTGTACCTTCCCAGTAAATAGAAAGGTATCTCTTATTCACTAATGCCTGTTCTAATATCACCCTTGCATCTTCATATTTACCAAGTTTTATAAGTATCCAACCCTTTTGAACATAAAAACGATACAACGGTACTTCATTCTCTTTTTCAAAAACGCCCTCTGGTGCTATTTCCGCCGCTTCCTCGTGCAAGTCGGAAACTCCAGCCATTTCTATTGCCTTATTAATAAGCCTCAGAGCCTCATTGAACATACCTCTCTCAACTTCTACATCAGAATATTTTGCATAAAATTCAGAGTCAACAAAATCATTAAACTCTTTTTCAACCTCTGCCAAAAAGACCGAGGCTTCGTTCAAGTCACCTTTTATCATCAAGCATTCTACATAGCTTAGTGCCTCTTTTACATACCGTTCCCGGTCTTGTTCATTCTCAAAGTAATATTCCCAGAAACGTTTTGCCTCTTCATATGCGAATTGTTCCATCGCCTTGTGGGCAACTATAGGAGCATATCCAATAATTTTTTCCCTATCGCCTCCAAGGTAAGCGTGTTGGGCAATGAGTTCTTCCGCATTAGCGACGTGGTTCTTATTCTCCTCAATCCATGACGCAATTTTCTGATGATAAAACCTCTTTTTGCTCTGAGATACCCCTTGAAGAATAAGCTCTCTCATAATATCTTCTTTAAAAACAAAGTTATCCTGACCGGCTTCTACTAAAATCCCCTTCTTTAGGGCTTTTTCAATGGAATCGTATATTTCACCAAGGTCCATACCAAGAACGCCCTTAATTATGACAGGTGAAAACTCATGGCCAATACATGAAGCGACTTCAAGGACTTTGTCGCCTTCAACTTCAGCGATAAGTTTCTTCATGATATGTTGTATACTCTGCGGAACGGTAATTGATTCAGTTTCAGTTAATATCCACTTCTTGCCATTGTAAAGAAGATTGCCCCTTTCATAGAGTTCTTTAATAAGCTCCTCAATAAAGAATGGGTTCCCGCCAGACTTACTGTATAGGAACTGTAAGACTTTTTCATCGGTCTCCTCTTGAAGGATTGCAGAAATAAACTCCGTAGCTGCTGAAAAGTCAAAAGGTCCAAGATCCAGGATAGCCACAAACCTCTCCCGTAGCGCCTGTGCCATAAAGGCTTCAATAAAATCACGAGTAGAGTTTTCCACCCTCAACGTGGAATAAAACCTGAGGTTTTCGGGAGCATTTCGAATGACATAGTACAGAAGTTCGAAGGAGGATCTATCTGCCCACTGTATATCATCGATAAACACGATCATCTTATTCTTCAGAGCCATGTAAGAGAATACCTTCAAAATAGTGTCATAAAGCTTATATTTATCTATACCCTTGACATAGGGGCTGCTTGCCATTTCAGGCAATACCGAAGAAAATGCCTTTAATTCAAAGGGGTCAAGGCTTGAAAGGGTTTCCCTGAGCTCGATTTTAAAATTAGTGTAACAATATCTTATTACATCCTTGAGAAGGCTAAAGGGAACATCTGTTAGAGCCCCGTAAGCACTGCCAACGACTAAAATGGCATTATCTATTTTCCTTAATGTATCTCTTACGAGCCTGGTCTTTCCAATCCCTGCGCCCCCTCTCACAATAACATACTTGTACCCTTGCTTTATCGAGTCGAGAATCCATTTTTTTTCCTGAACCCTGTCCACAAATTGTAAAGTAGGAATCACAGGGATAGCCTCAATCTCTTCTACCCACGCAATTCTACCTTTGCCTCTCCTCTTAGCCCTGTAAAGAGCTACATCTGCTTTATTGAACAGCTCGGTCCACGATTTACCATCCCTTGGGAATTCAGCTACTCCCATGCTCAAAGATATACTATGCCCAGCAACTTTTTCAGACATAAGCCCCGTCAAAATCTTCTCTGCGACGGCTTTTGCATTTTCAAAACTTGTGTTCGGAAGAAAAATAATAAATTCGTCGCCGCCATATCTGATAAGTACATCTGACTCCCTGAGATTCCTTGTAATATAATCCGCAAGCTCCTTTAAGACCTTGTCGCCTTCAAGATGTCCATAAATATCATTTATCTCCTTAAAATTGTCAATGTCGAGTAGAATAATCGAAAAATTGGTCTTGTATCTTAATGCCCTTCTTACCTCAATTTCTGTGAAATAACCAAGGAACCGCCTGTTTTTTGCGCCCGTTAATTCATCTGCATAATAATCTATTTTTGACTCCATCATCCATTAGAATTGTACAAGTTATTACTGGTACGGTCAACTATAGATAATAAGGATTCTTCACTATGCGGTAATAGTGCATTAAAATTATCCTGTGCTATTTATGGAAAGATTGAGAGAGATTATAGAAATCCTTGAAACTTTGAAAGAAAAGGAAAGTGAGAAGCTGCGGAATGCCGCTAATCTAATTGCAATGACCCTTAAAAGTGGAAATACGATTTTTTGGTGCGGCAACGGCGGAAGCGCTGCTCAAGCAATGCATTTCTCTACAGAGCTGATGGTTAAATATAAGAGCAATAGAAGACCTTTTCAATCAATAGCCCTCTCTGCAGATCCCGTTCTTTTAACTGCTGCGGGAAACGACTTTGGATTTGATGAAATCTTTTCAAGGCAGATTGAAGGCCTGGGGAGAGAAAATGACCTGCTTGTTGCAATTACAACTTCCGGCTCTTCGGCTAACATTTTGAAAGCCATTAAAAAAGCAAAAGAATGCAAAATAAAGGTAATTCTTATTACTGGTGAGAAAGCCTTGGAACTGGACGACGATGTGAATGTCGCAATCCACGTGCCTTCTCACAACACACCACTTATACAAGAGTGCCACGAAATAATTGGTCACATCCTTGTAGAAGAGGCCGAAAAATTACTAGGAGGATTTTAAATGAAGAGACTTTTTGTAGCCTTATGTATTACACTTTTTTTCATCGGAATCTCCTATACTGCAGAAATTACCGTTGGGGTAGTTGATATGGAACGCATATTCAGAGAATACAACGAATTTCAGGAAGCAAAAAGGGAACTCGATAGATTTGTCTTGGAATGGGAGCGACAAAGAGATAGTTTGAAACAGTATATTGACTCTTTGAAAACTGCCCTTGAGGTCGAAAAACCTGGTTTAACAGAAAAGGGACGCGAAAAGAAAGAGATAGAAATTGTAAAGGCACAGGAAACCTATTCGCAGTTTGTAAAAAGCATTTGGGATCGAGATGGCCTTTTTTACAAAAAATCTACGGAACTTCTCAATCCCTACTATGAAAAAATCCAAGAGACAATTAAAAACGTAGCCAATGCAAACAAATTAGATTTTGTTTTCAATTCCAGTGGAAATATTATTCTGTATGCTTCTAATTCTCAGAATATTACCGACCTAGTGCTACAAGAACTAAACAAAACTTATGAGATCCAAAGGCCCCAAGTAACACAAAAATTTAGGCTCGCGATCTTTCCTCTAATGGAAACTGAATCTGAAGCGCAAAAGCTACAGCTGGGCTCCCGATTGCAAAGATCACTCTATCAAGGGCTCTCAGGTTCCGCAAACTTCGAACTGCTTTCTACTGGTGAAGTTAATCAGGAAATATCAAGGAGAAGCCTCAGTAGCGATAAACTATTCCCTGAAAACTGCCAGCAAATTGCATTAAGCCTCAATAGTGACTTTTTCGTAGCAGGTACTGTAGAAACCCAAGGAGAAAACGTTACATTTACTTATAGAATTTTCAGGACAGCAACAATGGAAAAGTTGGTTGAAATAACTGGACAGGCTCAGAATCCAAGGGAAAGTCTGGACGTGGAGTCTATTCAAAAGGCAAAACTTTTGGATCAGCAGTTCAAGCCTTAGAAGCTAAAACAAAACCATCTATGCAAGACGGGAATCCTCTGAATGCCTTTGCAAGATTCTCTAATGTCGAACCCGTAGTGTATACATCGTCCACGAGAAGTACCCTTTTATTTTGAAATCTCTCGGGGCTTCTTATTTTAAATGCATTTAATAGGTTCTTGTTCCTTTCCTCCTTCTGTAAACCCGTTTGCTGCTTTGTGTACCGTACTCTCTGTACTCCTCTCTTCACAATTGGAATATGAGTGAACTGAACTAAGTTTTTTGCTATTAACTCACTCTGATTAAATCCTCTCTCACGAAACCGCACATGATGTAAGGGAACTGGGACAATACAATCATACATAAGTTCTGAAAAATCGTAAAAAGCCATTAAATAATTGACAATTTCTCTCCTTCTCTCATATTTAAACTGCTCAACAAGCGTCCGAACCCCTTCACTATAATCAAACAGAATGTGCACCTTTGAGAGTCTCGATTCCCTTGGGAAAATAGTTTTACTTACCCTTTTCTCCATCAACTTTTCTTTACAACTATCGCATACTAATCCTGTAGTTTTTGCATAACATAGATAACAGAAACGGGGGAATAGTGCTTCAAGAGTTGAACTAAATAAGTTCAATTTGAAGTTTTGACCGGGCTTTTCTTCCTCAGTGCAAGTCCCACAATAACTACGACTACCATGATTGCAATCGAGATCCACTGATTCACAGATAATATAAAGACATTACCAGGCTCATAATACCTTGTGATATCAACCAAAAATCTGATTAGGGATGCAAAAAATATGTAAAAGAGAAAAATAAACCCGTCAAATGGCTTTTTTTGCTCAAGTTTTAGCAAAACAAAAAACAGGACCAAATTTGCAAAAGATTCATAAAGCTGAGAAGGATGTATCCTCGAGGAACCCATCACGTCAAAGGCGGGTGAGCCAGGGGGGAAAACGATGCCCCATGGCATGTGCGTCTCTTTACCAAAGCAGCATCCATTAAAGAGACACCCCCACCGTCCAATGAACAATCCAAGTGCCAATGCTTCACCAGAAAAATCCAAAATGGGTAAAAGTGGCATTGACTTCTTATTCTTTTGAAGATACACTAATCCTGCAGCTAAACCAAACAAAAAGCCACCAAAATAAACCGATCCACCCTCCCAGAATTTTATAATTTCAACAGGATGCTCCTTAAAATAAGGAATATGATAGAGCACATAAAAAATTCTTGAACCTATTATACCTGCCAAGGCAGCCCAAAAACCCAGATCCCAGATCTTTTCGGGATTAACACCAATACTTTTAACTCGCTTAGAAACATAGTATATCCCAACGACTACACTCACCAATACAAAAAGTCCCCAGGTTCTAATCTCCAGTTGACCAATTCTAAAAAGGACTGGACACATTCAAGCCTCCTTTGACTTTCAATTATAAAATAAAAAGGGGGGAACTAAAAGTTCCCCCCTTTAGTTCTCGGGCTTAAGGCGCTATGCCTTCTCTATGTGAACCGCTTTCGGACCTTTGCTGGTCTTCTCTACATCAAACTTCACACGCTGCCCTTCCTCGAGTGTCTTGTAGCCTTCTCCGTCTATATCAGAGAAGTGAACAAACACGTCACCGGACCCATCCTCTAACTGGATGAACCCATAGCCTTTCCGCGAGTCGAACCATTTGACTCGTCCATACTTCTTACCTTCACTCATTTGAAACTACCTCCGTTATATGTTTCAACATAGTTAAATTATGATTCACATAAAGTGTTCTGTCAAGATCAATGAGCCCTGACTATATCCTTAATTTTCATAAGTCTTGTAATATCAGAGCGCTCAATTTCAGACAGTTTCATAGAAATGAACTTAACTATGGACTCGAGTTCGGGAATTAAAATGTACTCGAGCGCATTTACCCTTCTTCTCGTCTTCTCAACCTCTATTGAAAGGAGTTCCAGAGCCTTCTCCTTTTCAGACAGTTCAATTAGATCCTGAAATGCTTTGTTTAAAGATTCAAGAGAAAGGTCAAGTTCTGGAGAAGTGTTTGCAAAACCGTAACTTAGAAAATCACCTTCATACCTTGCGCTAAATATGGGTACAAGAACATTCATAATTTTCTTACTGCTAATTTCAATTCCGGAACTAATCGAAGGGACGAGAAACAGCTCCTCAATTTCCTCAGGGTCCATGAAAGACCTTGCGAGGACGAACCTTCTGACCGACTCTGCCAGCTCATCCTCAACCTTCTTCCTCAACTCCTTAAGCCCCTCGAGCAGTTCGAACAGCACTCTCACCAGCTCATCCTGTTTATCCTTCAGCAGTTTATGTCCTCTACGGGCAAGAACGGTTCTCCTCCTCAAGTTCAGAAGTTCCATTCTCGTAGGATTTGCTGAGATTATCGGCATAAACATAATTATAGAGCAACCCTGAAAGAAGGTCAAAAGAAGGAATAGCAAAGAAAACCTGCCTCACAAATTTAGGTGAGCACCCCTTGACAGTTCAAAAATTTTAATTATATATTAATACAGAAGTTGAAAATATTTTCAAAAAGAGGAGGTGAGTGGCGATGGCAAGAGAAATCTCCAGATGGGATCCCTTCAGAGAGGTAACCTCTCTGCGTGACGAGATTGATAGGCTCTTTGATAGCTTCTTCGGCAGGCAGACATCTATGGGCCCGAGAGAAGGGTTTTGGGTACCCCCCATTGATGTGGAAGAAACTGACAATGAATACATAATTAAGGCGGAGCTCCCAGGGGTAAAAAAGAACGATGTGAAAATTTCCGCCACTGAGGACACACTCACCATATCGGGCGAAAGAAAAATAGAAAGGGAAGAGAAAGGTAAGACCTATCACAAAATCGAAATGAATTACGGTCAATTTGAAAGGAGTATAAAATTCCCCACGGAAGTGATTGCAGACAAAGCTAAAGCAACTTACAAGGATGGTATTCTCACCGTTTCAATTCCCAAATCCGAAAAAGCAAAACCTAAGGAATTAGAAATCCAAGTAGAGTAAAAGTAGGTTTTGTAAGGTAAAAAGAAGAGCCCCCGAGGGGGCTCTTCTTTTTACTCCCACTTAACTTCCACCTTTTTCCCCTGCCTTTTCATAAAGTATTCTTCAATCTTTTCCTTGAGCTCTCTCGATATTTTTCGTTCTAATGGAAATACAATACTCTTATCGAGTCTATCAACTAATCCTAACGCCATTTCAAGAATGGAAGACAATCCAGTAGACGAAACATACCCCACCTTATCGTTATGTGTGTGAATATAAAAGGAACCCTTGCCGCCAAACCTAGCAAGGTTAATGGACGGGACACCATAAAGCGCAAAGGGCATAGAATCACTGGAATATATATCAAGCCTCGTTTTAAAAGGTATACCTTTTTCGCGGGATGTGAAAGAGACAAAATTTAAAGTATCTCTCTCTGAAATACACATTGCAACATTTTCACCAATAGGATCACCCGCAACATCTATATTGACAACCATTTTAATTTTCTTTATTTCATCTTTTATATTCTCAACATAAGCCTGACTTCCAACAAGCCCCAATTCTTCACCAGAAAACCAAACAAACCTCAGTGTCCTATCAGGTTTCTTTACACTAAAATACTTCGCAAGCGAAAGCATAATGGCACTTCCTCCGCCATTATCTGTGGCACCAGGCGAAATAGCAACTGAATCGTAGTGACCACAAACAAGAATCACCTCCTCAGGAAGTCTGCTCCCCTCAATTTCTGTAACCACATTCACACCGGAACCTTTGTAAGATTCCGTATTACCTTCCATTAACAATGAGTTCCCCTCATATTCCTTTATCTTAAGCCCTGTGTCATAATCAATGATGAGTGCGGGTAATATTTTTCCCTGAGCAGCAAATCTCTGAGAAATTGATGAAAAGGAAAAACCCTTCTCTGGTGGTGATATACTCACAATACCTTTAGCGCCTTTATCCAAAAATTTTTCGTACATCGATCCCCCGACACCCCCATAGGTAAGAACGATCTTACCCTTAATCTCCCGCCCTACGTATTCAATATCCTCAACGTATGCGATTTCACCTTCAGTCTTGAAGGGTTTTGAATTTCCATAAGGGATAGCATCATAAACTTTACCCTTTATGTTGATCCTTCCATCACCGGGTTTAAAGGTCCATAATTCGAAGGATTCTTCCTTCACGGGTAGGTCCATCCCCCTGAGGGTATCCGAGATTATATCCCTTGCCATTTCTTCGCCCTCGCTCCCGGCAAGGCGTGGGAAACTGAGCTTCCTTAAGATTTTGAACGCAAAAGCTGAAAGATCTCTCATAAAGAAATTATAAGGCTGCACTTCCGAAGGCACTTAATAATATGGGTTTATTCTGGGAAAAACCTATAAAAAATTTGGGGGGCGGGCCAAGGGCCCGCCCCCATCCATCCCTCCTTAAATAAACTATCTCGCCAGAATAATCTTGTGGGTAAAACTCTTCTTAGGAGTCAGCATCTTCACAATATAGATACCAGAACCAAGCTTAG
>DCDE01000004.1 GCA_002316275.1 Caldifarciminota bacterium UBA1063
GAGGGGAAAAGTAAAAGCTGTTCTCCCGAATAGGAAGAGGTGTATTCAAACTGGGTTAGCACATAAACCAGGAGCAGGGCTATTGCAGACTGGATAATTCCTCCGCGGACTTTCTGGAAATAGACGGCAAAAACCACTGGAAACACAAAGAGGTATGGAATCCTTGATTCAATCCCCCCTGTTGCCATCGACATTATTGCAACCACGAGGTCAAAGGCGATAATAGAAATCCAGCAGGAAAGAGCCGGTTTTTCTGAAAGGAAAACGATGAGCAGGAAATTCAAGACGGCTGTGAGTATAGCAATGGTGAAGAAGAGGGTAATAAGGCTTTTAGCTTGTATTTCACGTAAATAGAGCCATGCAACAATTGATATAAAGAGTACTACAAAAGAATTTATCTCAAGAAAATAGCGCAGTTCCCTTTTATTCAACAAATTATTGGATCGTACCGGCAAGCCCGAAGATAGGCAAGTACATTGAAATAAGAATACCGCCTACAAATACACCAATTATAACAATCATTACAGGCTCGATGGTTGAAGCCAGGGTAGCAACTGCAGTATCTACTTCGTCATCATAAAAGTCTGCAATCTTGGTAAGCATCTCCGCGAGCCTTCCACTTTCCTCACCAACAGAAATAAGATGGACTACAAGGGGTGGAAACAAATTGAGTTCCTGAATAGGGCGAGTAATGGTCTCACCACCAGTAATTCTTGTAGAAACCGTGTCCATCCCCTTTTCAATAACCTTATTTCCCGATGCCTTGCCTGTAATTTTTAGACTCTGGATTAATTCAAGACCACTGGAAATCAAGATGGAAAGAGTCCTGGCGAAGCGGGCTATTGCGACCTTCTTTATCAAATTCCCGAATATGATAACATGCATCATAAAGTTGTCGATCACATACTTCCCACGCTCGGTTTTTTTAAACCTCCTGTAGAGAATTATAAGTACAATTATGACAGCAAGAATTATCAGAATGTAATTCTTCAAAAAATTGCTCAAACCTATCACAAATCGAGTAGGAGCCGGCAGTTGGGCACCAACTTCCGCATACATCTGAGCAAAAGAGGGGATAATGAAAATCAACATCCCTGCCGTAACAGCAATCAGTACGATAAATACCACAACAGGGTAAGCCATCGCCGATTTTACCTTCCTTTGAATAGAGTCCATTTTTTCGTAGAATATAGCCGCTTGCTTAAGCGTATTTACAAGTTGGCCCGATTGCTCACCCACTGCAACCATTTGCACTATCAAATCGGGAAATATCTGAGACTGTTCTTTCATTGCCTCACCGATACTCTTCCCTCCCTCTACTTCGCGTCTCACCTTCAAAATCGCATCCTTCAACTTCCTCTTCTCGGTCTGCTCAGAAAGTATCTCAAGGGCTCTCGTCAGTGATACACCCGCTTCGATCATTACTGCAAACTGCCTCGAAAAGATTGCAAGGTCCTTGGAGCCGGGTTTCCCCCCAAAGGGCCAGGTAAAACCCCTCCTTTCCTCTTCTACTTTTATCACACTTAACCCCAAGCTTCTTAACCTTGAGACAACTTCATCGCTACTTTTCGCATTAACCGCACCTGTCCTGATCTTACCTTCTCTATCCTTTGCTGTATAACTAAAACGGGGCATAAAAGACCTCCTTTTATCTCCCTTTGGGTGTTACACTTATCATTTTCTTAAGCTCGTCAGGTCTTGGGGACGATAGTAGCGCGGTCTGAAATGCTATAAGTCCCTGTAAGAAAAGACTGGCAAGAGACATATTCATCGTTTGCATTCCAAAGGCTTGGCTCGATTGCATTATACTGTACATTTCATGAACTCTGGATTCACGGATGAGGGTCTGTACCGCAGGAGTTGCAAGAAGCACCTCAGAGGCAAGAATTAATCCCTTTCCACCTGCTCTTGGTAAGAGCTTTTGGGAAATGACTGCCTCTAAGACACTGGCAAGCTGTACCCTAACCTGGTCCTGCTGATAAGGAGGGAAAACATCAATAATACGGTTTATGGACTCAATAGCTGTTCCCGTATGTAGAGTTGCAAGAACCAAATGGCCTGTCTCTGCCGCAACCAGGGCGGACTGAATGGTCTCCAGGTCTCTCATCTCGCCAACCATAATGACATCGGGATCTTGCCTCAATACATATTTGAGAGCAGAAGCAAAGGCTTTTGTATCTTGACCTACCTCCCTTTGAGCAACAATGGATTTTTTATTTCTATGCAGGTACTCAATTGGATCTTCCAAAGTAACGATGTGACAGGCTCTGAGTTGGTTTATGCTATCGACAAGGGCTGCAAGGGAAGTGGATTTTCCGCTGCCTGTTGGTCCTGTAACAAGTATGAGCCCCTTCTCCTTATCTACGAGAGAATGAACCACATTTGGTAGTCCAAGGGAATCAATAGGTGGTATCTTGAATGGAATCCTTCTTATGGCACATGCAACGGTACTTCTCTGAAAAAACGCATTACATCTAAATCTTGACAATCCTTCAATAGAGACAGCAAAGTCCAATTCCAATTCATTTTCAAGCTTTGCCCTCTGGTTTTCGGAAAGCAAACTATAAACCATATTCTTAACATCAAGGGGGGAAAGAACCTTATATCCTGAAGGAATGAGACTCTTATCAATACGAAAATATGGCTCAGCACCGGCAGTGAGGTGGAGGTCCGTAGCGTTTCTTCGAACCATTTCTTCCAACAATTCCCTAATAGATACTTCGGGCATATTATCCCTCCATAGTTACTCTAATTACTTCTTCCAGAGAAGTTATGCCTCTCTGGAACTTTAAAAGGGCAGCCTCCCTAAGCGTAAGCATGCCCTCTTCCCTTGCTCGCTCTCTTATTTCATGTATCGGCCTGTTCTCAAGGATCATATCCCTTATGGTAGGTGAAACCAACATGACCTCAAAGGCACCTTCTCTTCCTTTATATCTTGAACCTTTACACAAGTCACAGGTTGTATCACCTTCACCATATACAACTTTTCCAGCCAAAAAAGATTTGTCAAGCCCAACCAGCTTTAATTTCTCTTCAGAGGGCTGAACAGGTTTTTTACACTGTGGACAGAGCCGCCTGACCAACCTTTGAGCCATCACGAGGATGAGTGAATCCGCAATTAAATACGGGGGGGTTTCCATATCAATGAGACGAGCGATGGAACTCGGTGCATCGTTTGTATGCAAGGTGGACAGCACTAAGTGTCCTGTCAAAGCTGCCTTTACCGCAATAGAAGCGGTCTCAGCATCACGAATTTCTCCCACCATTATAATGTCAGGGTCCTGACGCAAAAAGGACCTTAATGACGAAGCAAAGGTAAGGCCTATCTCTTCCCTAACTTGAACCTGATTAATTCCTTCAAATTCAAACTCCACAGGGTCTTCAGCCGTCATTATATTGACTTCAGGCTTGTTCAAAATGGAAAGAGCAGAATAAAGGGTAGTGGTCTTACCACTTCCCGTAGGTCCTGTAACAAGGATCATCCCATAGGGCCTTGTGATTGCATATTCAAACTTCTGCAGGGAATCAGGCTCAAAACCAAGTTTTGTCAGATCGAGAGTGAGGGAACTCTTGTCCAAAACTCTCAATACCACCTTCTCACCATGTTTAACCGGCAGAGTAGAAACACGGAAATCTATAATACGTCGTGACTTGTCCGCTATTTTCAAGTGCCCATCCTGAGGTAGCCTTTTTTCCTCAATCCGAAGATTAGACATAATTTTGATAACGGAAACTATACCCCTTGCGTACCTATAGGGCGGGGGTTCAATTTCTCGAAGGGTACCATCAATTCTAAGCCTGATGCGCATCTTATTTTCATAAGGTTCGATATGGATATCACTGGCATTCTTTTCAATAGCCTCACGTAGCAATGTTAAGGCAAAACGCTGAATAGCGGAGTCTTTCGCCACAAGCGCCGGATCAATTGCTTCCTCTTCCTCCTTTTCTTCGACAATAGTCAAGCCGTCAATTTCTGATGTTTCTTCTAATTCTTTTACAATTTCTGAAACTTCGGATTTCTCTCCATACGCCTTAAGAATAAGCTGATTTATCTTCTCGGGGCTCATAATTAGAGGCTCTACGCTCAAATGAGTTACAAAACGCAAGTTGTCAATAACATCCCACCTTGTGGGGTCTGCCATTGCTACATAGAGAATCCTTCCCTTCCTTTTCAGCGGGAAGGATTCATTTTTTTCACAAAATTCCCTTGGAACTAACTGAACAATAGTAGGGTCAACACTGTCAGACCCAAGCTCTGCAATCTGGACTCTAAATTCCCTTGCTAAAATCTTCAGAAGCTGCTCTTCGGTCATTAAGCCCAGCTCCTGAATCACTCTGTATGGAGATTTGTTGCTTCTCCTTACTTCTTCTCTAATCTTTACTGCTGTTGTTTCATCTACTAACTTGTTTTTTAATAGTACTTGAACAATTTTACTCACATCCATAACTTTCGCCCCCTAAAAATTTCGTAAACAATATAAATTTAATTCAAAAGTGCCTCACTGTCAAGAAGCGCTCATTTTTGATTTACGTATCGAGAAGTATACAATTTAAAGATGGTTTCCCTTTCCATCTTTTTCTTCATCTTAGGTACAGTGGTGGGAAGCTTCCTCAACGTAATTATCTACCGTATACCAAAGGGTATGTCCATCGTAAAACCTGGCTCCCATTGCCCAAACTGCGGAACGCCCATTCGCTTTTACGATAACATCCCAATAATTTCATACATAATACTTAAAGGAAAATGCAGAACTTGCGGCTCTCGAATATCTCCTGTGTATCCCATTGTGGAGGGGCTTACAGGCCTCGTCTTTCTCAGCATCTTTATAAAATTCCACTGGAGCATCCCTATCGTTATAAAATACCTTATACTCTCTTCTCTACTTATTGCAATTTCGTTAATCGACTTTCAAGAAAAGGTTATCCCCGACATTTTGACAATCCCATGGATAGGAGTTGGGCTTTTAGCAACTTTACTCATTAAAGACCTGCCTATTCTTCAGGTTTTACTTTCTACCGTGATCTCGGGGTTCTTCCTCTGGATTCTCAGAGTTATATTTTCAAAGCTGATTTTGAAAAGAGAGGCCCTTGGAGAAGGGGATATATTTCTAATAATGTTAATAGGTAGCTTCGCAGGGCTCTGGGGCGTGTATCTGTCCCTGCTTCTTGGATCTATCATCGCACTCGTTGCACACCTTATATTTCCTGACAAACTTAAAGGTGAGATACCATTTGGTCCATTTCTTTCTATGGGCGCATTCATAGGGATCTTGACCCTTTAGCTAAAAATCGGCACTTGTGCGGTGGGAAAACAAAAGTCATTTAAAAGAGAAAGGGGCAACGAAACGTATGAAGGTACAGTTTGTTAGAAAGCCATTTATATGTCACATCGTGAGAGGAAATCCTTGTAGAAGTGTCTCCTACGCAAATAAAAAGTTCTACCATAAAGGTTATAAATGAAAACTATTAAATGGAAATTATTCTTGCGAGCCGTGGCTTCGGCTGCCATACTCGTCTTCGGCTTGACTCAAGTCTTCTGGGGCATAAGGAATGGAGCGCCCCTTATAGTGATTACAGCCCTTCTCATTACTTGCATATTCTTTCAATATACACTGCTAAGTTTACTTTACCTTCTATCGAAACCATTTATTGGCTTAAGTGGCCAGCTTTACACCATAAGAATCGGCAACATAGAACTTTCAGGAGACATCCGAGAAACGGAAGAAGAGAGCATTAAAAGAGGAACAAAGTATCTTATATTGAAGAACCCATCAGTTACACTAAGTAGATATCCCTTCTTTGCAAGGTTTCTCATCGGAACCCCACGCTTATTTCTTTTCTCATCCTTTAGCTGCCATTCCTATCCATTGTTTTTCAAAAATCAAGAAGGACTTGAAAGATTTTATGAATTCAATAAAAGTTTCTTTGGAGAAAAGGTGGCTATAAGCAAGGAACTAATGGCAGCAAGCGACCTTACTTCCTCTTCTCAAGACCATATTCTTTAATCTTCAAACTAAGCGTATTCCTGTGAACGCCAAGGATTTCAGCAGCCCTCGATACGTTCCAATTGGTCATTTCAAGGACTTTTCTAATGTGCTCCCGCTCTACATCCTGAAGCCTCATATGGGGACTTTCAGGAGCCTGCGGGAAGAATAGCAGCTCCCGGCTGATAAATTCTGTGTTGCATAAAACACACGCCCTTTCGATCACATTTTGCAATTCCCTTACGTTACCGGGCCAGCTATACAGCAACAATGCCGATATGGCATCATCAGAAAATCCCTTTATATCTTTGTGTAACTCTTTTGAAAATTTCTTTAAAAAGTAGTGGGCAAGGGGCACAACATCTTCTATCCTTTCTCTGAGTGGAGAAAGTTTAATGCGAAATACATTAATCCTGTAATACAAGTCCTGTCTAAAACTACCTTCACTTACCATAGCCTCCAGATCCCTGTTAGTTGCAAAAAGGAATCTCACATTTACTTTCCTAACCTTCGTAGCACCAAGCCTTACAACTTCTCTATCCTCAAGCACCCTCAGCAACTTTACTTGAATCGAAAGTGGCATCTCTCCAATTTCATCAAGAAAAAGGGTACCGCCATCAGCCATCTCAAGTTTTCCCGGTTTTTCATCGATGGCGCCAGTAAAAGCCCCTTTCTCATAGCCAAAAAGCTCCGCTTCCAAAAGGGTTTCGGGAATCGCAGCACAGGAAATAGGTATAAAGCTACCCACCCTACCCGAGCGCTCGTGAATAAACCTTGCAAGAACCTCTTTCCCTGTACCACTTTCTCCGGTAATGAGGACTGAAGATGAGGTAGGTGCGACTTGAATAGCCAAATTCAAGACTTCTTTCATCGCAGGGGATTCCGCGACAATCAAGCCTCTGGAGTATTTAATCTCAGTTTCTGCCAACTCGAGTCTCTGGACAAGTGAAAACCTCTCCTCAAGATGTCTCAGTTTAAGAAGCAGTTCTTCAAGATTCACCGGTTTTGTAATATAGTCATAAGCACCACTCTTCATCGCCTCAACCGCAGTGTTAACATCTCCAAAAGCAGTGACAAGCACAAATTCAATCTCGGGATACCGAGACTTTACCTTCTGCAGTAGCACAAGCCCATTCTCTCCTGGTAGTCTTAAATCGGAGAGTATGACATCAACCTTACTGTTCTCAAGAAATTTCATCAGATCCTCTGCAGATTCGAAGTCAACAACCGCATATCCTCTTTTGTTCAAAAAATCACAGAGGATCCACCTTTCACTTTTGTCATCCTCAACAACGGCGATCTTTAGCATAGGACAATGATAGGACCACTACAGTCCCCGCTCCCTTTTTGCTCTTTATAATAACTTCACCTCCGTGCGCTTCCATGACTTTCCTAACATAGAAGAGTCCAAGCCCCGAGCCAGTAGGTTTCGTAGTATAAAATGGTGATCCCACTTTCAATAACTCCTCACGGGCCATCCCCTTTCCCCTGTCTCCAACGATAATCTTTACAAGCTCATCTCTTAAAATTACAGCAAGTCTAATTTCTCCACCAGCCTCCTGGGCTTCCAAAGAATTCCTCAACACATTTTTCAGAGACTCTTTAAATTTCTCACGATCCATCATAACCTTCGGGCATGCCTTGTAAAGAGTCCTAAAATTTATCTCCTTAGCCTTAAATTCGATGAAGAACTGTGCCAGCACTTCCTCAATAGCGGCACAGAGATCTGTGCACTCCCACTTTACATTCATCGGTGCCATTATGGAAACAAAACGATTTACTGTCTCTTTTATGCGTTCTATTTCCCTTATCACTATAGAGATTAATTCCCTGGATTCCATCTCAGGCGTAATTACAAATTCTGAATTCAGCCTCTGGATGATCATACTAATGGAGTTTAAAGGATTCTTGATTTCGTGGGCCACCTGAGCAGACATCCCTCCTAAAAGTTCTATCCTCTCAGCCCTCTCAAGCCTCTCCTCAATCTCAGTATCCTCAACAATTACTAAAGTGGCGGCTCTTCTCTCCCCCTTAGAAAGGATAGGAACGGCGGTTAATCTTCGCTTTTTCATTAAATCCTTTCTAACGGAAACTTCAAGTACAGGAATGTCTGGCATTATATCGTGGAGCTCCATCTTACTTGCATTCTTCTTCGAGACTCTCAAAAGTTTGTAAAAATCATCATTGGCGTAAACCAGGCGGTCTTGACGGTCAAAAAGCGCGATGCCAAGCTTTATGTGATTCATAAGACTATCAAAACTTAACATCTTAATCTGCACGTTCTTGCGGCTGAAAACAAAGGACAAAACTACTACGATGAGAACAAAGAGTAAAAGGTGTATTAGAAGAAGATTCCTTACAAACCCTCGATAGGTCATAGCATAATAATCTCTCGAAATACCCAGTCTGATGATGCCATTAAATATTCCTTCTATCTCAAAAGGCATCGCTATCTCAAGTACATCTTCGCCTCCAAGATTCGTCACCCGTGAAACCGACTTTTTGTTACTAAAGACATGCATTAACTCCTTATCTACTTCAATATCTTCAACCTCATCGGGCACCTTCACACCAAACCATATACCCTGTGTATCCTGGAGCACCAAAAAGGCGATCTTCCTGTCTTGCTCCAGGCTGCTCAAAAGGTCATTCGTTCCAGCGGCGATACGCTTTTCGAAAAGCTCCTCCCGTATCACAAAGAACACGGCAATTTTTCCGTTAACCCTTGAAGCAAGATTTATTGAATACTCATTCTCATAAGGAAACACGTCCCCCCGGTTCACCTCCTTGGGATTCAAACCATCAAGTATAGAATCTTCACGTGCGTATTCCGGATAAATCGACAAAACTCTCAGGTTCTCACTGAGTATCAGAATTCCCGAAATTTCAGTCACTTCCTTAAGCCACCTAAGATTCTGGACGGAGAAATCAGGATAGCGAGAGAGCCACTCTTCGGCTTTAAGCAAATTACGGACCACATAAAACTCTTGCTCTTTCTGGGTCTTTATCGAAGTTCGTAGTGAGCTAACAAGAACTTCTCTCAACGTTTTTATATCTTCAAAGACCACATGATCAACACTAGACCTGAGATATCTTATACTGAAACCAAAGGACAGGGAAAGGACGAGAAAAGAAATAAATACAATAACATAAAAACTCTTACCCTTCATTTGTCTAATAATAACTCAGAGCTAAGGGAAAGACAAAGAAGGAATTGTCTTTCCATCTCCACTACGGTAAAATTCCTCTATGCGAACGATAATTGGTGTTGTTGGCCCTTCGGAACCTACTGAAAAGGAGTACAGGTTCGCTGAAACCTTAGGTAGACTCATCGCAAAAGAAGGTTGGGGACTCATCACCGGTGGTAAGGGTGGAATAATGGAGGGAGCGTCAAAGGGTGCCCAAGAAGAAAATGGGATCTCAATCGGTATCTTACCCGAGAAGTCAAAAATTTCTGCCAACCCGTATGTGGATATTGCAATTTCCACTGGTATAGGAGAAGCAAGGAACTTTATTATTGCAAATTCTGCAGACGCATTGGTGGCAGTAGGTTACTCTCCGGGCACCTTAATAGAACTGGCAATAGCTTCTAAAAATGGAAAATTTATCGCAGCATACGAGGTTCCTGAATTACCCAATTTAAAATTTGAAAAGGTCTCATCACCTGAAGAGGCCATTAGAAAAATTAAAAACTTCTTAAGGGGGAAAAATGATTGAAATTAATGGTCATCACCTAAAAATTGATGATGTCCATAGTGTTGCCGTTCTGAAAGAAAAGGTCAGAGTCGCTGAAGCCGCCGTGAGCAAGATCAGAAATGGAAGAAGGATCGTAGATGATATCGTCAAGCATGGAAAACCATTCTACGGTATCAACACAGGTGTAGGCAAATTAGCAGAAGTAAAAATCGAAAATGAGTGTATTGAGGAACTCCAGAAGAACATCCTCCGATCTCACGCCGTAGGTGTCGGCGAGCCTTTACCTGAAGAGTATGTTAGAGCATGTATGTTGCTCAGAGCCAATACCCTCACATCTGGACATTCGGGTGTAAGAGAGGAAGTAATCGAGAAACTCGTTGAATTTCTCAATGAAGATATAATTCCCTACGTTCCTTCAAAAGGATCTGTAGGTGCATCTGGAGACCTGGCACCACTTTCCCACATCGCTCTTGCCCTCATTGGTGAAGGATATTGTCTCAAAGATGGTAATAGGATAGAAACCTCAAGAGTTCTCAAAGAAAAGAGTGTTTCGCCAATTACTCTGAAATCAAAAGAAGGCCTTGCTTTGATAAATGGAACCCAAGCAACATCTGCGATTATCTCCCTTATTTTACGTAACGCATTTATCCTCACTTACAATTCCGATTTAATTGCGGGAATGTCCTTTGAAGCACTCAAGGGTGTGAGGGAAGAACTGGATTTGAGGATATCAGAAACAAGACCCCACCCTGGTATAAAGACTTCCCTTATCAACTTAAACCACTTAATACAAGACTCAAGACTCATCCAAGAAGAAAAGAAAAGAGTTCAGGATGCATATTCCTTGAGATGTACACCTCAAGTACACGGGGCAGTTTGGGATATTCTCGAATTTTCCAAAAAAGTAATGGAAATTGAGATAAATTCAGTCACCGATAACCCCCTCGTTTTTGAAAATGGTGATATCATCTCAAATGGTAACTTTCACGGACAGCACCCAGGGATCATAGGAGACATTATGGGCTTGGCGCTCTCTATATTGGGTAACATCTCTGAACGTAGGAGCTTCAGGCTCCTTACTCCCGAGTTAAGCGGTCTCCCTGCGTTTCTGATAAAGGAGAGTGGTCTTAATTCAGGATTTATGATGCACCAGGTTACCCAGGCTAGCCTTGTTTCCATGAATAAAATCTTAGGGCACCCGGCAACTCTCGATTCAATACCCACTTCAGGAAATCAGGAAGATTTTGTCTCAATGGCGATGAACTCTGCATTAAAATTGAAAGAAATATTTCAGAATACAAAAAAAATCCTCGCCATAGAGCTCCTCATCTCGGCGCAGGCATTAGAACTCTCTGGCTTAGAAATGGCATCCTCGGGCACAAAATATATACACAAGAAACTCAGAGAACTTGTACCACACCTTGACAGAGACCGATTTATGCTCGAGGATATCGAAAAGGCAGAACATTTGCTGTCAGAAAAACTTATCTAAATCCCCGCAGCAAGAGGACAGATAACTTTAAGCTCGCGGTATTCATCCTCACCCCAGAGCTCAAAAGCTCTGAGTTCAATGTTCAATCCCCAGGAAGTACCACGAACACCAAACCCGCCGGGTATATATTTCCAGGATGAGAACGCCCTCTTATTAAAAGGAGATTCATTAGCCGCAAGGATCACGTATAGCTTGCCTCGTTCCATAGTGCCAAGATCATCAGAAGAAGGAGTAGCAGACGCTGGAGAGTTTTTTAACCCTGTATGAGAGTGGAAATCCCCTATTACTTCAAGTCCCATTTGGAAATTATTTATCATCTCTCGGACGCGTTGTTCCCTACGTTTATTAGAGGCTACGTAAAAAGCACTTCTCTTAGCACTTACAATGGGAATTGCATGTTCAATTACGAAGCCGTAATTCAGCTTGTATCCTAAAGCTAAACCATAATTTTCGAGTTTAAAGGTCTCCACAGTGGAAACCACCATACTTAAAAAAGCCGGAGGTTCAATGATCACTCTTTTCACTTAATCTAACCTCAAAAATGGTTTCAACATATGGCTCTGACTTAATGAATCTCACTTTTCCCCCGTGAAATTCTTGAACAATCCTCCTTACAAGCAATAGCCCGATGCCCCAGCCGTGCTCCTTGGTTGAGAAAGACTCCCTGAAAATCTTCTTTTTTACCTTACTATCTATGCCTTTCCCGTTGTCTTTAAATAGAATAACTACCTCTTTACCTTCCCTTTTAGGCTCTACAACAATATGACCGTTGGGGCCCAATGCTTCGTAAGAATTCCTCAGCAGGTTTTCAAATGCCCAAGAAAGTAATTCTTTATCACCTGTAACTGTGAGATCCCCAGTGCATTCCAGCGTTACGAAGACACCTTTTAAAAATCTCTCTCTAAGCTCAGCAAGAAGATTTGTGAGCAAACTGCAAATTTCTACATCCTCCTTACGCACTTCACCACCAACCCGTGAAAACCTCTGTAAGATAGAACCAAGCCGTGAAATGTCTTTCTCCATAGCTAACAGGACCTGTTCATTCACCTTACCAGCCTTCAACAATTCCATCCACCCCATTAACGCAGATACGGGTGTTCCCATCTGGTGGGCAAGACCTCTTGCAAAGTTTGCCCATATAGTTTCGACTTCATAGGTATGAATAACTCTCGCAGCCTGGATCATAAATAGAAATGCTATAAAACTGAAGATCAGAATGAAAAAAGGAAGACGCCGCAAAAAGGAAGTATATTGGGGATAACCATAGTAAATGTATCCCACGACCTCAGTGCCCCTTTTAATCTCATATGGGTCATGCTCTTCAGCCAACTTCCCCATATAAGAGATTAGCTTCAAGTAGTCAGGATCGTCTTTTAAAAGATCCGGTCTGTAAAGCTCGGTTAAAGTATACTTAGAAGAAGGAACATCAACGGATGCCCATGCAATCGGAAGTCCCATTTCATTGGTCATTATTACAGGAAAATTAAGATCCCCTATAATTCCCTTTACTTCCTCAAAAGCACTCTCATGCGCTTGAGATCTCGAAATAACGGAAGAAATCAACAAGGTAAGGGTTTTAGACTCAGTGTCAATGCCTTTCTCAATTCCCCTTAGTACAGGGATTGTTATTACAACTGAAGAAAAGAACAAGAGGCCAGCAAGTATAAATACTCGATATCCTAAAATCCTCTTCATATCGAATATTGAAATTGCGCATCGAAGAGTTTCTTATAAAGCTCACAGGTCTGGTAAAGATACCTATGAGACCCTACGGAAACAATCCGACCGTTATCCAACACTACGATCTTATCCGATTGGAGCACCGTGGATAATCTATGTGCAATGGTAATTACAGTAATATCTTTTGTATGTTCTAAGATAGCTCTCTTAATAGCCTCCTCGGTCTCCGAATCCAGCGCCGAGGTCGCCTCATCGAGAACGAGTATCGAAGGTTTTCTCATCAATGCTCTGGCAAGAGCAATTCGCTGCCTTTCCCCACCTGAAAGCGTGGATCCCCTTTCTCCCACTATAGATGCCATCCCAGAAGGCATCCTCTCAATAATTTCGCTGACCCTTGTTTCCTCACATATCTCGGCAAGTTCCTCTTCGTCCCACGTTTCCGCTGCGTAAAGTACATTGTCCCTTATAGTCCCACTAAAAAGCAAAACTTCCTGTGGAACAACGGCAACCTTTTCCCTGAAGGAATTATAGTCATAATCATAGAGATTAATCCCATCGACTGTTATTGTTCCACTGTCTACTTTATGAAACCCTATAAGAAGATCCACTAAAGTCGTCTTCCCAGCACCTGTAGGACCAACAAGAGCGACTTTTTCACCTCTCTGAATCTCAAGATTAACACTGCTAAGAGTAAAACCCGAATCGGGGTATGTGAAAGTTACTTCATTGAAACATATCCGATCTCTGATCCCTTCAAAAGGAATTTTTCCATCCCATTTATACTCAGGTTGATCGAATATATCCATAAGCCTTTTAGACGCAGCGGCCCCCTCTTGTATGTATACATTTATCTGAGAGAGGTGCTTCAAAGGTGAAATCATAGTAAGAGCAGCGGCAAGAAATACAAAAAAACCATCAGGCGTAAGGGTGTGGGTTCTAAAAATCAGGATACCACCAAATACGAGAAGCATAGAAGCTACGATCATTGTTAAGAACTCCGTCAGTGGGGATGCAAGAGAACCAAGATAATGAAACTTAATAACGGACTTGAAGTATTCTTTGGATTTCTTTTTAAACTTTTCTTCTTCCTTCTTTTCGGTCCCGAAACTTTTAATAACTTTAATTCCGGTAAGGGTTTCGTAAAGCGTTGAACTAATATTACCCATCTTCTCCTGAGATATTCTGGATCTTTTCCTTAACTTACCGCTAATCGCTGTCGTAACGAGAATAGTCAGCGGAATAACAACGAGGGCAAATAAAGTCAGCTGCCAGCTTGCCATAAAAGCAAGGATGAGATAGGCAATAAGGGTAAAGCTCTCACTGATTAAAACATAGATGCCATGAGTTATAGAGGTTTTCAAAAGATTAATATCATTAACAAAATGGGATATAACCTCACCCGAACTCTTCTTGTGAAAAAAACTCAACGGAAGGTTCAGAATCTTCTTATACAATGCTTCCCTCACATCTTTAACGACTTTCTCCTGAACATATACCCCTGAAAGTTTCTGGAAATAGGTGAGAATGGCTTTAATGAGGTAAAATCCTATTATAATGAGTGCAAGATTTCGAAGTGCTTCGAGAGGTGGTACTTGAAGGATTAACCGGTTAAAGAACTTACCAATGATAGGCAGCTTGGTCTCAGAATACAATGGGGCATTTTCCTGATAAAAAAGCATCCTCAAAACAGGGGATATGATACCCAGGGAAAATCCATTGAGAAGCGACGAAAGGCTCAGAAGTATGAATGCAAGAATAAAGTACGGCAGATTTTTCTTCACATACTGGAACATCCGGAAGTATTCCCTCATTTCGCTCCGGGTAAAAGTAGAATAAGGTCTTTCTTAAAATCTCCTCTGTCAATGAAGATCCTTTTAGTTGGTTGGGGAAGAAAATGCGCAGAACCAGGGAAAAGATACGTCTTTATATTCAAAACCTGCGCTGGGTAAGTATAGATTGAGTCTTCACAGATAAACACATCTGAAAAAGCTAAAAGAGAAAGTATTAGATTCGGTTCAAGGAGCTTAAGCGATTCGCTACCAATAAAAGTGAGCCTGCCTTTAGTTAAATAAACCAAATACTCCTTTAAGAGCGCTTCCCTCTTTTCTGGCACATCACATACAACAAGTAGATTCTTTTCACCGTGACCAATGTAATTTATATAATCTCTGGCTTTGCTTTTGTAATCAGTGGAGACTGGAAGCTCAAACTCTACTTTCGGAACTCCAAGAGTGCCTGCAAAACCTGTAAATATTCTATCAACAAACTTTGAGGTCGGTTTGTAATTTAAAATAGCTGCATCTAATTCAGTGTAACTAATCGAAAAGTATGGTACACCAAACTTAAAATTGTAACTTGATGCATTCTGAACATCCAGGTTAATTACAAGGTTTATCTCAGGATGCTGTTCTAAAACTTTTATCAGAGCCTTTGTCTTTTTGAACGCAGGCAATAGAATTCCGTCCTTGAAAATGGCCGCAAGGAATGACTCCTTCCCGTTGGCAGGGCAAAGAATATGTTTCCCTTTGCCGAAATAAGAGTAAAAGTTCCACATCGCGTAAAGCGAATAAGAAAACAGGAGGGGCTCACTGGGAATTATAAATAGGCACTTATAGTCATTTCTAATACATCCGTCAAAGTAAAATGAAGTACGCATGGAAAAATGATAAATTATAAGATAGGTTATTTCAAGGCATATACGCTGAAATTTGATTGATTTTTTATTGCATGATATAATTAAACATCTTTACATAGCCGGGGTGGCGGAATTGGCAGACGCACATGGTTGAGGGCCATGCGGGAGTTAATCCTATGCGGGTTCAAGTCCCGCCCCCGGCATAAACCGAAAGCATCTATCGTGAATTGTTTATATCCATGTGAAAGAGATTTTTCTATGCTTAGAAACTAAAGATTTAGTAATGGTAAAATTCGGAAAGGTCCGCCTTTTCAATTTCTTCGAGGAAGATTCGCATGAGTTTCGGGTCAAAATCCTCAGGACTTGTCCTCGAATCTCCCTCCCTCATAATCCTAATGGCTTCCTCGTGAGAATATGGCTCCTTATATGGCCTCCTACTCCTCAAGGCATCATATACATCGACAAACTTCATAATCCTACCTGAAATGGGGATCGCCTCACCACTAATCCCGAATGGATAACCTGGATGCCCATCCCTACCGTAGTTTTCATGATGGTAAAGAGCTATTTCGAGCGCCGTTTTAAACCGCGGGTGCGCGAGCAGTCTCCTTGCAAAAAGTGTATGTTGCTTCATAAGCTCCCACTCCTCATCATCCAAAGGCCCGGGCTTATTTAGAATAGAAAGAGGAATATAAACCTTACCTACATCGTGCAAAACTGAGAAATTGATAATCTCTTCCTTCAAATCATCGGGTAAATTAAGCTTTTCTACTAGAAGTTTCGTTAAATATTTTACCCTTCTAATATGCTCACCAGTCTCAGGATCATATCCTTCTGCAGCTAAAGCAAGTCGTTCCGCAAAATCATAGAACGATTCTTTTAGCTCCCGGAAAAGGACCCGGTTTCTCCTCTCATCTTCGTTTATCTCGTGAACTGACTGATTTAAAATATCAAGAATGTCCTTGACCTCGGTGATTCTCGTAAGCGAAGGATCAACATATGAGGTGCGATCCTCTTTGAAAGAAGATAAAGCCCTTTCAAGCACATTTAGCTCTTTCTTAGACTTCTTTGAAAAATCTAAGAAAACAAAAAACAGGAAAAAGAAAAGAACGAGAAACATACAGAAACTAAATAATACGATGCTAAATACGGAAAAAAAGTTTAGCCGCGCAAATAAGAGCAGCTTCTGTTCATAGGGCGGAAAGTCCTGGATCTTAATTTCACCAACCAGTTCTCTGCGAAACGGGTGGAATTTTAAAATTTTTTGGGGGAACTCAGGAAAGTTTTGACTTAAAGGTACGCCAGCTACATTGTATATCCCTACATCCTCAAGGTAAATTGAAAGCCCTTTCAGCTTGGAGAGATTCTCCATAAACTGTTCAGTGTTTAAACTAAGTCCCACTTCAAAGATGTCTCCATTAGATAATCTGTGATAAGCATAAATACGCATTTTACCCGACACTACCTCGAAACCACTTTGGTGAAAGACATCTCCATTTTCGAGAGCTTTATTAAGACTCGTCCAGAAGTTACTAAAATTTCCAATATCAAGACCTTCGTCGGGGGGGTAATCGGTCCAAATGACCTTCCCTGACTTACTTATCACATAGTAATTGATTTCGTTAAAGACATCCTCAGGAAATTTTTCTCTGTAATTCAATTTATAGGATAAGAAATCTATATCCTCGTATTCTAAACCTTCCTGGAGCTTGTGCTCCACATACGCAGAAACATCCTTCAACATATTCATTATATCATTTTTATAGTGCCCGCTCAATTTTGAAACACCACTTACAGATTCACTAATTATTAGATCTACGCGATCTTGTATGCCATCGAATACCCTATTGCTAATATATTTGTACTGATAGTACGAAAAAATCAGCGTGAGGACCATTAAAAAAGCAACAACGGGTAAAATTCTTCCAAATAGAATCTGATTAAGGTACGATCTTATAGTTTTGTGCTTGATCGAAAAATGCCTTGATGAACCCACTTCATCAAAACCCATATGATATTGTAAATCAAGACTATCGATGATGCAACAGAAAATTGCCGATTGAAATAAATAAACGTAAATAAGCGCAATACCAAGTTTAAAACTATGTCTTCATTTACGACACGAATTCAGGGATTAGATGCCTTTCACCTATCTTTCCACTATACACTTTTCAACTTTGTGTAGCTATAATGGATGTATTGCTTTACAATTCTTAATCAAAGGGAAGTTCAATGATCCTACTATTAGGGGCAGGAAGGCAGGGTTACGTAGCCTTAGAAACCCTTTTAGATCTGGGGGTTAAAGATGTCATAGTAGTCGATAATAACATCGAAAACGCTAAGAGAGTAGAACACCTTGGTCTAAATGTACTGGAGATGGATGTAAATAAAATATCTCTTAAAGAATTCAAGGATAAGTTTGTTCTTGTAATTAATTGTCTACCAGCCAAATTCGGCTTCCAGATACTCAATATGGCAGTAGTTAATGGAATCAACATAATCGATATAACCTACATGGCAGAGGATCCTTTTGCCCTTGACGACCTTGCAAGGCAAAAAAGAATCTGTGCTATCGTCGATGCCGGTTTTGCCCCCGGGATCTCAAACTTTCTTGTGGGTTACGGGTTTATTAAGTATGGACCAGGAATTCAAACGATCACCATAAAAGTCGGAGGTATACCCTTAAATCCAGTCCCTCCATTCAATTACCGAATTACCTGGTCACCCGAGGACCTCATAGAAGAATACATAAGGCCTTCAAGAATTCTAAGGGACGGTAAGGTTGTAAAAGTCCCAGCCCTCTCTGGTGTGGAGAAAGAATACTTTTCAGGCATAGGAGAACTGGAATCCTTTTACACCGACGGTCTCCGTTCCCTTATAAAAACTATACCTGATGTCCCTTCCATTGAGGAGAGAACACTCAGATACCCTGGTCATGCAGAAATATTTCGTGTCCTGAGAGATATAGAGCTCCTTAACAAAAGTTGCCCAATTTACCAGACTTTTCAAAAGTGGCTTTTTGATAAATTAAGCCGAGGATCCGAAGAAGATATTGCTGTATTGAGAGTCGAGTTTGAAACTATAAATGGACCAAAGGGATTTGAGTTAATACATCAATACAATTTTAAGAGGAAACGGATGGCTATGACCGAGCTTACTGGTATTCCGCCTGCAATTATTGCTGATATGCTCATTAAGGGCAAAATCAACATAAATGGAGTTTACCCTCTCGAGCTCCTGGCCCAAGATGAGGAATTCTCGAATTACTTTATGTCGAAACTGGGACAATTTGGAATTCTCATTCGAGAGTTTTAATCTAATTCTTGACCAATACTTTCAACCTGAATCAATGTGCTCTCTGATTCAACAGGTGTAAAAGAATTGGCTGGAAGAGATTCGAGAGAATCAAGAACATCCTGTGAAGTTGAAACGGACTGAACAGGTGATGCGGAAGTGGAATCTTTGTTTTCGTCAAGTTCTCCGTTTGTCACAATATCTTCCGTTGCTTCTTCAACATCAGCATACTCTTCCTGAATAATCCCCCTTCTCTGCATTATGTAAAGGATCTTATTTGCCCTATTCACTACGTAAGGTGACGGGTTGGCTGGATTGTATTTGAGGGGCTTTGGAAGAACTGACGCAAGAAGAGCAGATTCCCACGGTGACAACTCGCTGGCAGGTTTCCCAAAGTAATATCTCGATGCTGCCTCGATTCCAAAAATCCCATTACCCCATTCAGCAACGTTCAAATAGAGTTCTAAGATCCTCCTTTTAGAAAGGCTCTTTTCAAGTCTAACCGTCAGGATAGCTTCGTGGATCTTTCTTACAATACTCTTCCTTGGGGTAAGGAACAAGTTCTTTGCCAGTTGCTGACTTATAGTGCTTCCACCGTATTTAAACTCTTTCTTTTTAAGGTTCTTTTCCATTGCAACCTTTATTCCCTCGAGATCAAAACCTTCGTGTTGGAAGAACTTGTCATCCTCAGCAATCAGTACAGCCTTTACAAGGTATGGAGAAATTCTTTGAAGAGGCACCCACTCTTGTCTCATTCTAAATTCTTTACCCTGCTTTTCCCATTGCTTTATCCTGTAGTTAATGAGGGCTGTTGTCTTGGGGTTTTCATTCACTAAATGCTTAACATCAAAAAAGAACGGATACACAAATAAATAGAGGAAAATAACAAGGAGGAAGACTAATAAAATGCGCGTAAAAACTTTCATTTCTTCTAATCTAAATTTTAATGTCATTCCAAAGTTTCTAAAAAAGGTAATAATTAAAAGAAGAAATAAAGCGAGTGTTCTAAAGGCTTTTCCTTTACAGTTCACGCATTGGATACTACTTCTTATTATTACACTAAGGAGGACTTAAAAAGATGAGGATGGAGAAATTTACCGAAGGCGCTCAGGAAGCCCTTATGAGAGCTCAAGAGGCGCTAGTAAAGTTTAAACACAACCAACTGGATGTGGAGCATATTTTCTATGGACTCCTTGAGGAAGAAGATGGGGTTGTTTCCCAGATTTTTGAGAAACTCAATGTCCACCCGGTGCTGGTAAAAGAAAAACTCAAGGAAGCCCTATTAAAAGTTCCACAGATAGAGATTCAAGGCTCGAGTCCTGTGCAGATCTACATCACCCCAAGGGCTCAAGACGTACTTCAACAGGCTTTTGTGGAGGCTGAAAAGTTAAAGGATGAATACGTGGCTCAGGAGCACTTACTCCTTGCTATTGAAAATTCCGGTGGCGGGGCATCTGCCAGGATTCTGAAAGAGTTCGGTATTGATCGTGAGAAAATATACAAGGCTCTGTACGAAATTAGAGGCGGTCAGAGAGTCACAGAACCTACAGCAGAAAGTAAATACAATGCCCTCGCCAAATATACTATCGATATTACGAAGCTCGCCGAGCAGGGTAAGTTAGATCCTGTAATAGGCAGGGATAACGAGATAGAGAGGACAATTCAAATCATTCTCAGAAAAACCAAGAACAACCCCGTGCTTATTGGAGAACCTGGGGTAGGGAAAACTGCAATAGTTTACGGGCTTGCTCAGAGAATTGTAAATAAAAACGTTCCCGACCTTCTAAAAGATAAGAGAATTATGATGCTGGACATGGGAGCCCTTCTCGCAGGTTCTAAGTTCAGGGGAGAGTTTGAGGAAAGACTTAAGGCGGTTCTCGACGAAGTAAAGAGGCAAAAAGATAAGATCATTCTCTTTATTGACGAGCTTCATACCATCGTGGGTGCAGGTGCTGCAGAAGGAGCAATTGATGCTGCAAACCTCTTGAAACCCGGACTTGCCTCAGGAGAACTCAGGGTCATAGGCGCTACTACCCTCGACGAATATCGCGAAAGAATCGAACGTGATGGTGCCCTTGAGAGAAGATTCCAACCAGTATATGTAAAAGAGCCAACTGTCGAAGAAACTATAGAAATTTTAAGAGGTATTAAAGAAAAATTTGAAGAACACCACCAGGTAAAAATAGACGATTCAGCCCTGGTTGCAGCTGCGAAATTGGCTGAAAGATATGTTCAGGGTAGGAAACTCCCCGATAAAGCTATCGACCTTCTCGACGAGGCTTGCTCTTACATAAGAATTAAACTTTCAGATATGCCTGATGACTTAAAAGCTATGAAAAATAAGATTACGGAACTTTCAGATCGTGAAAAACTTATGTCGCAGTTTGGCAATAAAGAAGAGGCACAAAAAATAAAAGCTGAATTGGAAAAGAAGCAGGCTGAATACGACAAGAAACTCCATAATTGGCTAAAAGATAAAAACCTCGATGCAGTAGTTGATGAAAATGACATTGCAGTGATAGTGGGAAAATGGACGGGAATTCCTACTACGAGGCTTTTGGAAAGTGAAATAAAGCGCTTACTCCATATGGAAGAAGAACTTAAAAAGAGGGTAAAGGGGCAAGATCATGCCATTAAGGTAGTTGCAGAAGCTATAAGGAGAGCCCGTGCCGGACTCGGGCAAAAACAAAGGCCCATTGGAGTCTTTATGTTTCTTGGCCCAACCGGGGTAGGAAAGACACATTTAGCACGACAGTTGGCATGGTTTTTATTCGACGATGAAGATGCCCTTCTAAGGCTCGATATGTCAGAATTCATGGAAAGACACGAAGTCTCCAAACTTATCGGAGCACCCCCAGGATACATAGGATATGAAAAGGGAGGCCTTTTAACAGAAGCAGTGAGAAGAAGACCGTATCAGGTGATTCTTTTTGATGAAATCGAAAAGGCTCATCCGGATGTGTTCAATATCATGCTCCAGATCTTTGACGCAGGAAGGCTTACAGATTCACACGGCCATGTGGTAGACTTCAGAAACACGATAATAATAATGACTTCAAACATTCAGTATCAGCTTCAGGAAAGCAAAATGGGATTTATCACAGATGACAAGGACTTCACCACCAGACATCAGAAAATGGTAAACGAACTTATGGGCGTGCTAAAGAAGTTCTTTAAGATAGAGTTCTTAAATAGAATCGACGAATTCGTGACCTTTAATCCGCTGGGGCCTGAGGAAGTTAAAGAAATCATTGAACTCCAACTGAATGAAGTCAAAGAGAGCTTGAAGGAAAGCAAAATAGAGCTCACCTGGACGGAGAAACTTGTAGAATTTATTAGAGAAAACGGATATTCGGAGGAACTCGGTGCTAGACCTTTAAGGCGTGCCATACAGAGATACATTGAAAATCCGCTTGCTGACAAAATAGTTGCTGGAGAAATAAAAGAGGGTGACAAAATCACCGTAGACTACGACGGAGAGGTGTTATTCAAGAAGGAGAGTGTACGAGCTAGTAAAGCAAGTTAAGGACCTGTTGTATCTTAAAAAAACTAAAGTCTAATAATCGGGTGCGTTTCAATAAAGTGTGTTAATTCTTCTGGATACGGTTTTATGTCTTCAGGAACGATTTCACGGTCAAGGAAAATGCCATCAAGACTTGTGCACCTACTCAGAGCCACATACAACTGCCCTTCAGAAAATGGCGATTTTTCTGCTAATTTAAGATAAACTTTCTCAAGCGTGAGACCCTGACTTTTGTGGATTGTCATTGCCCAGGCTAACTTTAAGGGGTATTGGATAAATCTCCCAATCTCTCGTGTTTGAATAGCATTCTTTTTTTCATCATATTCATATATGATGTTGCTCCATACAGCTTTTGGGATATCATAAATGTGCCCTTTAACATTTACCATTATGCTATCGTCTTCTAAATTCTCAACTATGCCAACGGTGCCGTTAACCCAACGCTTATTCTCGTCATTTCTAATGATCATAACCTGGGCTCCTTTTTTCAGTTTCAGACTGCTCTCTGTAGGAAATGTCTCCATGTCGAATTTCCCTTCGATCTGCGCTGTATAGACATAACTTTTGCTCTTAAGCATTTCCAACTTTTCAAGGTTCTCCCTGCGCGCAATATCGTTAGTGGGTACCAATACCACAATTTCTTTATGTTTGGGTATATCTTTACGTACCCGAGAGTTAAGCAACTTTAAATCACCTTCGCTGCAACCACTCCTAATCTTGCTGAGTAGATCAATAAACACCGGATCTACTTGTCTGAATACATGGGTAAGCTCGACGGTTTTGACATTATTTTCTATCTCTTTAAAAACTGGTGCACAAAAGAAATAAATACCCCCAAAGTTGCGTTTTAAATACTCCTTTTCATCATTCTTCTTTGTAACTGGCGGCAATTGGTAGAGATCACCCACCATCACCACTTTAACTCCCCCAAAAGGCCTCTTGTCCCTCCTGGTTTGCCGAAGACGCATATCAATAGAATTCATTAAATCACTACGCACCATGGACACCTCATCTATTATTAGAAGCTCTAATGCCTTACAAATCCTCTCAAGTTTACTACTTGTAGAATTTTGCAAAGCATTTCGATCCAGTAGCCGCGGTGGGAGCTGGAAGAAGCTGTGGATCGTCTGTCCGCCGATGTTTACAGCAGCCAAACCCGTCGGGGCTAAGACCACTACATTGATCTTAGACTCCTTCGCTCTTCTAACTACCTCTCTAATCAACGTGGATTTACCAGTACCTGCCTTTCCAATTACAATGTAGTGCATCGTATTCGAAAGATCTAATATTTCTTCAATCAGTTCATCCCTCCGTTGCTCTTGGGTATTTGAAATGCTGTCATCAAAATGTTCCGAATATTCCATACGTTTTTCCCCTATCTTAGCTGTGCTCTTCAGTTCAAAGGCCCTTCTGAAAGATTCAATCGCTTCAGCATTTAAGATCTGCCCCCTGTAGTACCAAGCCTCACTATTTGAAGGTTCCTCTTTCAAAAGATTTTCGATGATTTCGAGGGCTTCTTTATATTTACCAGAACATGATATTCTTACACCTTTTTCTACACTCGGTAATTCGCTCAAATCGTCTTCCAGCTCTACACTATTATGCGATGCATCAACCATAATGCCTTTACCTGAATCTTCATTTTCATATACTTGGGATGACTTTAATCTCAAATTACGAATCCAATCTTTTATTTTATCAAGATGTTCGCCTTTCAAGTATTCAATAGCCGTTTTGGCTGCGTTATCTCTGATTCCCGGATCAGCTCCTCTCAGTATCAGTAATACAAAAATATCGATGTAACCAGAAGCTGCAGCAAAATGCAGAGCAGTAGAACCACTTTTATCAACTGCATTGATGGCTACTTCTTCCCTCTCCGTAAGATACTCTATAACTTCAAAACTACCAGTCTTTGCTGCCAAATGTAAAGGGGTAAGACCTCTCTCATCAGTCAAATTAATATTAGCATTCATCACTTCTACAAGGTACTTTACTACATCTATATAACCAAAATGTGCCGCATAATGAAGTGGAGTCCAGCCGTAACTATTTTTTGTGTTTACCTCAATTCGCCCCTCAAAAATTAGGTATTTAACAACCCCTAAGTCTCCATTCTGTGCGGCTAAGTGAAGTAGTGTGTTCCCATTCTTATCCTTTACATTAATAAGCTTCCTACTTTTAAGCAGTGCTTTTGCTCGTCCACAATTACCTTTTTTAATTAAGCTGAATAAAAGCTCTACTTTATCCACTTTCCTCTCGCTTTTTAAGCCCTGCTGCAACTTTCATTTCAAGTTTTATCTTTAATATCTTTATGAATATGTGAAAGACTTCTCCATTCTCGGCTTTCCGTGTAGAGCAACATAGATCCCATCAAGGACCCAAATCCTATTATAATTACCCCTAATCTTCAATCTTAGCCGCATATAACAGCGTAAATCAAAATAATTTTATACCTACTCTAAGTTTAAATCAATAGCCCAAGATGGCTCGTTAAAAACCATCTCGAATGTTGTAAAATAGTTGACTGGACTGACATATGAAAAATCAGAGCTTACGAAACTACTATCAATTTGGAGAAGATTCTTTTATGGTACAATGTGTTTTGCTTTTTGAAAATATGTCCATCCTTAAAAAGTCATACTTCACATCGTAAGTCCGTTTGTATTTTAAATTTTGGCAAATCTACGTAGATTTTAAACTATTTATCGACAGCTTTAATGAAGCCATTTAGAGCAACCTCTCGCCGTGATTTCGAAATGCTTTGTGTGTAAAATATCGGTATAGAAGTGAACAAATCCTTTAAAGTAATGCAAAATGTGGCTCTTATGAGTATAAGCTCCATTCAAATTTTATCCATCTGAATTCAATCCATCGGTTTCGCGGATATGGGGTCATCTACGAAAGCGTATAATTCCCATACTCACTCGGGCTATTATAGTTCGAGAGGTGGTTCTCCCCTATTTTCTGTTTATTCACCTTTCCCAAATAGCGATGTCAAAACTAAAAGCACACACGGGATGAGAAAGGCTACAACTGAAACTAAGTCGCTTTCCAGTATAGGATCTATCCGGATCCCTGCGATAAGTAGTATCGCTACGATGACTCCCATCAACGCTTCGCCCGATATAAGCCCAGAGGCAGTGAGAATCCCCCTATGGTCTGCCTCTTTAAATTTGTCACCGGCTACTTTGCCTACGATCAATTTCATTACTCCGCCTATAAATATAGGTACAGTGAGGCCCAGCGGTAGATATAATCCCACTGCCACGGGCATAGGATAGGTTCTAAATTTAGAACCAGACCGCTTCAGGAACATATCAATGAGAATAAGCAAGATCCCCACTAAAGCCCCAAACCCTATCATATTCCAGGGCAGGTCACCACTCGTAAAGATCATCATGGTAAGACTTGCAAAAAGCGTAGCTTGGGGTGCAACTAAAGGTTCCGTTCCGGGTGTCCCTCCAATGACCTTCCCGGATTCCAAACCCACAAATCCGTAAGCCTTTAAAAGCAAAGTGAGAGTTAGTGGCATTATAAATGCAGGTATTACGATTCCAATGATCTCTCCAATTTGCTGTTTTTTAGGAGTCGCTCCCAGTAGATGTCCTGTCTTGAGGTCCTGAGACATATCTCCTGCACAACAGGAAGCTATGCAAACCACCGCTGCTACTAACATAGTAGCCACGAGGCCGGGCATGCCCTTCAAATTGAAAATCAAAATCATAATTGCAGTGAATAGGACGGTGCATATGGTCATTCCCGAAACAGGATTGTTAGAGCTCCCCACAAGTCCAACCGTATAACTTGAGACAGCGACAAAGAAAAAACCCATTATGACCATACAAAGAGTCGCCAAAAGACTCATAAGTGGTAGCTTAAGTATCCAAAGGTAAAGGAGAAGTATTCCTATGATAACTGGGATAGATATAAGCAGAACATACTTCATGGGCAGATCTTCCTCGGTCCTAAGAATCATTGCCGTACGAGATTTGCCGCTGTAATCCTCTAAAGCGCTTTTAATACTTGAGACAATTCCGCCCCAGGCAGAGACAATAGACCAGATACCTCCTACTACCATAGCGCCTACCCCCATATATCGTATACGGGTACTCCATATAGTAGATGCTGATTCAAGCGGGCTCATACCAATAAATTCTGCTTGATTGACAAGAGAATAAATAGGCACACCGAGAACCCATCCTATAAGGCCTCCAAGAAAAACGAGCATCGCTATATTAAATCCAACAATGTAGCCAACGCCCATCAGGGCAACTGACATTTCACTACCAAAATAAAAGATGCTCTTTCCCAACTTAACTGCTCTTTCGACGGTCCCCTTTATGATTTTCAACCAGGAAATTAAAAATTTGAAAATTAACCCTATAAGGAGCCCCCTAAACACATACTTCACCCCAGCCCCGCCTTTATCACCCACCTCCAAAACCTTAGCACATGCAACACCTTCAGGATATATCAGCTCCTCTTCTTCACTAATTAACGTCCTCCTTAAAGGGATCATAAATAGAACCCCCAGGATGCCTCCAAGAATGGACACAAGGACTGTTGGCCAGTATTGAAAATCCATCCATGCACCCGTTATCACAAGAGCTGGGATTGTGAATATTACACCTGCAGCTAGCGACTCCCCTGCACTCGCAACAGTTTGGACCATGTTGTTTTCCAATATGGTCCCCTTACGAAGTGCCCTCAAAATACCCATAGAAACTACTGCTGCAGGGATACTTGCAGATATAGTCATACCCGCATAAAGTCCAAGGTAAACATTAGCGATACCAAATATTATAGAGAGTAATACACCCAAGAGAACCGCTTTTACTGTAAGCTCCGGAATCTGCTTTCCCGGAGGAACATAAGGAACGTGGTCAGCGTTGTGGGATATGTTATCTTTACCCTTTTCTCTCATACTTGACCCCCTGGTTAATGTCTCGGAACAAATATTAGAGTAATGCAAAAGTTCTCTATTTTCAAAGAGTTGAGGAATACATTGAAGTTGTGCGGCTTCTGACATCTTATAGCCTTTAAACGTGGGCAATTATTAAAAGAAGCCTGCTCCAGAGAAGAGAGAAGGACGGAGACTAATAGTTTCTTATCTTGCTGTAATCCATTACTGTAGCCCTGACATTCTAAAGTATTGGGTCCCAAGCACACAGTCAGGATCAGTAAGTAGAGATGACTACTATTGACTTTTTGAAATGGTCATATTATAATCGTACAATGGAACTTACAAAGCTTATAGAAAAAGTAGAAGACTTAAAAGAAAAACACAACTCTGTTACAAGAGCCCTTTCAAAACTTAACGAGTTTTATAACAAAGGCGAGATTACTGAAAAGCAATTTAAAATCCTTAAAGGAGATTATGAAAAAGAGATTAATTTCCTTAGCAAAGAACTGGACGAACTCCTCAATAGTGTGAGGGAACAAACAGAAGAATTTGGAAATCAGCTGAAAAACCTTAATGTGGATTATAATAAAATAAAGATCAATATCCTCATAGGTGAGATCCCTCCAGATAAAGGGAAAGCAGAGCTTGCCCAAATAGCAAAGCAGATGGCTCTCACCCAGCACAGTTACGACCAGTACAAAAGCATAATTGAGGCGCAAACTGAGGAAGATTTCGAAGTAATTAAAAAGATGTCTCCTCCAGCTAGCGTAAAGGTAGAGAACGTTACACCTGTCCAAGATTTACTACATCAAGAAGAGGAACTCCGAAATAAGAGGTTCAACGGCAAGGCAGAATTATATCTGAAGCCTTTGGAAGGGCTTTATAATAGACTTGAAAAAATTAAAGATTTCCTAACAGTGAGCATAACAGAATTAGAGTCGCAGAAAAATGCATTGGAAGAGGAGGCGGGAAAACTCGTTATTAAAATAAGAATGGGTGGTAGTGAAGAACAATCTGCAAGAAATAATCTGATGGAAGTAATAAAGAAAGTAAAGGATTATGACGAATTGCTTGCAAAGATATCTAAGATTATTGACGAAATAAATTCCAGACTCGGTGTTAAGGAATCCGTGTTGATCGGGGCTCAGGAAGACGCATCTAAGATAGGACAGATCGAAGAGATCAATCTTGAAGAAGCCTCAAGAATCCTCGAAGAGTTAGAAAAGCAAGGTTTAGAAGTGATAAATACAGATACTACTGAAATTATCAAGTCTGAGAAAGAAGAGGAAGAATTAGTTGGAGAAGAGAAACAAATAACCGAGCCATCTGCCCCTAAAATCATTAAGGCATCTGAAAGGAAAAAGAGGTCACCAGTCGCACCGATACTCGTTATCTCCTTACTCATAGTTATCGGTGTGCTTTTTGCTGTTTATAGGAACTTCTACTTTGTGCCGGAACAAAGAGCTCAAGTTATCTTCCCATGCTATATGGGGAACCCTGCACACAACTACAATGTAAAAGCTTTAATTATACCCCAACCCCCAAGAATTGAATGGTCCCGCAAAATAGGTGGCTCTCCAGTACAACCTGCAATCAATAAAGGTATTATTTACATTGGCACCCAAGCAGGAACACTCTATGCAATAGATTCCTCAGGAAACGCCTTATGGAGCGTCCCATTGAATGGCTCTATTCTCCACACTCCCGTAATTGTGGATGATAAGATTATCGTTGGAACCCTCGACGGTTTTTTGTATATATTAAATACATCTGGGCAGATAATTCTCACTGAATCTCTTGGTGGTGGGATTGCTTCCCCACCCATAGCCTATGGGGAAATAATCTACATACCCGTATTTCAGGAAGGTATATATGCTTATAATATTAATCAAGACAGAATAGAATGGAAATTTGCAACAGAAGGCATGGTTAAAAATATTCCGGTGATCGATGAATCAAATCTATACATAGCTGACTTATCTGGGAAAATTTATATACTTAATAGGAGCGATGGCATGGAGGTAGCGAGTTTTAAGACATCTGGCCCCATTGAGAGTTATCCAGTACTTTATGAAGGAAATATTTACTATGCGAACAGCACGGGCGAAATAGGATGCTACGATACAAGAAAAAGAACCCTTCTTTGGTCTTTTAATCTAATGGAACCCGTTTCTGGAAGTCCAGCCATTCAGGATTCCTTTGTTATCTATACTACTGCTTTCGGAAGAATTTTCTGCCACAATTATAGATCAGGGATAAGATTATGGGACTTTAACACACAAAATTTAATATTCTCAACACCTGTAATTATTGATTCCTTCGTTTTCATCACAACGACCACCAGTGTAGGCGACTTTGGTGAGTTGTATTGTTTGAATCTGCAGAACGGCAGTCTAAACTGGGTACTACCTATACCCGGGGTTCTTGAGACTGCCCCCGTTTTCTGGGATAACCGTCTCTTCTTAGTCGCCAGGGACGGAACCTTCTATGCAATGAGTTTTTGATAATACGGCTTCATCCCATTATACTATGGTTCAACGGGCCGTTAGCTCAGGAGGTAGAGCACCGGATTTTTAATCCGGTGGCCGCAGGTTCGAGTCCTGCACGGCCCAGTTAATTCAGGAGTAAAATGGCTCAAATAGTTATAATAATGGGATCAAAAGCAGATATTACCCACTCGGAGGCAATCAAAAAGGAGTTGGAAAAATTCAATATAAATGTAATAATGCGCATCGCATCTGCCCACAAATTACCTCTAAAAGTCTTAGAGATCATTAAAGAATATGAAAAGGATACCCAAGCTTTTATCACTGTTGCGGGCAAAAGCAATGCTTTAAGCGGGCTCGTGGATTTTCACACCGTAAAACCTGTAATCGCATGCCCTCCCTATTCAGAAAAATTTTGTGGTTCTGACCTGTTTTCCTCCTTGAGAATGCCTAAAGGTGTAGCTCCTATGGTGGTACTGGAACCTGAGCAGGCTGCATTGGCAGCTGCAAAGATTATTGCAATGTCCGATGAAAATGTTCGTCTCAAACTCTCCAGATACAGAATTAAACTCAAAGAGGAGATCGAAAAAGCAGACCAGGACCTTCTTAATGGGTAGTGTTAAGGATCTTGAGATATTGGAAGCTCCAACAGATTTTGGAACCGGTATAGGAAGGTTTATTTTCTCTGACCGTTATTCTGTTTTCGATTGGGGAGAAATGCCTGACCATATCCCAGAAAAGGGAAAAGCCATATGTCTAACAACATCATACTTTTTCGAACAACTTGAATCCCTTGGCATTAAAACTCATTATATTGGAATCGTCGAAAATGGCGTAGCACGAAAGCTATCAGAGATCAGTTTACCATCAAACACAATGGAATTTAAAATGGTAAGGGTAATAAAACCTTCCTCCGACGGGATAACATACAACTACGAGCTTTTCAAATCGCTCAAGTCTAATTTCCTAATTCCACTCGAAGTTATATATCGTAATAGCTTACCTTCCGGCTCTTCTTTACTAAAGAGGCTACAATCAGGAGAAGCAAAACCAGAAGATTTTGGGCTGGATTATATACCCCAGCCTGACACGAAGCTCTCCCGTCCTGTCCTCGACTTCTCAACAAAATTGGAGATAACAGACCGCTATTTAAAAGAAAACGAAGCAATGGAGATAAGTGGCCTCAATGGAGAAGAGTTTTCCAAGCTTAAATCCATTGCCTTTTTCTTAAATGGAATTATCAGCCAAAAGGCTAACACTCTTGGCCTTTATAATGAAGACGGGAAGTTTGAATTTGCAATGGACGAACAAAGAAACCTTATGGTTGTGGATGCCGTCGGAACGCTCGATGAATGTAGGTTTACTTACGAGGGAGTCCCATTTAGTAAAGAAATAATGAGGATCTTCTACCGAAATACTCCATGGTATCAAGAGGTAGAAAAGGCCAAAAGGGAAGACAGGATAAACTGGAAGAAGCTGGTCTCTCAGAGTCCCCCGGCCCTTCCCCCGGAATGGAAAAACCTCGTCAGCGATATCTACAAAAGTTACGCTAATGAGGTAACAGGGGTAAAATTTTTCGAAACAAAACCCTTAAAAGAAGTTCTAAACCAGCTTAAACATATTCTAAATTAAGTCTCCAGCTCTTACTTAAACCAAGCTAAACCGTTTCCCCTCGCTAACTTTGGCCGAGCTTAGAGATTGTCATTATATTCCCATCGTCGCAGTATGGATAAATAATCCAAATTTGCCCTTTCATATCGGTTGTATTATAATATACAAACTTTGGGGCGCTATCGTCTAGTCCGGCTAAGGACACCTGGTTCTCAGCCAGGAGACCCGGGTTCAAATCCCGGTGGCGCTAATTTGGGGGATCGTCTAACTGGCAGGACAGCTGACTCTGGATCAGCCGGTCGGGGTTCGAATCCCTGTCCCCCAGTTTAAACGAAAATGGAATTTAAGGAAAGTCTAACTTTTGATGATGTACTGTTGGTACCAGGCAAGAGTACAATATTGCCTGCTGAGACAGATTTAAAGTCTGCTTTTGCCAAAAACATACCTCTAAACCTACCTTTGGTCTCTGCAGCAATGGATACCGTAACCGAATCAGAAATGGCTATTGCCATGGCAAGACTTGGAGGACTCGGTGTCATTCATCGCAATATGGAACCAGATAGGCAAGCAGCAGAAGTTAGGAAAGTAAAACGTGCCCAAAGTTGGTTCATAGAAGACCCTTTTACTCTTGGGCCAGAGCATACCGTTAAAGATGCCCTCAATTTAGTGGATTCAAAAGGAATATCCGGGATTCCTATTGTCGATAGCGATAGAATGCTGCTCGGTATTGTTACGAGAAGGGACCTACTCTTCGAAGATATACCAGATAAGCGCCTCAAAGAAATTATGTCTAAAAACCTGATCACAGCGAGAGTCGGGATTACCATGGAAGACGCCAGGGAAATAATGAGGAAGCACAAAGTTGAAAAGTTACCTGTAGTAGATGAGGCTGGAAAACTAAAGTACCTTGTAACCTTCAAGGATATCCTCAGAAAACTTGAATATCCAGATGCCAATGTAGACTTCCATGGACGTCTCAGGGTTGCTGCTGCCTGCGGGACAGGCCAAGATTCAAGGGAAAGGGTACAGAAACTTGTAGATGCAGGCTGTGATGTTATCGTTGTAGATACTGCACACGGACATCACAAGAAGGTTCTGGAAATGGTTAAGTGGATAAAAAAACACTTTGACATTCAGGTTGTCGCTGGGAATGTGGCAACCAAGGAAGGATGCAAAGCCCTAATTGATGCTGGAGCCGATGGCATTAAAGTAGGTGTAGGACCAGGGTCAATTTGCACTACGAGGATTGTTGCCGGAGTTGGTGTTCCACAACTTACTGCTATCATCGATTGTTACGAAGTTTCAAAGGATTATAATGTGTCTATTATTGCTGACGGCGGTATAAGATATTCTGGTGATATTGTAAAAGCGCTTGCCGCTGGTGCATCTTGTTGTATGATTGGCAGCCTCTTTGCAGGGACTGATGAAAGCCCAGGAGAGACCATACTTTATGAGGGTCGAAAATTTAAAGTCTACAGGGGAATGGGATCTTTAGGAGCAATGTCTCAAGGAAGCAGGGATCGATACTTCCAGGAAGGTCAGAGTAAATTCGTGCCAGAAGGTGTTGAAGGGATGGTACCATACAGGGGGAAGGTATCTGATGTGGTCTTCCAGCTTGCAGGTGGTTTGAGGTCTGGAATGGGTTATACAGGAGCAAGAACATTAGAAGAACTTAGACAAAAAGCAAAATTTGTAAAAGTCACTAATGCAGGAATTAGAGAATCTCATCCCCACGATATTATAATAACCAAGGAATCTACCAACTATAGCCCACCAGTGAATCAATAGATAATTGTTGCCGTATCGATACCGGGAAAGTACTTAAGGAAGTCCAAACCCAGTACTATAGTGCAATCGGATATTTTGTCATAATCCCATTCAAGAGTGGTTTCATCACATCCTAACCATTCTCCCACGTAGATTGCGTGGGAAAGGGAAGAATCGGATCTCTCTACGATAACTGTTTTATTTATGGTGTCCTTTACGCTTGTGTAGTAAACTACATCAAAACCATCTTGTCTCAAAAGGTAGGTTACCTTCGCAGCAAGTCCATTCACACCTGTAGCGTTCACCACTTCAATCCTTATGCCCGGATTTATATTTTCAATATACCATGTCCGCTTTCTTAGCTTAGAAGCCTGCACCGATGAAACTATAATAATTACAAGAAAAACAATTGAAAGAACACCTACAATTACTGAGAGAATAATCCTTTTTCGCACAAAATTATTTTAAAGCGCAGCAAGTGAATTAGAGTAGCCGTGCCGAACTAATAGAACACAATTGGCTTTTCAACTTACGCGAAATAGAATTGCGTGTAGGATGATACGGGGATTTGAAAAGAGCCATATAGAGTGTTAAAATTCCATTATGGCTCATTACGATTTAAGAGTCCCTTTCGTGGAAAAAGGAATTGTTGAGGCTTTAAAGGCAGGAGACAAGATTTCCCTAACCGGCACGATATATACAGCCAGAGATGCAGCCCATAAGAGGATAAAGCAAGAATTAGAGGAAGGTAGTTTTCATTACTTTCCTTTAACTGGTGCAGTAATCTATTACTGTGGACCGACGCCTGCACCGCCAGGAAGAGTTATTGGCTCTGCAGGACCTACTACTTCTTATAGGATGGACCCTTACGTCTCGTTGCTGGTCCAACATGGTGTAAAGGGCTTCATAGGAAAGGGTAAGAGAAGTCAAGAGGTTAAAGAAGTATTGAAAACGCACGGTGGCGTCTACTTAATTGCTACTGGTGGTGCCGGTGCACTACTCTCCACGAGAATTCTTTCAGCAAAAGTAATAGCGTATCCAGACCTTGGTCCTGAAGCAATTTTCGAATTCTATGTAAAAGACTTCCCCGTTATCGTTGGAATCGATACTCATGGAAACGACATATATGAAATTGGACCATCAATGTGGCTTAATACACTTCAAAAGAATCCTCTAAATCCGTCAGAGAGATAGGTCGTGTCATCGGTAATTATATAATATTCTATTCCCTTTACCCTCTCCCTCAACTTCTGTGCTCCATCTGGACCCAATACGAAGATGGCAGTTGCAAGCGCATCACAGTAGATTGCATCAGCGTACACTACTGTAACGCTCCGGACCCCATTAGAGACAGGGTATCCTGTGAATGGTGAAAATATATGACTATACCTCTTTCCGTCCTGCTCTATGTATCTCTCGTAATCCCCCGAAGTACAACAGGATGTATTCGAAAGACTTATCACATCAACTATATCTTCTCCATAAGGATTTCGAATACCTACCCTCCACTTTTTACCATTCCTGGTCCCTAATAAAAAGAGATCCCCACCGGCATCGATGAGCGCCGAAGTTACTCCCTTATTATGCAAAAAATTTGCAGCTAGTTGAATTGCATACCCTTTGGCAATACCTGCAAGGGTGATCATTTGGTTTTTGCCCACCTTTACCATTCCATCTTGGATTTTGACCTTTCTATAATCTACGTAACCTTTATACTTCTCTATAGAATCCAATGGTGGGAAGATATATTTCCCTTGTTCATCAAAGTGCCAGAGATGTACAATAGAACCCACAGTAATATCAAAGGCACCATCCGTCATCTCAGCCACTTCGAGAGCTTTTGCAATACAGTCAGCGGTATAGGGATGAACCTTCACAAAACCCTTACTAATATTTATTTTAAAGATATCGGAAGTCTCCTTAATCGGGTTCATCAAAGAATCAATAGTTCTAAAAATCTCGTAAACAGAATCGGATAGATACGAAGTCGATTCCGGAAGTGTAACATTCAAAACCGTTCCCATCACCATATAGGTTTTGGTTTTAAAAGCTTCTCTCTTAGAGCAACCTCCAATTAAAAGAAGTAAAAAAAGGAAAATGGGCTGAAGGAACCTGTTCATCTGGAGGGCATCACTTTAACCTTCTGAAATTTGCACGGAGGACTGCCATGTCCTACTCCCATTAACTGGCCTGGCTCACCTTTACTGCAGCCTGTCAATCCATTTTGTTCAAATTCCTTTGCGTTCCCAACCATCAAAAGGTTATTCCAAAATATAGGTGTGATGCCTGTATAGGATGGATTTTTAACCATACCCTTTATCTTACCGTCGATTATAAGATATCCCAGTTCTGTCCCGAACTGGAAGTTAAGGCGTCTATCATCAATAGACCAAGCTTTGCTGGTCTCCATCAAAATGCCGTATTTGGTACTACTTATCATCTCCTCAAGAGAAGAATCTCCAGGCATTAAATTAACGTTGGTCATCCGTACGATGGGGATTCTAGACCAGTCTTGCGCTCTCGCAGCACCGGAGCTCGAACTCTTAATATGAAAGGCACTCTCCCTCGAAGACAGATAACCTCTTAATATCCCGTCCTTGATAAGGGCAATCTTCCGCGCCTTCACTCCCTCATCATCATAACCGAATGTACCAAGCCCGTATCTCACCATAGAATCCTGATACACGTTCAGAATTTCTGAACCATACTGAAAATTATTTAATTTATCAATAGAAGCGAAGCTTGTACCGGCATACGAAGCTTCAAAGGCAAGAACCCGGTCTAATTCTAATGGGTGACCAATAGATTCATGAATCTGAAGGATCATGTGGTCAGGAGTGAGGATAAGGTCCATCTCACCTTCTGGACAGTTATGCGCGTAGAGGAGCTTATCAACTTCTTCAACCAACTTTTCAGCCCTTTTCACTAAATTTAGTTCTTCGATATGCTCATAGCCTTTCCGGAGTACACTGGAGAAGGTTCGCTCCTGCACGTCCTTACTGTTAGAAGCAACAACCCTTAATGATGCGCCAGAATCTACGAACCTTTGCTCAATTAAACTGCCTTCAGTATTCGCAAAAATTTGCCTAAAGTCTCTAAACTCAAGGGACGAACTCCTCTTCCTGATGCGCCTACCTTTTAGAGCATCATCGACTGATAGCAACAATGCGATCTTATCCTCTTGACTTACCTTAAAGGGGTCTTTCTGAAATTCACTAATATAAGAATCCACATAAACTTCTTCATCTGTTAGATTAACTTCCCTACCAGTTGTCGAAAGGGAAGTGGCTATTTTAATCGCCCTTATTACGGCTTCTTCAACATCTCCTACGGACATAGAACTAACCGCAGCAAATCCCCACCTGCCACTCACCAGCACTCTGATGCCCATACCTCTGTTTTCCGTTATCGAAATATTTTCAACAATACCATCCTTTACCGTTAATTGCTCGGTTAAAATCCCTACAGATCTCACATCTCCATAAGATACCTTTCTCATTTTTAGGAAATCCACTATACTGAGCACGAAGTCCTTCATCCTTAGCTCCCTATAACAATATTTTTCCCTAAACTCCGAAGTACTTCGAGGCAGGAGAGGGCAGCTAAAAAACTGGTTCTTGGATTCTCAGGAAATGGTAAATTCTTCAGAGCAATTCTTAGGTCCCCCGCTTCTGATTTTACTTCAATCTTATGTTCATTAGACTTTACCTTTGGGTCAGCAATTATAACAACTTCAAGCTTGTCCAACATATCTCCAGCGAGTCCGAGCGCTATTGCCACATTTATATTCTGAGGAAACAGTTTAGCTGCATCACTTGCTGATCCTCTAAATAGAACTTCAGGCTCTGGAGACTTACTTCCGAGACCTGAAGGGGGTTTTCTGGTCACAAGTCTTGCACTCTTAATCTTTACGTTGGAAAGCGCCTTCAAAGCATCAAGTCCAGCAATTGCCCCAGAAGGAATGTAAAGCATCCTTCTTTTATCTTTGACATACTTAAAAAGAGACTCTCTAAATGCATCATCTGCCAGCGCGCCCGCACTCATAACTACAAGGTCTTTCTCCGCATCAAATATACTAAAAGCATATGATTTCAGTGCTTCCTGAGACGCCGCCTCGAGAACTATATCAATATCGCTCTTCATAAACTCACTAAAATCTGAAGCAACAAAAGGCTTCCTGCTAAGCGAAGAATAAAGCATGTAAGCCTTTTCTACTTTCACATCATAGATAGAGTTTAAAACGATGTTTTCAACATCTCCACCGTCAACCTTTCCTGCAATAAAGGTCCCTATTGCACCGCATCCAATTATACCGAGTCTCATATTTCCACCTCAAGACTCACATCACAGCTTCTTATAACCTTAGTTAACACCCCCGCAGAAATCACATTAGGACCAGCCTTCACATAATCCTCGAGGTTATCAAAATTGATGCCGCCAGAAGCCTCAAGAATCACCTTCCCGTAATAGCCTCGATCCTTGTATGCGTCAACTACCTTCGAAATGTCCTCAGGGGTCATATTGTCGAGCATAACAATATCTGCTCCCATTTCTGCCGCCTTCATTGCATCATCAAAACTTTCAACTTCTATTTCAATCTTGTGTGCAAAGCTTACTTTATTCTTTGCTAATTCCAGGGCTTTCTCCACACCACCGAGAACCTTTAGATGATTATCTTTTATCAGTACCTCGTCTGAAAGAGAAAATCTGTGGGTATCACCACCTCCGGCCTCAAAAGCCATCTTTTCAAAAAACCTAAGTCCTGGAGATGTTTTCCTTGTACATGCAACCTTTACGTCAGGATTTATAGATTTTGCCTTCATCACAAAAAAGGCTACCTGGGTCGTAAGTCCGGAAAGATGGGAAATGAGGTTCAATACCGTACGCTCAACCTCCAGAATTTTTCGCGCACTTCCGTAAAGCAACACCAATATGTCCCCCTTAATTACCCAGTCTCCATCAAGTTTTTTGAGCTCTGATTTTACCCCAATATAATCAAAGATCATCTGAGTATATTGAAGCCCAAAAGCCTTGAAATTCTCCCTGGCTTCGATGCGTGCCTTACAAGAATCACCCTCAGGAATTAGGAGAGAGGTAATATCTTGAAAGGGAATGTCTTCATCTATGAATTCCAGCAATCTTTTTAAAATTCCCTGTTCCATCATTATAATTATTAAACTTTTGTGTAGAATAAGCAAGGGGGAGTTATGGCTATATTGCTAAGCAGAAGTTCAAGGGTTGTGGTACAGGGGATTACAGGAAGGGATGGCTCTTTCCACGCAAAACTTATGAAAGAGTATGGCACAAAAGTAGTTGCAGGCGTTACACCAGGTAAGGGCGGCCTATTTGTTGATAGTATACCTGTATTTAACACAGTAAAGGATGCTATTGAAAAAGAAGGAGCAAACGTTTCGTGCATTTTCGTCCCTGCTCCATTTGCTGCTGATGCTATCATGGAAGCGGCTGACGCAGGAATAAAACTCATCGTGGTAATTACAGAGGGAATTCCAGTACAAGATATGATCAAAGCGGTCAAATTCGTTGAAGAAAAGGGGGCAAGAATGATTGGTCCCAATTGTCCAGGCCTGATTACCCCAGACGAGTCAAAGGTAGGAATTCTCCCAGGTCACATTTTTTCGAGGGGTCCCGTTGGGGTTATCTCAAGGAGTGGCACCCTTACATACGAAATTGTAAGCCATCTAACAAACGCAGGTATTGGACAGTCTACAGCGATTGGAATTGGCGGGGACCCTGTGATTGGTTCAAAATTCATCGATCTCCTTAAACTTTTTAAGGATGACAGTGAAACTAAAGCTGTGGTATTGGTAGGAGAAATTGGTGGTACCGATGAACAGGACGCAGCCAACTATATTAAAAGTGAATTCCCAAAGCCCGTAGTTGCCTTTATTGCAGGAAGAACTGCTCCAAAAGAAAAAAGAATGGGCCACGCAGGGGCTATAATCTCCGGAAGCGAAGGCACTGCAGAAGAGAAAACGAAAGCCTTTACTGATGCAAAGGTACCCGTTGCAAAAGAACCTCAGGAAGTTGCAAAAATACTGGAGCAGTTATTAGCATGATGCTATTCTTTTCGATGCTAATCGCTTTAGAGGTCGATACTATTGTACAGAAATTCCAGCAATACGACTTTAAAGTAGATTTTTACGAAACTGTTTACTATAAAAACACGAATATTGTCGACACATTTCAAGGCACTATAAAGAAGGTATCCGACAAAATGGAAATGAATATCACTACTCCTTATAAGGGAAAGTATGAAATCTTCGGTGATACACTACTTTCAATAGTAGATGGTGACTCCAGCTTCTTCCCACTTGAAGAGGACGCCACTAAACTCTTGGATTTCAGTTTTTTGGGAGATACAACATCCCTCATCATACAAATAGAGGGCAATAGGATGGAACTTAAGCCCAGAGGGGATTCTTGGTTTAACTACATTAAATTACTCGAAAAAGAAGAACTGCCAGTGACACTGGAAGTAGATGATAATGAGAAGGTTACAAAATTTTACTTTAATAATTGGAGATTCTATGAAAGAAAAACTCGAAAGTAACCAATTCTGCTTTGTATGTGGACAAGAAAACCCGAGGGGCCTTCGAGTAAAGATTCAAAGAAATAAAGATGAACGCTTCATAAGAATAGCTCTTGATAGTACTTTTGAAGGCTATAAGGGCGTTGTCCATGGAGGTATCCTCGTATCTCTTATGGACGAAGTAATGGCATATGCAGTGTCCGACGATAATTACTGGGGCATTACTGCATCTCTTGAGGTAAAATTCAGAAAAGTAGTAAGCTCACAAAAAACCATCATAGTATCCGGTAAGGCTCTCGAGAAAAAGCGTTTATGGGCAAAGGCAGAAGCCCGGATAAGATATGAGAACGAAGAGGACGTCTTAGCTGAAGCCGAAGGTTTATTCAAGTTAATTCCTAATAAGTGACCTCATAGAAAATTAATTTTACCACTGACCTTTAACAAGAACGTTTCAGGGGAAATAGTTTATAGTCTCACATACTAGTAGAATTTGAAATCCAGTCTTTTTCAAAAATACAATATTTACCTTTCAAAAGCTACAGACCGCGGGTGTCTATAGGGGAAGGAATTCTATAATTTAACTTTCAAGCATTATAAACGCTGCCTTTATAGGTATTTAACTGCTGCAGAGCTACAAATATACCCATCAAACACAAAAATCTCTTAAATTCTCTATAATCTTCGTATCCAAAATCGATAGGATTTTAGAGAGTTCCCATAATTTAATCTTTAACCTGAAAAATCACCCTTCCACCTTTTCTGAACCTATCGGCTTTAATATTTAGGTCACACAACTATTCCGTTTATTCCCATTACCAGATATTCAGGATTTGCCCTGATTCAAGAGTTATTCGTAGAAAGCTCCTGTGCTGCGAATCATCAAATTCGTATTTAACACCCTTAACATCTCCAATATCAGTTTTATTTCCCAAAAAGTTACCATCTATAGGCCGATACTTTCTATCACCGCTATCATGCTGTATGCTTGAGATCTCAGTATCTAAAAGGAAAGTAACATTGGAATATACTGATGTTACACTAACGCTTCTTGTAGAATCGCGGTGGCATTCCACTGCCACTCGAACGGTATCACCATAAATCTGGTCTTCCGCCATCCTTACTACACCACCATCAATTGACCCGACAAAAGTAGGATCCATACTTTCGATTCCAGCAGAGAGGTATTGCGCAGCAACATCACTGGTCCGGGAATTCAAAGATAGCACCGTCCCATCAATTTCAAAGTTTGAAGTATATAGTCTCTCTTGGTTCTTCTTGAGGTCTAAACTACCACTTATAATATGAAGATATTGTGAGATTTCCCTATAGCTATGTACACTCAAAATAAGATCCAACGTATCCGCACCATTAAGCCACTTCAAAGAGATTAGGGAATCGGATGGATAAATTTTGACCCAGCCTGAATCACTATAAAGATATTCACCAAATGAACTATAGCTATTAATGTACAAGTTCCCATAAACATAAACCGTGTTGATAAAAGGTGTAGGGTCTGTCGGATCTTGGACCCAAAATGCTTTATCAATACCGACAAGAATCGGTATTCCCTCGGGCTCGGGGAGCTGTGCAAGTTGAATCACTACCTCGTTGGAATCTAAATCCTTGTACAATTCACTGAGTTCCTGTACTGCTAACACTGCTTCATCTTCGTAAAGAAACGATATTTTTTTACAGGACAGAGAAATACACAATACAACCAAAATTAATAGAATGCTACACTTCTTCATCTTCACCTCCACCTGAATATTTTACTCTCAGAATGATTTTCAGTCAATATTTTTTAGTTAAAAGATTGCAAAACGGCAAGCAACAAATGTGCACCGTGCTCCCTAAGCATACCAAACAGATATACGCGGCCCCTTGGATCCGAAATCCTTGGGAAGTTATCAATATCTATAATGAGTCTTAGGTTTTCTTCTTTAAGGAGCGAAGATAGGGAACTCATCCTTTCGCCACCAAGTATTAGGAATAACGTTAGCCAAGACAATCTTAGTTCTGGCGAGGATCTCTTGACACTATCAAACCATGCCGACAGCGTTTCGAGATCAGGATATGTAATCTGCATCCCGCAAAGGTACTGCACCAAACCTGCATTTATAAGACTCTCCACATTTCTCAACCCCGAATCCGAAAGTATCACAAATGCTCGGGATTCAATGATCATCTGCTTCGCACCCTCATAATCACCCAACAACGCCTTTATTGCTGCTTGGTACACTCGTACTTGAAAGATCCTGCTCTTATTATCCAAACGGAAAAATATCTCTTCAACCCTTTTAAACACCTCTAATGCAACGTTAAAATCCATCTTGCAGTATGCTAATACACCTTTGAGTAAATATAAAATCCCGAGCTTCGAAGGAGGTAAACCAGGAGATAATAAAAGTACTTCATCGAGAAGGTCTGCTACCTTCTCATAACCGTATAACTCAAGATAGATTCCAGCCAGGTTAATTGTTGTCTCGGCAAGATAGTCTGCTAATTTCAAATCTCTAAAAATTTTTCTTGCTTCTTCAAAGTGATGTCTCGCCTCATCGAGCTGCTGACGGTTTAAAAACACCCTTCCAAGATTATTCAGAGTGACCGCCAGTAAAAATCTACTTCCCGTCTTTTTCACAATGTCAAGAGCCTTTACCAAATGCTCCTCGGCAACTTCTAATTCCCATTTACTTAGGTAAATCTGACTCACATTGATCAAGATTTTTGCTTGAGACACAAACTCCCCAATTTCTTCAAAAATCAATTTTGCCCTATCATAATAGGAAATTGCCTCACTAAGATTACCATTTATTTGTTCTATATTGCCGAGAAGGTTAAAATCAGCGCCGAGAGTTTTCAAAGCATCACGTGAGCTAAGACCAAAACTTTCAATAGTTTTGATACTTAAATGGCCATAAGTAGCTGCATCTTTTAAATCATCCATCCTCCAGTATACCCACGCTTTCTTGTAGTTTGCATACGCTTTGATTTCTGGATCAGAGGATTCAGATGCACGGCAAAGATATCGAAAGGCTTCATCAAACTTTGATAACTTTTCATATATGCTAGACATCAATATCTCGTATCTCAGCTGAAGTATCGATCCATCTCCAAGAGCAGAAACATTTGAACTTAGGATATCCAGAGCGTCTTCGTACTCACCCATTCCTTCAAGGCATTGGGCAATTTTATAAGCCACCTCAGGATTTACCTTTAGGCTCCGGTAAGCTTGTAAAGCATAACTATAAAAACCCTTTGAAAACGCAACATCGCCAGCCATTTCGTAGTATTCAGTAGCCTTTTCGCCATTATTAGATTTCTCAAAGTGTGACGCAGTCAGGAAGAGTAGATGCTCATCTTTTCCCTCTAACTTTTCAAACTCCACTGCCACAATACTATGGAGCCTCTCTTTCTCTTTTCTCGTTAAAAGGGAATATATAGCATCCTTTAGTAGTTCGTTTCTAAAAATGTATTCATAGTCTCCTGGGATATATGTGAATCCCTGAGAGATGATAAATCCTTCCTTTTCTAACATATTTAGACTACTTTCTACACTTCTTTGTAAAACTTTTGCGAGAATATTCTTCCAGAAGTGATTTCCAATCACCGAGGCAGCTTTTATAAGATCTTTTTCATCCTCAGGAAGTCTATCTACAAACGCAACGAGTACGCTATTTATGCTTTCAGGCATTGAGAAATCTTCCGCCTTTATCCTAAGAGGTCCATAAACAAGTAGGTCCCTCTCCCTAAGATAATAAACAAGTTCTTCGATAAAATATGGGTTACCGCGAGTTTTGGCCAAGAGCATGCTCAAAAATTCATCAGAAATTTCATCTGAATTACTTTGTAATACCGAGCGGCAGACCTCTTTTACGAATCCTTCTCCCATTCCTGTAAGTTCGATACTATAATCAAAGTCAACCTCTTCTAAAAGCTCCCTCGAAATAAAAATAAAAATCAATGAACCAGCCCTTATTTCTTCTTTTAATCCTATAAAAAAGTTTTTCGACTCCCTGTCTACAAACTGAGCATCATCAAGAAATACAACTACACTTCCAAGGTCGCCAAGAGCTGCTTCAAAAATTCTCTGCATCTCCGTTTTAATTTCCCTAAGTACTTCAGTAGAAAAAAACAGATCTCCTTTAATAACACTTAAAATCTTTATAGATACCAATTCTGCATCATTCTTTGAGAAACCGTGCTTATTTTCAAGGTAATGGGCTACACTGGTAATGTCCAGTACTCCTGAAATTACTCGCCCTAAAATATCCTGCAAAATTTTCTCAACAGCATACATAGGAGTCTGTTTTATGGAATCACACCTCAGATAAAAAGTCTTAATATCCGGAAATTCCGTTAGAATTCCACCCTTTAGTTCTGCACAAAAACGTGTCTTACCAATCCCAGCTTCACCTACAACCCCTCCGATATGCACACCTGGTCTCTCGACACTACCCTTTATCCAGCCTAAAATACTCTCCATCTCCGCCTCTCGACCGGAGAAAGGGGTCTTGAATCTTCCTTGAATGAAGAACTCACTTTCCATAGATTTTTCACCCAGAACCTCAAAAAGATGGATTGGTTCTTCTCTACCCTTAACCCTTACGAGCCCAATTTCTTTGAAATAGAAATCCTGGAACGTCAGATTGACAAGGGATTCTGTGACATATATTTTCCCGGGTCCAGCAATCTCTTCTATTCTCTGAGCAACATTCACAGTATCACCAAGCACCGTAGGTTTTTCTCCCGCAATTGAAGACCATAAAACCTCACCAGTGTTCACACCAATCCTCATTTTTATATTGACCCTTTCAATAGAATTCAGCTTTTCAAGGTATTTCTGCATGGCAATTGAAGTCAAAATAGCCCTTCTCGCATCATCACCGTAAGCAACTGGTGCACCAAATACTGCCATTACAGCATCCCCTATAAATTTGTCCAGATAACCACCATTTCTCTCTATAATTTCTTTAAACTCTTTGAAAATCTTATCAATTAATTCTTGAAGGTCCTCAGGATCAAGAAATTCGGAAAGGCTGGTAAAACCCTTAATATCACCAAAGATTACAGTTACACTTCTCCTTTCAGGCTTTATCAACTTGCTTGTATACATAGGATAAATTATTATATAGGATTATGTGGGTTCTGTGGGGGATTTTAGTAGGCCTCATAGCTGGCGTGGTGAGTGGTTTTTTTGGTATCGGTGGGGCAACCATTTTGACTCCTATATTAATATATGTTTTCAAAATGGGCCAGCATATGGCTCAAGGAACTTCGTTAGCCGCACTTCTATTACCTGTTGGGCTTTTAGCGTTTCTTCAATATTATAAAGCTGGTAACTCTGATATAAAGTTAGGCTTGTGCATTGCAGTAGGACTGTTCTTGGGTGGGTATTTTGGTGGTATGTTTGCTCAAAAGGTAAATGCCTTAGCTCTTCGGAAAGCTTTTGCAGTATATCTTATAATAGTTGGAATCCAGCTCTTTTTCAAAAAATAGTAAGATCTTGAAATTTGTTCCTGAACTTATAAAATAGCTTCCCGCTGGTATAACCAACCAATGCTCCAAAAATTACATCTGTGGGCCAGTGCCTCCTAAGATAAACTCTTGAAAGTGACACCCCGCTTGCCCACAGATACAAAGGCAGGCTATATGTAGGGTGCATAGCGCTGTAGTAAGAGGCGACATAAAATGCAACAGATGCATGCCCTGATGGAAAAGAGGAATTACTACGCGTGGTGTAGAAACCATCAGGCCTATCTCTGTTCGTCACGTACTTCAGCGATTGAACTAAGAGGGATGTGGTACCAAGTCCAAGGGTATAGGACCTCATTGAGCCTGCATCGAATGGGTCTTTAAACGACCAATAGAGTAAAGAACAAAAAAGTATAGGCTCACTTTCCGCACTTTTACTCATTGTCTCAAACACTACATCACAGAAAGGTGAACGAAGGCCTCCAGCTACAATTTCCAAGCCTATAGAATCAGCGCTCTGGATTGAGAATAACAGCAAAAACTCTAGAATGAATTTCACAATTCAAGCCTCCTTTTAACTTCTTCAAGGGTAAAATCTTCGAGGATTTCTACAAGTTTATTTCGTGACTTAATGCCAGATACAACCCTAACTTTACTCTCAGGAATATCCATTTTCTTACACAGAAACCTTATTAGATCTTCGTTAGCCTTCCCCTGCACAGGATCTTCTTTTACCATAACAACGATCTTATCACCTAATAACTTCACACCATATCCCTTCGATGACGGCTCTACTTTTATTCGCATGATTAAACTCATTTATATATTATAATGTGCCAACAGCGAATTCTGGCCCAGGGAACTATCATCAGTCTAGCTTTTTAAACCATTTGCATTTTAACAAAGTCCCTTTTAAAATTATATTTGAGATGAACGAAATTCTTAAAGAACCTTTAACTCAACTTTATCACCATAACTATTTTATTATCCGTATTGAAGAAGAAGTATACAGAGCAAAGAGAAAAGGCCTTGGGCTCAGCCTGATCTTTATAGATATAGATTTTTTCAAGATGATAAACGATAACTTCGGGCATCAGGTAGGAGATGAAGTCCTCAAACAATTTTCAATGGATTTGAAAGACACAGTGAGGGAATCCGATCTGATATTTAGGTATGGTGGAGATGAATTCACGATTATTTTACCCGAAGCCTCTATAGATGACGCAATTAAAATATCTCAGAGAATCAAAGGAACCGTTGAAAAACAAGGCTATGGCCCTTCGGGAAGCTTGAGAATCTCGTTGAGCGTAGGCATATCACAGTTCCCCATCGATAGTGTTAATCCGGCTGATTTGATACAAAAGGCCGATGAAAGAAACCTTATTAGCAAAAGAACTGGAAGAGGTAAAATAGTATATAAAGACAATGTAGTGGAAGAATCGCAAACTATTTCTCTCTCTTCTGTGAGGATGGTCGGAAGAGAAAAAGAAATTAAGAGTTTTACGCAACTTTTAACTGAATTTGCCAACTCCGATCGCAGGTTTATTGCCATCTTGAATGGTGTGAAAGGGAGCGGAATTACAAGACTTATTGAGGAAATTTCGAACATTGCGGCTATTGTTAGAATCAAACCGATCAATGTTACCCTCGTAGAGAAAGATCTTACAGACCGACTTGCGCTGGTAAGATCCATATTGAAGGAACTTTTGAAAGACGAAAAGGAAGAAGTCACTGGAGAATATGCAAATATTTTCGTTTATCCCCAAAAGGAAACACCCCGCGAAGATTTAACAGTAATTAGTAACGAACAAAAGTTAATTGATACTGTTTTAGAATTACTTTCTAAAAGGTCAAAAAATCAAAAAATACTTCTTACCATCAATAATGGGCAACTTATTTCTAAAGAAAGCATGCCTTTGCTCGTTCAGATATTACAATCCAGTAAGGCAAAAGATGCCTCTCTTATCATAGCTGAAAAAGGAAGAAATGGTTTTGAAAAGGAACTATCGTCACTTTCCGAGGTAATACATTATTTTGAAGTGTTACCACTAACAAGAGAAGAGGTAAAAACCCTACTGTGGCAAATATTGAGATCGGAGCCAGATGAAAACTTCCTGGATTGGATAATGGCACAAACCGCAGGGCGACCCTTGTACATTGATAAGATTTTAAACATCCTACTACTCTCAAATAAGCTTTCCCCAGCTGAAAACCACTGGATTTTGAGTGACGATTATTATATAGGAGTAGAAAATACCTTCCTACCGCTGGTTGAAGAGATATCAAGCCTCACACCGCAGGAGAGGGACGTGCTTGAAGTCTGTGCAGTATACAACATCAGTTTCTCTTGCTCGGTAATTGCGGCACTTACGGAGCTACCCGTTACTGAAATAGACGAGATTTTTAATAGCCTCTGTACAAAAGGATATTTAGAAGAGATTATCCCATATAATCTCTATAGATTCCCCAACCAACTGATAAAAGAAATAGTCTATTTTCAAATCCCAAAAGAAAAACGCACAAAAATGCATTTTAAAATTGCACGCATGCTTGACAATAACCCTGAAGAAATATCAAGACTTAACCCTCAGATCCTATATGAACACTACGTAAATGGCGGTATGGAACATAAAGCAATTCCCCACATTGAGTCAATGATTAGAAATGCAATTAAAAAGAAGGAATTTAAAAAGGCGACTGAACTCATTCAGAGAATTTTTGAAATCGAAGATAATAAACTTCAAGTTTCTGAGCAGATCGGCCTTTTAAGGGAACTTGGAATGTGTTTAAAAAATGTTGGAGACTTTGACTCAAGTTTTGCAAAGTTGAAACAAGCACTTGAACTTGCACAAAAGCACGGAGAAAAATATGAAGAAGCCCTCGTGAGGCTTGAAATGACGAGGATCCAATACACTAACCGAGATGAACATGAATTTCTTACAAACATTGAACAAATTCAACAGATTGGAAGTCAACTGAATGACCACAGAATCCTTGCAAAAGCTCTTGTGGATAAAGCTTTATATTATTATGATTTTGAAAAAAAACCAACTAAAGCTATACTGACTCTCGATGAAGCTCTGGATCTTTTAAAAGAAGAAGAAGACCATGAATTGCTTACAAGAATCTATGGGAATTTAGGGAATTTTTATGCGCACCTAAAACAATATCAGAAGGCAAAGGAAAACTTTGAGATTGCCCTTTATCATGCAAGAATCTGCAACAATCCGGATTACATCTGCACAATAATGCTCAACTACGGTGTAATCCAATCTATTTTGGAGGATTTAGAAAACAGCAGGAAAACTTTAGAAAAAACCCTGGAATTCGCGAAGAGAGAGAATATAATGTACCTGATGCCCCATCTATATTCAAATCTGGCAATGATATATGTCAACTACGGAGAGTATTCAATTGCAATCAAATACATGGAAAAAACTATAGATTACGCAAAGGAAATGGACCTCAAAGCAGATGTCACTACTTATGAAACATACCTTTACGGAATCAGGTCATATCTGGGTGACCAAGAGTACTACACTTCAAAACTTGAGGAAATTGTTGAAAAAGAGTTACATAACACCGAGGCTTGGGAAAGGGCTAATTGCTACCTTATAAATAACTATTCTTTCCTGGGGAAATTATCAAACCTGGAAAAAATCTATAAGAATATGTCCAATTTTAGGAACCTTATGCTAAAAAATGCTGCCGAGATTACATTGTACGAAAACATTATCATCTTCTCAAAAGAAAGTAAAAAACTTATAGACTTCATTAAACAGAAGGAAAAAGAATCAATTACCAAAGCCGATTCCATAGGCAAAGTCAACTCTGGCACAGTACTTTACTTATATCATTCTATTACTGGCGAACCCACAGACGTAACACTTGATGAAGTACTTGAGCTCTCAAAGAATGCAATGGATATAAAATCATATATCGACGTACTTTTGTATGATCAAATCCTCGGGACACTAAACCCAAAACTCTTAGAAGAACTCAAAAACCAATCAATACACTTTAACCTTAAACAGAAGCTTCTCTTTTACGTCGTGGAGCTCAGGGTAGAACTAGCAAGTGGGGAAACAGAAAACGCTCATGAAAAAATCGAAGAGCTTGAAAGGAAACTTATAGATCATAAAGCGATACTCGTATTAACGTTTCTCTACAGGATGGGAATCAACTTCTTTAAAGAGGTAGATCCTCAGTTTGCCACATTACTGGGAGAAAAACTAAACCTTCTCCTCACGGATGCATTCAGCTCGTACTTTTAACCTCAAATCTGAAAAACAGATTTCTCAGCTTTTTATCAAACACTCCGAGGAGTAAAAAGTATAACATCATAAGTAAAAATCCCACAATTGCCTTGACAATCTCATTCAATTTAAAAAATTGACCGAGATAATAGCCCAGAATAAACATAGCAATTGGTATTATGAAAATTAATGCCGACGACAGCACAATTCCCCATGTACTCTCTTCAATAGTAACAACGTCAGCGACCTTGAGATTATTTCCGCTAACCTCAACCACATCCTCACCTTTATTTTTCATACCCATAGTACAAAATTTCGAGAGGGAACAGGACGAGCACGAACTCTCATCTCTTAATACCTTAACGAGGTATCTCCCCTCTCCGACTTCAGAAAGAACAATTCCTTTTATTTCTGCCATTCTTAAACTGTTTTAACCTCTGCGAACTTCTCATCCAATGCAATGGCTTTTGTGGGACAGACTCCCACTACTTTATCAGCAACTTCGTCAACTTTCTCGGCATCAACAATTATAACTAAGTTCTTTTCGAGTTTCATAGCACCTTCCGGAGCTTGCTTTACACAAAGGCCACAGCCAATACACGCCACTTTACAATAGCTCTTTGCTACAGGTCCTCTATCCAGGTTCTTGCAAAAGACAAACACCTTTCTATCTAAAGGTACTAACTCAATAAGATCATGGGGGCATGCTTCCACGCACTTTCCGCAGGCAGTGCACTTTTCATTGATTATGTGCGGTAAGCCATCGTCTCCCATAAACATTGCCCCAAATTGACATACATTTACACAATCACCAAATCCAAGACATCCATAGACACAACCTCTATCGCCTTTTAGTGTGAAATCCGCAACCCTGCAAGACTTAACCCCATCGTAATCAGACCTTCTAACAGCATTTTCCTTAGTTCCGTTACACATTACCTTTGCCACTCTTTTCACTATACTCACCGTATCAAGACCAATAATGTGAGCAACTTTATCTGCAACTTCCTGACCCCCTGGGCCACACTTTGCGGCATTAGTTTCCTTGCCACCCGCAAGAGCTTCGGCGTATCCCACACAACCAGAGTATCCACATGCACCACAATTTGCTCCGGGGAGCGCCTCAAGAAGCATTTCTACTCTTGGATCTTCCTGGACGTAAAACTTCTTAAAAGAAATCATGAGGAAAAGCCCGGAAAGAAGCCCAAGCGCTAGAGTCAAAAGCAGACTTATAATTATTGTATTCATATTTTCATTGCCTCCATTATTGCAAAGATATGATACCAGAAAAGCCCATAAAAGCAAATGCCATGAGTCCAGCAATTATAAGCGTGATTGGGGCACCTTTTAGGGCTTTGGGTACATCCCTCACTTCCAGTTCTTCTCTGATACCTGAAATAAGTAGTAAAGCAATTGTGAAACCTACTCCAGCACCAAAGCCAAAGAAGGTGTTTTCAATCAAATTATAATTTCTCATTGCGCCAAGCAGTGCGAGCCCAAGTACAATGCAGTTTGTCGTAATCAATGGCAAAAAGATCCCGAGGGCTTTGTATAGTGAAGGAGAAGTCTTCTTAATAACCATTTCAACGAATTGAACAAGTACTGCAATTACAAATATAAAAACGATCATCTGCAAAAACTCAAGGTGAAGTGGCCTTAAGATAAGGTGGTCAACCAAATTGGTGATAATAGCAGTCATAGTCATAACAAAGGTAGCCGCAAAACCCATACCAATAGCAGAGGAAACCCTTGCCGAAACCCCAAGAAAAGGACAAAGACCAAGAAAATAGGTTAAAATGAAATTATTCGTTATTGCTGCAGCTACAAAAATAATTAGAGGTCTCATAATTTTTTCTCCTCACTCTTTCTTGTAATAAAGTTCATAAAACCGATCAGCATCGCAAGAGTAAGAAAAGCCCCCGGTGGAAGTATCATCACCAGAATTGGCTTAAACCACGAGCCAAATATTTTCACTCCAAAAATGGAGCCAAACCCTAAAATTTCTCGTATAATCCCCATCAATAAAATGGTGATAATGTAACCTGTACCCATACCAATGGCATCAAGAATGGATGGCAAGAGTTTGTTCTTCTTCGTGAACGCTTCTTGCCTCGCCAGAATTATACAATTAACAACAATAAGTGGAATATACGCACCTAGTGCCTTTGAAATATCAGGGAATTTAGCTTTGAGAAATAGATCTGCAACAGTAACAAAAGTAGCAATTACAACTATGTAAGCAGGAATTCTTACCTCATTTGGGATTAAATCCTTTATAAGCCCGATAACCAAAGACGAAAAAAACAAGACAAAAAGTACTGAAACCCCCATAGAAATACTGTTTACAACCGTATTAGACACTGCTAATACTGAACAGATACCGAGGAGCTGGACAAGAACGGGATTCTCCTTAAAAAACCCCTTTACTAACTCATAGCCTGGCTTTCTGCTATTCTGTGCCATCACTTAAGCTCCTTTTTAAGGGCCTCAAATCCTTTATTTACTGCAGATACTACGCCATCTTCAATTATAGTTGCACCTGTAACAACCTCTACATTACTTGAACTTAATGGCAGAGACTCCCCTATCAATCTCTTTTGCAACTCATCGAGTTTCTCCTTATCAACCGACACTTCTGATCCATTCATAATAACGATGTCTTCAATCTTTGAAAAGTTTTTGCTCACAGTCATAAAGATCTTAACCGTATCTCCGCCTTCAACCCCTTCAGAAAAAATCCCGTAACTGATGCTCTGACCCGATTTATCGTTAATCACGTAATATGTACCTTTCTTAATAAGCCTCTTCTCAGGCCATCGCTTCTCAAAGTACTCGAGAATCTCCTCTTCGCCTCTTCCAGCACTTTCCCCTCCACCACCGCTTCCAAGATATGTCTCGAGCGCCTTATGAGCATTATTTACAATATTTGCGACAGATTTAGAAGAAATTGTTGCCCCGGTTATTGCTTCTATCTGGGATCTATTTTGCGGCTTTTGCCCTTTCAAAACTTCAATAGGCGGTATTGCTCCTTCAAACTGCTTCTTAAACCAGTCTTCTATTATTCTATTACCAAGGCCCGGCGTCTCAACGTTCTCAAGAACCTCAATACCAAGAACAGCACTAGCATCTTTATCAAATCCTACCATTAATTTTATGTCACCCTGAAATCCACCACCTGTGATCATTACGCCATATCCTATTACATTACCGTTACTATCCTTAGCCTTCAGCACTGAGGTCTTTTCATCAAGCGCAATATTTTCATAGCTCTCTACCCCTTCAACTACCGAAAGGAGCGCGGTTCTCATAGAATTCTCAAGATTTCTTTGAATGTCATCCTGCGTTGAAACATAAGTATATGCAAGGAGGCAGCCTGCTATAGTTATTATCAAAGTTAATACAATTACCATTCTGAATTCGTTTTTCATTTTTTAAACCTCCCCGAGAACTCTTGGCTTCGTCAGCCTGTCAATCCAGGGTCTTATACTGTTCACTATAAGTATGCTAAACATTACACCCTCGGGGTATCCTGCAAACAACCTTATTAAAACTACAAGAAATCCTCCAAGAATGCCATAAATTACACGTCCCTTACGAGTAATTGGTGATGTAACCATATCTGTAATCATGTAAAATGCACCGAGCATTAATCCACCAGCAAGAATGTGAAAGAGGGGATCTGGGTATTTTGATGGGTTTATAAGCCACATAATTCCACCAAAACAAAATACAGAAGCAATATAAGAGAGGGGCAATCTGAAATCCACATATCCCTTTAAAATTAACACAAGACCACCAAGAATAATGAGGAGCGCGGAGGTCTCACCCATAGAACCAGCTACATTTCCAAAGAATAAATCTTTGTAAGGCGTAAGAACCTTTTCAAACTTGAAGTTTGCAAGGGGAGTAGCACCCGTGAAAGTATCTGGGCTCATGAATCTTGTGGGAGACCACGTAGTAGCATCAACAGGAAATGCAGCCATAAGGAAAGCCCTTCCTACAAGTGCAGGATTGAATATGTTTTGCCCGATCCCTCCAAAGAATTGTTTCGCAAATACTATAGCAAAAGCCGCCCCAAGGGCCGCCTCCCATAAAGGAAAACGTGGTGGCAAAGTCAAAGCGAGAAGAATCCCTGTAACTACTGCACTCCCATCAAGGCATTGAGAGACATCCCTTCCTCTTAGCTTCAGTAATATGCATTCTGCTACAACTGCAGTAAATGCACTAACGAGCATAACAAGGAGAGGATAGAGCCCGAAAAAATAAACCGCACTAGCAGCAGGAAACGCAAGTGATAGAACGGTAAACCACATAACCTTCTTTACACTTTCTTCGCTTCGAATGTGTGGTGATACCGATAATACAAGATTTTTCTCGTTCATGAGGACCTCCTCAATTCCTGCTTTCCAAACTTGACCCACTGCACATGATTTATCTTAGAAGGGCAAACAAAAGCACAACATCCACATTCCATGCAATCTGAGAGACCATATTTTTCCTTTGCCTCTGTAAACCTACCTGCCTTAATATAGTCAACAAGCATAAGGGGCAAGAGACCCATGGGACAGACATCAACACATTTTGAGCATCTTATGCAAGTATACTCCTCAAATCTCCTTGCAGTCTTTTGCGTAAAGAGTAATATTCCAGATGTACCCTTTATAACAGGAACCTCGAGGGTATATTGGGAGATGCCCATCATGGGCCCTCCATTTATTACCTTTATTACATCATCACTCATATCTCCTGTCATCTCAACCACATCCAGGAAGCGTGTCCCAATCCTTACCAAGTAGTTTCCCGCTCCTCTTGCTCCATCTCCAGACAATGTAAGAACCCTTTCAATGAGGGGCTTGCCAAATCTCACTGCTTCATAGATAGCAACCGCTGTTTGAACGTTCTGGACGAGGCAGTTCACATCCATAGGGAGCCCACCTCTTGGAACCTCTCTATCCGTTAGAGCTTTTATAAGCTGCTTCTCAGCACCTTCAGGGTACTTTGTTTTCACAACTTTAAGCTCAAATGAAGGAAATTCCTTAATTACATCGCTCACCTTTCCTATAGCTAAAGGTTTATTATCCTCAACCGCAATAAATACTCTACTAGCACCTACAGCTCTTTTAATTAGGAAAGCACCCCAGAGGACATCTTTCGCCCTTTCCTGCAATATCCTATCATCAGCAGTGAGAAACGGCTCACATTCCGCTCCATTTATGATCACCGTATCTATTGATTTATCTTTTGGAGGAGAGATCTTCACATGAGTTGGAAATGCAGCTCCTCCAAGACCAACAACACCAGCTTCCTTAACAGCATTGACGATCTCTTCGGGGCTTGATTCCTGCCAGTTAACCCTTTCTAAAGGTTCTTCAAACCACTCATCCTTCCCATCAGGTTCAATTACAATTGCAAAATCAGACATAAGAAGAACAGGATGAGGGTGATCAATTATGGTTCTCACCTTTCCAGATGTAGGAGCATGGATACAGGCAGAGATGTAACCATCGGCATCAGCAATTTTCTGTCCCTTTTTAACCTCGTCTCCCCTTTTCACAAGTGGTTTTGCAGGTTTTCCAGTATGTTGGCTAAGAGGAACGTAGAGAGTAGCTGGTACAGGGAGCTTCTCAATTCCCTTACCTGTGGTATACTTACAATATGGTGGGTGAACGCCGCCTTTAAAAGTGCTCTTTGCCATTATAAAGGACTCCTTTTAGCCTACTTAAACTCTCTTCCAAACCTAAAAGCCATTAAATTTGCTTCAATAGTATGCTTCTTAAAACTTTCTGTGATTACTTTCTCCCACACAATCGGCTCAAAAGGCAGGTAATTTGACATTGCCCCAAGAAGCACCGTATTGGCAGTCCTTGCATCTCCTGTCCTATTTGCAATGTCAGTTGCCGGGATAAGCAGTACCTCAGCCCTTACTTTTTCCTCAATCGATTTTACAATATCCCTCGGGTACGTATCAAGCCCTATAGAAACCGTGGTAGGAATAAGCTCTAAATCATTAATAATAACCTTGGCACCTTCCACCTTAAGGTAGTGAATCCACCTGAGGGCTTCAGACTTTTCAAAAGAGAGAATGAGGTCACAAGTCCCCATTTCAACAAGAGGAGAATATACCTTACGTCCAAATCTCACGTGGCTCACGACACTACCACCTCTCTGTGACATTCCATGAACTTCACTCTTTTTAGTATCTAATCCAGATGCCATAGCAACCTTTGAGAGAAGCTCTGAAGCAGTTAATATACCCTGCCCACCAACTCCCGAAATTATTACATTGAAAACTTTATCCATTTCAGCCTCCTTCAAGAAATTGCCTTAAAGGGGCAAACCTGTATGCATAAGTCGCAACCCACACAGAGGAGATCTGAAATTGAAGCTTTGCCATTCTTTATACTGATCGCAGGACATCCAAGCTTAACGCACCCCAAACACTTTTCACCTTTGCATATATCTACATTTACTTTCCTTTTTGGTCTCTCTGCTTGCTTTTTTCGTTCTTCGGGCAGCAGTGCACAAGCTCTTCTTGATATGATAACCGCAGGTTCATCGAGTTCCATTACTTCTTTTAAGACCTCACGGGTGGCCCTCAACTCATGGGGATCCACTTCATATACTTTCTCAATACCACAAGCCTTAACAATATCTTTAAAGTTTACAGCTTTTGTAACTTCTCCCTTTGCTGTTTTACCTGTTCCAGGGTGATCTTGGTGCCCTGTCATCGCTGTAATACGATTATCGAGTATTATTATTTTGGTAATCCCTTTGTTATATACGATATCTATAAGCCCAGTAATTCCTGAATGGAGGAAAGTTGAATCACCTACAACACCGAATACCTTTTTTGAAAACTCTTTACCACGTGCAAGTTGAAAACCAAAAGCATTGGTAATCCCCGCTCCCATACATATTGTTGTATCAATAGATTCATACGGGGCAAGTGCACCCAGGGTATAACAACCGATATCTCCTGTGACCGTCGCCTTCAATCTCCAAAGATTGTAAAAGACACCGGTATGAGGACAACCTGCACAAAATACCGGAGGTCTCATTACCGACTTAATTGGTTCAGGATGAGGCAGTTCCTCATTGAGTACTCCTTTCCTGACAACCTCTGGAGAAAGCTCATCACAGAAGGGGATGTACTTCTTCCCCTCCACTTCAGTATATCCTAAAGTCTTTATCTCTTCTTCAAGAAAGGGTTCGTTCTCTTCAATTACTATTACCCTTTGAACCATAGATGCAAACTTTTTAAAAAGATCTTCGGGGAATGGAAATGCCATACCCAGTTTCAAAAAGGTTGCATGCGGAAAAACTTCTTTCGCATATTGGTATGAGATACCGCTGGTTACTATCCCAAGGGACCTATCCCCTTCTTCTATTCTATTGAGCGGTGAAGTAGATGAAAATTCTTTAAGCTTCTTCAACCTCTCCTCAACCACGTAATGCCTCGCCTTTGCATTGGCAGGAAGGGTAACAAACTTTCTAAAATTCTTAACATAATCTTTAATTCCAACCTCTTTTCGTTCTCCAAGTTCCACCATGGTTTTTGAATGCGAGATCCGCGTGGTCATTCTGAATAGGACCGGAGTATCAAACATCTCAGAAATATTGAAGGCTTCCTTCAGGTAATCTTTAGACTCCTGGGAATCTGAAGGTTCCACCAGTGGAAGTTTTGCAAATTTAGCATATCTTCTATTGTCTTGCTCATTTTGGGAAGAGTGCATGCCAGGGTCGTCACAGGTTACAATTACAAAACCAGCATTTATTCCTGTATAAGCTGAAGTGAACATGGGATCCGCTGCAACGTTTAGACCGACGTGCTTCATCGAGGTCATACTTCTTGCACCCGCTATCGCTGCGCCCAGGGCTACTTCTAAGGCAACTTTTTCATTGGTTGACCACTCTGCATATACCTCATCGTACTTGACTAAATTCTCGAGAATCTCAGTAGAAGGCGTTCCTGGGTACGCTGTGGCCACCTTGACACCAGCCTCCCACGCACCTCTGGCAGCAGCCTCATTGCCAGATAGCAACACTTTATTTGACATAGAAACCTCCAGAATGCGTTAACAAACAAACTACTGAAAACCCTTTATGTGAATAAAAAAAGAAAGCAAAATGCAAAGAGCTAAGCAAACTAGCCCTTTGCATTTTCAAAAGATTTTTGAGGTTTCTGCAATAACTCCAATATAGCCATTCTGGCATTATCTCCCTTCCTCGGTGGGAGCCGGAGAATTCGTGTATAGCCCCCGTTCCTATCGGAAAAAAGAGGGGCAATCTCTTTAAATAACCTCTCCAAGATTTTTCTGTCATTAACGTACCTTCCAACTAACCTTACAGCTGGAAGATCATTACTCTTTGCAATATTTATTAGCTTCTCAGCAATTCTTTTCGTCTCTTTAGCCTTCGGAAGTGTGGTAACTATTCTCCCTTTAATAAACAGAGCATTTACTTGATTTCTGATAACCGCCTCCCTGTGTTCTTTTACCATTCCAAGTTTCTTAACTCTCTTAAGGTGTCTCATTCTAATCCTCCCTACTAATCTTCAAAATCTTTCAAGTTCATGCCAAAGGTAAGTCCTAAAGGTTCCAGCCGCTCCTCTATCTCTTTAAAAGATTTATCACCAAGATTGCGCAACTTAAGGACGTCTTCCTTTCTCAGCGTTATAAGTTCTTTTATTTTCGTGATTCCTTCATCTTTAAGAACATTTAGAAGCCTTCGAGGCAATTCTAATTCGTCTATATCTTTTTCTAGCAGATCCCGAATCCTCAACTTTCTCTCGTAATCGACTATTGGTCTAATTTCCCTGAACATTTCAGCCTCTTTATGAAAACGCGAAAGTACATCAAGCAACAAATCAACCGCATATTTTAACACTGCGTCTGGAGAGGCGGTCTCATCCGTCCATATTTCAAGAACCATCTTTTCGAAGTCCGTCCTTGCCTTTACTCTGACATTTTCAACAGTGAAATTCACCTTTTTAACCGGGGAAAACAATCCGTCCATCATGATATAGCCAACAGGCAAATCTTCGAGCTGAATTTCCTCAGCCGGTACGTAACCTCTTCCCCTCACGGCTACAAGCTCCATGTTTACTACAACATCCTCGCCCGTAACAGTAAAGAGGTGCTGCTCTGGATTAACAACAGTTACAAAGGATGGGAATTTAATATCTTTTGCTTTATAATCCCTCTTTTCTGTAGCCGTTAGCCTTAGAATCGCTTTGTTTTCGATTTCAGGATCAAACTTTATTCTTACTTTCTTAAGATTCAATACAATTTGCGTAACGTCTTCGAGCACCCCTTCAATCGCGGAGAATTCGTGCGCCACACCGTCAATTTTAACACCAACCAGAGCATATCCAGGAATAGATGAAAGAAGCACTCTCCTCAAGACATTGCCGATGGTATGGCCATATCCCCTTTCGAGAGGTGAAAATACAAACCTCCCATAATCCTCTAATATCTCCTCTTTGTATAAACCAAGAGGGAACACATACTTCACCTCTTTAACAAAACTGAACTCAATATCTTCCTGTGGTTTGTATTCAGGCATATTTTACCTCACTTAGAATAAAGCTCCACTATTAAAGTTTCATTTATTGGAAAAGTAACATCACTTCTCTCAGGTAATCTTACCACCCTTCCTCTAAAATGTTCTTTATCAAACTCCAGCCAGGTAGGAACATCGAAAGCGTTCCTCTCTTCGACGCTTTCAACAACAAATGGAATTTCTCTGGAAGTTTCTCTTACTTCAATAATATCATTAACATTAACAAGATAAGAAGGGATATTAACTTTCCTTCCATTTAAAAATACGTGACCATGCCGCACAAGCTGGCGGGCTTGGCTCCTGGATTTTGCAAAGCCTAACAAATAACAAACATTATCCAGTCTCCTCTCAAGTAAAGTAAGTAAATTTTCTCCTGTATTGCCAGGCATTTTCCTTGCCATCTCAAAGAACCTTCTGAATTGGGATTCAAAAACCCCATACATCCTCTTAACTTTTTGTTTTTCCCTCAGCTGAACCCCGTAGATCGATAATTTCCTCCGCATCATGCTGGGAGCAGAACCTGGAACGGATTTCCTTCTTTCCAGAGCACACTTATTAGTTTTACAGCGGTCACCTCTCAAGAAAAGCTTCATACCTTCTCTCCTACATAGCCTACATTTCGACGAAGTATAACGTGCCATTGGTACTACACCCTCCTTCTCTTAGGTGGTCTGCATCCATTATGTGGTATAGGTGTTACATCCTTGATCCCAATTACTTCAATACCAGCAGACTGTATAGCTCTTATTGCAGTTTCCCTTCCGGGACCCGGCCCCTTTACCCAGACCTCAACTTTCTGTAAGCCGAGATCCTTCGCCTCCTTAGCTGCCTTTTGAGCAGCAGAGCCTGCTGCAAAGGGAGTCCCCTTCCTTGTACCCGAAAAGCCCACAACGCCTCCGCTAGCCCATGAAATAGTATTCCCCTTTGAATCCGCGAATGTAATTACCGTATTGTTAAAAGTTGAGAAGATATGAGCTATACCTGAAGATTCAACACTTCTTGCCTTTCTTTTACGTTTCTGAGCCTGAGATTCTTTCGTTTTCTTAGGTGCTGCCATACAAATAGTCCTCCCTTATTTCCCTGCAGTCTTTTTCTTCTTAAACATGTTACCTTTTGGGCCCTTGCGAGTCCTCGCATTACTCCTCGTTCTCTGTCCTCTCACTGGTAATCCTGCCCGATGCCTTAGGCCCCGATAACATCCAATATCAATTAACCTTTTAATATTCCTCTGCACTTCTGTTCTCAGAGCTCCCTCAACCTTGTACTTTGAAATCTCATCTCTCAACTTTGCTACTTCCTCGGGTGTAAGATCCTTGGTCCTTTTATCAGGAGAAATTTGAGTTGATTCTAAGATTTTTTTGGCAGTGGGAAAACCAACCCCGTATATATAAGTAAGCGCAACAAATATCTTTTTATCCCTCGGTAAATCCACTCCAGCAATGCGTGCCATTTCCCCTCCTAACCCTGCCTCTGCTTATGTTTAGGATTCTCACAAATGACCATAACCCTGCCTTTTCTCTTAACAATTTTACATTTACTACAAATTTTCTTCACTGAAGACCTAACTTTCATCTAAATACCTCCACTCTCGTAAAGTTGTAGAATTTTAAAGCCAAGCGTATAGAGTGTCAAAAAAGAATTCTACTTATACCTAAACACTATCCGCCCTCGAGTAAGGTCATAGGGCGATAATTCCACAATTACCCTATCTCCAGGCAAAATCTTAATAAAATTCATCCTCATTTTACCGGAAACATGAGCCAGTACTATAACTCCGTTATCAAGAGTGACCCTGAACATTGCATTAGGCAAAACCTCTTTGATAGTACCTTCCATTCTTATTACGTTCTTTTTATCCATAGACCACCTTTGTTAAATTTTCAAAGCCATCTTTAGTGATGAGAACCGTCTCTTCATAGTGAGCCGCGTAGGATCCATCACGGGTTACCATTGTCCAACCATTTTCCCTCTCAAAAACATCTCCATATCCCAGCGTAAACATAGGCTCGATTGCAATGATCACATTTTCATATAAAACAGGCCCACTTCCAGGTCTACCGTAGTTTGGTAAAAAGGGTTCCTCATGGAGGTGTAGGCCTACCCCATGCCCTCCAAGAACTTTTATTACTCCCAATCTGAACCTCTTTGCTGTCCCCTCAATAACAGCAGCGATATCGCCTACATGAACACCGTCTTTTAGCGCCTTCATGCCATTAAGAAGGGCCAGCTTAGTCCCACTTATGAGCCTATTTATATCTAAGTCATCACTATCACTTAGATAATAGGTTTTTGCGGCATCACTAAAATACCCCATAAAGTTCACCCCTACATCCACCTTAACAAGGTCTTCTTGCTTTAACCTTCTATCATCAGGAATCCCATGTACAACTTCTTCATTAATAGAAATACAGCTCGAAGCGGGAAAACCTCTATAGTTTAAAAATGCTGGTTTAGCGCCCATTTCCCAAATCGAATCACCTATAAATTCATCCAATTCTTTTGATTTAAGCCCAGGTTTGATAAAGCTATCAACCTTTTCAAATACTCTTTTCAAAATTTCAGCTGACTTCCGAACCATCTCTACTTCATCTCTCTTTTTTATATAAATCATCCTTAAGAACCTCCAGAAGCGCATTATATACCCCTTTGGGGTCCATATCGCCATCTATTCTCTTAAGTATTCTCTTCTTTTCATAATATTCGAGAAGTGGTTGTGTTTGCTCGTGATAGACTTTCAATCTATTCCCGATGGTTTCATCATTATCATCTGTTCTGGTAACTAGTGTGGTTCCACAGAAATCGCACTTTTCATCCACCTTAGGTGGGTCTGTGATCAGGTTATAAACCCTCTTACACTGCGGGCACACCCTGCGGGCGAGTAATCTTCTCTTTACTTCGTCATCTGTGACATTAAAATATATAACACGGGTGAGTTCTTTATTAAGAGTCGAAAGCAACCTATCTAAACCTTCTGCTTGGCTTACATTTCTGGGGAAGCCGTCCAGAATAAACTCTGTCAAATTTACGATTCTTTCTCTAACAAGGCTTATTATAATATCATCAGGTACCAATTCACCCCTATCCATATATAGCCTTGCCACCTCCCCCAGTGTGGTTCCTTGTGTAACAGCTTCCCTTAGGATATCACCTGTGGAAACTCTTACAATGCCAAAAGATTCTTGCAACTTATCCGCCTGGGTACCCTTACCTGCTCCGGGGGGACCAAGAAAAACGAGCCTCAACCCCTCCATCCTCTAATCTTTCCCTTCTTCAGAAGGCCCTCATATTGGTTCATAATAAGGTAAGAATTTAATTGTTGCATAAGTTCAAGTGCTACACCGACAACAATAAGAATTCTGGTACCTCCGAAGTATATTTGAGCCCCTGTCGCCTTCATAATATAGTAAGGGACAATAGCAATTATCGCAAAGGCAATAGCACCAGGTAAAAGAATCCTGCTCATCACCTTGTCAATATATTCAGCCGTCTTTTGCCCCGGACGAATTCCTGGAATAAATCCTGAATACCTCTGTAAGTTCTCAGCAAGATCCTTAGGGTTCAGTACTATTGATGTGTAGTAATAGGCGAAGAAAATTATCATTAGTGCATAGACAAGATCGTATAGAATATTCCCTGGACTAAATTTAGCTGCAAAATTTTGCAAGGATTCAACCTTAGCAAACATTGCAATATTACTTGGAATCATGAGAATGGTCTGAGCAAATATAATAGGGATCACTCCTGCAGTATTAAGCGTTAGCGGTAGATATGTTGACTGCCCACCATAAACCTTTCTTCCAACAATTTTCTTTGCATACTGAATTGGAATTCTCCTCTGAGCCTCTGTAACCATTACAACTCCCGCTATAGTTAAAACGATAATAACGAGTAATAAAACAAATGAAAGAGGCGAAATTGAACCCGTCTTGAGCAATTGGAATGTATTGGAAAATTCGTATGGAATCGACTCCAGAGATCCAGCAAAAATGATCACTGAGATACCGTTCCCAATACCATTATCAGTTATCTGTTCCCCAAGCCACATTAAAAACAATGTTCCCGCAACTAGGGCAACAATTGTCTGGAACATAAAGGCTGGGCCAGGATTGGGTACGACCCTCGCACCTGATGGGGCAACTACATTCGAAAGGAATATAGCAATACCGAAAGCCTGGATTGCAGCAACAGCAACCGTAAGATAGCGAGTGTAACGATTTATCAACCTTCGGCCATGTTCACCCTCTTTTTGTAAGCGTTCCAAGTATGGCCACATAGTCGTCAAAAGCTGAATAATAATTGAAGCAGAGATATAGGGCATTATACCCGCACCAAAAATTGCAGCTCTCTGAAGTGCACCTCCCACAAAGATATCATAGAGTCCAAAAATAGTCCCTGTAAACTGCGTCCTGAAGAATTCTGTCAAGGCTTGCCCGTCAATACCGGGAAGAGGAATGTGGGTACCAATACGATATACGATAATTATGAAAAGGGTAAAAAGTATCCTTTTCCTCAACTCGGCAATTTTTGGAATCGCACTAAGATTCTTTAACATTTATCTTTCCACCTGCCTTTTCGATTTTAGTTTTTGCAGATTCGGAAACCTTCTCCACTTCAAAAGTCAATGCTTTAGATATTTCTCCCCGCCCTAAAACCTTTACGGATGCATTTGCGTCTTTGATAATACCTTTTTGAAACAATGTAACTGACGTCACCGTCTCTCCGGAATTAAAACGTTTTTCAATCACATCAAGATTCACCTCACTATGCTCAATACGAAACGGATTTTTAAAACCCCTCTTAGGTAACCGTCTATAAAGTGGCATCTGCCCACCTTCAAACCAGACTGGTTTAGCACCACCACTCCTAGCCTTCTGACCTTTGTGCCCCTTACAAGAAGTCTTACCATGGCCAGAACCAGGGCCTCTACCAACCCTCTTCTTTCCCTTTTTTGCACCAGAATTAGGCCTTAAAGAGCTCATCTCAATCATTCCTTTTCCTCCTCTACTTCTTCAACCTTCAAAAGATACTCAACCTGCTTGATCATTCCGCGAATCTCCGGAGTATCACGGTGAATTTTACTCTTACCAAGCTCGCCAAGCCCGAGGGCGCGCAAAGTCAGCTTATGATTCTTATTAACATCGATCGAACTCCTAATCTGTTTGATTTTCAATAGCTTTTGAGACATAACCAAACCTCCTTAAAGCTTTCTCGGGGTTTACACCCCTCTCTTTGAGGATTCTTTCTGGGTCATCAAGCGATGTTACCGCTTTATAAGTAGCTTTCATCAGATTTATCGCATTACTCGATCCAAGTGATTTCGTGAGTACATTCTGATAACCTGCAGCCTCTAAAATAGCCCGAACAGCCTGAGATGCAATAATTCCAGTGCCAGGTGCAGCAGGTTTCAGAAGGATTATCGACGCGCCATCTTTTGTAGTAACCTCGTAAGGAAGCGTCCCATTTTTGATAATACATTGTTTCAAATTCTTACGCGCTCTCCTTAAGGCTTTTTGAATGGCTTCTGGAGTTTCTGCAGCCTTACCATGCCCAATGCCAACCCTACCATTCCCATCACCTACAACAACCCAGACAGACATCTTTAGATTCTTACCACCCTTTGTAACCTTAGTTACCCTATTTATATAGACAATATTTTCAACTAACTCAGCCGCCTCCCTTTCAAACTCATCAAAAAATGCCATTGCTTACCTCCCTAAAACTCGAGGCCCGCTTCTCTTGCAGCTTCAGCCAGTGCCTTTACCCTTCCGTGATATTTGTATCCACTCCTATCAAATACGACTTTCTTAAAGCCCTTCCCCGTAGCCCTAACAGCAATTAGTTTCCCAACAAGCTTAGCTTTCTCCACTTTTCCTTTTGTAGATTTTAAATCCTCTCTAATTTCAGGCGACAACGTGGATGCACCACAAAGGACCTTGCAAGGGCCAATTGGTGGATCTATTACAAGTTGAGCATAGATATGCTTTGTCGATTTGTAAACAACAAGTCTCGGCCTTTCAGTAACGCCTCTCACGCTCTTTCTAACCCTCTGATGTCTTTTCTTCCTCTTATATACCTTTAACTTCCTGTCCATCATTTACCCCCAGCTTTGACACTAGTTTTGCCTGCCTTTCTTCTCACTATCTCACCTCGATATCTTATACCTTTTCCTTTGTAAGGCTCAGGAGGCCTGATTTTCCTGATGGACGCAGCAACATTTCCAACTAAACATTTATCAATACCTTTTACTTTAATAATGTTCTGTCCCTCTACCTCAAACTCCACACCAGCTGGTGGGTCTATTTCCACTGGGTTGGAGTAGCCTACACTTAATAAAAGCTTATTCCCTTCAACTCTTGCACGATAGCCAGTTCCCGCAACCTCCAGCTCCTTAATATACCCCTTTGTGACACCTTCAATCATATTACTAATAAGCTGCCGTGTGGTACCATGAAGCGCTCTGTGAAACTTCCTATCCGAAGGCCTATCAACAAGTACCTCACCCCCATCAATCTTAACAGACATATCTGGGTGAATATCTGTCTCTAAATTGCCTTTGGGGCCGGTAACCTTTATGTGTTTACCTTCTACCTTAACCTCAACCCCCTTCGGGATTTCAATAGGTTTTTTTCCTATTCTCGACATATTAATGCCTCCTTACCAAACATAGAGAAGATATTCTCCGCCGAGTCTCTTTTGCCTAGCGTCCCGATCAGTCATCACGCCTTGAGAAGTGGAAATAATTCCGATCCCCATGCCATTCTTAATCCATGGTATTTCATCTTTACTAATGTAAATCCTCCTACCTGGTTTTGAAACCCTCTGAAGGTTTTGGATTGCAGCTCTTCCATTTTCAAAGTATCTCAACACTACCTCAATTTCCCCACCCTTATCCATCGAAACTATCTTATAATCACTAATAAATCCTTCCCTCTTTAATATATCAAGGATGGCTATTTTTAGCTTTGATACACCTTTAATTCTCGTTTTTTCATGATTCGCCCTAACAGCATTTCTTATCCTGGTAAGCATATCAGCAATAGGATCTGTAAGCATAATTCATCCCTCCCTACCAGCTTGCCTTTTTCACTCCCGGTAGCTCGCCTCTCAAAGCAAGTCCCCGGAAGCAAATCCTGCAAACTCCAAATTTTCTCATATAACCTCTCGATCTTCCACAAATTTTGCAACGATTCCTCTTCCTAACCTTAAATTTGGGCTCAATCGTAAACGTTCTTACGAACTTTGCCTTTCTGGCCATTTTTGACTACCCCCTTTCAAATGGAAATCCAAAGGCTTCCAAGAGCCTCATAGCTTCCTCGTCATTTTCAGCAGTTGTAACGATGGAAATATCCATCCCAAAAACCTTTTTTACTTTATCAACTTCAATCTCAGGAAAGACTGTTTGCTCATCTAAGCCGAAGTTGTAATTTCCATGACCATCAAAAGAATTTCTGCTTAGCCCCCTGAAGTCACGTACTCTTGGGAGAGCAAAGTTGATCAGTCTATCAAGAAAATCATAGGCTTTAAACTTCCTTAAAGTAACCCTTAATCCTATGGGCATGCCCTTTCTCAGGTGATAAGCAGCAACAGACTTTTTTGCCCGTATTATGTGTGGTCTTTGTCCGGTCACTCGTGAAAGATCTTCAGCCACTACTTCAAGTAACTTTGGATCCTGAACTGCTTCACCAAGTGCAACATTCACGACTATCTTCTCAATTCTCGGAACCTTCATTATATTTCTATATCCAAGGTTTTTCTGGAGAAGAGGCCGTACCCTTTCTCTATACTCTAATAATAACCTTGACATCAGTCAATCTCCTTTCCACACTTCTTGCACACCCTGGACTTTTCCCCGTTCTCCTTTACTACAAAACTGACCATAGTAGCCTCTCCACACAAGGGACAGATCAACTTTACATTTGAGGCATGAATTGGCGCTTCCATCTGAATAATTCCCGAAGGTTGTTCTGCGCTTCTCGCCCTCATATGCCTTTTTACTATATTTACACCTTCAACAAGAATCCGACCTTTATCAGGAAGCACTTTCTTTACTTTGCCAATCTTCCCCTTATCTTTTCCACTTATTACAATAACCGTATCCTCCTTCCTGATTCTCACACCCATGGTTAAACCACCTCCGCAGCAAGGGAAATAATCTTCATAAACTTTTTCTCTCTCAATTCTCTAGCTACCGGACCAAATACCCTCGTGCCCCTCGGCTCATTAAAATTATCGATAAGTACGGCTGCATTATCGTCAAACTTTACGTAAGTTCCATCGGGTCTTCTTATTTCTTTCTTTGTCCTCACAATAACTGCTCTGGCCTTATCTCCTTTTTTAACCGGTGACCCTGGAATGCTATCCTTGACAGTAACAACCACAACTTCACCTACATAAGCGTACTTTTTTCTACTACCCCCCAATACCTTAATAACTAAAGCCTCCTGAGCACCAGTATTATCGACGATCTTCACCCGCGAAATATCCTGTATCATTATTCCTCCCTCCTTTCGGCCTTACGTATAATCTCAACAAGTCTCCATCTCTTAAGCTTCGAAAGCGGTATAGTCTCTTCTATTTTCACAAGATCACCAATCCTCGATTCATTATTCTCATCGTGTACATAAAATTTCTTTCTCCGTCTCACATACTTTTCATAAATGGGATCTTTCTCGAGAAATTCATAAACTACAACTCTCGTCTTATCCATCTTGTCACCAACAACCATTCCAACCCTTTGTCTCTTAATGCCCATTGTTTCCACCCCTTTTTTCATTTATTACCGTAATCACTCTCGCTATTTCATGTCTAATCTCACTGAATCGATGTGGCTGATTCAAACGATGAAGAGCTTTGTCCATTCTTAACGTAAAAAGCTCTTCCTTTAAATCCCTCAATTTTTTGTTAAGTTCATCTAATGAAAGCTCTCTTAAATCTTTCGCTTTCATACTCCACCTTCTTTAATAGATACAAATCGGGTTTTTACAGGTAATTTATAAGATGCAATTCTAAAAGCTTCTCTGGCATCCTCTTCCGAAACACCACTCAATTCAAACAGTATCCTGCCAGGTTTAACTACAGCTACCCATAATTCTACATTACCTTTCCCCTTTCCCATTCTTGTTTCCGCTGGCTTTTTAGTAAATGGTTTATCAGGGAATACCCTCACCCAGAGTTTTCCACCCTTCTTCAAATATCTGGAAATAGCCATTCTGGCGGACTCTATTTGGTTTGCAGTCAGCCAATCTGCTTCCATAGTCTTCAAACCAAACTCTCCAAAAGCCAGATAATTACCAGCCAGCGCTACGCCCTTTAATCTACCCCTCTGTTGTTTTCTATACTTTGTCCTGGATGGCATTAACATAGCCTATTCCTCCGATTCCTTCTTAAGTATGTCCCCTTTATAAATCCATACCTTAATACCTATGGTACCATATTTAGTAAACGCAGTGCACTGGGCATAGTCAATATCTGCTCTAAGAGTCTGTAATGGAACCCTTCCCTTTAAATACCATTCTTTCCTTGCAATTTCAGCACCTGCAAGTCTCCCTTTAGAATAGACTTTTATCCCAAGAGCCCCTGATTTAATAGCTTGCTCTACTGCCCTTTTCATCGCCCTTCGGTGAGACACCCTCTGTTCTATTCTGAAAGCAATCTGTTGCGCTACGAGTGCTGCATCAATTTCAGGTATCTTTACTTCTCTGACATCAACATGAATATCCTTATAAGACGCAATTTCTGTGAGCTCTTTTTTTAATGATTCAACCTCTTTCCCGCCCTTTCCGATGATGACACCAGGCTTTGCAGTATAGATACTCACAGAAATCTTATCTGGAAGTACTCTTTCGATCTCAACTTTGGAAACACCTGCTTCTTTAAATCTCGTGTTGATATACTTTCTCAGCTTATAATCCTCTTTTACAAATTTAGAATAACTGATATCAGGAGCATACCAGTGTGACTGCCATCCTTTGTTAACACCAATTCTGAATCCGTACGGATGAACTTTCTGACCCATTATTGAACCTCCTTTGGACCAACTTCAATAGTAACATGGCACGTCCTCTTAAGTATAACCGTAGCCATACCTCTATACATAGGTCTGACCCTTTTCCATATGGGTCCCCTATCAACCTTGGCAACTCTCACAAAAAGCTGATCATCAGAGAGTTCTCCACCTTTATCACGATAGGACGCAACAGCAGCCTTTAAAGCCTTCATAGTAAAAGTTGCAGATTTTTTATTCAACACACTTAGCATATGCATCGCATCTTCTACATTCTTACCCCTTACCTCGTCTAGCAGCGGAACCATCTTCTTGGGAGAGATCCTCCTATGCTTAAGCATACTCTTACCTGTTATCATGCTAACCTCGCTTTTTCGGCTTTCTTCTCTTTATGCCCCCTATAGGTTCTTGTAGGGGAAAACTCACCAAGTCTATGGCCTACCATCTCTTGCGTAATGTACACCGGTATAAATTTTCTTCCATTATGAACAGCAATAGTATGGCCGACAAAATCCGGAGTAATCATTGACGCTCTCGAGTAAGTCTTTACCACCTTTTTTTCACCCTTTTCGTTCATTTCCATTATCTTCTTATATAGCTTATCATTAACAAAAGGGCCCTTTTTAGAAGATCTGGCCATTACTTGCGCCTCCTTACTATGAGCTTATCACTTGCTTTCTTTCTTTTTCTCGTCTTCTTTCCATCCACAACTCCCGTTGGGCTAGATGGATGCCTTCCCGACTTCGATCTTCCTTCACCGCCTCCCAGGGGATGGTCTACCGGATTCATGACCACTCCACGAACATGGGGCCTCTTCCCGAGCCACCTCGTCCTACCCGCTTTTCCTAAAGTAACGTTCTCGTGGTCAATATTGGAAACCTGACCTATGGTAGCATAGCACTTTAGGTTGACAAGCCTAACTTCACCTGATGGGAGCTGAATATGAGCGTAATTCCCCTCTTTCGATAAAATAATAGCACTGGACCCAGCAGTCCTGACAAGCTGCCCACCTTTACCGGGTGTTATCTCCAAGTTATGAATCGGTATCCCCTCGGGAATCTTTGACAAAGGAAGTGCATTTCCAATCCTGATCTCGGCATCGGGACCTGATGTCACGATATCTCCAATCTTAAGGTCAATAGGAGCAATGATGTATCTCTTTTCACCATCCACGTGCTGTATTAAAGCAATCCGCGAACTTCTATTGGGATCATACTCAATTGAAACGACCTTGCCAGGAATTCCAAACTTGTTTCTCTTAAAATCGATCACTCTGTAATGTCTTCGGTGGCCACCTCCCCTGAATCGGGTCGTTACTCTCCCTGTGTTGTTCCTTCCACCTGACTTCTTAAGAGGAACCAGTAAAGACTTTTCAGGTTCCTTTTTAGTCAGCTGTGAGAAATCAGCGACATTCATGGAACGCCTCGATGGCGTGACTGGTCTGTATTTCTTAACTGCCATAATTATACTCCTTCAAAAAACGGGATGGACTCCCCCTGCTTCAATGTAACTATAGCTTTTTTCCATGACTTTGTATAACCGGGAGCAAGTCTTACCCTTCTAGGTTTAGCTTTCACATTAACAACCCTTACTTTCTCTACATGCACTCTGAAGAGCTCTTCAACAGCCTTCTTCACTTCAATCTTGTTAGAATCTGAAGCCACCTCAAAGACAAACTGACCGCTCTCTCTTAATAAAGAGGACCTCTCAGTTACAATTGGCCTAATAATGATGTCTCTTGGGTCTTTCATATAACCAACCTCTTTTCAAGTTTACCTATGCCTTCCTTTTCTATTAAGACGAAGCTTGAGTTCATAACTACAACTGGATTGACGTCCCTAACTTCCATAACATCGCAGAAGGGGATATTTCTGCCAGAAAGGTAGAGATTCCTATTATAAACACTAGACAGTATTAAGGTCTTTTTTTCATCCAAGCCGATCTTCTCAAGTAGTTCAGCCATCCTCCTTGTCTTTGGTTCAGTAAAGTCAAACCTTTCGATTATATAAATCCGTCCGTGTTGAGCCTTATCAGCAAGGGAGTAAAGTAGTGCCAATTTCTTCATCCTTGTAGGTATCTCATAATAATATTCTCTTGGACGAGGGCCATGTGCTTTTCCACCACCGACGAAAATCGGTGCCTTGATATCACCATGCCTGGATCTCCCAAGTCCCTTTTGTGGAAATAGTTTCCGACCCGAAGCTACTACTTCAGCTCGAGTCTTTGCAAAGTGAGTCCCTTGTCTCTTATTTGCCATGTACATTCTCGAAACTTCCCAAAGCAGGTGATGCTTGGGCTCCACTCCAAAGAGTTCGTCTTTCAGTTCCATCTCACCAACAAGCTCACCGTTTTCATTATATAGAGGAGCTTTCATTTGGATCTCTCCTTAGCTTTTTTAACGCAAACTACCGTACCGCAAGGCCCTGGAATCGCACCTTTTACAAGTATCACATTCTTTTCCGGCAGTATCTTGGCTATTTGCAGATTCTTCACGGTAATCCTCTTCATACCTTCATGACCTGCAAGCTTTCTACCTTTATAAACTCTTCCGGGATCAGTATGCTGTCCAATTGAACCGGGTCTCGAATGAAACTTTGAGCCATGGGATTTAGGTCCACCTGAAAATCCCCATCTCTTAGTAACACCCTGAAAACCTTTACCCTTCGAGAATCCTGTAATATCTATTCGCTCTCCTTCATCAAATATTTCAAAGGCCTTTATCTCCTGTCCCAGTTGAAATTTCGAAACATCATCTACTCTAAATTCCCTTATTACTCGTGCAGGGTATTTCTCCCTTTCTCCTAAAATCTTCTTTAACTCAGCGAGCCGAGGCTTCGTAAGTTTCTTGGCATCTACATCTCCAAATGCCAACTTTACGGCATTGTAGCCATCCCTTTCTATAGTCTTCCCCTGAATTACAGTGCAGGGGCCGGCTTCAATAACCGTAACAGCAGTCATCGAGCCGTCTTCAGTAGGGATCTGGGTCATGCCCAGCTTTCTACCAATTAAACCTATCATCATACACCTCATATCATTTTAATTTCCACATCCACTCCAGGGGGTAAGTCCAATCTGGAGAGCTTTTCAATCGTCTCCGCTGTCGGTTTCTTAATCTCGATTAATCTTTTGTGAACTTTTAACTCAAACTGTTCTTGGGAACGCTTATCAATGTGTGGAGACCTTATCACTGAAAAGAGCGTTCTCTTCGTAGGTAGAGGAATGGGACCTGCTACTTCAGCACCACTAGCTTTCGCAGTATGAGCAATACTCTGTGCAGAACGATCCAAAAGTCCGGGATCAAATGACTTTAATTTTATCCTTATCTTCGCCTCAAGAACCATGATTTTACTCTTCTATGTCGGTAACAACGCCTGCACCAACAGTTCTTCCACCTTCACGAATTGCAAATCTCAACTCTTTTTCAACAGCAACATGATACATAAGCTCTACTTCAAGATTCACGTGGTCTCCAGGCATCACCATTTCTCTTCCTTCTGGAAGTGTAATATTTCCAGTAACATCAGTCGTCCTGAAGTAAAACTGCGGCCTGTACCCTGTCATAAACGGAGTATGCCTTCCACCTTCTTCCTTTGTCAATACGTATACCTGAGCTCTGAACCTCTTGTGGGGCTTTATAGAACCTGGCTTGGCAACAACCATGCCCCTTTCTACCTCTTCCTTCTTTACACCCCTCAAGAGTAGGCCGACATTATCTCCAGGTATAGCTTCGTCAAGCTCTTTTCTAAACATTTCAATAGAAGTAACGATCGTCTTTATCGGTTCATCTCTAAATCCCACTATTTCAACCTCTTCACCAGGTGTTAGTCTTCCGCGATCAACTCTTCCCGTGACGACAGTTCCACGCCCTGTAATTGTGAAGATATCTTCAATAGCCATGAGGAAAGGTTTATCCAAGGCGCGCACAGGCTCAGGGATATAATTATCGATTGCATTAAGAACCTCTTGGATAGGCTTATACCACTGGCAGTCCATGTTATCACCACATTCTTCAAGGGCTTTAAGAGCGGACCCCTTAATGATAGGAACCTCATCACCAGGAAATTCATACTTGTTAAGGAGATCCCTAATCTCAAGTTCCACCAACTCTTGTAACTCGGGGTCATCGAGCATATCGATTTTGTTCATAAACACAACAATGTAAGGGACGTTAACCTGCCTTGCTAGAAGAACATGCTCCCTCGTCTGTGGCTGAACGCCATCAGCTGCGGATACCACGAGAATCGCACCATCCATCTGGGCTGCTCCAGTAATCATATTCTTCACATAGTCAGCGTGTCCAGGACAATCAATGTGCGCATAGTGACGTTTATCAGTCTCATACTCAACATGAGCCAACTGAATTGTAATCCCACGAGCTTTCTCTTCCGGAGCCTTGTCAATCTGTTCGAAGGGTACATAATTAGCAAACCCTTTAAGGGAAAGATATTTGGTCATAGCAGCCGTCAAAGTGGTTTTCCCATGGTCTATATGACCAATAGTTCCCACATTCAGGTGTGGCTTTGTTCTCGCAAATTTTTCCTTAGCCATTTCTACATACCTCCATTATGTTAATTAATTAATATAGATTTCTCTTTCTTCACAGGTGCATAGTGATGCAACTTCATCCAGAAACTTGCCCTGCCCTGTGTTAAGGATCTCAAATCTGTCACGTAACCCAGAAGTTTTTTAAGGGGTACGTATGCCTTTACCTTTTGAATCTTTTCACTTATGTTTTCAATTTTATCCAGCTCGCCACCTCTCTGCCCAATGTCACTCACTATGTTACCGACATAATCAGAGGGGCTTATTACTTCAAGGAGTACCACAGGTTCGAGCAAGATGGGTTTCGCTTCCTTTAGACCTCTTTGAATTGCTCTTCTTAAAGCTAGCTCATTCCCAAGGTGAGTATATGGTCCTTCCTCACCCAGTGCTAGAACCTGAACTTCCACATCTGTCACAGGATAGCCCATCAAAGGACCAAAGGAAATAGATTCATAGGCTATATTTATAAAATACTCCCTCATCTGATGATTTATCTCGATATTTACAGTTACCCTATTCCCTTCGCCTCTACCTCGTGGAGCTAACCGTACCTTTGCATACCCTCTCTCTTTACCAGTAGCTATATCCTTTTCAAACAGATCTTCAACCACTTTCTCCTCACTTATAGTTTCTCTGTAGGTAACCTGAGGCTTCCCAGTCTTAACAGGTACATTAAATTCCCTAACAATCCTATCGATAATAACCTCTAAATGTAGCTCACCCATTCCGCTGATAAGCAGCTGACCAGTCTCTCGATCCTTCCCTACGCGAAAGCTAGGATCTTCTACTTGCAGGGTTTTGAGAGCTTCATTTAGTTTTTCCTCATCTTTAGAAGTTCGTGGTTCTATAGCCAGCGAGATAAGTGGTTCTGGGAAGTGCATACCTTCAAAAAAAATAGGATTATCAGGGTCACAAAGAGTGTCACCCGTCTTAACTTCCTTAATGCCAACTATGCCAACAATCTCACCAGCTTTAGCCTCCTTCACCGGTTCCTTCTTATCTGCGTGAAGCAAATAGATTCTCATTACCCTTTCAATTTTCCCTGTAGAGGCATTTAAGACCCTCTGGTTCAAAGACAAAGTGCCAGAGTATATCCTTGTGTATAATATATTCCCCGCGTGGGGGTCATTAAGAATCTTAAATACGACCGATGAAAAAGGCTCTTCGCACAATGGCTTGCGAGTTATGCATTCTCCACTCCTTGGATATACACCAACAACCTCCCCTTTATCAAGTGGACTGGGAAGATAATCTACTATCGCATCCAGAAGAGGTTGGATGCCCTTATTCTTCAATGCGGATCCCATCAAAACCGGCACTGCTTTGAGACTCAAGGTTGCCTTTCTGATAGCATCCTTGAGTAAAGTTGTCGGCACATCTTTACCATCTAAAACGAATCTTATAATCTCTTCATCAACTTCAGACAGCTTTTCTATGAGATTATTTCGAACTTCCGAGATTTCACCAGATCCTACAGGTTCTACTCTGAATTGCTCCCCAGTTTCATCAATATCCCAGAGATATTTTTTTTGTTCAACAACATCAATTACGCCCTTAAAATGTTCCTCCATACCAATAGGAATCTGTACAGGAAGTACTGTACAGTTAAACTTCTCTTCAATTTCAGCCATCACTCTAAAGGGATCAGCGCCCACCCTATCCAACTTATTGACGAAAACAATTCTGGGGACCTTATACCTATCAGCCTGATACCATATAGTCTCTGATTGGGGCTGAACTCCCGCAACTCCACAGAATATTACAATGAGGCCATCTAAAATCCTGAGTGACCTTTCAACTTCAACGGTAAAATCCACATGCCCGGGTGTATCTATTATGTTGATCCTATGATCTTTCCAGTAACAACTTACAGCAGCACTAGTTATTGTAATCCCCCTTTCCTTTTCTTGAATCAAATAATCTGTTGTCGCCGTCCCTTCATCCACATCTCCGAGACGATGAATTTTCTTTGTATAAAACAAAATCCTTTCGGTAGTAGTAGTTTTCCCTGCGTCAATGTGCGCAACGAAACCGATGTTTCTGAGCCCCGTAATTTCATTCACCATATTTTCCCTGTTTACCACTTATAGTGTGCAAATACCCTGTTTGCTTCCGCCATCTTATGGGTATTTTCCTTTGTTTTTATAGCTCCTCCTTGATTCTGCGAAGCCTCAAGGAGCTCATTGGCAAGCCTTTCGCACATTCTTCTCTCTGGCCTAGATCTTGCCGCCTTAATGATCCATTTAACTGCGAGGGAAAGCTGCCTCCGGGGCCGGACCTCTACCGGTACTTGGTAAGTCGCCCCACCAACTCTCCTCGGTCTTACCTCAAGTTTTGGCTTAACGTTTTCAATAGCCTTCTCAAACACTTCAATTCCATTTTGCTTAGTTTTTTGTTCAATAATAGAAATAGCCTCATAAAAGATTTCTTGGGCTGTAGGCTTTTTCCCGTCCCACATCAAATTATTCATAAACTTTGCAGCAATCACAGAACCGAATCTGGGATCCGGCAACACTTCGCGTTCTGGAGCCCTTCTTCTTCTCATAATACCTTGACCTCCCTACTTTTTAGGTTTCTTAGCCCCATAAAGAGATCTAGAGTTCTTTCTACCTTCAACCCCAGCAGTATCGTATTTGCCTCTTATGATATGATATTTCACACCAGGTAAATCCTTCACCCTTCCTCCCCTAACAAGAACTATAGAGTGCTCCTGAAGGTTATGCCCTTCTCCGGGTATGTATGCAATGACCTCTTTTCCATTGGACAACCGAACTTTCGCCACCTTTCTTAAAGCGGAATTAGGCTTTTTAGGCGTCGTTGTATAAACTCTAATGCAAACACCTCTCTTTTGAGGGCAGCCGTCGAGAGCCGGCGCCTTTGATTTTTTCCGTTTTTCCTTCCTCCCAAGTCTTATAAGTTGACTTATAGTAGGCATAATATACTTCCCCCTTTAAAACAGTGATTAATTTTACTGCTATATCAACAAACGTTCAAGATTTATATTTGTCCTACTCGTTTCTATCTTGAAGTTCTTCCTCCTCTGTTTCTTCTAACTCAACCTCTTCTTTTATTGAAATTCGTCTATATTTTTTAAAGCCGGTCCCCGCTGGGACGAGGTTACCAATAATCACATTCTCTTTAAGGCCTTCAAGTTTGTCTTCTTTACCCGCTATGGCTGCCTCAGTTAGTACCTTTGTGGTCTCCTGGAAGGATGCAGCGGAAAGGAAACTTTCAGAAGCAAGTGCCGCTCTCGTAATACCTAAAAGTTGAAATTCATAAGTAGCTGGCCTTCCACCTTTTTCACGAACTTCCCTATTCTCATCTTCAACAACATTTATATCCACAATGTCACCTTCCACTAAATTCCTTGCATCGCCAGAATCTTTAATTCTTACCTTCCTCAACATCTGCCTTACTATGATCTCAACGTGAGCATCATCAATTTTCACATTGGATAATCTATACACCTCGAGGATCCTATCGAGTAAAAATTCTTGAACAGCGTCTATACCCCTAACTCTAAGAATATCATGGGGGTCTATCGGCCCTTCTGTGATGGGCTCACCAGCCTCAATCCAGTCCCCATTTGCAACATGTAGGTACTTCCCATAAGGAATCATATATTCTCTCGAATCACCAGACTCACTGACAACCCTTACAATAATTCCCCTTTCCCTACCTTCCTTCACAAAGTCTACCTTGACAATACCACTGATTTCAGAAAGAACCGCCTTATCCTTTGGGACTCTGGCTTCAAAATAGTCTTCCACCTGAGGCAAACCACCCGTAATGTCTCTAGTCTTGGCTGCACTTCGCGGAACCTTTGCCACCACATCACCAGCATCTACATGATCACCATCAGCTACAATAAGAGTTGCATCTTTAACAAGAAGGATCTCTTCAACTGTCTCTCCACTCTCTGGGTTTACTATGTGCAACCTTGGGAATAGTTTTTTCTCGCGATCGAGTTCTATAACCCTTTCAATCTTACCTGAAGGCAGCACCACTTCCTTTAATGTAATACCATCTATTACATCAATGAACTTCACAATACCCTGATTGGTAGAAAGAATCGGCAAGCTGTAAGGTTCCCACTCACAAATTCTCTCACCTTTCTTAATTGCAGCATTGTCTCCAAAGAGAATTCTTGCACCATAAGGGATGTTATATCTTCTTTCGAACTTGCCATCCGGGGTCTTAAAGAGAATATTCGCTTTTCTACTGATATTTATTGCCCCAGCTCTTGGATTCTCTACAACACGCACTCCATCATATATGATTACACCATCGTATGGCACCTCGTGGAAAGATTCTTCAGCAATTCTTTCCGCAGTGCCACCCGTATGGAAAGTTCTCAACGTGAGTTGTGTACCAGGCTCACCAATAGACTGAGCTGCCATTACACCAACGGCTTCCCCAACATCAACAAGCCTTCCCGTCGCAAGATTACGACCATAGCACTTGGCGCAAACACCTTTCCTTGATCTACACCTCAATACAGATCTGACTTCCACTTCAGCGATGCCACTCTCTTCGATTTTCTTCGCAGCTTCCTCACTAATCTCTTCTCCCTCGGGGACAATCAGCTCCTCGGTAATCGGGTGATATATATCATTCACTGCAAGCCTTCCAACAATTCTCTCAGACAGGGGCTTAATGACCTTTTCACCGTCAGAAAGTGCTGTCAATTTTCTGCCTGTCAGAGTTCCACAATCTTTCTCTGTAACCACAATATTATGCGCAATATCTACAAGTCTCCTGGTCAAATATCCCGCATCAGCGGTCTTTAAAGCAGTGTCAGATAAACCCTTCCTAGAGCCATGAGTTGAAATAAAGTATTCAAGAACCTTTAGCCCTTCTTTAAAATTTGAAATAATAGGATTTTCAATTAATTCCCCGGCTTCTTTCCCCTTACCTGGCCTGGCCATAAGGCCCCTCATACCAGCGATCTGTTTCACTTGATCCTCATTTCCTCTCGCACCGGAAGTCAGCATTAGATAAATTGGATTAAACCCCTCTTTATCATTATCCATTAGTTCTAACATCTCTTTTTTAACAATCTCAGATGTCCTCGTCCATATATCAAGTACATTTTGATATTTCTCCATACCAGAAAGGGTACCTCTTTCAAACGCTTTTTCAAACTTTTCCGCATCTCGTTTTGCTCTTTCTACAATATCCTTTTTCCTTTCAGGGACTACCATATCATCCACGCCAAAAGTAATCCCAGACACAGTACAGTACTTAAAGCCCAGATCCTTCAGGGCATCAAGAAGCTCAGCAGTCCTCGCCGCGCCAAAGCGGTGGTGCGTCAGAGAAACAAGGTCGGAAAGTTCATTCTTTTTCATTTCTTTGTTAATAAATCTGAACTCTTCAGGTAAGAAATCATTAAAAACGATCCTACCAATAGTAGTTTCAATAAGCTCGCCCTTTATCATTACATTAATCCTTGCCCTTAAGCCTACATATCCGTTTTCATAAGCTATCACTGCTTCTTCCGGCGTTGCGAATACCTTACCTTCACCTTTATCACCACGAAGAATCTTCGTTAAGTAGTTCAACCCAAGAACTATGTCTCTTGTAGGAGCCGCAAGTGGTCCACCATAAGCGGGAGAAAGAATATTGTTTATAGAAAGTATCAAGCCATAGCCCTCCAGTTGTGCCTCATAAGATATAGGGACATAAACACTCATGGTGTCACCATCAAAATCGGCGTTAAAAGCCGCACAAACGAGCGGATGAAGGCCTATTGCCTTGTTCTCCCATAGTAGCGGTTCGAACGCTTGGATAGAAACTCTGTGCAAAGTTGGAGCCCTGTTCAGAAGCACTGGGTGATCTTTGATTATCTTCTCAAGCATGTCCCAAATCGCTGGGTCCCTCTGTCTTAACTTGACTTCTGCCTCTCTCATGCTGCTGGCAATCCCTGACTCGTTTAGCTTGTGCTCAACCATCGGCCTAAAAAGTTCCAGCGCCATTTCTTTTGGGAGGGCTACCTGATTGAGTTTCAGCTCAGGTGCAACCACAATAACAGATCGACCAGAGTAGTCAACTCTCTTCCCTAAGAGGTTTCTCCTCAATAGCCCTTTCTTTCCCCTCAGTACGTCCGATATAGATTTAAGCTTCTTTCCCCCTTTCGGAGATGTTACAGGCCTTCTCCTCTTTGAATTGTCAAGTAGGGCTTCCACAGCCTCTTGCAAGTTTCTTTTCTCATTATTGATGATAATTTCGGGTGCACCTTGTTCCATAAGTTGCTTAAGCCTGTTATTGCGCATTATGACTCTGCGGTATAGCTGATTGATTTCCGTCGTCGCAATCTGACCATTTTCAAGGAACACAATGGGCCTCAAATCGGGTGGAATAACAGGTAATACCTCGAGGACCATCCATTCGGGTCTCGCCTTCGAACTCAAAAATGCTTCGACAACTTTGTATTTCTTGAGGAATTTCGCTCTTTTAATAGGGGATTGCTCATTTTTAATCTTTACTCTTAAATCATTTCTGAGGTCTTCCAGGTTTAAACTTGCAAGGATCTTTTTGATTCCCTGAGCCCCCATCTCTGCTTCAAACTGATTACCGTATAGCCTCTTGTACTCATCATACTCACTAACTGTAAGTACCTCACCAACTCTCAGTCTATCCGTGACTTCTAAGTATCGATCCATACCACTTTCTATAACTCCCGCTACATCCCTAAATTCCTTAAAATCTTTAGAGAGATCTTCGGAGAATTCATCGATACTATCATCCATCTCCCTCACCACTTTCTCGATGTACCGTTTTAAATCCCTATGAGCTCTTTCCCCTACGCTTTCAAGAGCCCTTCTTAATTCGATGAAATCTTTTTCCATTTGGTCAGGAATACTATCTACCATACCGTCCATTATTTTGGCAAGTCGCCTGATATACAATTCTAACTCTTCGGGGATCTTCTGTTCTCCGAACCTTCGCCCGTGCCTTGCAAGGTCTTCGGATACCTTTGTGACTATGTAGGCATCATAATAGACGACCCTTTCTAAATCCTTTACGCTTAAGTCCAAAAGAATACCAATTGGTGAAGGAATCGCTTTGTAAAACCAAATATGCGCGACGGGAACAGCAAGTTCAATGTGTCCCATTCTTTCCCTTCTTACCTTCTTCTCAGTCACCTCAACACCACAGTGATCACACTTAACACTACGGTATTTTTTCCCTCTATACTTACCACAGCTACACTCAAAATCTTTTACAGGTCCAAAAATCTTCTCACAGAAAAGACCACCAGGTTCAGGTTTTTGGGTTCTATAATTTATGGTCTCCGAACTGGTTACCTCTCCACGAGACCAGCTTCTTATTACCTCTGGAGAAGCTATTTTTACTTTAATTGATAGCAAATTTTTTGGTAAAATCTTATTCTCCATGGCTTTCTCCATTTTACTGTTTTTCCCGCAGATTTTGCCTGGACTTCCCTTCAACAGTCTTAAGTTCAACATCAAGGCACAAGCCTTTCAAATGGTTTAATAACACGTTAAATGAAGCTGGAATCCCAGGCTCTTTAGGCCTTTTACCCAGTTGAAGATCCTTATAAAGAATATTTCTTCCGTCAATATCATCAGATTTTATCGTAAGCATCTCTTGAAGAGTATAAGCTGCTCCATGAGCCTGAAGAGCCCATACTTCCATTTCACCAAATCTCTGTCCTCCAAAGTGGGATTTGCCTCCCACTGGTTGTTGCGTGATTGAAGAATATGGGCCAATTGCTCTTGCATGGAGCTTGTCCTCGACCATGTGAATTAACTTTATTATATACATATAGCCGACTGTAACAGGATAATGGAACTCCTCCCCAGTTCTTCCATCTCTGAGTTTTACTTTACCTGGGAAAGTTAATCCTGCTTCCTCCATTTCTTTTTTAATATCCTCAACACTCATACCTTCAAAAACAGGAGTAGCGTAGTATTCCCCTTTCACCTTTCCAGCCCAGCCGAGAATAGTTTCAAGAATCTGCCCAACATTCATTCTGGAGGGAACTCCTAAGGGGCTTAAAACAACATCAACCGGCGTCCCATCTTCTAAAAAAGGCATATCTTCAACTGGTGCAATCTTAGCAACTACACCTTTGTTCCCATGCCTACCAGTAATCTTATCACCCACTTCGAGTCTTCTTTTCTGCGCTACATAAACCTTTATAAGTTGATTAACACCTGGTGGAAGCTCGTCCCCTCTCTCTATTTCATCGAACTTTATACTCAGTCTTTCATTAATCTCCCTTTCTTTATTCTGCGAATCAGCAATCAGACCTCTAATCCGTTCAAGCTTTTCCAGTTCAATCACAGGAACATCATAATTCAGCCTTTCAAGATCAATCTTGTTTTCAAAAATTAGCTCGTCGATGATATCTCTACTTATTACAGTTCCCTTTGGCAAAACTACCTTTCCGTCTCTCGTCTTAAGATCTTCAATCAAAACTTCATCCAAGAGTAACTCAGCGATAAAATCTCTAAGTCTTGCTCTCATCATCCGCTTCTCTTCCTGCGCCCTTTTCTCAGCCTTTTCTTTTCGGTCCTTAATCACGCTAAGAGAAAGCGGATCATTTTTAGTCTTTGTAAGGACAACCACATCCACCACATACCCCGAAACTCCAGGAGGAACTCTTTTAGACGTATCTTTCACCTCTTGCTCGTAGCCAGCCACAGTCAATAGCAGCTTCTTCTCTGGTGGAAGCTCTTCCTCTTCACCCTTTGGTGTCACCTTACCCACAAGTATATCTCTCGGCTTGACTTCAGCACCTATGCGGATAATACCAAAATGGTCAAGATTTCGAAGGTCATCATCCTTTACACCTGGTATATCGACAGTAACTTCTTCAGGTCCAAGTGCCGTTTCTCTCACCTCAACCTCAAATTCTAAAATGTGAAGGGATGTAAACGTGTCATTTTTAAGTATGTTCTCGGAAACCACAATAGCATCCTCGTAATTATATCCATACCACGGAAGGAAAGCAATCAAAACATTCTTTCCCAGAGCTAACTCGCCATTCTTCGTGGCAGAAGCATCCGCCAAAACATCGCCTGCTTTCACCTTTTCACCAATCTTCACTAGTGGCCTCATATTTATAAGTGTATTCTGGTTCGACCTGCGAAATTTAACAAGATTGTACTCATCAAGTTCTTCTTCAAACCTTGAGATTTTCTTCCTCTTTTTAGATACTCTAACTACTATGCGGTTTGCGTCGACGTAAACCACAGTTCCACTATTTCGTGCAATCACCAGTGTACCTGAATCTCTTGCAACTTTACCCTCCATTCCTGTGCCGATGATGGGCGGTTCAGGATCAATAAGAGGAATCGCCTGCCTCTGCATATTACATCCCATAAGGGCTCTCAAAGCATCGTCATTTTCTAAGAAAGGAATCAGTGAAGCAGATGGAGAGACGACCTGTCTCGGTGAGATATCAATATAATTCACCTTTTCCCTTGGGACCATAGGATACCCATCCTTAGCTCTTACCCATACTTTTTCGTCCTTGATCAAACCTGTAACAGGATCATATTCTGTATCAGCAGAAGCGATATATGCATCCTTCTCATCAATTGGGCTCAAATCCACCGTCTTCTCAGTGACTCTGCCGTCCTCTACAACCCTTAGTGGTGTTCTTATGAAGCCCATTTCATCGACTTTTGCATAAGTAGTCAAAGAACTGATAAGACCAATATTTTGTCCCTCCGGCGTTTCAATCGGACACAACCTTCCGTAATGCGAAGGGTGAACGTCTCTCACTTCAAAACCTGCTGTTTCTCTTGTTAAACCACCCTTCCCTAAAGCAGAAATGCGCCTTTTATGTGTAAGTTCTGAAAGGGGATTAGTCTGATCGAGAAACTGCGAAAGTCTCTCCCTCATCAAATAATTTATCAAAGTATTGGTGATGACTTTAGGATCGATTAGATTTTTAGGTACGATTCTTGATTCCTCGCTGATAGAGAGCATCTTTTCCGTAATATTTCTGATTAATTTCCTCGCAAATGCTTCTCTTACTTGCTCGTATAATAATTCTCCTACGCTTCTTATCCTTCTATTAGAAAGATCATCAACGTCATCCTCTTTTTCCTCTCCCTTATAAAGATCGATAAGTCGCTTTATAATCTCTACAATGTCTTCAATAGTGAGGGTAGTTGCAGTCCTTTTCTGATTCTGATACAATCTCAAATTTAGCTTATACCTTCCTACATCAGCTAAATAAAAGTATGTCTCTTTAAGGAAGAAGCTCCTAATATACTCCCTTGCTTCCTCTATGTTGGCAGGTGGCTGACTAAATTTAAGGGTTCTATAGATATTTCCAATCGCATCAACTTCCTTTTTTAACCTATCCTGTCTATAGGTGGTGTAAAGTATGCTTGCCTCAAGAGTATTTAAGTCAAACACCTCAATTTTTCTAATCTTCCTTTCCTTAAGTTCTTTTATAATACTGGAATCAATCTCGGTTAGTGCCTCAAATATAACTTCCCCGGTTTTTGTATCAACAACATCATCGGTGATAATATAATCTCCGTTCTCATCCAGTTCGTCCAGGGTCAGACTCCGCTTTTGCAAGAACATTCCAAACACTTGGCTCATAGACATCCCGGTAAGCGCTCTAAGGAGTCTCGTAACAGGAATCTTTCTCCTCTTAGAGACCGTAACTGTCAAATTTCTATTTCCATCTATATTAAATTCCACCCATGGCCCTCTGTAGGGCACAAGAAGAGCTCTATAAGTAACTGTTCCTTTTTCCTCTATCTCAAAATACACACCTGGAGACCTGTGAATCTGGCTGACGAGTACCCTCTCAACACCATTTATTACAAAAGTCCCACTGTCTGTCATATAGGGGATTTCTCCCATATACACTTCCTGGGTAACGCTCTCCTCGAACTCTTTTGTTTCAGGGTTTTTCTTTAATAATCTGAACCTTACCTTTAATGGTACAGAATATGTTAAGCTCTTCTCTTTGCACTCCTCCGGATTAAACCTGGGGACTCCAGTCGTATAATCCAGATACTCGAGTTTATAAACATTGTTCTTGTCAGTCACAGGAAAATATTCTCTGAATATATATTCGAGACTACCTATAGGTCTCGCTTCCCTCCCAACTCCTTCAGAAAGTAGCCTCCTAAAGGAGTCTAACTGAATGAAAAGGAGATTTGGCATCTCGCCCTTTTCTGGCTTATAACCCTTCCTTATAATTTTGTCCATAATAGACAAAACCCCCCTTACACAAAATTTATTGAAATAACTAAATGGGGCATGTGCGCCCCTGATTCAACACACTCTTTAATCTCGTAAACAATTGTCTTTGGAATATTATTTAACTTCTACCTTAGCACCAAGTTTCTCAAAACTTTGCCTGATCTTTTCTGCCTCTTCCTTTGTAACTCCTTCTTTTAGTGGCTTGGGCAGGTTGTCAACGAAGTCTTTTGCTTCCTTCAATCCAAGCCCTGTTAATGTTCTAACTTCTTTAAGAACATTAATCCTGTCCTGTCCAGCATCTAGAAGAATCACATCAAATTCAGTCTTTTCTTCCACTGCAGCCGGAGCGCTGCCTTGGGCAGCCACAGCTCCAGCCATAACAGGCATTTGAGCAGAAACACCAAATTTATCCTCCAGCTCTTTTACAAGCTCCGAGAGTTCCAGAACCGATAAAGACCCGATCATCTCCACGATCTCGTCAACGCTCTTCTTTTCTGCCATTTTACTTAACCTCCTCTTTTTGTTTTCTAACTTGTTCCAAGGTTGAAACAAGGGCCTGTAAGGGCCAGTTCAACGCATACACAAGCTTAAATATAGGGGCATTAAGAGTACACACCAACATAGCCCTTAATTCGTTCTTTCCTGGCAACTTGGCAATGGTATTGATTTCTTGAGGACCATATACCTTACCGTCAACCCATCCTGCCTTAAACGACATTTTTGATACTTCTTCTGAAAACTCGTAAGCAGTTTTTAGAGGCTCCAGCTCATCTTGGTGCGCAAACAGAACTGCAATAGGTCCAGCTACATATTTGAGCATCTCATCGAAATTCTTATCCTTAAGGGCAAAATAAAGGGATGAATTCTTCACAACTTTAAATAAGCCGGCTTTATCTCTAAGCTTTCGCCTTAACTCTGACATTTCTGCAACTGTTAAACCGGTATAATCACAAAGGTAAAAAGCCGTGGAACTATCCAGATTTTCCTTGACATCATTTACCTTTTCAATTTTCTCTGCTCTAACCATAATTATACCCTCTCCATTTGCTGTAAGATGCTATTCAAATCTAACTTAATACTTGGTCCCATAGTGGTACTGATATAAGCCTGTTTTATGTATGTCCCCTTCATGGTCTTAGGCCTCACATTGATAAGTTCTTGAAAGAAAGCTAAAACATTCTCCTTAAGTGCGCTTTCAGGGAATGAAACCTTCCCAACAGGTACATGAACATTACCCGTCTTGTCAACCCGGAACTCGATCCTTCCCATTTTCAGTTCCCTTACCACTCTTCCTACATCTTTAGTGACTGTGCCAGTTTTGGGGGATGGCATCAAGCCCCTTGGTCCCAAGACCTTACCAAGCTTAGCAAGTTCAGGCATAACATCAGGAGTCGCCACTAATGCATCAAACTCAAGCCATCCACCTCTTATCTTTTCAATTAAATCCTGATAGCCCACATAATCGGCTCCTGCTTCAATAGCTTCCTTTTCTTCCTCGCCTCTCGTTATAACAGCTACTCTCGTAGTTTTTCCAAGCCCCCTTGGCAAAACTACCGAACCTCTAACCATTTGGTCAGCCTTTCTAGGATCTACACCGAGCTCAACGGCAAGTTCGACAGTCTCATCAAACTTTGTACTAGCTATCTCTTTAATGGTCTTCAATGCTTCGTCTAACTGATATTCTTTACTTTTATCAATTTTTTCAAGTAAAGCAACATATCTCTTACCATGCTTAGCCATTATTAATCCTCCACTATTTCAATCCCCATGCTCCGGGCAGTCCCTTCAATAATCTTCATTGCGGCACCAATATCGTTAGCATTTAGGTCCGGCATTTTAACCTCTGCTATTTTGCGAACCTCAGACCTTTTTACTTTTCCAACTTTTGTCTTATTTGGTTCTCCGGAGCCTTTTAGAACTCCTGCAGCTCTTTTTAGTAGCTCCGAAGCCAGCGGCATCTTTACCTCAAAAGTGAAGGACCTATCCTTATATACAGATACAACAACGGGAACCACTAAACCTTGCTTATCTCTCGTTTTATTATTAAACTCGTTAACAAACTGGCCTAGATTAACACCGTGTTGCCCCAAAGCAGGGCCAACCGGAGGAGCAGGAGTCGCCTGTCCTGCAGGCAATTGCAATTTAACCTGTGCAACAAGTTCTTTCTTTTTCGGGGGCATCTTTCCTCCTTTAATCAGCTTTCTCTACTCCATCAAAATCAAGAATAACTGGAGTAGATCTGTTCATCAAATTAACTACAACCTTTAATTTTCTCTTCTGTGGAAAAACTTCCTGAACCGTTCCAACTACACCTTCTAAATTACCCATGATGATCTTTACTCGCTCACCTTCAAGGAAAGGTACTTTCTGCTCCTTTTTTTGCTGCTCTACACGAATCTTTTCCATCAAATCGTTTACTTCCTCTTCACTCAAAAAAGCATAGATGGGCTCACCGGTTTTTTCGTCTCTCCTCGTAAGGGCACGCATAAATCTCGTCTCTGTGAGAAGATTGACAACTTTATCCAATAACTCTCTATCCCCTTTAACACCAACGAAAATATATCCTCTATAAATGGGCTTCTCTATATTTACCCTAACCCGCTCCCTATTGCTACCCCTTCCACGGGTCACCACTTTTGATACAAACTCCGTAGGAAGCAAAGGCTCAACTAAACCTTCAAGCCCGTGCTCTTTTATAACTTTATTAGCTGCACTCAATGCTTTTTTTTCTTTACCAGAAAAAGTCTGGAAAATGAGCCATTTCCTATCGTTTGCCTCTTCCTGTATTTCTGCCATAATCTTACCCCAATATCAGCTGAATAATCTTTGACACCAAAAAGTCTATTAAAAACATAAACAGTATAAAAAATAAGGAAATAAGCACAACTCCAAGGGTTCCACCCCAGAGGCTTTCCTTAGTAGGCCACGTTATTCGTTTGAACTCCTGATAAGACTCTTTCAAAAAGTTTATGAGTTTCTTCATACTTTTGACTCCTTATGAGGAGTATGTTTCCCACAAAACTTACAATACTTGCTAATTTCCAACTTCTCTTTTTTGTCCTTATTTTTTGTAGTGTAATAGTTCTTCCGTTTACATTCCGAGCAAACTAAAGCAATTTTCACTCTCATAGCTCCCCCTTAATGCAGGCCTGGAGGGACTTGAACCCCCAACCACTGGATTTGGAGTCCAGCGCTCTAGCCTAATTGAGCTACAGGCCTTTGAAAGTTGTTCAATTATAATTTATGATTTAAAGACAGTCAAACACTTTGCCCCCGAGAGGATTCGAACCTCTGGCCTGCGGTTTAGGAAACCGCCGCTCTATCCTTCTGAGCTACGGGGGCAGATGCTATATGATAAAGGACATCAAAAGGAAGTTCAAATAACTGTAAACTAATCACGAGATTAATTGTGCTGAAAATATACATCGAAAGGTTCGGAAAAAATATCTCCGACATCGTATGCGTAAATGAAAAAAACATTCCACCTTTTGTACGAGAACTACAGTAGAAAATCGAACAGGTATTTCAATTCTTTGAGTTTAACTTATAATTTAAACATGGCTGTTAAGATATTCCCAATAACTGAAGATATTCTCGGTGGTGGAAAGATAATTCTCGAGGAGATGCTAGGAGACGACCTCACTCCTGCGAGAGTAGCAAGAATTTCATACCTTTCTGAAGGAGATGAAGAAGCCAACAAAAAACTTTTAGTAAAACTCTTAGAGTCTAAGCACCTCTCACCGTTTGAGCAACAAGTATTCAGATTCAAGATTGAAGATATACCTATGTATATTGGGGAGCAGCTCCTAAGACATAGGATAGCTAGCCCATTAAAGAGATCCTATAGATTTACTAGTCCAGAGAAGGGCAAAAAAATTGAATACACTGCAGAAAAACTCAATAAAATTGTACACATCCCTCCCGAGTTCTTTGGGCTGCGTGAATCTGATGTTAAAGACAAAGATAGGCTTTTAAATGAAATTGTTAATCATATTAAAAAATCTATTGAACTCTATCAAGAGCTTGTGGAGAAAGGGCTTCGAAAAGAAGCTGCTCGTACAATCCTACCCGCAGGGCTTAGAACCTCCCTTTATTGGACTGTAAATATGAGAAGTCTAATGAATTTCCTTGATCAACGTCTCAACCCAAAAGCACAGTGGGAAATTAGGGAGCTCGCAAAAGCTGTAGCAAGAATACTCTATCAGGTGGTACCTTTAACAATAGATAACTACCTAAGGATCTCCGGCCTCTACAAGTATTACACCGAATAGAATGCTCATACTTGCTTCTACATCACCCCGAAGGATAACCATTCTAAAAAAATTCGGATACCAGTTTCGAGTTGAAGAACCACATTCAAGCGAAACTATAAATTGCATTGAAGACTGCGCAAACGTTGCAGAAGATAAGGCAAAAAGTATAAAGAATGGAGGTACAGTTCTTGCATGTGATACAATTGTAGTCCTCGGCTCAAAGATCCTCGGCAAACCATCTTCATACACCGAAGCAGAAGCGTATCTAAAGGAACTTTCGGGTAAATGGCATGAAGTCTATACAGGCTACGCAATAATTAATGGAGACTATCTGATCAAATCCTTAGTAAATACAAAGGTAAAATTTCACAAAATCACCGCTATAGAAATCGGATTTATTTTGAAATTTGATAATCCCCTTGATAAAGCAGGGGCATATGGTGTACAGGAATTTGCGGGTCTGTTCGTCGAAAAAATTGAAGGCCCTTACTACAATGTAGTAGGGATTCCTATGGAGCATATATACTGGGATCTAAAAAAAATTGGAATATACCCATCCTCCATTCCCACAAAGCCTTCCATATAATTTAACAATACGTACTTGCTATGGTATAATATCTATGTAATGCAGGAAGATCAAATCTGGAGGGAAAAAGCCTCCGAACCTCTCAGAAAAGCAGAAGTTTTACACCCGAGGTACCGAGGAAAAATTGAAATTTTACCCAAGGTTCCCGTTTCGCATTATGAGTATTTCTCTGTGTGGTATACTCCCGGGGTCTCTTCAGCATGTAAAAAGATCTTAGAAAACAGCGAAAAATCCTTTGAATATACATCCAGATGGAATACCATTGCAGTAGTTTCGGATGGGACCAGAGTCCTCGGTCTTGGAAACATTGGCCCAGAGGCAGGATTACCTGTGATGGAAGGCAAATCACTGCTGTTTAAATATCTTGGAGGAGTTGATGCATTCCCTATATGTATCAGCGAAAAAGATCCAGATCGGATAATCTCCATTGTGAAAGCCCTTGAGCCTACTTTCGGAGGTATAAATCTCGAGGACATTGAGAAACCAAAGTGTTTTCATATATTAGAAAGGCTGAGAAATGAACTTTCTATACCAGTATGGCATGATGATCAACAAGGAACCGCAACGGTGATCCTTGCAGCTCTTATTAATGCAGCTGAAATCGCAAATAAATCCTTAGAGAACCTTAATATATTTATTCTTGGCGCAGGGTCGGCTGGAATTGCAACCCTTAGACTACTTATTTCCGCTGGACTAAATCCACAAAACATAGTAGTGGCAGATAGAAAAGGGCTTATTCATAGAGAGCGAGATGACCTGGAAGAAAAGTTTGGGATATACAGGGATTTGCTCGCGAAAACAAATGGTAGAAACAGAAAGGGAGACTTCCATGAAGGCTTTGCCGGTGCAGATGTTTTCATAGGTCTCTCCACCCCAGGCCCTGGAGTTGTCAGAAGGGAAGATATAAAAAAGATGTCAAAAGACGCAATTGTGTTCACTTGTGCAAATCCAACTCCCGAAATATGGCCATGGGAAGCAAAAGAAGCTGGGGCAAAGATAGTAGCCACTGGAAGATCAGATTTTCCAAACCAGGTCAATAACTCTATAGTGTTCCCCGGTATTTTTAGAGGCGTTTTAGACGTATCTGCAAGAACTATCTCCGACTCCATGTGCCTTAAAGTAGCACAAGAAATTGCAAAATACGCAAAAAATCGGGGAATAAATGAAGAGTACATTATTCCTGGGATGGACGAATGGGAGGTATTCCCAAGAGTTGCTGCTACAGCAGCAGATACGGCTACAAAGGAAGGAGTTGCGAGAAAACCCCTTTCTTTTGGTGAAGAATTGGAAAATGCGACCCAAATCATCACAAGGACCAGAAAACTAATAGAAAACCTCGAAACATTAGGGTATATTGAGAATTATTTTACATGAGATACATTGAAACAGAACTAATTAAAGAAAAGGTTCAAGAAACACTCGTAAAGATTAATTTTGAATTTGATGAGGGCTATATAAAAGTACTTGAAAACGCTTTTATGAGAGAAGAAGCAGCCTTGGGAAAGGAAGTACTAAAGGACCTCTTAGAGAATGCAAAAATCGCGTTAAATGAAAAAATCCCAATCTGTCAGGATACGGGGATGGTTAATGTTTACATAGAGCTCGGTCAAGATGTAACACTAAAAGGCCGCCCCCTACATGAAGCCGTAAATGAAGCAGTTAAAGGGGCTTACAAAGAAAATTATTTAAGACCATCAATTGTAGAAGATCCTATCAGTAGAAAAAATACGGGGGACAATACACCAGCCATTATCCATTTTGAACTGGTTTCGGGGGAAAAAGTAACTATCTTTATTTTAGCTAAGGGAGGAGGGAGCGAGCAGATCTGTCATGTGGGTATGCTGTCTCCTCATCAGGGAATTGAAGGTGTAAAAGAGTTCGTCCTATCCGTGGTAAAAGAAGCTGGACCTAATCCTTGTCCTCCCGTTATCTTGGGGGTTGGAATTGGGGGAAATTTCGATTATGTCGCTTATCTTGCCAAGAAGGCACTCCTGAGATCATGGGGAGAAAGGCACCCCGATCCATTTTATGCAGACATAGAGTTGGAACTTATCTCAAGAATTAATGAGCTGGGGTTGGGCCCTGGCGGATTGGGAGGTAAATTTTACGTCCTAGACGTAAGGGTAGCAACGTACCCTACCCATATAGCCCAACTCCCTGTAGCAGTGGCTTTTAACTGTAATGCATTTAGGATTGGGAAAATAGAAATATAAGGAGGTAAGCATGGCAAAAATCGCTGAAGCAAAGTATATATGGATGTCAGGGAAACTAGTCCCATGGAACGAAGCAAAGGTGCACGTATTGACCCATGCTCTGCACTATGGCTCTGGCGTCTTCGAGGGCATAAGAGCTTACAAAACCAGGAAGGGAACTGCAGTATTTAGACTAAAGGAGCATATAAAAAGGTTACTAGACTCTGCAAAGATCTATAGAATGGAATCCCCTTACACATCTGAAGAGCTGATAAATGCTACCATAGAACTAATAAAAGCTAACGAACTTGAAGAATGTTATATCAGACCACTGATCTACAGAGGTTACTATAACCTTGGAGTAAATCCATTAGAGTGCCCAGTTGAAGTTTCCATTGCGGCTTGGAAATGGGGAAAATACCTCGGTCCAGAAGCCCTTGAAGAAGGTGTAGATGCCATGATTTCAACCTGGAATCGTATGGCACCTAATACCTTCCCTGCGATGGCCAAAGCTACTGCAAATTACGCCAATTCACAACTTATTAAAATGGAAGCACTAAATTATGGGGTCACAGAAGGTATTGCCCTCAATACATATGGAACCATATCTGAGGGTTCTGGAGAGAATATCTTTATAGTAAAAGATGGCATACTATATACTCCGAGCATAGAATCCGCAGTACTACCCGGAATTACGAGACTTACAGTTATAGAGATAGCAAGAAAAATGGGTATAGAAGTAAAGGAATGTCTAATCCCAAGGGAAATGCTATACCTTGCCGATGAAGTCTTCTTCACTGGTACAGCAGCAGAGATAAGTCCCATTAGATCTGTAGATAAAATCCCCGTTGGAAATGGTAAAATAGGCCCTATTACCAAGAAAATTCAACAGGAGTTTTTCAAAATTATAGAAGAAGCAGATGAAAAGTATGCTCACTACTTTACATGGGTTAAGTAGTAATGAAGCTTGCCATTGGCTCTGATCACAGGGGATTCAAACTAAAGGAGTTCTTAAAGCAGAAACTTTCACTTTCCCATGAAATTACTGACTTCGGGACTTATAGTGACGAACCAGTAGACTATCCCGATATTGCGATCCCCCTTGCAGAAAAAGTTGCGAAAGGTGAATTCGATTTTGGAATACTAATATGCTACACCAGCATTGGTATGTCCATTGCAGCTAATAAAGTGAGGAACATACGCGCAGCTCAAGTTACAAGTGAAAAATTCGCTGCCATGTCGAGGAAACACAACAACGCAAATATTATTTGCCTTCCTGCCGGCTTTATTTCAGAAGACGACGCACTGAACGCTGTTGTCCTCTTCCTTGAAACAGAGTTTGAAGGTGGCAGACACAAAAGGAGAATCGACAAAATTCACGAATATGAAACCCACTTATAGATGAAATTCGTATTTCCCCTTCTATCATTTAAAAAACACGGGGGTGTCAGGGTCCTTTCTACTCTGATGAGTGGACTAACCGATGAGGGACATGAAGTAGTCCTCGTAGTCCCAATTAACCAATATGATGAATTCTACCCTTTGACAGCGAGAGTCACGAGAATATTTATTGAACCACTTAATAAGAACCCGCACTCTCTCCTTACTACTATTATTGAACTTGCGCATAACTCCCCACGTTCCGATTACGTTGTGGTTAGTTTCTTCCTTACGTATTATTCGGCGCTATTACACAAAATAACAAAAAAATCGCAAATTATCTACTACCGCCAGGGCGTGGAGCAACTCTTCTACCCGTTCCCCTTTTCTCTCCTTGCTGAAATTACATATCTGCTTCCGCAGGACTTCTCTCCCGCAAACTCACGGTGGGTCCTGCTTCACACCCGTGCAAAGGGCCCGATTATAAACCCCCCACTGGATAAAGAGTTTTTAAATAGGCCTCAAAAAGAAACGAAAGATCTCAAGAGCGTTATCATTTTTTATAAAAAGGATCAGAAGAAGGGACCTGGAAGAGCCTTGCAGATAATGAAAAGTCCGATGTTTAGCAAGTACACTATCAATGTGATAGGTGAAAAACCAGGAGAAATTGGTAGTAACGTAAAATATGCAGGATTTCTAAGTACAAGTGAACTTGTTGCATTATACGATCAATGTGCCTTCGCAATTCTAACTTCACAATTTGAAGGGTTTGGGTTACCTCCATTAGAAGCCATGGCACGGGGATGTATCCCTCTTGTTTACACAAAGACCGGACCTCTTGAGTATTTACAAGATGGTTACAATGGTTTTTTTGTTAGAACACCAGAAGATGTATTTCAAAGAATGGAAGAACTACGAAATGATAGGGAAAGATTTATGGACATATCTAAAAAGGCTGTTGAGACTTCAAAAAGATTCTCACCAGAGTTATTTGTCTCGACTTTTCTAAAAATGCTACATGAGTAATACGTTCTTGAACGGATACACTCTACTCATTAAGATTATGTTATGTTGGATTTGTTTCGTTTTTTTGATAATGTATATAGGCTTAAGAGGACTCCAAGGGCAGGCTTTTGGTATTATGGTGTAAAAAGCCCTGAGACTGTTGCCGAGCATGTCTTCGGAGTTGCCATTTTGACGTATATTTTCGGGGAATATTTAAGGTCTGAGCTCAATTACACAATAAATGTGGAAAAGGCCTTAAAGATGGCTATTATCCACGAACTTGGGGAAGCTATGATTGGTGATATCCATCTTGAATCAAGAAATTACATCGGTAAATGCGTAGAAGATGGAGAAAGAAAAGCATTGGAGGAAATGGCAGCATATCTTCCCGATAATTTACAAACTGAAATAAAAGAACTTTACAATGAATTCGAGAAAGGAGAAACAATAGAAGCAACCCTTGTAAGATCGCTGGACAAAGTGGATCTCTTAATCCAGGCCCTGAACTATGAAAAGGCAGGATATCGAAATCTGGATAAGTTTTTTGATGAACAACAGAATTTCAAATATATTGAGCATATATCGGAGATCAGGGATTTTGTACAAGAACTAAAGAAAAGAAGGCCCACATGAAAGTATCACCATCAATTCTTGCCTGCGATTTTACAAAGCTAAAAGAAGAAATTATGAGTGTGAGTAATGCCGATTTTTTACACTTAGACGTGATGGACGGTATATTTGTACCCAATATAACCTTCGGACCCGTCATCGTAGATTCCATAAACCGGCTCACGCAAATTCAATTGGAATCACACTTAATGATTATAGACGCTTACAAGTACGTGGATGCGTTTGCTGACGCAGGCTCTGATTTTATTGTCTTTCACGTAGAATCCCGCTCAGACATCATAAAAACCATTAAAAAGATAAAAAGTAGAGGTATAAAGGCAGGATTAGCTTTGAACCCTGATACACCTTTACGTTCACTCTTACCATATTTTGAATCTATCGATCTTGTCCTTGTGATGACCGTCAATCCGGGCTTTTACGGGCAGAAATTCATGCCGCAGGTCCTTCCAAAACTGGAAAAACTCAAAGAGATTAAGGAGACCAAGAAATATAATTTCCTTATAGAAGTCGACGGTGGAATCGATGCAGAAACGGCAAAACTTGTCGCTCCATACGTTGACATTATAGCATCCGGTGCATTTATTTTCTCCTCCCAAAATAGAATAGATAGGATTGATTACTTGAAAAAACTATCTTCTAAAAGTATAATATAACACAATGTGAGAGGAGGTTGTGGTGGTAAAGGTTAGACTACAGCGCGTAGGCAAGACGGGAAGGAGTCTTTACAGAATTGTTGTCCAGGAATCAAGAGTTCATAGAGACGGAAAAGTGATCGACGTGATTGGGAACTACGACCCAGTTAAAGACGTAACAAAAATAAATTGCGAACTCCTTGAAAAGTGGATTTCACAGGGGGCACAAATGACCCCCAGAGTCGCAAAACTCTATAAGTTTTACAAAAAAACAGGTGAGAAAGGTGCACAATAAGGAGGTATAAAGATGGCTGACCTGAAAGAATTGCTCGAGTACATAGTAAAAGAACTGGTAGACAATCCAGAACAGGTATCGGTAAAAGAGATACCAGGCGAGAAGACTGTGATATTTGAACTGAGAGTAGGTTCTGGTGACCTTGGAAAGGTAATCGGCCGCGAAGGTAGAACTGCAAAAGCTGTCAGACAGCTAATCCAAGCTGCTGCCATGAGGAGAGGCAAAAGAGCGCACATCGAGATCCTTGAATAAGGAAAACCTAAGAGTAGTAGGAAGAATAACAAAAGCATTTGGAATTCGGGGTGAACTAAAAGTTCACCCCGAATTTGTTTTTGAGGACTTCGCGAAGTTCTCACAGTTTATCGTAATAACTCCTCATGCTGGGCTAAAGATTTTAGCACCTTCAGAAATCAGGAGTGGACCAGGCAAATCCATTATAATGAAATTTGATGGTATCGAAACTCGTGAACTGGCAGAAAAACTGAGTGGGCTTGACCTTATGGTCCATTCTGAAGAACTCCCCGAAACTGCCAAAGACGAGTACTATATTGAAGACCTTAAAGGATGCAAAGTATTTTGTTCTAAGGAAGAGATAGGCGAAGTCACTGACTTCCTTTTCCAAGGTCTTCAAGGAAGCCTAATTGTTAAAACAATTGACCATAAAGAGGTTCTTATCCCCTTTGTTAAAAGGTATATAAAAAGTTTAGACATCTCCGCAAAGCAGATAACAATATGCGATTTCGATGAACTAAAGGAAATAAACCCATGAAGTTTAACATTATTACCCTATTTCCAGAAATTATCACTCCTTATATGAAAATTGGACCAGTTAAGAAAGCAATAGAGCTCGGAAAACTTGAAATTATAACATATAATCCAAGAGATTATGCTCCTTCGCCTAAAGAAGTGGATGACTACCCTTTCGGAGGGTTTACTGGTATGATTCTCAAGATCGAGCCCCTGTATGACATTCTGAGTATCATCAAAGACCCAGGATTCGTTGTTCTGCCTTCTCCACAAGGTAAAATACTTGACCAACGCGTTATTGAAACTATATCTGAGAAAGAAAGTGTGACAGTGATATGTGGGAGGTACAAGGGCGTGGACGAAAGGATAACAAAGTATGTAGACCTCGAATTATCCTGCGGCGATTATATACTTTCTGGAGGAGAGATACTGGCTTTGATTCTAATTGATGCCGTTTCCAGACTTCAAGAAGGTGCGCTTGGAAATTTGAACTCCTGTTTGACCGATTCTATAGTATCCAGTATACTTGATATACCTTATTATGCCCACCCAAGAGAATTTCGGGGTGAGAAGGTACCGGAGGTTTTGATCTCCGGTGACCATGGAAAAGTAGAAGCGTGGGCGAGGAAAGAGGCACTTAGAAGGACAATACTAAAGAGGCCGGAACTCTTATACGGAGCGAAGCTTTTGCGTGATGATGCGAAAATTTTAAAAGAATTAGAGGAGGAGGTAAAGGAATGACTGTTCTTAGGGAAATCGAGAAAGAATTTATGAGGAGCGACATTCCCGATTTTGGTCCTGGAGATACTGTAAGGGTTTATGTGAGGATAAAAGAGCTCAAAGAGGACCCTAAGTCGAAGAAGTTGGTCGAGAAAATTAGAATTCAGCCTTTTGAAGGAGTAGTCATCCGGAGGAAGGGCGGAGGCCTTTCGGAAACCTTTACTGTTAGAAAGGTCACACAAGGAGTCGGAATTGAAAAAGTATTCCCTGTCCACTCACCCGTAATCGAAAAAGTTGAAGTACTCAGAAGGGGCAAGGTGAGAAGGGCAAGGATCTACTATCTGAGAGAGAGAAAAGGAAAGAAAGCCAGAATCCGTGAAAAGATTTAGTTTTTTTCTTGTGCTTCTGACTCTCTCATGTTCTAAACGAGAAGTAAAGTTAAAGGATCCTTCACTAAAGCTGCTCCATATTAATGGTGTAGAACTATATGTAAACCTATCTACTTCACCTGCAGAATGGGAAAAGGGATTGACGTTTACTGAGTCTCTTCCCGATACTGAAGGAATGCTTTTTGTCTTTCCAGAATCCCGAAACCTTTCTTTCTGGATGAAGAATACATCAATAGATCTCTCAATCGCTTTCCTGGACTCGAACGGCGTCATTATCGAGATCTATGACTTGAAACCTTACGATGAAACCCCGATAGTATCTAAACACCCTGTAAAGTATGCACTTGAGGTAAATAAAGGATGGTTTGAAAGAAACAACGTAACTCTATTCGATACAGCTCAATTCCCGTGGGAGATTACAAAGTAAAGTTTCTCGCCTACTGCTGAAGACCCATCGTTTCTACTATTATATTAGATACTACCAACTTAAATTGATATGTTACTGTACTTATTTTGCGCATCTGGACTAGATTACCTTGCAGCTAAGCCGTAAAACAGTGAGGATATTTCCCTGTTCTAAAAATGTACTCTGGGCGCTTCCCTTTCAGTAGGTTCCCCAATCTCAAAGAAAGGTTCAGGCTTAAACCCGAACATTGAAGCAACAGCATTAGATGGAAAGACGGTTATTCTCGTATTGTAGTCTCTAACCACAGCGTTGTAATATCTTCTGGCATTCTGAATAGCCTCTTCAATGTTTGATAATTGCTGTTGAAGCATTATGAAGTTTTCATTGGCTTTTAACTCCGGGTAATTCTCAACCACTGCAAAGAGCTGCCTCAAAGCCTGAGTTAACGCGCCCTCCGATTTTATCTTGTCATCCGGTCCAGTCGCCTGGACGGCCATCTGTCTTGCTTTTACAACATTCTCAAGAGTTGTCTTTTCGTGAGCAGCATAACCTTTAACAGTTTCCACAAGGTTTGGAACGAGATCGTGCCTCTTTTTAAGCTGAACATCAATATCTGCGAAGGCATTCTTTACGAGGACTTTGAGTTTAACCAGTCCATTGTAAATGGAAACAAAGCTCACAAGTAAAATAACAACAATTATAAGAACAATCAGAAGTCCGCTCATTTAAAGAGCCCTTTCTTAAAATACACCGCTTCATCGAGATTTGTGGAACAGAAAATTCCAATCTTTTGCTTTTCCCTCACCTCACAACGTATATAGATATCAGACCCATAAGGAGGCAGGTCCTTGAAATTGAATACCTTTTTGTCCACTTTTATCCCCCTTTCGTTAATGTATACGTAGTTAGAATCATTTGAAACACCCATGTACATTCCAGATACCGTGTTGTCAAGCGCCTCAACCTCCTCCTGTGTCAGCACATCTTTTTGAAGCACCTTAGGTAGGCTTACACTCTGGGTAACATTAATACTACCTGCCTGGGCAACAACAAAAAAAACAAATATAAACGTCTTCATCACTAAACCTCCCTAAAAGTTTGTAGGTCTCCAGATCCTTGCACCACTCTTGGGACTGAATGGCAATTCCGTCTGAACCTGAACAATTTCCCCTGTCGCAGTCTGAACGAAAGCAGTAGCCTCCTCACGAGCCCCTATCTGAACAGCAGGTGAGGCTGGCATACCCTCAACCTGAACCTTCGTAATTGCATACTGCTGTAGGTCTAAACCAAGAGGAGCATTAGCTGCGGCTGTTCCAGTTTTATAGAATAGAACATACAGCCATCCATCTCCACCAAATCCACAAGGATCGTTATTAACTTTATAGGTTGTAAAGAATACTGCTCCCCCCAAAACCAGTGGGAAGTTGATGGACTTTTCCCCCGCAGATAACTGTACGTACCACCCCTTATATTTCCTGTTAACCGAGTCTATAAAAGCAGGAAAAGAAAGGTTACCCATCCCTGGAATATTCTCTACAGTAGCCTCTCCAGTGGTAGTATCAGCTTTCACCCTTATACCCGTTGCATTCAAAAGATCACTCAGAGTGTGACTCGGTTGGGGAGGGGTTCCTGTGGTATAATTCCAGTAATTATCCTTAAAGCCTATAAAATAATGATTTAAATTATCTACTTCATCCTCATCGGTAAAGTACTTACCACTGCCAAAGAATACCCACAGATTCCCATATTCATCCATAGAAACAGCAGCACCTGAAGTCAGAGGCCTGTCTATGTTCATAGCCATAGAGAGCCTCCACTCTTGTGGATTTATTTTATTACCCGTTACGATTCTATAAAGGGCACCTTTATCAGACGTAGTGTTCCCGCTCTTTACAATGTAAGTAGTAGGGAGATATATCACATCGCAGCTGTAATCTAACATAACATCTACTGAAACGGGATTGCCACAGAAGGCACCGGTAGTCTGCTGATTTACAAAGGGAATCTGGATTTTTCTAAGAAGTTGACCAGTTGCTAAGTCCAGAACATAAAAATAGGCATTCTGGGTCGACGTGCTTCCCAACGGAGTACTGGTGGTACCACTGCCAAAAACCACAAACCACTTTTCCTCGCCACCCTCCACAACTTTCAACACCGATGGATACGATATCGTATATCCAAGGTTAGGATCTGTAAATTCCCAGAGAACCCTTGGGTTATCTGGATTAGAGACATCAATCATAAAGTATGCAGATTTATACGTTCCACTCGATATAGTGATCGGTGTGCCACCAAATCTCATACCAACGATAGCAACAGTACCCCAACCTTCAGGGTGGTCTCCATCATCCGGGAATATTTTCGCATCAGTTACTTTCGGCTTCAAATCAACATAGTAGACATGGCAATATTCTGGATCCTTAAGCCATTTCAGATGAGGTATAAGGTTCATTGGGATAATTGCCCACAGCTCTTCACCAAGATTCTTCCCGAGCCCATCAACAGTCCTACTTGCCGAATCAAAAACACCTGCATTAAAAGCATGGAGCATTCCATCATTGGCTCCCACGAGAACGATGTTACGCCTATCCTTTTTTTCGTAATAGAATTCTCTGTAAGATACGTCATCGTAAATAAGATCGTATCGTTCCGTCGGTTTCCCTACAAAAGATGGGGTAGAATAGACAATATCTCCTAATTTCCACACCTTGTTAGGTTCATAGGTTCTCGAACGCCAGTTGGGGTCATTATAGTCTACTCCCCTCACATAGTTGATCAAGGAATCTTTAAAGACACTCGAACCATCCATATAATTTTCAAAAGCAGCTCTGTTTGATACGGTAAAATTCTCAAGGGCAAAGGTAGAATTATTCTTTACAATTGCCTTTATATTCCTTTGACTAGCACTCATATTAAGCAACCTTGTCCCTGCATTCCATAGGAAATGCACGTCCCACAGCGGCAGTTCATCATACTTATAGATAGGTACATCGTTACTATCTACAACCCACCTTTCGGCTTTCGTTTCGGAACCTTCAACCCGGTATTTGATAGCATAATCATCGATTGTGAGACTCCTATCTCCATCGCTATCCTCTCTCACATTACCATTTTTATCAACGAAATTTGCCCCCACCTGCCCTATCCAGTTTATAGTTCCATACTCAGTAGTGTATGTTGGCTGAAAAAACGCCTGGATGATGGTCCCCTCGCCTTTTTGCGTCTGACTAATTACCGACACCGATGTTGCTGAGCTCACCCTCGCCATTATATCAAGGATAGCCTGCTCAATAGCTCTCTCAATTTCCCATCCTTCTTCTGCTTCATAATACGTATCAGGAACCCCATCTCCATTCCTATCCCACTCTCTTTGTAGATCCGGCCTTTTGTTTCCATTATAGTCAATGAATCCACCATCCTTACATGCTTCACTGAGAAGGCTGTGTCCACGTCCAAAAACGTATATACCATAAAGGGTCAATTCCTGCATCCCGGCGCGGTCCTCCGGACGAAGGTCATTGGTGTGCATCCAGAGGGCTACATCATCAAGATAATGACTGTTATATGGATCAATGCCATAGTCAATATAAGAAGGCTCTTTACCATCACCATCATAGTCCCCAATATATGTTTTAAGTATTAGATCCCTGTCCCTCGTTGACTCTCCATCGGTTAGAAGCAATACAAAGGATTTTCTGCACCAGTACGCGGCATCTTCCATAGGGTCCCACTGCGGACCTATTTTAAAATCATTTTTGTCGAAAAGAGGCGGTTCTTGCATGAAATACCTGCTACTCTCGAGAAGACATTCCGCCAGTGGAGTCCAGGTCTCTCCTTTAGTCAGCTGTATTTTATTAACGAAATCAGTCATAGAGGAATTACCTTGATAATAGTTGACAACGCTTCCTGCATCGTTGTCACTACCATCATAAGTGTTCCATCCACTACTGTTCATCTCCAAGCCATTACCTCTATTGTTGAATTGTATTAACCAGAAGCGGGGTGCATCATCGTCCCATTGACCATCCGCATCTTTGTCTGCGAGCCTTTGAATAACACCACGGGAAAAAGTGGAGTCAATAGAAACATTATTTTTAGCGTTATTAAGAACAATGTCCCACGAACCCCACACTTTCTTTACTATTGTAATTGCGTTTACCTGCCCCACTGTGCCCGAAACATAAAACCGATATTGAGAACCGCCAAACGTGGCATACTTAGTCCAACTTCCCCTCGACTCGCATACCAATGTGTGAGCAAAACCACGAGTGCTTCTCGCTGTTGCATTTCCACCGACCAGCACCTTCTTTAATACACTCATCCTGGACATGATAGCCCAGTTGAGAACATTCCCTGACCAGCGGTTGGAATAGTTGGGAGGATTGGGCGTTGGCTCCCATATATTATTACCGTATTCATACGTTAAATTAGGATCAAAATATCCATAATAACTTCTTGAGGAATCGTACTGGTCATAGGTATTACCTGCCCAGTTCCAGTACGCCTGATCTTCCATAGAACCCGAGTTATCCATCAATATAAAAATATTGGGAATGACTTTCTGCGCAAGGAAAGGAGGAACATTGCATGGCGCGGACTCTTGAGCCCATAGCCATGATACACTAAATAACATTAATAAAAAAATCTTTTTATTTAACATCACCTACCCCCTTCTTTTCACTGTGCTATAACTCCAAGAACTCTCCTATATAAGACCTCCAGTTCGATTCTATCCTCAGGTCCTCCCTCGGCTCTGGAAAGGATTCCGTAGAAGAGGGCGGCACCTCCACCCCCAACACCTCTACCCAGCCCTTCATAGGCTGCAGCAAACTCGAGAGAACCACCTTTCTCCGTAATTGCAAATAGTCTTTGAGGTCTCGAAGACACTTCCTTACCGCCAATTACCTGATTAATTACATTCATTGCCCTGCCTTCATTCTCAGCAGCCCAGATCTCATTGACACCAAGTTCAACACCACCCTCAGCAGCCTCAAAGGTAGATAGGGCTCTTCTCGAAATCCCAGTAATTCGTAAGCCTCTCTGTACTAAAAAGGCAGTCAAACCCCCAATTACAAGTAGAAAGGCAGTAACAAGTATTACAGTTACTAAAGCCACACCTTTCTTCATCGTACATTCCTCACTTTTATATCTATGGTATAGAACCTCCTCCGCCTCATCCTCGCCTCAGTGTCAAGTTCGTATGTGTGATCTTCAACAGTAATCTGGGTCTCCGGGAATGTATAATCCCTGTCAACATCTCCAGCAAGAACAATAGTTGGTCTCACGGTTTTGAGTACCGAGGGGAACTCGGCTATCTCCTGGGGGTCCCATACCCTTTCACCACTGTCCTCAATGCCATCCCTGTCTAAATCCACCCAATATGCAAGCTGGAAATCCTCAACACCTGATAAAAAAGGCTCATTGCCCCTAAAAAGAGTATCATTTTGTAAGGTGTATGCAACCTGAGCCACGTGCCCAGCAGGTATGGTATAGACAAAATTCCCCGGAGCCGTTTGGACACCAGCGGAAAGAGAAAGTCTGTAGGCAGGCAGATTATTGTATATGAGAACTTCTCTCCCCTTAATTTCCAAGGGGTCAGGGGTAATCAAGTTCTTTTTGTCATCCATTATAATAATGCTGTCTCCTAAATGTAAATCTACCCTTTCGTCATCCCACCTTCTCACTATTATTTGATCTGCAGCAAATATATCGAGAGTATAACTCCATCTTGTACTTCCACCTACGATGAATCCAGTACTACTCAAATTGAGGACATCTGAACCATCATCCCCGTTAACTCCTGTGATGGGAACTATGGACGCAGGAGTACCATATCCAGCCATAAGCACATCCCACTTCATTATATTAAAAGCCTGCTGGATGTCTGTCTGAAGTATAGAAAGACTTTGCTGGGTTGAAGCAGTTCTTAATTGAGACCTATAAACGACAAAAACACTAGCAAGAAGGGCGCTGAGAATAGCAAAAGCAACAATAACCTCAATTAAAGTGACGCCTTTTCTTTTTTTCATATAAACACCCCTTAAAAAATTTTTTTAAAATCACTAAAGCTCAAACTGGCTCTTAACTGTAGTTAGCCTGTAATCCCTCCAGGTGTGCGCCCTTGCATCAAACCACCTCACTATTATCATCACAGTCCTAGTTCCATCGGCATTTTCTACAATGTTCCACATGGTTGTGTACTGAACATTATCAATTACACTTACAATGGCATGATCAGGTTGAGCTACATCGTCAAGATCCTCGTTATTACCATCGTTAGCGAGCTCAGGGGCATTAAAAGAAACACCCCTCAGAAATTCGGAATGCCTTTCTGCCAGGTATCGCGCATTAAGCATCTGGTTCTGGAAACTGTTAAGTCTAATGGTAGTAAGTGATAATGGGATTATGCCCATAAGACCAATGGATAAAAGAGAAAAGGCAACCAGTATTTCTATCAGCGTGTAGCCTTTACTTTTCTTCATACCAAGCACCTCTCCAAGAAAAAACCCTCACTTGACCAAAAGCATTGACGCCCACACACATCAGATTTCTGCTATCATTTAAGTAAATCTCACCAGGGGTTTCGCATAGGCCAAACGCTGTAAATACCACTGTATTATTATCCGAAGCAACCCCGAACATGATCCCATCTTGTTCAATACTACCTCCACCAAGAGCAGTAGCTGAGCCAAGCCCACCCAAATTGACCTTTTGACTGAAATAATCTGTGTAAATTGCCACTGTTGAATCGAGATTGGGCAGCGGTTTGTTCAGGTCCTCAATTCTTATTTCTACATCCCTCCCATTAAAAATGACCGCCCTCCTCACACTGCCAGACATCGCGGTAGTTCTCTCATTCTCAAGAAGGGCTCTTACCTGAAATGCTTCATTCTTAAGCCTATTCTTTGCAACCCATCTATTACCACCCCAGAATGGAATTGCAATAAATATTGCTATAATGGATATAGTAACTAGCACTTCAATTAACGTCACACCCTTCTTGAGCTTCATCCTCCTCTCCTCACTGCCTCACGATACTCGGGGTTAGGAATATCAAAATCTCAGTTTTGCTTTTGTCTGACTGATCCCTACCAAATAACAGTCTTATTATAGGGACTCTCAAAATTAGGGGTAATCCCGATTTACTATTGTTATCCTTGTCAATAATTACACCACCGATCATTACAGTTTCGCCATCAGATACTGTAACCTTAGTTTCTGCACCCCTCTTAGAAGTTATAGGCTGGCCAGCGGCTGAAAATCCGGTCAAATCACCAGTTTCTGTCTTAATGCTCATCACGATTTTCCCATCAGGAATTATATGAGGAGTAACATCGAGGGAGATACCGGTTTCTTCAAACTGAACAATAGTATTTCCAGCCATATCCCGCGAGATCACAGGAACTCTCAATTTAGAGTAAATGGAGGCTTTTTCATTATCCAGCACCATGATTTTTGGCTCTGAAATTGTATTGGCTTTACTCTGGCCCTCTAAGGCTTCAATAGCAGCAACCACATTATGAACATTACTCCCAAGGTACGCTACAGAAAGGAAATTAGGATTTCCTGGAGCATACTCGTCAAGATTTACCGCCTGCCTATTAACATTGAGCTGTGCACTAGGATTGCCGCCTCGCGTAATTCCAAACTGTGTTCCCAACGTCCTTGATTCATTGTAATCTACCTCAACAATCTTCCCCTGGATGAATACCTGAGGGAAAGGCCTATCCACCTGATTTAATAATTCCTCAATCTTGTATAAATTTACTCTGAGATCGGTTACAATAAGTGCGTTAGAAGATTCGTCAACTTTTATATCGCCCCGTGGCGAAAGCTGAGATTTAAGTACTTCCGCCATTTTGCGTGCATCAGCATACTGTACACTCAACACTTTCATATCAAGATCGGCAGCAGTTCTGAGTTGACCAAACTCCGCTTGTGTCATAATCGTAATGACACCCTCACTTTCAATCATAGCAAGGCCATATGCATCGAGAAGAGAGCTGAGAGCAAGCCTCCAAGGCACGTCTCTGATGTTGAATGTAACCTTCTGCGTAACAGCAGGGGTAGTAATAATATTAACCTTACCAACCTCAGCAAACGCTCTTAAAACTGTTTTTATGTCAGCTTGCTCCACACTCATAGTAATTCTAGCATCTTGTGCATAAACAAAGGTGACAGCAAGAAGTAACACCGCTAAACGTTTTAATAAACTCATTACTAAACCTCCTTTTTATTTTTCCTTTTCTTCTAGTTTAAGTTCGATCCTTCTCGTAAAACCAAAATCAACAGTTGCAAAAACCACACGGTCAGATTCAATTCTTACTACCCGACCGTTTCTAACCTTATCCCCTTCCTTCAAAACATAGCCAACACCTCTTCTGTCTTGTAAGAGTGCAACATTTCCCTCTTCACTTCTAATTATCCCGAGGAGCTTGGCTTCACTCACATTTAACAGTTCTTCTTCGCCTTCTATTACTTCTGGCTCAAAGGGATCTTTCTTCCCACGGGATGAATAGAAATATTTCTCACCCACATCCAGCTTGTATGTGGACTCTTTAGGCTTTTCTGAAGCCTTTGAAGGTGCAGAGCGAGTCCCCGTCGGTTCCTCAGTTTCACTCCTGTATGACTCCCCAGAAATGCCGCCAACAAGAATTGTAAGTTTCCCATCGGTTTGCCGGATCGAGTAATTCCTAAACCCATCAACATCAAGAACAATTCTCGCTATCAGCTCTGGATCTCTTTGGAATTGGGAACCTCTCACTCTCTCAATGCCTCCTTTCCCAACCATGATAAGCTTTTCATCAAGACCATATATAACATTCATAAGATCTATCACTATTCTCGGCGGATTCGATAAGGTAAAGTGCCGATATTCAGGCATACCACCCGTAAACCCAAACTCTATGGCAGTACCTTCAGAAGTTTCCTTAATTGAATATGCCCTCAACGTATTCTGGGCCTCTACCACCCCCATGGAGAACATACAAAATGTTGCGAATAACAATAATAGTATCTTCTTCATTTCTTAGCACCCCCACTTGCTGCAACCTGAGGATTATACACATAGCATATTACAGATAACTTGGCTTTCACCGTCTCTAAGCTTTCCTCTCCCGAACTAGATAGTCTCTCGATCTGCAAATTATCAACACTCATAATTCTTTCTGAATTAGCGATAAAACTCACGAAGACCCCTAGTTCATGAAAGCCGCCTTGGATATCTATGCTTATTGGATACTCCATATAGAGCTCTTTGGGAACTGGTGATTCAGGCTTAAATCCCGTTATTTGGATACCAGATGTAACAGCCATACGGGTAATCTGAGAAAGCCACTGTTCCATAATTTCTTCTTGTGGTAAATACTTCTGCGTTTCTTCCCAGAGCGCTAGAAGAGAATCCTTTTCTCTGATTATTTGGTCATAATCTTTAACATATTCTCTCAATTCCTGCACACGAGCATACTGGGTTTTGTACTGGTTCTCAACATTCTTTAATTCTCTGGACTTCGAAGCATAAACCGAATTCCAGAGCAATAAGAAAGTGAGAACATAAACAAGTATCGCTATGAGCCAAATCACAAGCGGCGATTTTAGTCTTTCCATAAGGCTCCTTTACTCAACCTGATGCTCAAGGTATATAGTCGGCAGGCTGGCATCTTTACCTGGAGTAATTGAATAACCAGATACTTCACCATAGCCAGGCCCAAGAAGATCATCGAAATACCAAGCCTGAACCTTAACACCAATATTAGAAGGTTTGGGAAATCCTTCATAATTAGCAATGGGCTCAACAACAAACGTGTAGTTACCTAAACTGTCGCTTGTTGTTTCAAGGGTTGGCCCAGTATAAGGGTATTCACTATTGGGGTCACTAACAAGGTATAGAGATGCTCCCGCAGCGGGAGTTTCTACAAAGGTCGTTTCGTTATGGACAGTGTCAATATAGGCTATTAGATATGCAACCTTCCCACTTACCATAGTCTCTTGGTCAAAATTCTCACATGATGAGAGAAATATACCACTTAATATTGCTATAACAATGTACACATACCTTTTCATATTAAAACCTCCTTTATTTCAGTTTTACATTTAACTCAAAACTTGCGTATTTTTCCTCCTGACTACCTGCTACTTCAATTGACAGGAGGCTCACTGAATCAACAATAGGCGACTTTCTAAGGTTGGTCATGAACTGTGAAATCCTCATATTTGAAAGAGCAGCCCCTGAAATGTTGAGGTAATCTCCATTTCGCTTCAGAGCTTCAAGCCAACATCCAGAAGGCAAAACCTTATTAACCTCATCTAACAACTGCACATATTTAGTCCTTCCAACCTGTAATTGTTTAATCAGGTCAATTTTCCTTCTTGCGTCATCAATTTCCTGCTTATACTCCCTAATTTCGTTCGCTTTTTTCTGAAGTTCAGCTTCTTCAGCCTGCAAAGAAACAATCTGACTTTTCAAACCAGAGATCCTTCTTGAAGTCCCGATGGTTAGCACGATTATGCCAACAACGATCAGTAGCCAGATAAAAAGCGCCCCGAGAATGTGTGGAAGAAGAGAAACTTCTTTCACTGCGCCAACTGCTTCTATCCCACCTTCCAGGGGTAGCAAATTGACTCTATGCTCCTTTTTGTAGAAATGTATGACATCACCCACCACTATAGGAAGTAAGTGTATGCTCTCTCTTAATTCTTTAATTGGCTCTTCTACGACAAACAAACCAGAAACGTCGAGGGTCTTCAAATCAATCCCATATTTAGTTTTTACAAAGGAGGTGATTCCGTAAAGCTGACTGCCACCACCAGATATAAAGAAATTAAATTTAGCCCCAGGTTCTCCTAAAGCAGGGATAAACTTGTCAGGAGATAAGAACCTATCGTGAAGTGAACCCATAGTCTCCTCAAATGAAGCTCTCTCAATATTTGGGGAGGGACCATGAATAGCTATCTCTTCTGCTTCTTCGACTCTTAAATCGTAGAATCGAGAAAGGTTATCCACATATGACTTTATACCCGATGGCACCTCAAGCATCTGCTGCACCTGCCCATCTTTTATGTGAACAAGTAAAGCGACTTCATATCCCATATGAAAGAAAACATTGTCACCTGGCAAGTCTTTAAGATCAAGAGCCTCAATCACCCTGAAGAGGGATACTAAATCTGACGTTATCATTACAGGTTCAAGTCCTGAAGCTCTTATAATATCCATGATGTCATAAACCAGGCTTAACTTAGCTGTCCCCACCAGAATGTCTACCGATTCTGCAATCTGACTCATTCCAAGTATCTCATAATCTCTTACGATCTCAGTTGGATCAACGTGCAGCTCCTCTTTTATTTTCCAATCTACAGCTTCAGCGAGTTTTTCCTTCTTCTTATAAAATGGAATCACCATTACCTTAGATTTAACATCACCACCTGCAATATTAACAATGACATTTGTTGTATCCGTACCTAATCTTGCATAAGCATCTCTAATCTTGTCTATTAAGACCTGCCTATCAATTATATCCTTCCCGAGAATCACATCAGGAGGAATCTTGACTATTGAGAAAGCCTTAAGGACCAAGTCCTTTTTTCCCCGTTCAAAAAGAGCTAACTTTACACATTTAGAACCTATATCTAATACGACTACTGGTCCTTTGGATTTCCCCTTCAGAACTTTCCCTTGATTACCTTTAGAAGCCATCCTGAACCCTCCTTTAATTAACTCAATCAATAAACGCGTTTAAAACTTTGTTTAAAAGCGTATCATCAATTTTTTCTCCAAGTCTCTGATAGGTCTGCAGTTCTTTAATAATCGTTTCAATCTTCTTTAAATTCAAACCACCTTTCCTTACAAGCTGATCTACAACACCTGCCGGAAGGGTTCCCTCACCTATAAAATTCTTAACCACTTCCCTCTTAAGATCTACCGAAGGCTCTTCAATTCCAATGCTCATAAATCCGTTCAGCAACGACCTGATCTTTTTGTTCATCGTTGGCATATCCTTCAAAGGTAGAGCTGAAGAAAGTACTACCTGCTTATCCCTCAAGACAAGATCCGATAGTACCGTAAAAAGATACTCTTGTGCAAAATCTTTGCCTATAAGAAAATCAAGGTCATCAAAGAGCAAAATATCCGTATCTGTTAAGACTCCAAGGTACCTCTCAATTTCCCTTTCTGTCTTGAACCCTTTCAAACTTGCAACAAATTTAAATGCATCAATATAAATAAATCGCCTGAGCGCTTCATTCTCTAAGATATAGTTAGCGATAGCTTGAAGGAGATGGGTTTTCCCTGTTCCATCTGGTCCATAAATGAAGATCCTTTTCTCCCCCACTCCCCTTGTTTCTGAGAGATCCTTACACAAAAGGAATGCATGTTTGTTCGAATCATTTGTGACATACGTATCAAAGGTTTTATCCTTTACAATCAAAACCCCGATCTCTTTTTTAACTCTCTCAGCCCCAAAAGGCTCTCGAATCTGTTCCTCTTCAGAAACCTCTACGTAATATCTGTCAATAGCTCCCTTTATCTCACTGACTGTGGAAATAAAAGGCCTTATCTTCAAATCCGTAACGTTTTTTACCTCCAAAAGCATCTCTTTATTTACAGGGTTTGCCATGACCACTGCCAGTGATTTCCCCTTCTTACGAATTGGAATTAGAAGATATTTTCTTGCAATCCTAGCAGGAATATGTTCTACGGCCTCAGGGTCAATATCAATATCCCTCAAACTCACATAGTGTAACATAGGGAAACTATCAAGGATGAATTTTACGAGCTGCTCCTCGTTAAGAAATCCTTTCTCTACAAGAATCTCCTCAAGAGTTCCACCCCTTTCCCATTGCTCAGTTAGCACATTCTTAAGCGCTTCTTTTGTTATTACTCCACTCCTTTCAAGCAAATCTATAAAAGTAACCTTTGCTCCAGTCTTCTCATCCACTTTCGCCTCTTTCCTAATCATGACGTCATGCTCCTTAATAGTTTTACTTTCTCAGACACATCCATGAAACTCGAGCTAAAAACATAAACTCTAATATAAAGTTCCTTGGCTTCAAGGAATCTTTTCATATCTTCAAGGGTCTTAGCAAGATAATAGTACGCCTCAATATATCCTTCCTCCATGTACCCTATCTCTTCTATTGCCTTTCTCAATATAACTTCCGCAAATTCAAGCTCTCCTCTTTCATAAAATATTTTACCAAGGAAAATCATAGCGTTAAGCCTATTCCTCGGATCGTTCAATAGCTTCTGGAACTCCTCAACTGCAGCTGAATAAAGTTTCATCTCATAATATTCTTTGGCTACTTCAAAGGTTGATTCTACAGGAAATGGCCAGTCCTCGAGAGTAAGTAAATCCTCTTTCAGATCTCTCAAAACTTTAAGAAGGTCCTCTTTGCCGGGAATTTTCTCAACACCTCTGTAAAAGACCTCTTCTTCTCTTTCCTCTCTATAAGCACTAACCTCTGCAGATTTCTTCGCCATAGTGCTCGGCTTGGAAGTCCGGGCTTCAGTCTTTTTATCCTTTTTAATTTCCTCTTTTACAATCTTTTCTTCAACTTGCTTACCTCTAACTGGTTTCTCCTCTGTAGTCTCCAGAAATGCCTCAAAGGACCTCCTCAGAGCTTCTTGGTTTTCTTCGCCTTTGAGAGACTCCTCCAGTGTATAGCGTCCCTCCTCAGTTACAACTTCATCTTTCTTCTTCTCACCCTTGCCGCTAAGAGATTCCCACACTTTCTGTTCTTCTTGCGCCATTTCCGAAACATCCTCAACCACAGTTTTAAACCCCTCTTCAGCGGAAGCCTTAGGCGACTCTTCAACCACAAGGGTTTTCTCAGAAAGATCTTCAGTAGGTATGCGTTCTTCAGGCGGCTCCAAAGTGTTACCACTTCCAGTACTTTGAGGGATACTTACTTCCTCCTCTGGTTTTTGCACGCCAAGAAAATCAGCAAACCCTGAAGGGGTTATAACATCTTCTTCTTGCTCTTCTCGAACTTCCTCCTCTTCTTCCATGAATTCTACCTTCTCAACCACTTCCTCTTCTTCCTTCCTCTGAGAAGCCTTCGTGCCTGTAGTAGTGCTCTCCGTCCTATCTGGGCCCAAGAAACCACCATAGGAATCAAAATCACCCTTTTCATAAAATTCCTGAGGTTCGGCGAATTCAATACCACTTTCAAGGCTCATAATTGAAAGTGACTCTGCAAGCTCTTGAAGCCTCATAAATAACCTCTCAAACTTTGCAGCCTGCTCCGTGTGGTCCTGAATCGCATTAGCAAACTCGTTCACAAGTCTAAATAGCTTCCCAACGTAAGATAGATCAATATTAGGGAGTTTAATAAGCTCCAATGCCCAGTCCAATGCCTTATCAATATTACCACTATCAAGTTCCATCTCAACAAGGTCAAGGTACGTATCATACCTTTCCTTATCAAGCCTGATGATTTTTTTCGCTATAGAGATAGCTATTTCCTTAAAATCCTGCTCTTTGTACATCCTGTAAGCTTTTTCAAGATTTTCAAGTGCCAATTCGTGGTTTTGTTTTCGTATGTAAAGATCTCCTATGGAATTAAATACCTCAGGATCTGATGTAACCCTCGCAAGTTCTTTGAGGATCTCCAAAGCATCATCATACTTCCCATTACCAATAAGCTTCTGCGCTTGAAGCTTCATCTTTTTAATATCAGAAGTTCCGCCTTTCAATATCATATTGTTAATTATACTCAAAACGCTTCTGAATGTCAAGAAGTAGATTGAACAATCTACTTATTAAAAGAAAAAGAACAGGGTAGGTCCCATGCAAATTATCAACGTCAGACAGTAAAAGGTTCAGTCCGGGCATCATAAATTTTTCAAAATACCTTTTACTTTTTACTCTGGAGAGGTATCCATAAGCACCAAGAGCCTGCATATGACGCTGAATCCTAACAAAGTCTAATTCATAATTTAGTTCCGCTAGATCCAAAGTATCGTTACCAATATCGTTACACCTTTGGACGTACTCCTCTAAAAGACTTTTTCTTACGTCTTCAGAAATAGAAAAGTATGGATCGTATAGGAGCGACGCAAGGTCATAGCTCCTGGGCCCCAATCTAAGCCCTGAAAAGTCCACAACTGCAAGTTGTCCCTGTGGCTTCACCATTAAATTCTGACTCTGAAAATCTCTGTGGAGAATTACTCTTTTAAAATCTGCACATTTTTTCGCAATATGGTCCAATTCTCTATCCAACTGTTCTGGAATTTCCAGTCCCTGAAACATACTCACAAAGTTATTAAAAAAATAGCCCTGCTCCCACTTAAAGTAATCATAATCGAATAGAGAATTAGAAAAATCTTGAGCTACTCGTAATGTCGGACCTATGGTATGGAGCCTCACAAGTATCTCAACAGCTTTTTTATAATATATATAAATTTTGCTACGATTTGGGGGATAGTTCAAAAATGTGTAGAGGGTTGTGTCCCCGAGGTCTTCCATTAAGATCCTATTTCTCAATGCGTCAGTTTCAAATATTATTGGCACTGGTACACCACAACCTTCCAAGAGCTCCGATGCTCTTAAATGCTTATTGAAACCCTCAACATCTTTACCATAATCACACATTATTCGGCTACCTTCCTTCCCGAATATTCTAATAAACTCCCTGTCAGAACCCCCGTGTCCCACAAGATAACTGTCCTGAGCGCCGCCCATGACCGTAATCTCATCAAATTCAAGAGAACCTGAGGGTGAGATTACGCAGTTCTCATAATGCCCCCCATACAAACCGCTATTGGGAAGCATTATTACGTTCCTTACAAAAGATTCATGAGCCAGTTCAAAATCGCCTTCAACCACAAAATAGCCGTCAAATTCGACATCCGGAAGCTTCTGAGCTGCCTTATTAACAAATAAATTTTCTCCACATTTCTTTAGTATATAAAAAACGGTTCTTGCATATCCCTCGGCGCTACCTAAGTCCGACCAAAAAGTCTCACCAATATCATAAATTCCAATTCTGTACCCTTTCTTTAAAACTTGTAGCCAGATATCTTTTATATCCATATGACCGTATTCAAACCCTTCTAAAACTCCTCGCCGGTATACTGCAATTCCGGTAAACCCGTATAACTGGCCCGACTCAATACCCGTTAAAAGGTCATCTGAAACTTTTAGATTCCGCCTTGGAATCCCTTTACTCACCGCAAGAAGTACATCCGTTTTTCCCTTCTCAAAATGATTGATAAGCTCTTCCAGTAGAAGCTCTGTGTAAATATCACCATTGTGAACCAGGATAATATCTGATTTAAATAAATCTCTCATATTTAAAAGTGCTCCACCTGTCCCGAGGATTTGTTCTTCACTAACAAAAGTTATCTTGTCCGAAGGAGCCCCCAGGGTTTCCCGAATTAAATTACCCTTGTAATGCAAATTTACCATTACCTCTTGAGGTTTCAATCTCTGAATTCTTCTTAAAATTCTTACAATGCAAGGCTCGCCAAGGATCGGTAAGAGTACCTTCGGAATATCATTCGTTATGGGCCTCATTCGGCTGCCGTACCCTGCTGCAAGGATTACTGCATCTATTTTAGTCATACAACAAATATTCCCGTCTCGCTGAAGTATCAAAGGCATCACACTCTGATTGCCACCATAATTCCATACTTTCTAAAGAATCGCCGCGTGCAAGGCGTAACCTCAATTCGTCACTTCCAACGAGGATATCGAACGGCAATTTTTCATTCTCGTACTCGTAAGGCGGATTCCTCCATTGAAATTGTGTTGGATAAAGTTCCAAGAGTGTTTTTATTATAGCAACCCCCAATTTAAAGGGCTTTAAGTGTTTCTTGTCCACAATGTGGATTTGAATGCCCCCACATTTTTTGCCAGAATATTTACTGAAGGTAGGAACAAAAAATAGAGGCCTAAAAGCAACTCCAGAAAGTTTTAACTCAGCGAGGTATCGAGCAAGTTTATGCGGTTCCACAAACGGTGCACCGAATATTTCAAAGGGCCTCGTGGTTCCCCTTCCTTCACTTATATTGGTCGCCTCGAGGAGGCAGAGGCCGGGATAAAGCAAAGCAGTCTTTTCCGAAGGCATATTTGGAGACGGGTTTACCCAATCAAGTCCCGTATCCTCCCAGAAATACTCTCTCTTCCAACCATCCATTTTTAAGATTCTGAGATCCAATCCTGAAAGATACTTCGAACGAAAATATGTCGCAATCTCACCAATGGTCATCCCATGACGCACGGGCAGAGGCTTAAGGCCAACAAAAGATGCAAATGCCTCCTTCAAAACAGGGCCCTCAACAAATATGCCCGAAATGGGGTTAGGGCGGTCAAGGACTACTACAAATTTCCCGTTTTCCAGTGCACTCTCCATGGTTAAATAGAGAGTCCAAATGTAGGTATAGTACCTTGATCCTATATCCTGAAGGTCCACTATTAAGCCATCAAGATCCTTCATCATCTCGGGTGTGGGTTTTCTAGTTTTACCGTAAAGGCTATAGATGGGAAGACCGGTTCTCACATCGATGTAACTTTCCCACTCTATCATGTTATCTTGGGTCTCACCGAACAGCCCATGCTGGGGTGCAAAAACTGAAGTTACCTTAATCCTATCAAAATTTGTGAACAGATCCATTGCATGCGTTATACTCCTATTATAAGAAGCAGAATGTACCAGGATGCCAGCCTTTGTTCCATTAAGGTCCGAAGGCCACTCTGACTCTACAAGATCCAGCCCAAGTCTAACCACTTAGGATCCTTTTTGAAGAAAAGGAACAAAGGAGCCTCAACGGGCATTGAACACAAAGGGGTGCATTTTTTGTACAATATGTTTTAGCTAGTTTTACAAAAAGAGCATGGAATTCGTTAAACATCTTAACATCGTGCTTAAGGTTCTTCATGAACAATTCTTGTACCTCTGAATAACTCATATCTTGACCCTCGAGAAGTCCGAGTCTCGACAAAATCCTTCTTGTGTAGGAATCAACTACAAAAATAGGTTTTTCTAAGGCATAGAGAATAATGGAGTCGGCAGTTTCATCACCAATGCCCTTAACACTTTTTAACTCTCTTCTCAATTCTTCAACACTTTTACTCTTGAGGTTAGAAATACCACCTGATTCAACAATGTATCTTGCGAGCTCTTTAAGCCTTTGTGCCTTAATCCGATAAAAACCACTGGGTTTTATAAGATTTGCGAATTCATTCTCAGAAACTTTGTTTATTGCCTCGATATCAACGAGACCTGCATCTTTCAGGTTTGCAATTGCCCTTTCTACATTTCTCCAGGAAGTGTTCTGTGTTAAAACAGCACCAACAATAATCTCAACCTCCCCATCACCTGGCCACCAATGCTGGGATCCGAAGTGGTTATATAGAAGGAAATATATTTTTTCAAGAATCCGCCCCATCTTCCTCGTTTTCCAGCTGCGATTCCCCCTCCACAAGATCGTACAACCCCGAAATAAGCTCACCAAGAAACCCCATAAGGAAAAACAGAAAGCTTGAAATCAGCAAAAACATCACAAGATAAAGTAAGGGTCTATAACCAAAGTGCTTAAAAATCCTAAGGTACAGAGTAATAATGCCTATTACAGTACCCAGTATAAAAGAGGCTAATCCCAATCCTCCAAAGAAAAACATAGGTTTCCTTCTGAAGGTGATGAGAAACTTTACAGAAATCAAATCAAAAAGACCCTTCAGAATTCTACTTGAACCTTTATACTTACTTTCACCGTGCATTCTTGGCTTGAGGATAACTTGTTCTTCCCCTATTTTAAACCCCAGCTCCTTTGCCCATGGAATAATGTAACGATGCCAGTCAGTCCTCAAGGGCAGCAGCTTCAAAACCTCCCTCTTCATGATCTTCATACTGTTCATGTCATGTACTTTGATACCAAATAGCATTCTGACAAGGGTATTATAGACACTCGATACGAATCTCTTTTCATATTTCCCTACCTTCCAGCCGGCAACGAGGTCCAGCCCCTCATTCTGCAGTTTCAATAACATTTTTTCAACATCTTCAAGAGTGAACTGAAGGTCAGCAGGAAAAAATGCGACTACTGGAGCATTCGAGTGTCTTAAAGCAGTTTTCAGTGCATGAGTAACACCCAGATTTCTCCTGTGCTTATAAAACTTCACATTTTTATACTGTGGAGTAATACGCTTCAATTCATCGTAGGTACCATCAGTAGAGCCGTCATCGACGATTATCATCTCCCAATCCAAGTGCCTTGTCTCAGTAAAACTACTGAAATAATCAAGTAGAGGCCCTATGTTGTCTCTTTCGTCTTTCGCTGGAACAAGAAGGGAAAGTTCCATCTATTAATTATACATTTAAACGAAAACCAAATCAATGGGGATTAACACTCTGAATCTCTTTACTTTTCCGAGGCATCAGGGTGCCTCTTCCAAAGAATGCAAAAACCACAAGGAATAGTAGGAAATCAGCCAGCACAAAAGCTATCCTTGTGAGAATCGAAAATGATGAAGCAACTTCAACTTTGTAATTACTTCGAAGGAGAGTCATCAAAACAGACTCTCGGACCCCCAGCCCCGCAGGTGCTATAATAGCCACATATCCCAAAACCCATGAAATGGGATATGTGGTCACAGCATCGACAAAGCTTATATCCACTGAAGAACGTTGTATCATAATCCAGAGCGAGAAACCCGTCAAGATCCAAAGTATAAAATAGAAAGAAAAAACTGCAAGATTTCGCTTTAAATTGAGATTTGTTTTTGTAAAATCTACCTCTTGCTTTCTTATTTTAGCATAAAGTTTCAGAAAGAACTTAATAAACGCAGGGTGTTGTAACAGGAGAAGTACCGCAAAGAGCAGGAACGCATATAATACCCACATAGGTGAAATACCGCCAGAGACTAAAAACCTTATAAAAAATACCATTACTGCAGACGTGCTGGAAATTATTACTTCTAGGAATACCGTTATAAGAGTTACCTCGGGTTTGATACTTTTTGTCAGTGCTACTCTGCCCACGAACTGCCAAACCTTCCCTGGTATATACTTCCCTACATTAGAGTAGGACCAAGAAACCAACGATTCGCGTGCTGGAAGGTCATGCCCAAACCCCTTCATTATAAATCTCCACACAAATGGGTAACACGAGATTACCATGGAAAGCACAAGAATCCCCAGAACAAGAAAAAAAGGGTTTAAGGTGAAGAACGTTTCCTTAAAAGCCTCCGCATTCTTAAAGAGCGGAGAAACTACATAGTAAAACAAAATTACAACTATACCAATTTGTAGAATCCTAAGGAAAATGTTCTTTATTTTCATTAAGGCTTCTTAATTACCACTATTAATACCGCTATAGAAATTAGAAAGCCTATTCCTGAAAGGATGAAGCCCAAGTTGTGAAAACTTGAATTAAATTTCATAACGACTTCGTGTGACCCTTCAGGACAAAAAACTGCCCGAAAAGCATAATTGGCAATGAAAACCTCTGTTTCCTTACCATCAATGTAACATTTCCAACCAGGATGATAGTTTTCAGAAAAGACGAGGAAGCCAGCTTGTGGAAGAGTAACATCCACACGTATTTCATTTGCATCATAATCTAAGATTTCTATTTTCTGTTCCAAAGACTCTTGGGTTCCACCAAGTGATACGTTCGGATTCTTCTCAAGAAAAACACGTTCCCTAAGGGAGTCAGGCGGAGACACTTTCAAAAGTTCTAATATCGAATCTGCCTCCAGCATCTTGTAATCCTTTGCAAAGTAGATTCTACCAAGATTACTAGGATTTTCATACAATGCATAATCATCCAATGGGACCTTGAGTTTAAAATTCTCAAGATACTTAATCCACCCCTTTACTGCACTCCTCGTGTTTTCATCGTATCTCGATGTATCAATAGCTTGGAAATTGTAAGCTATCACGTATTTTACATCCAAGTAATTTAAAAGTCTTGGATAAACTATTAAATTCTGAGGGTTAAACATCACACTCTGACCAGCCCCAATGAATTCCTGGTACCTCCTTGGAGGCGAGCTTGTATAACCACCAATTGACTGAATCCTGTGAATAGTCATAGTCCCGTCATTAGCCCTTGGGTACATTAAGGGGAACGTCCGAAAAATCCCCTCTTCCTCTTTGATCGCCCTCAATACCTTGTCTTCCCCATATATCTCATCCATGGTTCTTCCCGTATCCACAATGTAATTTCTGTTCACAAGGTATAGGTCCAGAAAAACAAGAAGAGATAAACTTAAGGAAAAATACACCTTTTGCCTTCTTTTACTTAGCTTAACAGTTAGCAAGCCAAAACTAACTGCAGCTACTACTATTGATATTATGTAGAAACCAAGAAATCTTGAATATCCTTCTCTAAGGAGAAATATTTTTTGCGAAACGTTCCCTGCATCCTTAGACTTCTTTACTATATTCGCAAATAAGTCTATGAAGCCATTTTCAAAAATTAGGAAAATTAGGAAAATTACTGAAAAAAACCCGAGAATGGTAAGTCCCACTTTCTTGAACTTTTTCGCATCAAGCCCGCCCTTGAACACTTCATTAATACAAATGGATGCAAGAAAAACAGAAATGAAGTTAAAAATGAAAAACATGAGGCTCGGTGCCCGGAAGCTTTTTACCATAGGAATGACATAATAAAAAAGCCTGTAAATGGGAGTGAATCCTCCCCATACATAGAAAAGGACAAACAAGGCATAAATAGAAAGGAATCTTACCAGCCGATCTTTCCCCACTTTTGACACAACGGCAACGAGGGCAAGAAACAACGTAATTATGCCCATATACTCGGTGTGCAGCTTAAAGTAATTCCTCCCCCAGTAGTCATCAAGGATCCCTGAGAAATGTGGTGTTATAAGGTTCAGCGTTTCCTCGGGGGGCATAGACCAGCTTACCGCATATTCATACCCCCTCTCGGTACCTCTTGCCGTATAAGGAAGATTCTCAAGCACAGGTAACAAATAAAAACTGTACATCAGCGCCGCTACGACGGCTCCCAGAATTGAATACAGAGCATGGATGTAAAATTTTTTGCTCAGCAGATTGTTACCATGGGTAATATTGTAAAAGAAAAAGAAGACCACAAGAAACAATACCCCATAGTATGTCATCTGAAGGTGGCCGTTTAAAAAGGAAAAACCAACTACTGATCCCATAAGTAAGAAATACCACAATTTACCTGAGTCTATGCCCTTTTTCAGGAGCAAAAGATAAAGGGGTAAAAGTGCCATGCTCGTAAGACGCCCCAAGTGCCCCGCATAAGTTGTAGAAACAAGTACTCCTGAAAAACCGTACATCACACCAGCGATAACGGCAGTCAGATCATCCTTTAAGTAATCTCGAACAAAAAAGTAAGTAGAAATAGCTGCAATAGTAAGCATAAAAATGAAGCCCAGCGCGTGAGAAACATGGATGGGAAGTACAAAAGTACTTAGAAACCTTAAGGTGAGAATCTCAGGAAAAAATGCTGCGACCGTTGGCATACCGGAAAATATATATACATCCCATAACGCCAGCCTGTGGTGCTCTCTTATATAATCCCTCATGAAAACCCAGTTTGCGTACCCGCCATTAAGCCAGTCTGTACCCAACAAATTCTTTGAAGGAGAAAGGAATATACCATAAAGAACGAGGGATAGCACTACATACATAATTAAGACCCAAAATGTGTTCAACTTAAATTCACTATTAGCCGATTTTCGTATCATGTTTCCTCCTTCCTATACCTAATAATAAAGAAGGCCCTTTGACTATTCAAACTCTTCAACTTATAATCTCCTATCAAGTGTGGAGGAAATTTATGTTAAAACCTGAGATTAAGACTTCGCTTCCTGGACCAAAGTCTAAAGAGCTTCTAAAAAAAGATGAAGAATACGTTTCTCCTTCTTACACACGAAGCTATCCTGCAGTTATTGATAGAGGAAGTGGTGTATGGGCATATGACGTTGATGGCAACAGATTCCTCGATATGACTGCCGGTATTGCAGTTTTGGCCACCGGGCACTGTCACCCCGAGATTGTTAAAGTAGTGCAAGAACAGGCTGAAAAACTCATACATATGTCAGGAGCCGACTTTTACTACCCCTCTCAGATAGAACTTGCTGAAAAACTCGCTGAAATTGCGCCAGGTTCAAAGAACAAAAGAGTGTTCTTTTCCAATTCGGGAGCCGAGGCAAACGAAGCAGCTTTGAAACTTGCAAGATATAAAACAAAAAGGCCAATCTTTATTTCATTTTTTGGAGCCTTCCATGGAAGGACCTTCGGCACCGTCAGTGTATCAGCATCCAAAGCAGTCCACAGAAAATACTTTAGTCCCATGCTACCTCAAGTAGTCCATTTGCCCTATCCAAATCCATATCGGCCATTTTTCGGTGTTCCCACCGAAAGACTGACGGATACCCTCATAGACTACATCGAAAATTACATATTCACCACAATCGCCCCGCCCGAAGACGTAGCAGCATTCATTTTCGAGCCAGTGCAAGGAGAAGGTGGTTACGTTGTACCACCATCGGATTTCTTCCCAAAACTTAAGCAATTAGCAGAAAAATTTGACATTCTTCTTATTGACGATGAAGTACAGGCAGGTATGGGCAGAACAGGGAAAATGTTCGCCATTGAGCACTTCAATGTAATCCCAGATATTGTCACCGTTGCAAAAGGTATCGCGTCGGGACTTCCTCTTGGCGCCACTATAGCAAGGAAATCCCTCATGGACTGGGAATCGGGATCCCATGCGAGCACCTTCGGTGGTAATCCTATCTCCTGTACCGCTTCCCTTAAAACCATTGAACTTCTGGAGAAGGGACTAATAGAAAATGCTCGCGAAGTTGGCGAGTATCTCAAGTCCGAATTACTTAGAATGAAAGATGAGTTTGAATTTGTAGGAGATGTTAGGGGTCTTGGACTAATGATCGGAGTGGAAATTGTTAAGGATAAAACTTCTAAGATTCCAGAACAAAAATTGAGGAACAAAATTTTGAACGATGCTTTTTATAGAGGGCTTCTCATCCTTGGAGCTGGTACAAGCACAGTAAGATGGTGTCCTGCCATGACCGTAAGCAAGGAAGAGATCGACATAGCCCTTGATATATTTAGAGATATTCTTAAAAGCAATTAAATCGGGAGGTATATACTATGAGGAAAAAAGTAATAATAATGGGTGCAGCGGGAAGGGATTTTCACAACTTTAACCTATTTTTCCGCGATAACGAAGAGTACGATGTTGTTGCTTTTACTGCCACTCAAATCCCCGACATTTCGGGGAGGAAGTATCCTGCAGAGCTTGCAGGGAAGTTGTACCCTAATGGAATACCTATTTACCATGAGGATGAACTAGATGAACTAATCAAAAAATATGAAGTGGACTTTGTAGTCTTTTCCTACTCCGATGTATCTCACACATACGTAATGAATAGGGCGTCAAAAGCTATGGCAGCAGGTGCCAACTTTATGCTCCTCGGGCCCAAGTCAACTATGATTAAATCCTCAAAACCTGTAATTTCAGTTTGTGCTGTAAGAACTGGATCTGGTAAAAGTCAAACCACGAGGAGAGTCGCGGAAATACTCAAAAGTTTTGGAAAGAAGACGGTGGTAGTGCGTCATCCAATGCCTTACGGTGATCTTGTAAGGCAAGTAGTTCAGAGATTTGCAAGCCATGAAGATTTAGAAAAACATCAGTGTACCATTGAAGAAAGGGAAGAATACGAACCTCATATCGATAGAGGAAATGTGGTATATGCTGGCGTTGATTATGAAAAAATCTTAAGGCAAGCAGAGCAGGAAGCGGATGTAATTTTATGGGACGGTGGAAATAATGACCTCCCATTCTTCAAGCCTGATCTCCATATCGTCGTTGCAGATCCACACAGGCCCGGGCACGAAGTTACATACCATCCAGGGGAAACAAACTTGAGGATGGCTGATATAATAATAATAAATAAGGTGGAAACTGCATATCCTGAAGATATCGAGATAGTTAGAGAAAATTCCAGAGCTGTTAACCCCAAAGCCACTATAATAGATGCTGCATCACCAATATACATTGAAAATGGTGACGCAATTAAGGGCAAAAAGGTCCTCGTAATTGAGGATGGACCTACTTTGACACACGGAGAAATGGCTTATGGTGCAGGATACATCGCTGCAGAAAAATATGGCGCTGCTGATATAGTGGATCCAAGACCATACGCGGCAGGTTCTATTAAAGAGACATACGAAAAATTTTCACAACTTGAGGTTATTTTGCCCGCCATGGGATATTCGCAGAAACAGCTAAAAGAACTGGAAGATACCATTAATGCCGTTCCGGCAGATCTTGCAATAGTTGCTACGCCAATAAATCTCGGAAGAATCCTCAAATTAAATAAGCCTCATGTAAGAGTTAGATACGAATTACAAGAGATTGGGAAACCAAATCTGGAGGATATTATTAGAGAATTTTTCTCCAGGATGGAGAAATAGACATGGAAGTAAACTGGGAAGAATTCAAGGAGAAAAGTGCTAAGGAGCTGGAAGAGGCTACCAAAAGCTTCTTCCAGAAAACACTACAGGAAATTGAGGAAGCTATCACTTCCTCAGAATCCAGAATACGAGAAATTATAAAAGACATTGAGGATGAAACCCTTAGCCAGGATAAAATAAGGGAAAGATTTAATAACTCTTTACAAGAGATATTCAATGAACAGAAGTCAAAAATGGAATCTGTGTTCAAGGATATTGAGGAAGCTTTCAGCAAAGAACTTGATGAAGCTAAAGCCAAACTCGCATCTGAAATATCTAAGAGGGTTGAAACCATTGAGCAGGACTTAGATGCGCATTTAAATTCCGCTATTGAACCTGAAAAGATCAATGAACTTCTTAATTCCAAAATCAAAAGCTTTTTTGAAAACGAGACACACATTTTTGAGGACAAAATAAGTAACATTGCAAAAGAAGTAATTGAGAAGAACCAGAAAGACATTAAGAAAAATATAGAAAAAGCCATAAAAGCTTTTTATGACACTGAAGATGGACTTAGAAAGGTCATTTTAGATTTAGCCAAAAACCAGAGTGAATACATCGCTTCCGAGATAAAAGAAAAAATAAGCGAGCTAATCTCCTCCCATTATAATGAATTGCTCTTTGAATCCCCACTCTCAGATAAGATTGCCGAAATTGCTGGATTTGAAATTAAAAAATATATGACAGAAATCGAGAACATCAAGTCCACTATAGACGTAATCGAAATGAAACTCAAGATCCTCTCCGAGTTGCCAAACTCTGAAATGGAGAAAACTAGTGAAGAGCAAATCTCTAATAATAGAGGAGAAGAACTGCATCAAGTTACTTTATTCCCCGAGGATGAAGGCGTTGAGGAAATAGCGGAACATCCGGCCACTTCAGAAAGCATAGCAGAAATCCCTTTAACAGAAGAACAGAACTGGGAAGAAGAAATCGAAACTCCTAAAGGCTCGGAATCTGAAAAAACCGCAGAACAAGAAATAGAAGTTATAGAAGAAAAACTGGTTGAAGAAACTGTAGTAGAAGAAAAACCGAAAATAAAGGGGAGAAATTTCAGACTTGAATCACCTGTTGAGATCACATACTTTGGACACTGCGCATTCTTAATCAGTGGTAAAGGTGCAAGGATCCTAACAGACCCATACAAAAGTATGGCTCTCAATAATTCCATAAAATATGCCCCTATTGATGTGGAAGCCGATTTCGTAACTATTAGCCATATGCATATGGATCAGGGTGCATGGAAAGAAGTACCAGGAAGCCCAAAACTTGTTGAAGCACCAGGGGAGAAGACCTTTTCAGGATATCCATTCCTCAAATTTAAAGGCATTCCCACTTATCATGACAACGCTGAAGGAAATGTCAGAGGTGGAAATATGGTATACAATATCGAAATCTCTGGCGTGAGAATTACTCACTTGGGCGCATTGGGACATATCCTCTCTAGAGAACAGATTAGAGAAATCGGCAGGCCGGTAGATATTCTCATAGTCCCAGTCGGAGGATACGATACTATACCCGTCAAAGATGCGTGGGAGGTAGTAAACCAACTGGATCCTCTTGTCGTTATCCCAATGAGATTTAAGACTGACGCATGTGACCTTCCACTGGCTGAAGTCGATGCCTTCACAAGCCTTGTAACTTGCCCAGTCAAACTGTTAGAATCTTCACTAACTGTGAACGAGCTCCCAACTTCTCTCGAAGTCTGGGTACTAAAGCCCCTCAAAGTTTAGTTTAAATAGTTTAAGTGACCGAAAACCTTATAAAACTTAAACCGTCAGAGCTTTATGAAATCCTCGCTGAATCCAACGAATCTCCTTACAGGATAAGGCAAATTCATAAGTGGATATGGGGAAAAAGCTCTAATAACATTAATAGTTTTTCCGATTTACCTAAGGGATTCCGCGAATTTATGGCAAAAAAATATCACATAGAAAGGGCTGAGATTTCTTCTGTAGTACACTCTGTCGATGGTGCAATAAAGTTTCTTATCAAGTTTGAGAATCTCGATCAGGTTGAGGCGGTTTTCATCCCCGAAGAAGGTAGAAATACAGTCTGCGTCTCTTCGCAAGTCGGATGCCCACTAAAGTGTACCTTTTGTGCGACCGGTAGTCTCGGCTACAGGAGGAACCTTGGGTTCTTTGAAATCCTCGAGCAAGTCAGGATTGTCAGAGATTATGTAAAAACAAGAATCACAAATGTTGTTTTTATGGGTATGGGTGAACCTCTTCTCAACTATAGTGAAGTAGTTGAAGCAGCCAGAATCCTCAATGATAGCAGTACCTTTGGAGTTGGTTCACGGAAAATCACCATCTCTACATCTGGTATTATACCAGGGATTAGGAAGCTCGAAAACGAACCAGAACAATTTAAACTTGCTGTTTCTCTGAACTCCGCCGTTCAGGGAAAAAGGGAAAAGTTGATGCCCGTAGCAAAAAAGTTCCCGCTCGAAGAACTCAAAAAAGTGTTAATGGAATACTATGAGAAAAAAAGACGATGGATAACCTTTGAATACATTTTAATCCCTGAAGTTAATGATTCACATGAAGATCTGGAAGCCCTCATAGACTACACCAACGCTATACCATCAAAATTAAACTTGATTCCGTACAATCCTCACCCATATGCGACATTTAGAGCACCGACGGATCAGGAAATAGAGTACTTTCTGAAAAAACTGAGAAGGTACATAAAAAGAGCTGTTACGCTCAGGAAATCTAAAGGGCAAGACATCCAGGGAGCATGTGGGCAATTAGCCTATTTTGTAAAATCAAAGGAATAGGGCAAAAGGTCTTTTAATTCTCCTTTAAATAACCCTTCAGGGGTTTTTACCACTACGAGTGTATCCTTTGAAAACTCAGCAAGTACTTGCCTACAAGCACCACAGGGAAGAGGGGGGATGTTAGGGCTATCTGAAACAATCGCAATAGCCTTGAATTTCCTTTGCCCTTCAGAAACTGCTTTAAAGACAGCCACCCTCTCTGCGCAAATAGAGAGACCGTAAGAACTATTTTCTACATTAACACCTGTGTAAACCGAGCCATCTTCACACAAGAGGGCAGCACTAACCCGATAATTCGAATAAGGGGCATATGCGTTCTTCAACGCGTCCTCTGCTTTCTTTACCAACTCCTCAATTTCTCCACATAGCATTGATCTTGACTCCTAAAATATTCTATTCTGTAAGAAGATCCATCTTCAAGAATTACCTTATGGACCTCCCTCTCATTTCCTATGAAATCCCTCACGATACCCACAGGTATCCATTTTTCAACCTTCATTTTCCTGCCATCTAAGACCAGTGCAATTGGCCTTTCACAAACCTTTTCTCCATCAATCCATTCTACCTTAATCGTTAGCATAATTATGTCCCCTTGGAAATTTCAAAAAAATCTCTCAAATCACTAAAATGTGACACTACATATTTCTCAAAAATAAATGAAACTTTTCCGGAGTAAGCACTTTCCCCAATGTAGCTTTTAAAAACATTAAATCTTCCTACAAAGAACAGAATCGCTCCACAGAGAATGAACCCCTCCAGGAAACCAAATAGAAGGCCAAGGATTTTGTTTGCAAACCCAAACAAGCCCGGTTTTAAAAACCTCTGAGTCAGAAAAATAACCAAATTAGTAAGAAAAAGTACGAGTACAAAAAGGATTACAATACTCAGTACCTTCAAGAGCAAAGGATCCTTTATACCCTTCAAATAGAAACCCATGAGATCGTTAAACTTTAAAGAGACATATATGGCAATAATAAGTCCTACTAAAGAAAGTAGTTCTTTGATGAATCCCGCACGCAACCCCCTCAATGTAAAAATCAAAACCAATACCAACACTACTATATCAATTCCGTTCACTTTTAATCTCCCTTACTTCATAAACTGCTGAATCGCTCTCATATATGACAAAGGTTTTCTTACCAGTGAGATACCCACACGCCTCACCAGGGTTAACAATCAACGTTTTACCGACCTTCTCCAGATGAATCTTGTGAGTATGTCCATAGGCTACTACGTTAAATTTCTGAGACTCAGCCAATTCCTCTACCATAAAAGGTTCATGCATTACTAGTATTCTGACGCCGCTTATCTCCAGTTTCTGAGGAAGTTTAAGGAGCGAAATCTTGTGCTCCTTCGCCATCTCAGACAAGTATAGTCTCTCCCCATCGTTATTACCAAAGACTACAAATAAATTCCCCGTGTACACTTCCCTGATAAACTTAAAATTAAAAGGAGAAATCAAATCACCGAGGTGAACAACATTCCTAATTCTCTCACGTTCCATGTCTTCAAAAGCAGCATATATGGCTTCTTTGTGATCATGTGTATCTGAAACAAAGCCGATTCTCATAAAACTCCTCCTAATGTAATCCCCAGGAGTGTGAATATCATAAAGTTTTTAAAAACCCCACTCAACCGGGAGAAGGACTTCTCAGTCGCAACGCGAATAATAAGGTATAGGAAACTACAACTTAATAAGACAAGAAATACTGGATTTCGAAAAACCTTCAAAAATGCAATTACTGTAAAAAGGATCAAAACTATTAAAAGAAGACTCACATAAATGCGAATGCCTCGCTCCCCCAGAAAAAATGGCAATGTTTTGTATCCGAATTTCGAATCTACATTAAAATCTTCCATATCTTTCACAGCCTCGCGACCAAGATTATAAACAGTCGCACATAGGACTGGGAACCACATCAACGACCAATTCCCCGTCTCAAGCCACATCAAAAGAAATGGGAAAGATGTCAGGATGCTAACTACTAAGTTTCCAACAAAGGCAACTTTTTTTAAGAGAATATCATAAAAAATCGCTAAGAGAAAACCTGCAATCAAGACCCATCTGGTTACAGCTTTTGTGTAGAGCATAGCGCTTACAAGAGTCAAGAAACCGAGAACAACGGAAAGCCATTTAGACGCTGAAACGGAAACTTCACCCTTCGCAATAGGCCTCGAAGGATGAGCCTGCTTATCAAGTTCTGCATCAGCACAATCATTCAAACAGTTTGAAAATGCAGCAAGCAATAAGAGGGGCACTACAAACTTTAGAAACTGCACTGGATCCTCGAAGCTCCTTACAACTGCGAAAGAAACCAATGTCGCAAAGATTACAATCACCAAATTCAAAGGCCTTATAAGCTTAATCGCCCCTTTAAACGTCACCGATAAACCCCTCCATTCTGAGAATCTCGAACAATTTGTTTTCCAGATCATTTATCGTTCCATCATTCTCCAAAAGATAATACTTCCCCTCAATAACCTCCTCTTGTTGCTTTTTCAATATACTCTCAATCTTCTCTTCGGTCCATCCCTTTTTTAAAAGTCTTTCACGTATAATGTGAGGCGAAGCGAAAACAACAATGGCAAAATCTGCAAGAGAGTATAAACGGAGACGATAAGGGATAGCTACATCAAGAACCAGGTCTTTCACTTGGGATAAAACGATTTCCTTTAATTTCTCTATGAGAGGTGGATGTACAATCTCCTCAAGGGCATGAAACTTTTCCGGATCTGCAAAAACTATGTTACCGAGAGCCTTTCTATCTATATAGCCATCCTTGTTAAGAATTTCTGGACCGAAGACCTCCACAAGTTCTTCCTTTTTTTCATTAAGAATACTATGTGCCACTTGATCCACATCAATTATCTCAAATCCAAACTCCTTAAGAATTCCCGCTACCGTTGATTTACCAGCACCAGCCTTGCCCGTAACTATAATAGTCCTTCTCTTTTGCATTGTTTTACTCGCCCAAAATAGCTTTCCTATGCTTAACTACGTCAGGATCTTCTGCGCCGCCAAATTCCGCGGCTCTCATAATATATTCGGCTGCTTCTTCCACTCTCCCGAGTTTAAAAAGAATCCAAGCCTTTGTATCCAGAAAATGGTAATCGTTTGGCATAATGTAAAGTGCACAATCTACAAGTTCCAGCGCACGTGTCAGGTCCACACCCAGCTGGGCAAGTGCATAAGCAAGATTATTGAGGAGAACAGGCTCTTCACTGTTCTCATTTAAGAGTAGTTCCAAAACATCTTTCACCCAAGCATATTGTTCAATATCCATAGCTAAATAAGATACGTAGAGCGAATCTTCTCTATCAACTGACACTATTAAAGCCTTGTCGAGAAAATAGGTAAAGGGAACCTCGATGCCATTGTTTTTTGCATGGATGAGATAATCAGAATACCTCTTTAAATTCAGACTATCGAGGATTAGGGCATTAAGATAATTGTTACTGGCATTCTTTTTATCGCCTATAAGGTCCAGGGCTTCACCTTTTAAGTAGAATAGATAAGGATCCTTCCGAGATTTTAATTCTAAAATGTATATTTTCCTCAGTGCATCCTGAACTTTACCCAAATTCAGTAGTAAATATATCTGATAATAATGATACTCTTCGGGATAGGGGCTTAATTTTATGGCACGCTCAATCTCATCCAAAGCATCGTTAAAAGCACCCAGGCCTGCAAGCGTCCGAGACAAATAGTAGTGAATTTCGGGATCTCCTGGAATGAGGGCACCTGCAACAAGGAATTCCTCAAGCGCACCCTCAAGATCTCCCTTGTAATAGTTATGAATACCTGCAATTTTTCGGATCTCCCAGTTGAATGCGTTATTCCTCTTAAGTTCATCTACAACTGTATCACCCATCTCAAACATTTTCTCCTCATCGAGTAACTGGAGGTATACTTTCAGAAAACGCTCATCCCTGTAACCTTCAACTTTATAAAGTTTCGTGAATACAGATAAACCTTTCTCCCTTTCGCCTAATAGTCTGTAATAAAGACCCTTAAGAAAACCAAGCTCTTGTGTAAAATTTGAATCCATTGCATCAAGAAAGGATACCATTTGATCCTTCATGCCAAGTCTCCACAAGGTATCGAGATAAGCAGAGATAAAAATTGGAACATTTGAAAAATATTTCCTGGCTTTTTCAAAATCCACAAGTGCTTTATCATATTCTCCCTTGAGATAATATATGTATCCAGAATAAAAGCTGAGTGAATCCTCATCACCCTGGGTATTTTTTACAAGCTCCAAAAAATTATCAAGCTCCTCTCGATTCCTAATAGCAGGAATGACCCCTAAGAAAACCTCAAAATCTATCTCCTTCTCTAAATAAGAAAAGCCATAGTTAAGAGCTTCTTGAAATCTACCTAAAGCTCTGGAATAAATAAACATCTTCTTCAAAAAATATGGATCCTGCGTCTTATTATAGAGACTCTCAGCCTCCTCAAATGCAACCTGAATCTCACCCTTACTTTCAAAATAGTTCATCATCATCTCCGATGAAACTATATCAAGAGTTTGAAAAGTTAAAAAAAGTGCAAATATGTTAATCAACATTGATCTTCAGATCCATAAGCAGTTGCATGACGAGTAACTTCCTATCCACAGGTGAACTTTTCAGCTGCGCGTCAAATCTTGCAGAAAGGAGCATCATACGCAGTAGGTCTGCCTTACTAAACCTCGAACCTTTTGTGCCATAGTTATACTCCCTGATTAGCTGCCACATAAGTGCTGAAGTTATATAAGTAGGTTCCGATGCCTCAAAAACGTAAAGGAACTTTGGGAAGAAATCAGGCTCTCCAGATAAAACATCCCTCACAACCTCTGAGACTCTTGCGGTTTCGTAATCACTCAGAACCTGAAGGTCATCGGATTTGAGAAACTGTCTGTTATAAGTGTAAAGTCGCAATTTCTCAATCTCATTGAGACAACTACGGAGGTCCTGGGGCATCATTGCAAAAATACGTTCTTTGAGCTCTGGGGGCGTAAGCTGTTTACCCATCCTTTTTATCTTCTCATCCAGCCAAACTTTAAAAGAAGCTGTGTCAAGTGGTAAAAATTGTATACATTCAACATCCTTTGATTTGACAGATTGATCCTTAAGATCCCTAAGTACTAAAACAAAACGCTCTTTGGTTCTAAGAAGTACATCAAGGAATTTTAAAACCCTCTCTTCCCGCTCAACATACTTCACTACGAGGACCTTCTCCATACGAAAAAGTCCACCTTGAAGATGAAGGCCGATCTCTCCAGCAAAATCCTTCACTGATCCATCAACGATTTCCTTTTCAGCCGATAACGTCTCACATATTCTATCTATAACCATATCCATTAGGTAATCTTCAGTGCCCACAAATATATAACCCTTCTTAATAGACCCCTTATCCTTAAACTTCTTAAACAAATCCGTATAGTTAGATAGCGCCTGCAATCTTTTAACCATTAGAAAAAATTTTACACTTGCCCCCGTATTTTTCAAAATTCGCGCCTCCTGCAATATAATAGAAGCAAGAAGGAGGATAGATGGATCTTAAGTCAGAGGTAATAAATAAACTAAAAGAAATTTACGATCCGGAGATTCCAGTGGATATTTACAATCTTGGCCTCGTTTATGCAATCGAAATCAACGGAAAAGATGTAAACATACTTATGACCTTTACGGCGGTAGGATGCCCCTTAGTTGGAACTCTTTCGGAAGAAGTTCGAGAAAAGTTAAACGAAATCCAAGGAATTGGCAAAGTGAAGGTTGAAGTTACTTGGGAACCGCGATGGACTCCAGATATGATAACTGAAGAAGGTAGAGAGAAACTTAGAAGTTTTGGCTACAATGTCTGAAAGAATTGTACTAAAAGCACGTTACATTCTTATTAGTTCCGAAGAGAAAATAGAAAATGGGTTTGTTATTGTCTCAAATGGCTTAATTGAGAAGACGGGAAAAGCTGAAGAATTGAAAGTAGATAGCACCACCGTAACCTTTGATTTTGGTGATGCTATTATATGCCCAGGTTTCATAAATACTCATACTCATGCAGCCATGGTAGGGATGAGAGGAATGGCAGATGACCTTCCCCTAAAGACATGGCTTGAAAAGTATGTCTGGCCCACCGAGTTAAAGCTTGTAAATCGTGATTTCATCTCAAAGACCGTACCTCTCGCATTAGCAGAAATGATTTCCTCAGGTACCACGACATTTGTAGATATGTATTTCTTCGAAGACCTCACTGCAGAGATAGTCAAAGATGTTGGTATGCGCGCTGTACTTGGGGAAGGTATTATTGATGGCCCCACCCCTGCCTTCGAATCTAGTGGGAAAACCTTTGATTTCGTGGAGTCCTTTATCCAAAATTATGAAAAGGATGAATTTATATACCCTGCTGTTGCTCCCCATGCTCCCTATACAACTGACAAAGAAGCACTTTTAAAATCAGCTAACCTCGCTGAAAAATACGGTGTTCCCTTACTTATTCATGTTGCAGAAACCCAGTGGGAATTTGAAGAAATTAAGAAATTGTACGGACTCTCACCTTTTTCCTTTTTGGAATCAATCGGATTTTTAAACAAAAGAGTCATCTCAGCCCATTCCGTATGGGTTGACGAATCAGAGTTTGATATCATAAAAAGACGCGAAGTAAACATATCCCATAATCCTGAAAGTAATGCAAAGCTCGCTTCAGGAATTGCACCTTTGGCTGAATTCCTTAAGAAGGGCATTAATGTTTGCCTTGGAACCGATGGCGCTTGTTCTAACAACAATTTAGACATCATCGAGGAAATGAGAACAGCTTCCTTCTTGCAGAAGGTCAAATATATGAATCCCGAAAGTTTATCTGCGAGAGAACTTTTCAAAATCGCAACGGAGAACGGCGCGCGTGCCCTCGGACTGGAAGAAAAATTGGGAACGCTAGACCCAGGGAAATGGGCAGACCTTATCGTTATTGATCTCGAGAGCCCTGGGCTACAGCCGGTCTTCGATCCTTACTCCCATATCGTATATGCATCAAAATCTGCAGATGTGAAAGCGACGATGGTAAATGGTAGATTCCTTTATATGGGAGGTGAATTCCAAACCATTGCTCTTGACACGGTGTTGCACAACATCAAGGGAATTGAAAAGCTCATAAGAAAGGAGATCTTTAATGAAGCTTAGTTTCCTTGGAGCATGTGGTACGGTTACAGGGTCCATGTATCTTGTAGAAACTGCTTCTAAGAAAAAAGTCATAGTTGATTCTGGAATGTTTCAAGGCGAGTTTGAACACCTCAACTTTGAGCCTCTCCCCTTCGACCCTTACGAAATTGATGCAATCCTCCTTACCCATGCCCACCTTGACCATGTAGGACTCATACCTAAACTCGTTAAAGAAGGCTTTGAGGGAAAGATCATAGGTACCTCAGCCACGCTCGATTTAGCGAGGATAATTTTGATGGACGCAGCTAAACTTCAATCAGAAGAATTTGAATCCCAACTAAGGAGGAACCAGAGGAAGGGTATTGAAACACCTGAACCCCTTTACACTCTTGAAGATGCAGTATCTGCAATGTCATACTTCACTCCAGTAAAGGGATATGGGGAGGGGATAGAAATCTTCCCGGATCTTTTTGTAACTTGGCGAGACGCAGGGCACATACTCGGATCTTCCTTTCTTGAAATGAATGTCGAAGGTAAGAAAATAATATTTTCTGGAGATCTTGGAAACAGGAATAAACCCATTGTAAGAGACCCTGAATCCATAAAGATGAAAGACGCAGATGCATTACTTGTAGAATCAACCTATGGATCAAGAGTCCACAAAAGCATTGAAGAATCTAAGGAAGAACTACTCACGGCTTTAAAAGATACTCTCGATAAAGGGAATATCCTCATTCCATCTTTTGCCGTTGAGCGAGCCCAAGACATTCTTTACTACATAAGAGAATTCAAGGAGACTGGGGAAATTTCTTCCGATGTGAAAGTATTTCTGGATAGTCCTCTCGCCATTTCTGCTACGAATATCTTCAGGGCACACGGAGAGGTATTTGACGATGAGGCGAGAGAACTGTTAAAACAGAAAAAAGACATCTTTAACTTTCCAAATCTTTTCTTCACAAGATCAAAGGAAGCCTCGATGCGAATAAATGAGATAAGGAGAGGCGCAATAATTATCGCTGGGTCCGGAATGTGCACCGGCGGCCGCATCAAACACCACTTGAAACATAATCTATGGAGAGAAGAATGTTCTGTAGTCTTCGTTGGTTACCAGGCAAGAGGCACTCTCGGTAGAAAATTGGTGGACGGCGCTAAAGAAGTAGATATCTACTGGGAGACAGTCAAGGTGAATGCAAAGATTTACACTATCAACGGATTCTCAGCCCATGCAGATCAACAGGATATTCTGGACTGGATTAATCCCCTTAACAGAGAGACCCAAATTTTTGTAACCCATGGTGAAGATTCAGAAAGGGACACACTTGCGGAGAAGATAGGGAAAGCGGGTTTTAAGCATATCGAGAAACCAAGGTTAAATGATACCGTAACTTTTTAAAAGGAGGAGACGTGGTAGACTCCAAAGAAATCTACGCAATTTTAACTGAACTTAAGGACCCTGTTTCAGGAGAAACACTCTTCAAACTGGGGCTCTTGAAAGACATCTCCCTTACCAACAATAATCTTTCCCTTACCTTAATTGCTTCCAATGAAGAAGAAATGGCAAGTTTTGAAAAAATGATTAGAGAAGCCTTAAAAAACTGCGGAATACCCTCAATCAACATCAATCGGGTACTCAGGACATCTACAGAACTTAAACCTAAACAAAAGGCAAAAGAAAGAGTCATAGAAGGTGTCAAAAAAATTATCGCCATTGGTAGCGGCAAAGGTGGCGTTGGGAAATCCACAGTAGCAGCAAACCTTGCAGCGGCTCTTTCCATTAAGCACTTAGAAGTAGGCCTTTTTGACGGCGATATTTATGGACCTTCTATATCAAAAATGTTTGGTATCGATGGTATTGCTCCTATGGTTGAAAACCAGAAAATGATTCCAGCCAACCGATTCGGCCTGAAAATACTCTCTATGGGACAGCTAGTGGATGAAGAAACTCCTGTATTATGGCGTGGTCCACTAATTCATAAGGCTTACGAACAATTTCTCTATGACACTTTATGGGGAGCCCTCGATATCCTTTTAGTAGATCTCCCACCTGGTACAGGTGATGCACAATTGAGTGCGATACAACTCGTAAATTTAGATGGAGCAATCATTGTAACCACACCCCAAGATGTCTCCCTTATTGAAGTCAAAAAAGCAATCAACATGTTTAGAAAGAACGGAGTAAAAATATTGGGAGTTGTTGAAAACATGAGCTATTTCATGTGCCCACAGTGTGGAACGATAACTCATATTTTCGGAAACGGTGGAGCAAAGAAGCTAAATGAGAAAATGGATGTAAAAGTCCTCGCTGAGATCCCCGTCTCACCTCTTATCAGTAAGAGTGGTGATGAAGGTATGCCAGTGGTCTTGTCAAATGGAGATGAACACCCAGAAATCAGAGAAACCTTTTTGAGTCTTGCCAATAATATAATTGAAGAATTTGGATTATGAAGGCTGTTATTATATCCAGGGGAAATGAAGACCCACAGATTAGGGAACTACCCGTTCCCGTACCAGACAAGGGAGAGGTCCTCATTCAGGTAAAACATGTGTTACTCACTCCGGAAGATTTAAATGTGAAAGAACTTCCCTTAGATGAGGTGGTACCAGGCAGGTTTCTCACTGGAGAGGTGGTCGGAACGGGTCATGGGGTTATAAATTTCAACACTGGGGATACAGTGGTTGTAAATCCAATCCTAAATTGTGGAAACTGCAGTTATTGTTATACTCAAAAAGAAGACCTATGTAGCGATCCAAAGATACTTGGTAAAGACATAGATGGAGGACTTGCCGAATATATAAAGGTCTCTGAAAAAAATCTTGTAAAGTTGCCACTTGAAATCTCTCCACAACAAGGTACATTCATCCCGCTGCTATCCGATCTTTTATACTTCATCCCGGACTCTATGACACCCGGACTTACTTCCATAACCACTATTAACAGCATAGAAGGTGTGATTTTCACAAGGTTACTTCTCATCTCAGGGACCATAAGAAATATCATCTTTTCAACATCTCAAAGACTTAGAACCTTTCTAAAACCAGACCTCCGCATAATGTATACAGAAGAGACATCTGCCTTCTCTTCTATGTGCGCTGAGCTTGGAGAGCACATAGATTTGGGCTTCGAATTCACAGGCGATGGTAGCCTACTCAAGTTGATTACAAAGAACATAAGCCGAGGAGGGACAGTTTATATTTGCAAAACTGTGAGAGATATACCTCAAGAATATAACCTCCTGGAGGAAATAAATTCCAGAATGTTTGTGATCAAACCGGGAAATTTCCTCTCAAGCCAAAAGAGAATGAAATACTCTACAAAATTGCTCCTTACTCATGCTCTAAACACTGAAGATTTCATTACCCACGTTTTCTCATTAGAAGATTTGCAGAAAATCAAGAGCATACTTACAAAGGAACCTGCATTGACCTTGGTAAATTTCTGAAATGGAATACATTTATGAATCAAATAGACTGTGCGGTCCGTGGATAATTTGGGGCAAAAAGAGAATCCTCAATCTTGGCGGTGGCGATATACTGGGGTTCACAAGCAATGTCGCGTTTCAAAAATTGCTTTCCGAAAATATATTCACCGATGAGATTCTAAACCGCCCTAGATTTCTTAGTGAAGAAGAAAATATTTACAAAGAATCTGCAAGGGTGTTCTCGCAATTTAAAGGTTTTGAAGATGCAATTCTGTTTTCCGATCCTTACACACCTTTCTTGACAATTCTTGAAAGCCTTATTCCTCAGGGTCTTACCCTCCTCATCGATGAACATTTCGACCCGTCTATGACCTCTTTTCTAAACAGCCTGACAAATCGTATAACATTCTTTCCGCATAACTCTATTGAGCAATTAGAAAAAGCTCTAAGTGAAAAAAACGAAGGACTTGTTGCAATATTAGTGCAAACTCTCTATCCTCTCTCCTCCGATTTTGTGCCATTAAACAGGATCGTTGAACTTTCCAACAAAAATGAAAGCACCCTTATCATTTTCGAATCGTGGGCGGACGGTCTTGTGGGCTCCAATGGACAGGGTATTTATGCCATATCATCCCAATTACCTCCAAAAGCTTATGTATTCGGCAGTCTGTCACATATATTACCCTTCCCACCTTCATACCTCATGGGCTCCAGAAATGAGCTTAACCACTTAAGAGAGAATTCCATTACCATAAAATCCTCTTCCAACATATCATACTTCCAAATGAGTATCCTAAGATGGTTTGTTAAAACAATGCAATCTGAAACCTCTCTACTAAAAAAACTTTATGACAACGCAAACTACCTCAGATACGAGCTTCTCAGTAGAAGATTCAAGATCCTGGGTGAATTCACCCCATTAATTCCCATTCTTATAGGCGAAAAAGAGAAAACTACGGCTTTCAGGAACTACCTTTTAAGTAATAACATTTTAGTAAACAAAATAGTATTCCCCCTTGTGCCACCTGGAAAATCGCGGACATTGATAATCCCATCTGTTTACCACATTAAGGATGACCTTGACTTTGCAATTGAAAAAATCACCGAAGCAGGTGAATTCCTTGGTATTATTTAGTGTTGACAATACGAAATGTAATTTCTATAATTTTACACTGCAAGAGGTGCAGAATTATGGAGAGTGAGAGTAATAGTAAAGATGGGTTATTATATATTGATAATTGGTGAAGAAGTAAAAACAAAAAAAGGAGGCGGGAAAAATTGAAAAAATCCCTGGGTGTGCACATCATCCTTGAATTCTTTGGATGCGATCCCAACGTTATCGGTAGGAGAGACTATGTAGAAAAGATCATGGCAGAAGCTGCTCAAAAAGCCAATACTCATACTATTGGTACATTCTTCCATCAATTCAAGCCACATGGTGTATCAGGCGTCATAGTGATCGAAGAATCTCACATATCAATACATACGTGGCCTGAGTACGGATTCGCAGCTATAGACTTTTTCTACTGTTCCGATCACGTAGATGCAGATAAAGCCTTGGAAGTATTAAAGGAAGGCTTTAAGCCAGCCAGGATATCAAGGTTGGAATTCTCCAGGGGTGCTGTGAAGGAGCTCGAAGCACATCAAATTAACCCCGAACAGGTCCTCAGCTTCGTTTAAAATGTATGACAAAGCCAAAAATTACCATACTCACCGAGGAGTTTAGCCCAGGGGTAAAAATCAGCTATCATATTGAGAGAGTATTGTGCGAGGAAAGTTCCCCCTTTCAAAAAATCTTAGTTGGAGAAGTAGAAGGTATAGGAAAGTCTATGTTTCTTAATAATACAATTCAATCTGCAGAGATTGACGAGCATATTTATCATGAAGTTCTCGTGCATCCTGCGTGCTTATTCCACCCCAATCCTAAAAGTGTTTTAATCTTTGGTGGAGGAGAAGGTGCGACCCTCAGGGAAGTTCTAAAATATCCCGTTAAAAGGGTCGTATTAGTAGAAATTGATGCGAAAGTAATAGATGTTTCTAAAAAATTTTTACCCGAATGGTCGAAGGGAAGCTTTGAAGATCCCAGTGTGGAGCTTATTTTCGATGATGTTCGACTCTTTGTAGAAAAGTGCAATGAAAAATTTGACATTATCATCTCAGATTTAACAGACCCTTTTACAGACCCAAATTCCATTGAGTCTTACTCCACTGATTTTTTCAGGCTTTGCAACAACATTATGGGGGATGGTGCAATCCTACAAGTGCAGTCGGGTTCCATGGATCCATTTTTTATAAAAAATTATACGCTCGTAAAAAATAATCTGACGGGCGTGTTCAAATATGTAGCTCCTTACGGCTTATATATTTTTTCATTTTTTAGCGTCTGGGGCTTTCATCTTGCCTCTAACGTGGACTACTTCAGCAAGGGGCAGAAAGTGGAAGCTTCCTGTGGCTATGATTTTACCTTCTATAAACCTGAGCTGTTCGAAACAATGGTAAAGATAGCACAAATCTATAAAAATTAGGGAGAGAATCAATAATGGAAAAACTCCAATATGGTAAACTTGAATATTTCTCAATAGTCGGTGGTATCGGAGAAGGATCGACATTCCTCAACGCCTTTGATGCAGCGTTGATCGCAGCAAAGGTTGGGAACTACAACCTTGTGCGCGTCTCCAGTATTCTGCCACCAAACGTAAAGAAGGCGGATGAGGTATTGCTTCCTCCAGGTTCTATACTACCCATCGCTTATGGACATGCCTACTCAGCAGAGAAGGGGAATAGAATCACTGCCGCTGTCTCCATCGGTATTCCGGAAAATCCAGAAAGTATAGGTGTAATCATGGAATACTCAGGTGATCTTGATGAGGGAGACGCACGAGAGTTCGTTATCAACATGGCAAGGGAAGCTATGGAAAAACGGAACATACACATAAGAGAAATCTTATATAATGTGGTCTCCACCAAGGTAAATGATAAGAAAACGTGTGTGTTTGCAGCTGTAGCATTGTGGTGAATTATGGAACTATGGTTTAAGGAATTACATGACGCTGCCTCGGGTATAACGTTTAAAATTAAAGAATATCTTTATTCTGGGAAATCACCGTTCCAGAAGATAGATGTGTTTGAAGTGGAAACCTACGGACGCGTGCTCGTTCTGGATGGGATGGTAATGCTAACTGAAAGGGATGAATTTATATACCACGAGATGATCTGCCACCCAGCCTTACGGGTGGTTCATCCTGATCCCGAGAAGATTTTGATAATCGGAGGCGGAGACGGTGGAACAGTCAGGGAAGTTATGAAGTATAGTGAAGTAAAAAAAGTGACACTGGTGGAAATCGACAAGGAAGTGGTTGAAGTCTCTAAAAGATACCTTCATAATATCTCTGGCGCTCTTCTCGATCCAAGACTTGAAATTAGATTCGAAGACGGCGTGCATTTTGTGAAACATTCAGAAGATAAATTTGATATAATTCTACTTGACACATCCGATCCCGTTGGTCCAGCTGTATCCCTTTACAGAAAAGAGTTTTACGAGAATTGTAAAAACAGATTGGCACAAAACGGAATTCTCGTTACCCAGGCAGAATCCCCGTGGGCTCAGCTTACGACTCTAAAAAATTTGCTTTCTGAAATCAAGGGATTATTTCATAAAACCACCCTTTATCTCTCTCATATACCAACCTATCCAGGGGGAATATGGGCTTTTCTCATGATGGGTGAAAATTATGATATCAACAAGATACAAAGACCATTACCTCCTGGAACAAAATATTATAATGATGACGTGCATATAGGCATGACAGCTCTTCCACAATATCTGAAAGAGGCTCTGGATGGCAACTATTAAGGTATTAGGCCTCCCGTATGAAGGCGTGGAGAATTTTCAACCTGGCGCGCAGCTGGCCCCTGCCTCTATTAGGTGGGCATATGATTCCATCGAATTGCACAGTGTATATCAGGCGGCTGCTGTTCCGGACTTTGACGACCTTGGGGATTTCTATTTCTACTCTAAAGAAAAACCCGAAAAATTTATAGACGATGCAGGGAACCTTTTAAAAAAGCAGAATATAAAACCTCCATTTATTGCCCTTGGAGGGGATCATCTTATTACATACCCAATAATAAAGTACCTCTCTGCGTCAGGTGAAAAATTCAAAGTGATCCACCTGGATGCGCACCTTGATAGAAGGGATGCCTTCGTGGGCAACAGATATTCCCATGCCAGTGTAGTGAAGAGAATTGAAGAACTCATCGGTGAAGAGAATGTTATAACTCTCGGCTACCGCTCCGTTTACCCTGAAGAGAGACCCAGAAGGGCAGAGGCTTTTAAAGTAATCGAACCATTAATGAGGATAGTTGCAGAGGAAACCATACCCCTTTACCTCACCTTAGATTTCGATGTATTAAACCCCTCCATTTTCCCTGCAGTCTCTAATCCAGAACCAGGTGGAATTGATTTTTTGGAACTAATGGACGCTTTCAAGCTATTGAAGGGTAAAGTCATTGCCATGGATCTTGTAGAGCTCAATCCACTCCTCGACGCAACACACCAATCTTCAGTTCTCGCTGCTGAAGTTTTCAGGGAGTCCCTTATACTCTTATCAAGATAAATGAATTTTCTGTGTGATTCAATGATGGGAAAGCTTTCGAAACTTCTTCGAATGTGTGGTTTCGACGCAGATTACTATAAGCCGGGATTAAACCTTGAGAACATAAAAAACTTCGAAGGGGAAGACCGAGTAATACTCACTCGCAATCAAAAATTCAAAAAGTATGTAGGACCCCTAAAAATATACTTTTCTGAGCATGACGATCCCCTTATGCAGTTGAGACAGGTCTTAAAGGAATTCCAGCTCGCTGACAAAGTCAGATTTCTTTCCCGCTGCATGGAGTGCAATGAAGAGATAGTACCCGTTGATAAAGAGTCTGTGAGGGGGAAAGTCCCCTTTTATGTATTTGATAACTATGAAACATTCCTCCAGTGCCCAAAGTGCCGTAGGGTATACTGGGAAGGAACCCATGTCGAAAAAATGAGAGATAAACTACGAAGGGTACTGGAATGAGTTTTAAGGTATTAACTCCCGAACAGATGAAGCAGGCCGACTTGAAGGCACAAGAAGAACTCCATATTTCACCTCTAATCCTAATGGAAAATGCAGGAAAATCAGTGGCCAACGAGATCATCAAAAGATTTGGGAGCAGACTGAATCGTATGAGCGTAGGTATTTTCTGTGGAAAGGGCAACAACGGTGGTGATGGCCTCGTGGCAGCCAGGTATCTAAAGAGGAAAGCTAAAAGTGTCACGGTATTTATTTTCACAAAAGAGGAAGAGTTTTCTCGCGATGCTGCTATACAGCTCAAGGCAGCTAAGAGGGAAAACATTGAGATCAGAAGTGCACAGGATTTCCTGAAAAAAGATGAGAGCTTTGGCATTTATATTGACGCCATCTTTGGCACAGGGTTTAAGGGCAAAATGGAAAGCCCGTACTTAGAAATTGTAGAAGGATTGAACAATAAAAACGGCTTTAAAGTTGCCTGCGATATACCAAGTGGCGTAAACGGCGAGACAGGAACCGTAGAAAACGTCGCTTTCAGAGCGCACCTTACCTCTTGTTTTGCCTTTCCTAAGACGGGCATCTTGCTTTTTCCTGGAAGATACTTTGCAGGTGAAGTTAAGGTTTTTGACATAGGAATTCCTGAAAATATTGTGGAATCCGACAAGATAATGATGGAGGGTGATGACTTAACTAAGTATCTGCCTAACTATATCGGAAACGAACATAAAGGGATTTGTGGGAAGGTTTTGATAGTTGCTGGTTCAAAGGCTTATACGGGAGCTGCCTTTTTCACAGCTGCATCCGCAGTTGAGTCAGGAGCGGGCCTCACCTACCTCGCAGCTCCAAAAGAAATAGCATTTGTAATGCAGTCAAAACTGAATGAAGTAATAATACTCCCCTATAAGAACATTGAAGATTTGAGAGCTATTCTCCACGGTGATTTTGACGTCATTGGATGCGGACCGGGATTAGGTAGGGATGAAAACACAATAAAGACCGTTAAAGAAATTCTCAATTTACCTCACCCTAAGGTTATCGATGCCGATGGTCTTTGGGCACTGTCTAATATAGAAAGCCCAAGCCTCACGGGGTGCATTCTGACACCCCATCCAGGTGAAGCTACCTTTTTGATCCCGAATAAATCCGCGAAGGAGATAGATGCGGACAGAATATCTGTTTCAAAAGAGATTCCCAAAAAATACAATTGTATCACTGTTTTAAAAGGGGCTCCCACCGTCACCTCCGATGGCAATGTAGTTTACTTCAACCCCACTGGCAACCCTGGGATGGCAGTTGGCGGAATGGGAGACGTTTTAACAGGGATACTTTCTGGACTTCTACCCCGCATAAAAGACCCATTAGGATGTGCACTTTTAGCAACATATGTCCATGGCCTTTCTGCTGATCTTTTACTCGAATCTGAGACTTTCGAAACAATCACACCTACAAAGGTTTTGTGTAACCTCAATCAAGCCTTCGGTAGTTTGCGCAAATGCGGATAATCATCGCTTTCATATTTTCTCTATGTTCAGGTCTTCCAGATCTCTTAAATGTACGTAACCTTTCACTTACAGGTCCATTCCTCGTCATTACATCCACACAAGGCATCGGGTTATACAATTTAGAAGAGAAGAAATTAAAAGACTTTTTCCTTGCAGAGAATCCAAATTACGGCATATTATCGCATGACTATCTGAGGATTTATTTTATTGAAGACAAAAACACTCTGAGTTACTACGACATCTCTGGGAAGCAAAAAATCCGCCTCATAACCTTCGACTTTACACCGGATCTTTTAGGAGTTAGCCAGAGGAGCATTATAGTACAACACGGTGAGAGGGAAACCCTCCTGGACCTTGCTGGATTTGAGCTTAAGCTCTCTGAAAGGGAGAGCTCATACATTTTTCCAGCGAATATACCTCAGCAAACCTACCTTCCTCCGATTCTAAACCCTCGAGGAGAAAGGTTAAAATTTACTGCTATTCTATACGACGACTTAAGAGGGCAATATATTATAGGTACAAGAAACTTTGGCGTTTACATATTCGACAATATTAGGAAGATCTACACCGACTCCATCCAACGGGGTATTGGCTTCGATTATCCAATCATCGATGCTATGGTCTTTGGAGACACTATGTATATCCTTTCTCCAAACTACCTGTGCACGCTCACCGATGATTTTAAGTCAAGGCTCATTTCCATACCCCTTCCTTCTTCAGGTGAAGAATTAAGAGGTATATTCATGATGGACGGAATGCCATGTATTTATACCAATCAGGGTAGGTTCTTTACTCTAAGATCAGGAGTCTTAGAGTTTTATACAAATATAGATATGCCCCTAAGAGGAGCCTTCTTACAGGGTGAACATTTGATCGCCACTACATCTCATGAAATACTTGAAATGTCAGTTAATGGGGATACAATTCTTAATATCAACGCTTACGGCGTAAAAAAAATGAGGCCCTATGCAAAGGGATTTGCCTTTCTAAAGGACGGAAAACTGTATCTCTTTCAGAACGGCAGTCTTCAACTTATTTCAGATACAACTACCTTGCATGAAAGGGTAGAAGACTTTGAAGTCTTGAGGGATACCATCTGGGCTCTCACCTTCTCCCATATATTCAAAATCACCTCAGAAACCACCGAGGTCATTGAACTCCCCTTCCAGGCGCCCCAGGGTATCTTTATCTCAAGAGAAACCATAGCTATTTTAAAATTCCCCTTTCTTGCCATATTCGATGGCAAGGATTACTATTATCATGAAACACCAGCATTAACGGAAAACCCGATAAGAGTTTTTAGGTTCCAAAACTATATGACCTTTGTGACACCACATAACTTGTATTTCTGCAATCAATACTGACGTCGGATCCCACAACTGTATTTCCCAAAATCCTAATTTTTGTGAAGTAATTCTAAACCCGTAAAAAATAGACCCCAAAAAAAATTGGGGGACCCCGCAGGGGTCCCCCGAAAACTCCAGTTCCGTAAGAGCTTTACTTCACGAGAATCTTTCTCGACGTAGAGTTACCATCCACAGTCAGGGTAACAAAGTAGATACCTTTTCCGAAGTTTGCATCATAAGCCATTCTGTGAGTTCCAGCATTCAACGTTCCCGTGTAGAGATTCGCAACCTTCTGGCCGGAGACATTGAAAACTGAAATATCTACATTGGCAGTCTTAGGAAGGGCAAATTCCAGATTCACACCAGAGGTGACAATCGTAGGCATTACGTTAAGTGCAAGAGAAGCTGGCCTCGTCTCATTGACCGAAACTGCCTGACTATTTGCATAGTAAACAGTTTGATAGTTATTATCTCCACTGGAGCAAACGAAGTAAAAGTTGAAATTTCCGCCATCATTATAAACCGTTGAAGAGAAGTCGCCCCTACCCTCATCAAACTCATCCTGAATAGAAAACACAGGTGCATATGGTGACCAACTGGTGCCATCGTAGACCATAAAATAAGGATCTGTAGTCGTCCAGTCACTGCTATAATTCATAAACATAGTAACGAGATAGTTGCCATCCTGCGTAACTGCGACCGACGGCGTCCTCGCCTGAGGAACATCAACATTGTATGTTCCTGTTGTATCTAACACGATGTTACCTACAACAAACTGCTCCTCAATAGAGTCATCCGAAGGATCAAAAATGTAATCGTACAGAGCGCCATTTTCATATCCTGCTGGGCTCATTACTGTTAAAACATGGACCTTCCCCTGATATACAGCACCAACATAAGAATACCACCAGGAGGCAAATCCATAATTAACGTAAGCTGAAGATTCCAGCTTGAAGGGACCTGTCCAACTCGCTCCCCAATCAGTGGACTTCCAAAAGATAACTGTATCAACGATGTCATAATCGAAGGAGTAGAAAACCAACGTATTGGGCTCTACAAGGACAAGGTTCGGATTATCAATTGTTTGTCCTTCATCAATTACAACCTCAGTACTCCATGTCGCTCCTCCATCAAAGGAAGTCTTGCAGGCACCGATGCTCAGGTCATACTTCATATACCCTACTACAACCGTATCGCCCTTCGCGACAATGGACGGAATCCATTCACCGAATGTACCTATACCATCTGTTACTGTATATGTTGTTAAAAGACCGGGAGCACCCATGGCATATCCTTCATCCTTAGTGGCATATACTTTGCAATTGTTTCCAGTCCTAATGGTGAAAACGAACCAAGGCGTGTTTGTGGTCCTATCAAAATGTGCATCAGGATAGTTAGTACGATGGAATGTAGGATCAATATTATACTTTTCCCAAGTTGCACCGTTATCAAAGGAATACCAAACCGAGGCGCCTTCAAAGTATACAGTAGCATCTCCGCTATAATCAGAACCAACAAATACTAAGGTATCTGGGCCAAGGAAAAGCAAATTATCGTGAGCCTGACCTGACATAATCACCGATCTCCATCCATTTCCTGCAGGTGCATTGCAGATCGTGACACACTGGGTAGGATCTGCCGGATCAATCTTGCCCACCTCTACATCTTCATGGGGCCTTGGCAGGACCGGAATCCCTGCCAGAAGCAATGACAGCACTAAATTTAACATTTAACACCTCCTTTTTAGGCTTAAAAATTATAGTGGCTTAGAAAAGTTTTGTCAAGCCTTGGTAAGTATGGAAGGTGAAAATAGCCAAGATGTGGATTACTTCTCTAAACTTAAAGAACTTAAGAGCTTAGTAAACCAGGTATTTTCTGCCACTCTTAAAGAGAATCCCCTTTGTATTATTCCCCGCATTCCTACCCAGTATATCTATAGCACAGCCGAGGGAATCCAGAACGCTGTTATAATAAGGCGTATCTTCCTCTTTCACGAGGATAGATTCGGGGACAACCTGCGAGAAACAAAATAGGCCATCAAAGGGAGAAACTACCTTAAGCCGCAGCGTGTAAACCCCTGGAGTGATTCTAAGGGGAAAAGAACAAGCACATGTGGATATACTCTGCTTTAAAACCCCATCTCTATAAACCTCAAGGACGAAATACCACTTTGTCGTTTTCACAAGGCTCGGGAATGAGATCACAGGGTACCCGCCGACGTTTTTCACAACGTAAGAAGTTGAGTTAGATCCCTCAAAGTATTCTAACCGTAAAGTATTGAGTACAATGTCCATGAAATTGGTCTCCCTCTCAAAGGAAAGTTCCCGATACTTTCGAAAATACTCTTTAACCTGATTTAAAGAGAGAGGGAAATAAACTGATACGCCTCCAGCATCCTGAAAAACCCCATTCCCCTTAGAATTCAAAATAAAGGGAAATAAATGAGGACCTTTCCACTTTCCAATAAAATCGCAAAAGTCTATAAAAGGTGCAAGGGTATCCTGAACTTCATTGGAGTATAGGTTGTATGTGATGCTGCTTTCTCTGTATTTTCTGAGAGAATGTGGCGCAAGATTGTAGCTTTCTAGGACAAGTCCTGGAAGGACGGTTTTAATGTACTGTAGTTTATAGAGGTCGTAAAGGGATAATAATACACTACAACCAAGAGAATCATATTCTTCCACATAATCATTCACAATGGCGTTCAAAGCCAGAATTGTGTTATCAATATTGGAAACGAAACTGTCAATAAACCTCATGTAATTGAGGCCCGTAGCTGGCACCAGCGCCGGCGATGCTACAACATACCTCGCCTTTCCTCGGAGTTCCCACAGAACTTCGATGCCACCCATCAAGCAGGCATCCATTACAATAAAATTAAAAATGGTGTCTGGAATTGCCCACTTGAGTTCGCCATTAAAGACATCTATACTATTCCCCGACACGGCATCAAATGCAATGGACTTATAAAAAGGATCACTGGATTTCATCCAGGAAGTCCCATGCCCCCAGAGCACAAGACCATAAGATTCGGAAGGATAATTTTCCCTTAAGAACCTTACAAAAAAATTAAGAGTTTGAGGGTCACCACTATCCAGGTCCCCAAAGTCGCGAATCTGAATCAAGAAAGTATCCCTCTTTATATAGACAAAAGAACCAGGCTGTACAGAGCCAGCTCCGCGATCCGCAAAAATTACTACATTTAGCTCTTCAGAGTAACGTGCCTTTCTGATCTCCTCCAGATCCACGTCAACCTGGGAAGCCAAATCGTTATCCCCAGCAAAATAGAAACCGAGTGTATACGCATAAGGCTCAGCAGAAGAAAGGGTTATAAAAAAGAAAAGGGGCAGGATACGAAATCCTGCCCCTTTAAGAATACTATTCAATGCTAGTTTAAAAAGCGTAGGAAAGGGTCACATAGTGATTTAGCCCGAGAAGTCCATTGTCCATTGCAGCATAATCAACAGTAATACGAGTTGGCCCGATACCAAGTTTCAGTCCTATGCCGCCGGATAAACCATAGGTATACTTCCCTTCTTCCCATTCATCATAAGCCCTGTCTGGATTCAGCCTGTAGCCACCTCTCAGATATAACATCTTATCAAAACAATATTCTACACCAGCCATAACATTCTCACTGCCATCAGTGGGATGAGCAACATCTAAAGCCACGGTCAATCTGTGTTGAGCGAAATCCACCAGGTCAGAAGCCACTCCAATTTTAAACACGAGGGGCAATTTATAGGGGGAAGACTTGAAGGTTGTAGGAAGAGTAGATCCACTATAATTATAAATATCTTCCCATTCATCAGGAATTGAACCTATATCAAGATCTGGCCCTTTAAAGGACATATCGGCACCGAAATTTTGCATAGCCATAGCAATTCTGAGGTTCTTAAATCCTGTATTATAGTGGGTACCAAGATCTATAGCAAAACCAGTTGCCGATTCCCTTGCGATAGATTCCATAATCACCTTAAGGGTTACACCAAAGCCCAGCTTATCAGTCAGAGCCCTAGCATAAGAAAAGCCTGCAAAAGTACTTGATGCACTTAATGTATTTCCCGTCCCATCAGGTTCATCAAGTGTCGTCTCTTCAAAGGAGCCGTAACTCATAAACCCCACCTGAACACCTAAAGCACCGTAAGGTACAGGCATAGCATAAGCGAGGTAACTGTATGTAAAATCTCCAATCCAATCGGTATAGTTAGCAAGTACCGCCCTCTCTTTTAGATCTTTTAAACCAGAAGGATTCACAGACAAGCCATTTATATCGTCTGAAATAGCAATAAAGGCTCCACCGAGACTCTGAAGTCTGGCACTGGTATTGACTCTAAGAAAAGATGCACCGGTAAAGCCCACTTTTGTAAAGCTGGGCTTTTCTAAAATTGCAGCCGATGCCAGACCTGTTAATAAAAGAGTATATATTAATTTCTTCATGTTCTCCTCCTTAGAATATCACTGCAATTTTGCCGGTTTTCTCTTTTCCATCAGAAGTCTTAATGTGAAAGAGATACATTCCACTCGCAGGTCTAATACCATACTCTGTCAGAAGGTCCCACGTTACCTCTCCATCATCCTCAGGAGTAACCTGGAGCACCTTTACGAGTTCTCCAGCGGGGTTAAAGATTCTAATAGTAGCATTCTTTGGAAGGTTGATGAACCTTACACCACCGGTCCTAAACTCTTTATCTTTGTCAAGGGGAGTCAGGACATAGTATGGATTAGGAACCACTTTAACATTATCCAAAGTGTAATCAATAACTTGTTGAATCGATGATACATCAATTTCATAATAATCTGTGCTATAAGGTATCCTTGTCACATTGGAGGGAGCCAGAGTACTTACGATCCATTCCGTTCCATCTGAAGGAACCCCACCAGCGTTCGTAAAGTCAGCGAATCTCAAAAGATCTGTACCAGGGAGCCTAATGCCCATCACATAACGGGCAAGACCTGTCGTAGCATCAACAGGTATTTTCTCCACAGCTGTAAAACGAAGGGTTGAACCAGCACCTGCACCAGCCACGAAGGACCACCCAGTAGCGATACTATCTCTGCCTGCAATAGGATCGAAGGGGATTATATTGCCCGTGAGTGTGTCAACTACCTCAAGGGTCACGGAATCACCGTTATCAACATGCTTCCAGGTAATTCGATAGACAGACCCCGCAAAGAATATACCCCTTGATTTCGTAGGCTGCTTGTATACATTTAATGTAGAGTCGAAGGTCCATTGAGATTGAAGGAACTTCCAAGTATCCGCAGAAGTGCCAACAAGGCTTGTATCCACAGTATAGAAACAGTTCAAAAGGTCAGTTTGAATCTCAAGCCTTGGACCCGAAATCACTGCCCCATTAAATAGGATATCTGAGGGGAATACATATATATACTTTGCAAAAGCCTGTGAAACAGTATCGGGAACAACTGTCCAAAGAATTCTACTCGATGGAATAGCCACCACCGTGTCTTGAGCTTCGTTCAGAAGGTATGTAGAATATATAGGATGCACTAAAACATTTGGGCCATCAGCCTTGCGCGTGTTTGGCCCTTCATAGTTAAATCTCAGGTAGTATTTACCCGCTTTTAAAATGCTGGTATCTTTAGTAACAACGAAGGCTCCATCATATTTAAAAGCATTCTCAACACCGTTCTTTGTAATAACTACAGGATTATCGGGGAAGGTCTCATCAACGGGATTCTTGTGGGGAACCACCAAGGCTCTTCCTGCAGCACCAGTTAGAGAAAACCATGTTCCGCTTGAAAAGTTTATATCGTATGGGATGATTTCATACATATACCTCACTCCATTCCTTAGAAGGGTATCTCTGTCTACATAAGAATGTACAATGCCTGTGTTTGTACCAAGGAATATCGAATCTGTGTAAATTTTGTTTCCTAAGAAGTCCATTACACTATCAGTATAAACAACAGTAAACTCATCAGGAAGGTCCCATACACCAAGGGTATCCCACACCATACCATCCATACTCTTTCTCAGAATATAACCTTCGAAGTCATACTCTCTGTACAATGGGTTACTTCCATGCTCAATGTCATAGAATCTGTCCCTCGTAATCTCTGCAGCATCATCCCAGAAGAGCACTACCTCTCTATCCTTACCCCAAGCGTACAATGTAGGTTTTGCAGGTGGTTGAGGAGCTACAAAGTTTTGAGAGTATACATCCCAAGCTTTCTTTGCAACAAATTTAATGTTTGTGGAATCTGCTGCTATGACAGCAGCAACCACAAGTTCTGCTGATGCACCAGGTGGCATGTCGATGGGCCCAGAAACCTGGATAAACCTCTTATCACCAGCGCCATAAACATCATCCATATAAGGGTTATATCTTCCTCCGGCAGAAGGTGGATCCCAACCGGACATCACCATATACCTCTCTTTGTCGTCCCTCGGATCTATTTGTATCGTGAAGATCTTGAATGCTGTCATACCAAGTGGTTCGCCAGTATGTAGGGTGTCGGGCCCCACAGGGGTTCCAATGGTATCTATAATAACAACTTCTTTTGTGGCAATGGGGCTCTTGAGAAATACGCTCCCCACAACACCAGGCAACCCATTACCATCCACACCGATCCAGCCGCCTTCAGGTTGAAGCTGGTATTGGAAAGCCAGGTTTAGGTTAATATCCCCTTCGCCAAAGTTGTAAGTCCTCACAAATCCTACCAAATCATTGGCTGCAGTACCCGCCTCATTTCCAATGTCGTTATCATAACAAGCACCTATATAAGCGTCTTTCAATGTATCTCCAGAAATATTCGTAACCTTAAAAAGTAGGAAGGTGATATCTTTAAGACCGGGAACATCAAACTGGTATGTCCACTGATCAAAGAGGAGTCCCATTATTCTTGAGCCTGACTCTTGCCTTGATGGGTTAAGATCAGTATACCTGGTATAGCTATCCAGGGTCGATAATACAAAATTGACAGTATCACCACTTACCAGATCGATCTCCTTAATGGGCCAACCGTAGCCTGCATTGTCAGAGTTCGAAAGGTACAACCTTGCCTGGGCGTCTCCTGTAGCACCAGCATAATCTCTATAATCGGGTTCCTCACCTATTATTTGATAGGTACTATCATCTACCCGCAAAAGCTCGGGTACGTAGGCAGGGCCACCTTCTGACTGCCCACTGTTAGGGTTATACATAAAGGCAACTACTGTATCCCACTTGGCAGGATTCGCCTCATTTCTCTTAAGGGCACCCACCCACACGCCTGCACCGTATATGTATGTTTCATTTCTACGGTTCCTTGGCCACCATCCACCTGCATCTCCTGAGGGGAAGTTGTGACCGAAGGAGCCATAGTTACTCATATACATACAGAGTTCAGACCCATCAAGGATGCCATAGTGGTACACTTTCGAACCCGATGAGCTAACCTGGGTACGGGCAGAAAGGATGCCCACTGCCACTATCATTAAGATTGATATTCTTTTAAACCACTCCATTTGACCCCTCCTTAGAATCTGAATACTAATGCAAATCTGAGTTGAATAGGTTCACCATAATTAGCTGGCGTCGCAAGGTAATCTTTGAGGGCAAGGATGTACGATTCATACATTTCCTGAGGAGTAAGGATACCATCACCATTTATGTCTCTAAGAGGGTTATACCCAGTTTGGCCTAAATATATGTTAGAATTACCAAACATGGAGACAGTGAGCGTCTTTGCATAACCATCATCGTTAGGAAGTCCAGTTGTGGGGTAAACACCCACAACATTCTTAATGTTAAATATATTGAACCCTTCAAATCTCAGTTCCAGAATCTTCCCAAAAACATTGATTCCCTTTGAAACAGTGAGGTCCGTATTATGGCTCCAAGGAGTTCTTTCAGAATTTATGTCTCCAACGATATTGCCCCTGAGATCCCTCGGAGTATATGGAGCACCACTTTGAGATCTATGAATCAAAGAGACATTGACATTATCAAGAATGCCATAAGGCACAAGACCTTCGGGAGTAGAATAAGTAATTGAAGCGTTAATCGTGTGCCTATGATCATAATTCAGAGGTACAATGCTTGCGGGGCATGCTGCAGGTTCACCTGTGATCGGGTCAGTGCCCAGATAACTGTAGTAGAGGTTTTCATACGCTTCAAAAGGATCCGATTCAGTGCCTTCAGCAAATTGTAAGGTGTAAGCAAGACGTAAATTAACATCCCTTTGCATCAATTGATATGTTACCTCAACACCCTTGGAGTTCCCATATGCAGCATTGGTATAAATGTAGAAGGACATTGGGATAGCTTTGACCTTACGGGAACCGACCCACTGATAAACATCTTTATAGAAAGCAGTGACGTCAATTGCTGAGAAATCGTTTAGCTGGTTTGCGAGACCAACCTCAAAAGCAATCTGTTTTTCTGCATTCAGGTCAGGGTTTCCAACAAGCTGGTTACCCCTTGACATGATTTCGTCGATATTCATATGAGTAGAAGTGTAGAAGTATTCAAGGGGTGGAGTCTGGAAGAAGTACCCGTAAGCAAAGTGAAGCACCTGCCTCTCGGTAACTGGGTGTGATATGCCCAGCCTAGGAGAAAGCTGATACTTCGGTTTTACATCCTTAGCCATAGTATCTTCTGGAGTAATTGTGTAAACATCGTTAGGACCAAGACCGGCTATGCTAATATAATATGTTTGCTTGGGGTCCATATAATCAAACCTGAGTCCAGCATTCACCACTAAACCCTCAAACTCCATCTTATCCTGAACATAGGCTGACGCCTGGTATGGGTTAGTATCGTAAATGTCTAAGAACGGATTTTGATCCCACGGCAACGAATTGTGGTAGAAGTTAATATCATGATACCTAAATTCAAGACCGGCTTTTAATTCATGATACTTATTAGCTTGCCATGTAAGGTCCCATTTACCGCTATAAGTTTGCTCAATTCTTCTATTGATTATACGGTAGTCACCTGTCGAAACAAAATTAACGTGAGACTGATCGCCGACACCCCATGGATTGCCTGGCCCAAAGTTATACATATAGTAACCTGGGATAATTACCTTTTCCGTAGGTGGATCGGGCACATAACCAACAAATCTGTAATCGGAGAACAGTTCATCTATTCTTCTTGTATATAAGTAATCTCTGATGCTCGGAAGATATTTGTCAAACCAGTACGGCTGGTAGTTCGGGTCAAGAATTCCAACCCTTGTTCTCGAATAAAAGTATCCCAAATTCAAGGTGTAGAAGAGATTGTTTCTCAAAATGTGGTTGATGGTAAGCGTTGTTTGGTATCTGCGTGTAAGGTTGACTCTGTTCCTCTCTCCACGATATTTGTACCTTTGGTAAGTACCATAGTGATAAGTTTGGTTCTGCTCTTTAGCAAGATTACCAGCAAGCATTATTTTCAGATTTTCTAAAGGAAGAAAAGAAAGCTTTCCTTGAAGGTAGTAGTTTTGAGCGGCAGAATGAGGCAGAAGGTATGGGCGATCTGTAAAGTACTCTTTCCACTCCTTAGCCATATTGTAATAATCTTTCCAGTACGGCTTCACTGCATAGTTCGGATCGGAAGCTTGTGTTGGATCATACCACCAAACTTTGGCGGTGTCCACAAATGCCCTGAAAGCATCGGTACCATTTTCATAGGCATTTAGGATCGGATACCATTCGTCGTCTTCGGGAATGTAGTTATACGACGGTGCGCCATCTCTCCAGAAGGTTTCGCCGGAAACAAAGTACCTTACCTTTTTATTAGTAAAAGGAACTGGTCCACCAAGAGTAACCGTAGTTCTAGTAGAACCATAATCAAGCTTTTCAGGAAGAATTCCATCGGATCTAATAGTAAAGTCACCAGATGTCTTTGTACCTCCTTCTCTTGTGACCACGTTAATTACACCAGAAAGAGCCTGACCATACTCGGCATTAAATCCACCTGTGATAAGTGACATTTCCTGTATTGCAGACGTATTTATATATCCGTAAAACGTACCGTAAACAGGCGAGTTAATTAGCATTCCATCTACGTAGTACGCTACTTCATCATCCCTACCACCTCTTATAACGTTTACCCCGGTTACACCAGCTTGCATCTGAATTGCACTCTGAAAGTTCGTATAAGGCAATTGAGAAATGTTTTCCTGGCTAACTACTCTACGAGTCTCTGTAGCGGTTCTTTCCACAAGTTCCCTTTGAGCAGTAACTACAATCTCTTCTGTCCTAATGGCAGTCGACGTAAGGTAGAAGTTAATATTAGTGGTTAAGTCTGCCTTTACCACTACGTCGGTAACTTCCTGGGGATTGTAGCCAATCATAGAAGCTCTCAGTGTATAAACTCCAGGTTGAATATTAATCAAATAGTAGTAACCATCGAGGTCAGTGGCGGTACCAATTTTGGTACCTACGATCACCACGTTAGCACCGGGCAATGGATCTCCTGTTTCTTGATCGAAGACCCTTCCGGCTATCTTACCCGTTGTACCGGCGTATAATGCTCCACATAACATTATACCTGCCAGCACAACCATCACAGCCCGCTTTTTTAACATAGGGCTACCCTCCTTTTTAGGTTCTTTACTCATAAAAAACTATTGCCTCAAAACAAACCTGACCGGAACCATCACTTTACATGCCACAGGTCTATCTTGTTGATAAGCTGGTGAAAATTCAAATTGCATTACTGCTTCAACCGCTGCCTCATTAAATATCTGGTTATCACTTCTTGCTACTGTAGCACTCCTAACCTTGCCGTCCGGTCCCACAATAGCAAGTACGTAAACCATTCCTTCAATTCCTGCCTTTCGAGCAAGGTCAGGATACTTGGGAGAAACAGCTTTAACAATTTGTGGTTTCACCTCGACCACATAATATTCATAGACTGTTGTATCTGAGCTCGGTGGAGGTGGTACATCAAAAATGTTGAAATCAGTTGTAGGAGCAAGTTCCACCTCGCCATCTTCAGCAGCTTCGCCAGCTTCAGCAACTTCCACTGTAACCTGGGGTCTTGGGGGAGGCGGAGCTTCTTCAATTTCCCTACCCACCTCCGTATACTCTGGCTCCAAATACATGCTCTCTACCTGCTTAGGCTGATAAGGGGCGACCTCAATCCCCCTCACACTCAAGAAGAGGACAATTAGTATTACCTGTGCAATGATCATACTCCTTGCAAGGTCATCAGGATATTCGTCCAGTAATTCACTTCCTTTATAGTATGGCCTTTTCCTCACCTCATCAGGCATTTCAATCACCCCCCTAAACCCTCTTTAAATTCTGTCGCAAATATAACCCTAAGAGCCTTAGCTTCACGAAGAGATTCAAGAACCTGGTCTACATAATTGTATTTTACCCTTTTGTCTGCCTTAATATATGCTATCATCGCCGGATTCTCCGCAATCTTTAACCTAAAACGGATTACTACATCGCTAGGTTGAACTAAGAAATCATCAACCGAAATCTGACCTTTCGAATTTATAAAAATCCTCGCAAGATCTTCTGTCTTTATAATTCTTTCAGTCGCCCTTGCCTCAGGTAGTATGACCTGAAAACCGATTTCTTTTCTAAACTTAGTAGTGACAAGGAAGAACAGTAATAGTAGAAAAGCTATATCAGACATGGAAGATGTGGGAATATTTGTTTTTGATGGAATCCTCTGCTTAAGTCGCATCATTAACCTCCTGTCCTGATGCTTGCCAGTGAAACTGCCTTTGCTTCAGGAACTTGCTTTATTACGTCGAAAACTTCTATCATCTTTTCGTATGGAGCATCCACGTTCGTCCTAAGCACCACCAGAGGATCCCTACCCTCATGTTGAGCCTTATAGTCAGCAATTCTCTGCGCAAGTTTCTCCTTAAGTTCAAAGGTGGCGACTGGGTCCTCATCAAGAAAAATCTCGCCAACATCGTTTATTGAGACCCTTATGACACGCTCCCCCCCAATTTTAACCACCTGATCTGTCTTTTCAGGAAGGGCAATCTTAAGCCCTTTTTCTCGCATGAAAACCGTGGAAGTCATAAAAAAGATTATAAGCAGGAAGGCAATATCCGCCATAGAGGCTGTAGGAATCTCAGCCTCCTGAGGAACTTTACGTTTCGATAAAATAGGCAAAGCTTATCCCTCCGTTATTTTATCTCTCTATAACTCCAGTTTCAAGAAGATACTCTATAAAGGCATTGGAAGTTTCTTCCATTGCCCTTGTAAAGTTATTTATTCTATCAGCGAAAAGAGCATAAAAAAGAGAAATAGGAGCAGCGATAAGAAGGCCAGTAGCAGTGGTAATTAAAGCTTCTGAAATACCCGATGCTACTATTGTAGGCTCAACTTCACCCGCAGCAGCAATAGCATTAAATGCCCTAATCATACCAGTAACAGTGCCAAGGAACCCTACGATGGGTGCCAAAGTCGTGACAGCTGTAAGATAAATCATTCCTCTATCAAGGAATGCAAATTCAGTTGTGGCTTTCATTGTCATGGCTTCTTCTACCACCATTCTCCCCCTATCTACCTTCTCAAGACCGGCTTCCATAACCTTCGCTATTGGATTCTTTTCCTTACTAAGAAAAGAGAGAGCCGCATCGATACCCTGGGCTTCGATTTTCTTTATTGTATCTTCCATTATTTGCTTGGGGTCTCCCTTCAATTTTATAAAGAGCGAGATCAGCCTCTCTATAATAAAGGCTAACCCCAATATCGCCAGGATGAGAAGTAACCACATCATTGAGCCGCCTCTAACAAAATAATCAACCAACGTTGCCATAATTAGCAACCTCCTTTTGTTTAAGTAAAATTTTAATAGCAAATCTACCAACTGTCAAGAGCAACCTTAATCCGTTGACAATTCGAGACTTGAGAATAATATTATATAAAGTGGAGGAGAAAATGAAAAAGATAAAATATTTAATTATATTCACAACTCTAATTTTAAGCGCATGTAGCAGTATAAAACTCACTTACGACTATAACCCGCGATCTCTGACATGGCCCAGGGCTTATGCCCTAAAAGTGTACGTTGGTGAATTTTCAGAGACCAGTGATTCAGTCTTTGGAGAAATGAAACTCATTGGAACTGAGCACGACTTGAGACATGTCTTCGTAATTGAACCCAGAGACTTCTTACGGAGGGCAGTCATCGCAGAGATCCGAAACTCAAATCTCTTTCCCACAGCAGAGACCGAAGATGAAGCGAACATCGTTTTAAAGGGGACATTAGACAAATTTTACGTTGACTTTACGATACATAAAATTCCTCAACAGCCCAATGGTCTCGAATATAAATATATGTCTAAGGGGTGGATAAAAGCCTCCTTCTATGTGTATCAAAAAGATAAGCTCTTATACAAAATTAATGCCTCAAGTCAGGTTGACGGTAAAGGAGAAATGTTTCTTTTTGGACACTGGGAAGATGCCGTTAGAAAAGATTTAGATAGAATGCTTCAACCAATGATTTTTGCGGTAATGGATTCTATAGAGACCTTCCTCTCAAGAAGATAATTTTCTAATTAATGCAATAAAAAAACCTTCAAAATCTGGGTTTAGATGTGGTTCTATTCTTTTGCATTTTGCTATTTGTGGTGCGAATTCGAATCTCTCCCACGTAACCAAGGCATCTCTAAATGTTATTCCTGGAAGAGAAAAATCAAGGACCTCTGCATTTAACCTCTCCTTTAAAAGATAATTTACTATATACTCATTTTCTTCCGGCGTGACAGTGCATGTAGAGTAAACCATAACACCGCCGGGCCTCAAAGCATCAAAACCACTCAAAATAATCCCTTTCTGAGCACTCATAAGCTTACCAATCTTTTCACGACTCCACCATTTTACCACTTCCGTATTCTTATTCAAGGTTCCAAGCGCCGAACAGGGGGCATCCACAAGCACCTTATCAAAAGCATCAGGAAACAACTGCCCAAATCTACAGCCCTGCTCATGGATAATAATAGTATTAAGTACACCCATACGATCTATGTTATTTGAAAGAGCCTTTATTCGTTCCACATCAATGTCATTTGCAACTATTGTGCCTCTATTTTTCATCATCTGAGCCATCTGAGTGGTTTTCGAACCGGGGGCACTCGCTATATCCAATACCATCTCGCCGGGTGCCGGATTAAGTAGTAAAGGTGGTATCATTGAAGAGAGTCCTTGGACATAGTAATACCCCATAAAATGTTCTACAGTACTGCCAACTTCCATAGGTGCATTATCTAAGACAAACCCATCATCATAAAAAGGAATGGGAGTTAGTTTAAATCCCTTTCCCTTTAACCTTTCAAGAAGATGTTCTCTATCAATCTTGAGGCTATTAATCCTTATAGCAGTCTTTAGCTTTTTGCCAGTACTTTCAAGAAATCTGGAGAGCTTGTCTCCATAAAATTTATCTAAGAAGCGCATTAGCTCAACATTGTTTTTTATGAGCCTTTCATCCATAGAAACTCTCTTCCAATTCTTTGATCTGATTCTCAAGGAGCGGAATCTTTAACTCCTTTAACTTGAAGCAGATAGTCGAAAAAATATTACTGTCGCCTGTGTTGAATGCAGCCACCAATACATTCCTCATAAACCGAACATACCCAACTCTGCTTACAGGTGTACCAGAAAATAACTTATAAAACTCCTTCTCGTCCAAACTGACAAGAAAATCAAGTGGGGGAGCAATTAGATGTGCTCTAGCATATGAGATTAAATTTTGATCGCTTAATCTTTTGTTCAATGGGCAGATTTCCTGACACAAGTCACATCCAAAGATCCAGTTGCCCATACCTCTTGCTTTATCTACATTAATCACGCCCTTGTATTCTATAGTTAGATAACTGATACACCTTCGAGCATCTAAAAGCCCAGGCTGAATTAGAGCTTTTGTAGGACAGGCTTTTACACACAGGTTACAATCGACACATGCTTCAGCGGTTACTGGATTTGAGGGTTCGAAATTACTTACACTTAAAAATGCTCCTCCAATATTAAAATAGGAACCCCATTCGGAATCAACCACAAGGGTGTTAGATCCGATGAAACCAAATCCTGCAAAGTACCCAACAGGCTTCTCAAGAACTGGTGAACTATCCACAAATATTTTATATCTCAAGCTCTCAGCTTTTGGTTCAATTTCAAGCAGTATCTCATATATCTTCATCTTTAGCGTAATGTGGTAATCATCTCTCACCGCATACTTAGCAATTAAACCGCAAGCTTCAAAATCTACGTCTCCCCAAGAAAAGTCATTGTAAAATGATCTACAAACCAAGATAGAATTCGCCCACTCCGGAAAATACCTTCGCTTTTCTTTCCCCCTTACAAGGTAATCCATGTCCCCATGGAACCCCGAAGCGAGCCATTCATCATACTCTAAAAAATAATGAGTCAAGTCTGGAAGGGGTATTATTCTAAAACCTATTCCCCCTATAGAACTCAAAGGTACTCTCTCAGTAGTTTAATGTCTACACATTTACCGGTATTGCTATCAATGCGTGCTAAAACTCCCTCAAGGCCCGGATCTTTTTCTTCAGGCTCAAACGCAACAGGCATTTGTGTAATGAACCTCTTGACAAAAAGCTCTTTTTTCACCCCTATAACACCGCCAAGGCCCCCTGTCATGCCTGCATCTGTGACATATCCCGTACCGCCAGGAAGCACTCTCGCATCCGAAGTTTGTACATGAGTATGGGTACCAACGATAAGGGATACTTTCCCATCTAAAAAATAGCCAAGACTCACCTTTTCAGAAGTAGCTTCCGCGTGAAAATCAAGAATTATTATATCTGCTGAATAGCCCTTTAGAAACTCTTCAGCAGTCCTGAAAGGACAATCATATCCGTTCATAAAAACCCTTCCCAGCAGATTAAAAACCATAACACTACACCCCTGAATTCTGTAATATCCAAAGCCTTTACCAGGTGTACCAGGAGGGTAGTTCAGCGGTCGGACTATCCAATCAACATTATCTATAAACTGGTAGACCTCCCGCTTATCCCACATATGGTTACCTCCGGTGAGTACATCAACACCTGCAGCCTTCATCTCTTCAGCTGTTTTTTCAGTTAGACCAATACCCCCTGCAATATTTTCTCCATTAGCAATAGCAAAATCAACATCATACTTATTTCTCAAACCGGGGAGGAGCTTTCTTACGACTTCCCGCCCCATCCCTGCAACCACATCTCCAATAAAGAGAACTGTAATCATCGAGCGAACTCCACAGCACGTGTCTCTCTAATAACCACAACTTTGATTTGCCCCGGAAACTCCACTTCGCCCTCTATTTTCTGAGCCACCTGCCTTGCAATGTCAAAAGCCTCAGTATCGGATATTTTTTGTGCCTCTACGATGATCCTAATCTCCCTACCAGCCTGCAGAGCGTACGCTCTTTCCACTCCTGAAAATCCGAGCGCAATTTGTTCTAATTTTTCAACTCTTTTAAGATACGCTTCTATGCTCTCTCTCCTGGCGCCAGGTCTTGCACCCGAAATAGCATCAGCGGCTTGGACAAGGACGGCAATGGGACTTTTAGGCGAATCTTCTCCATGATGCGCCGCTATTGCGTTAACAATGAGATCACTCTCTCCCAGCTTCCTAGCTATCTGCGCCCCAACGATAGCATGAGGCCCCTCGTAAGTTTCATCAGCAGTTTTACCAATATCGTGAATCAGTCCCGCCCTTCTCGCGTTCACTACAGAAAGGCCAAGCTCACTAGCCATTATACCTGCGATGTATGCCACTTCCACGGAATGCTGTAATAAATTCTGCCCATAACTCGTCCTGAATTTCATCTTGCCTATTTGCCTTAACATATCTGGGTGAAACCCAGAAAGTCCCAACTCTAGGGCAATATCCTCGCCAATCTTCCTCAGGTGTTCATCGAATTCTTCCTCTGTTCGAGCGTAAATTTCTTCGATCATCGCAGGGTGAATCCTTCCGTCTTGAATTAATTTCTCAAGGGTCAGTTTTGCCTTTTCTCTTCTCACGGGATCAAAAGATGAAAGTATTACCACTTCAGGCGTATCATCTATAATAACCTCTACACCAGTTATAGATTCAAAAGTCTTTATGTTTCTTCCTTCCTTACCGATGATCCTACCCTTTAGGTCATCTGAAGGAATAGGCACAATACTGGTGGTATTTTCTTGCGAAATGACAGTTGCGATCCTCTGAACAGCTTGTAGAACCAGCTCCTTCGCCTCCTTTTCTGCCTTCTCCTTCGCCTCCTCCCTTATTCTGTACATCAACTGGGCAGATTCATATCTAACCTGTTGCTCAAGACTCTTCAGCAGCTCTTGCTTTGCCTCATCTCTCGTAAGCCTTGCAATTTCTTCCAGTTTCCTAGCCGCTTCTTCATTCAACTTATCTAGCCTCTCTTCCTTAGCAAGAAGCGCCTTTTCCCTCTCTTTTAACTCGGACTCAATTTGCTTAAGGGAAATCTCTTTTCTGCCTATTTGCTCAGCCTTTTTATCAAGCATCTGCTCTTTTTCTATCAGCCTTTTTGAAGTTTTCTCAAGCTCCTTTCGCGCTTCAAAGGCCTCCTTCTCAAATTTTTTCCTTTCCTTCATCCAGTACTCTTTAGCTTGTGCTTCACCTTCGTGTATTATTTCATCTGCTTCCAGCCGCGCCTTACTGAGAATCTCTTCAACAGCGCCAAGAGCCTTCTCTAGTTTCTTTTTGTAGCTTGTTCGGAAATAAACAACTCCAATGCCAAAGCCAACAACTGTTCCCAGCAAAATAAAAATTAATGTTGTCATTCCGGTTCCTCCTTTTTAAAGATCTTCATACCCTTTATTTCTTCTGGTAAATAAACCTGTCTAACTCCTCTGTTCTCCCCATAAGGATAAATGTAACCTACACCCCTCCCAATTCGCACGGCACCTTTATAGTTTGCATCCCTTAAATACATAGGCACCGGTAAATTCCCTGTTTTCCTTATCACTTCCCTAGCATTTGCCAACGTCCTAACCACTGCGTTTGACTTCTTTGCAAGGGAAAGATAAAGGACTGCAAAAGTCAGGATTATATCCCCCTCTGGTCTTCCAACCATTTCGAACCCATCTTTACAGGCTTGCACAACCTTAACAGCATCAGGATCTTCAAGACCTATATCTTCACACGAATGGATAAATAACCTCCTGATAATGTAAAGAGGATCTTCCCCTTGCTCCAAGAGTCTTACCAACCAGTAAACAGCTGCGTCAGGATCAGATCCCCTGATAGACTTTATAAGCGCAGATATCATGTCATAATGTTCATCCTCGGTAAGTGAGAATACCCTCTGTGGCATAATATCCTTGATCAGGTCATCATTTATAATTGGTCCCCCCTGTCTTTGCACAACAAGCAATGCCATTTCTAAAAGGTTAAGAGCCCTTCGGGCATCTCCTTCACTCATGTCGGTAATTATTTCTATTGCTCGCTGGGAAACCTCCACCGAATAATGATCCTTTAAATAGAACTTCGCCCTTTCTAAAATCGTCACTATATCGTGAGGCATAAGGGGCTTAAATTCAAACAGCATTGACCTAGAAATTAAAGCGTTGGATATAGCAAAAAATGGGTTATGAGTGGTTGAAGCAATAAGAATGAGGCTACCTTCTTCGGTAAATGGAAGGAAAAACTCCTGGTGCAGACGGTTTAGCCTATGGATCTCATCAAGGTAAAGGATTGCAGGCTTACCGGAAGATTTATAAATATTAACCAGATAATCTACAAGTTTTTTTATTTCGGAAGGCTTGATACGTGCAGCATTCACTTCCTGAAATTTCGTATTGACAAGATTCGCAATGATCCTTGCTAAAGCTGTCTTGCCACAACCAGGAGGTCCAAAGAATATAGAACTCTTTAACCTTCCATTTTCAATAAGCACTCTAAGGGGCTTCCCCTGCCCCACCAAGTGCTCCTGCCCAACAAACTCCTCCAGTTTCTGTGGCGCAAGCACAACTGAAAGTGGAATAAAATCTCTCTTTTCTTTTTCAAAAAAATCAAATTGCAAAGAAATCCACCTCCCTTACAGATACTAAACATTTTCAGGCCTTCCGAGGTTTGCGTCAATTCTCTGTATATTAAACTTCACACTATCGGTAAGTGCATCAGCACTCTTCTTTAGCGATAGGTATCGGTACGTCATATCAAAAATTACATTGACTAGTACCGTTGCCCAGTCGATGTCCGGTCTGGTACGTGAAATTCTCTCCTCTTCCTGCCTGAATTTTTCCAGAACAGTTGTAACAACTTCATCTAAAAAAGCCTCGTCTTCCTTTTCACAATAAATCTCAAACTCCATATTCTTAAATCTGATCTGCCTTCTACCTTTTATATTACTAAAAAGGTCCGCACTCACTTTAACACCTCGATCTTACTTTTCAAATTATTTAACTTTTTTTCAATTTTTTCCAGTCTATCAGAAATTTCTTTCATAACTTCATCCTTTTCTTTCAGAAGCTCTTCAAGGGAGCTAACCCTCTCAAGCAATAAATCTATTTTTTTACTTAACTCCTCAGCCAGATCAGCCATTTAAACCCCTTATTTCATAACCCTCATTCTTCAGGAGTTCCACAAACTTAAAAAATTTCGTATCCACCTCCTCCTGCGTGAGAGTTCTATCTGAAGCTCGAAAAATAAACTTAATGGTAACACTTTTCTTCTCCTCAGGAATAGGTTTTCCGTAGTAAATGTCAATTACCTCGTAATCTTCCAGTATAGGAGATAGAGTTTCAGCTGCTTTTCTTATTACTGGGGAGATGGAATCATTTTCCTGGATAATTATCGAAAGGTCTCTGCTCGTAGAAGGGAATGAGGGAATTTCTTTGTATCTAATTTCCGCAAACTTCAGCGAACTTAGATCCAATTCTAACACAAATACAGGTGACTTTATATCAAACATCTTTCTAAGTTTGCCTGATACTTCGCCCAGATAGCCCACTTTCCTACCATCACATAATACCGCACCGCCATTCGAAAGGCCCATTATCGCGAGATCTTCTGGGACTACTTCAAGTGTAGGCTCAAGCTTTTCCCTTATCACTTGAAACCCTGCGAGAAGGTCATACATATCAATGTTTCTCTCCGATCTGTCCCAGGTTTTACTTACCTCCCCAGCGACACAAAGGCCGAGCATCATTCTCTCTTCCGGTAAATTCTCTTCTCCAGACCAGCGAAAAACCTTACCCACTTCGAAAATCTTTGCGTAACTTACTCCCCTTCTTAAATTGTTCGATGCAACTCTCAGAAGCCCGGCAACAAGTGAAGTCCTGAGCACGCACATATCATTATTTAATGGGTTACGAATTCTCACAAAGTCGCGGGGTAAGCCTCCGATGCTTTGAAGTTCTTCAGGATTGGCAAACTCTACCGTCTTCACCTCAAAAAAACCCACGTTAGCCAGAAGGACCTTTAACTTCCGATCAATGGATTTCAGCTTTTTACCAGAAAACGTGCTACAATTTCTCACCATGCTATTTATCTTATCATATCCGTATATCTTCAAAATTTCTTCCGACAAATCCTCCCACTCTTCAATGTCCCTCCTGCGCAATGGAACCACTACTTCAAGGTGATCTTCTTTCCCGTGAACTGCAAAATCGAGTCTATCAATTATTTTTCGCACTACCTCAGGTTCAACCACCTGACCGAACATCCTATTGAGGTCTTTAAAGTATAGTTTGATCTTTTCCTGCTCAAAGTTTTTACTTTTAACTTCATTAATTTTGCAAACAGTACCACCAGCAAGCTGTTTAATCAGGTAAGCTACCCTCCGAGAAGCCACTTCTACTACAGAAGGATCACCTCCCCTACCAAAACGTCTTGAAGATTCTGTGGTAAGTCCAAGTGAAGACTCCGCCTTCCTAACCCTAACCCTATCAAAATATGCACTTTCCACAATTATAGTAGAAGATCCTCCTGTTACACCACTCTCTTCGGCACCTATAACCCCTGCAACTGCAATGGGCTTTTGAGCATCAGCTATAACCAATATCTCAGGATTCAATTCCCTTTCTAACCCATCAAGGCAAAGAATCTTTTCACCGGGATTAGCCCTTCTCACCATTATCTTTCTCTCAACCTTCGCTGCATCAAAGGCATGAATAGGTTGCCCGAATTCGAACATTACAAAATTAGTTATATCTACTATATTGTTAATCGGCCTCTGACCTAAGAGAATCAACTTCCTCTGAAGTTCGAAGGGTGACTCCTTTACGGTTATATTCTTTATTATCCTGCCTGTGTAAACGGGGCAACTATCTTTGTCCAGTACCTCTATTATAGGTATATCATGACACTCCTCTAGCACCCCGACTTTAGGCCAGAGGATCTCACCGCCTACATAAGCCGAAATTTCCATCGAAAGTCCGATTATACCTAACAAATCAGGCCTATTTGGGAAGATATAAAGGTCATAAATCCAGTCATTTAAGCCTAAGTATTCAAGTGGAGAAACTCCTACAGGAAAATCACCAGGAAGCTCATATACTCCACTCGAGGATATAGGAAGGCCAACCTCTTCCAGTGATAGAACATTACCCTGTGACTTAACCCCTCGCACTTCCTTTTCGTGAACTACATTGTTCCCAAGACGGGCTCCTGGAAGGGCTACAATCACTTTCATCTTTTCTCTAAGGTTAGGGGCTGTAGAGACAACGGTAATACTTTTAGCCCCGATGGAAACTTCTGCGACCTTATAAGTTAGGTCATCTTTAATATTGGACAAATTTTCTATAACTCCGCTTACAACGTGTTCCTCAAGCCCTTCTGCAAGGAATTTAAACTCTACCACTTCGATACCCAAGTAGGGGAAAAGCTCCTTCAATTCAAGAGGAGAAAGCTTTAGATCCTGAATATACTCTTTAAGCAAGTTATACGAAACTCTCATAGTTGCCTCAGGAACCTTATATCATTGTCGCTAAAAAGCCTGATGTCATTTATACCATATTTTATCATTGCAATTCTTTCAATCCCAAGTCCAAAGGCGTACCCAGACCATACTTCAGGGGAAAGTCCTACATTTCTAAGGACTTGAGGATGAACCATTCCGCACCCAAAAATTTCTAACCATTCTTCACCAAATCTCACCTGCCCTTCGGCTGATGGTTCAGTAAAGGGAAAATACGATGGCATCATTCTGAACTCTGCCTTTTCGCCAAAAATCTCTCTTACAAGAACTTCAAGAGTCCCTCTGAGTTCAGCAAAACTCACGTTTCTATCAATGTATAAACCCTCCATCTGATAGAAACACGGGGCGTGCGTTGCGTCAAAGGCGTCAACCCTGTAAACTCTCCCCGCATGGACAACTCTAATAGGAGGCTTTCTCTGAAGCATGGTCCTTACTTGCACAGGAGAAGTCTGAGTCCTAAGCAGCATTTTATCAGTTATAAAGAACGTAGCCTGCATGTCCCTGGATGGATGATATGGAGGTATGTTCAAGCATTCAAAATTATAGTAATCCCACTCCACATCAGGTGCATCGTTAAGTCCAACCTCTTCGAATCCAAGGCCGGTAACTACGTCTAAGAGCTCATCAACAACTTTTGAAAGCGGATGTAAATTTCCCACTTCCAGGTGTCGTGGCGTGATGTATAGGTCATAAGTATCTGAGCCCAATCGAGCTAAGAGCTCCTCTTTCCTCTCCTGAACTAATTCCTCAAACTTTACCTTAATCTCATTTATCAACCGGCCTGCTTCACGTCTCTCTTCTGGTGAAAGTAACGATATTTTTTTGATTATATCCTGGACTTTTCCCTTCTTACCAAAGAACTTTACTCTGAAATTCTCTAAACTCTCTATGCTATCAATGTGAGCCCAATCTTTTTCAATCTCGGTTCGAAGAGAATGAACCTCATCAAGAATCGACATGGGTTTTAGCAAGTTTAGCCAGTTCGCTGAACGCCTGAGTATTGCCCACTGCAAGATCAGCCAACACTTTTCTATTCAAATTGACATTAGCTTTCCGCAAACCAGCCATAAAAGTAGAATAGTTTAGACCTTCTTCTCGGGCGGCAGCATTTATCCTTATTATCCATAATTTCCTCATATCGTGTTTTTTCAATCTTCTATGGGCATAAGAGTATTGTAAAGATCGAAGAACGGCTTCGTTTGCTTTTTTAAAAGTGGAATGTTTCTGGCCAAAATAACCTCTTGCAGCTTTATGTATCTTCTTATGTCTTCTCCGACGCGTAAAACCCGTTTTTATTCTCATAATTTCCTCCTACATCTCAAAGTTTGTTAATTATAAGCGAGAGGCACCGGAGAGTCAAAACAATAAATACAGTATACACAAACGGTTCTCCCTCCATACCAAGCGTTATCATCCGCCCTCGTGCAAGAATTAGCTAATTAATTCTGATGTGCCAACCTAAAAGCACACCCGAAAGTATATACTTTATAGGAAATCTCAATCTATAATAATGTTCCGTCATTATTGCGCAAAGTAACAACCGTTTGCACTATGCAACATTATCCTAGTTCTTGATTCTTGAGTACGTTTAAGCTGAAACCAAAACCGTTTTACTAAAATATAAAGATTGATGTCTCGAAGGTAAAGTATTAAAATTAGCAAGTAAAGGAGGTAACATAATTGAGAAGAAAATTGAGAAGTGTAATATCATTAGGTTTTTTGGGCCTCCTCCTTGTAACTTCTTGCAAGAAAGAGAGCGATGTTCCAAAGGATGAGACCGCAACTTTCTTAACCTCAACTAACAACCTCGGTAGTGAACTCTCCCAAACACAGACCTTCAATGTACTTTCAGATTTCGTTGCCAAGAATCCACCAATTGGGACAGGCGAAAAGACGATAAGATTTAGAGAAAATGAATATAAACTACCTTTGAACATTGTATCGGAAACAACTAAAGGTACGATTGAAGATCTTTACGGTACGTGGGAGTGGCAGGATACAGGCTGGGTTCATATCGATCCCGATGTTCCACAAAGTGGCATACTATTCCAATGGATTTTCTATGATCCAGCGCCTCACCAGGCACAGATACTCATAGATTCCATTGAAACCTGCTTTATTGGTACCGACACGCTACCTCAGAAAGCTCACGTGGCAATCTACCTTGACAACAATAAAATTACTGATCTAAGTTTTAATGCACAATACAATAACTTTAGCCAAATCACTTATTTAAGAATCCTTCTTACAATCCCGGGAGAATTCCAGGTGGGTCTTGAAGCAACAAACTTTGAGTACAATTCTGAGGGGGAAATTGTTAACGTTACTTTACGCCTTTGGATAATCGACTACACACGCAGTAACTTCCGGACCGACCTTACCATTACATTGAGAAATGATGAAAGTATCGCCTTTACTTATTCTGACTCTGATGATTGGAAAGTAGTTCTTAACTTATCGGCACCTGTTGAAATCCCTGAGGGCTATATTACATATGAAAAAACCACTGTTACGGGAGAGATTACAAAAGATGGAAGGCACGCAGCCGATCTAAGGGGCGTCATCTGGAACCCGACCGATGAAAATCATCCTACCGAAATCACGATCATTTTTAGTGACGGTAGTGAGGAACCCCTCCAAAATTATATTACCTTCATAGGCACTAAATAGTTAGAGTCTCTGAGTAGGAATTACATTCTGGCGGGCCCTTAGGGCCCGCCAGGAAACTTTTAAAACGATTGCATTTCACTTATTAAGTAAAGTACAACTATTAAACTCTGAATTGCAATGTTTACTTTATGTAACCTTCCTTATCTTGAAGCCATCATCAAACTCGCAGGGTGGGCCTGCAAAATAGACAAGAGAAAGACACAAGGCGCATTCCCCTCAAGAAGAAAAACTATAGACAAAATAGAATATCATACTTATGAAAAAGTGAGAATTAAAAGCCCTTGCCCCCAGATGGATCCGAAAACATGCCCAGAGATTTATTAACTCTCATGAGCACTCATACTTCGGAGTACTAACATGATTGATCATGGTTACCTGTCCAAAAGAAAGGGAATACTTTAAACTATTTCAGTAATTCCTAAATACGTCCTGGTACGTTCTTCCAACTATTGGTGCAATTAATGCATACGGAATTACGCTATCATCCACATTCGCCCTTAGCCAGAATGGCAACTCCCTGTATATTTTTAGCATCTCTATAATTCTATCTTCCGAAATGGATTTCGCAAACTCACCTATCTCATCCTTTAAGTCAGAATTAATTATAAATTCCTGAAGATACGATTTTGTGTACAGCAAGTCTCTTCCTATAGTTCCATAAAAATCAATGAAATCTTCAATATATTTTTCACTTTTTACGCGAGGCTTCTTCTGACCTTCAGATAGTCCACCAGAAGGAGATTTAAACAACTCCAGAAGCTTCTGTATGTCAACCTCTCTTAATGCCTTAAGGAAAATAGATCGTGCTCTAATAAAATCACTATAGACGTACCTCTTAGCCTTCCCTATCGAACCAAAGGTTATCCTATACAGAAGGGGTAAAGATACTCTTAAATCGAGAGTTTCAAAATATTGTTGAAAATCTTTAAAAGAAACTGCATTAAATCTCACTTTTCGAGCCCTCGAGTGAATCGTTGGAAGGATTCTTTCAGGTTTTGAAACTATAAAAATCACAACCGTTCTCGGGTAAGGTTCTTCGAGGGTTTTCAAAAAAGCATTCTGTGCATATTGATTGAGATTTTCTCCATTAGCCACAATTACAAACCGATATCTCCCACTATATGGTCTTTCTCTCCATAACTCCTTTTCTACGGACCTTATTTCGTCAATTTTTATCTGCTTGATTGGACTATAGAATAGGCGAGGCTCAAGCCTCTTCAACATTCCATCCCATTTATCAGCATCCATGTCGGGTAGAAGGAGCATTAGATCAGGATGTTGGAGATGCAACATCTGAACGCAATGAGGACATACTTCACATGGCACCGTTTCCTCTCCTTCACAGTTAACTGCCGCTGCAAACTCAAGTGCACTCGTCAATTTACCAACACCCTCTGGCCCTACAAACTCGAGGAAAAGGGAATCAACTTTCTCTTCCCTAAGAAGATGAACGTAAGTAGTTAAAAACTCTATGACCCCTTGTTGGCCGTATATCCCCTTAAATTCAATCTTCATTTTACTTCCAGATACTGTTTTAGAACCTGTAGTTTCTTCTCCCCAATCCCTTTAATTTCTAAAAGTTCGTCCACATCTTTAAATAAACTCCTATTCCTCCTCTCAATGATGCTCTCTGCAGTTTTATGGCCAATACCTGGAATAGCAATTAATTCCTCTAAAGTAGCAGTATTAAGATCCACTTTCGAAATAACGCCTTTTGCTTCATGGGAATGGCCGCTAACGCTATCCCTCACATCAAGGCTCGCTTGTAGTAGTTCAATGGTCTCTTCGTTCTTTTTATTTAACAATAACGTACCAATCAGCATAGAAACTCCAATAATAATAAGGCCCGTTCTCTCCTCTTTTGTAAACCACATTAGAAGTTAAAGTTCACGTTTACTCCAAACCCTGTATTAGAATTGTATCTTTTACTCAGGTTATCAATGTATCTCTTGTACCCAACGGATCCAGATGCGGAAATATCCCTTGTTATGGAATATGTAGCACTAAAATCACAGCTTACCGTCGTTTGATCTCTCAATTTAGTCTCTGTTTTATTTACGATAGTGGATTGGGAGCTTCGGCTCCACTGTACATTCACACCGAGTTGCATAGGATTCTTTAGCTTCCAGTGAATACCTCCCACTGGAATTTTGATTTCTTTACCTGTGGGAATTGCGTAAGTGGGATTTACACTAACTCTATGATCAATATTCTTCGCAGTCCTCTCACCAAATCGAAAATCTGTATTTTCAGTGGAAGAATAGGTATAGCTTAAAGTTGCTCCAATTCCATTCTTAAAAAGCAAATTCACGGAAGGTGAAAGACTCAGCACATCGGAACTATTGTCAGGATCTTTACCAAAGTCCCCCGAAATCTCGCTCCTTTGCTGGTAATTAAAATTAAAGGCAAGGTTAGCCAAAAACTTGTTCAAAAACTTATTTGATATCTTTAAATTCGAAAGAGTCACCCTTGGCCAGGTTGTATTCTTTCTATACCTTTTACTTATATAAACAGAGCTCACGGAATTATCGTGCGATCCTCCTATACTTATAGTTGCGGTGAGAATCCTAAATCCCCAGTCCATAGTATAGTGCCGTACAAAGGTATTGGAAAACCTCTGAACCTCGCCTGAGTCTGAAAGAAGATTTCTGTCGATTCCAAATCTAAACTTCCAGTCAGGTCTCTCTTCTGCCCTGTTTATACCGTAGTTATCAGTAATATTATAGGAAAATCTGAGTGCTTGGATGCTCCTTGCAAAGCCTACCCATCTTTTTTTAAAGGGGTGCTCAAGTACTTTACCCGTTGAGTCAGTCTTGTCTTTAAACAAAAATCCTCCAAATCTTTCAAGAGCAGTTGCAATATTCAGCGACGCATTAAAGCCTGCAGAGGTATTGGACGCTATGTTAGCTTTTATAACAGAATCCTGCGTCTGTAAGCTCCTGTCCTTATTCTCACCGTAAGAAGTAGAAAAGTTAACTGAGGGGTCAAGTATTGAGAGTATAGAAAATCTTAAAGAAGAACTAAACCCTTCAGAATATGCAGCCTCTCTTTTCTCCCATAGATCATGAGTCCGTCCGAGGTCAAACCGTGTGTTTAGGAAGGAAAATGGATTATAGGTTATAGAATGAGATTCAGCTAAGGACTTTACAGAATCTCTTTGAGCAACACCACTCATATAATCCTTTCGAAATGAGGTTACATCAGAATAGCTTCCATTAAAACGGTACTCAGGAAGAGGATTCATTCTGAACTTGCCCTTCCTAATTTCCCATGGAATTCTCAGCCCATGACCAAAACTTAAACTTTTAGTATAGGAATTTGCTGAATTCCGGGGGTTTGAACTCACGTCCCTATTAAGATAACCTGATAGATTCAAAGGTTCAAGCAAATACTTAACAATCAAATTCTCTGAGCCTGCAGATTTGGAAAACGAAAACGACGTTCTCCGTGAATCTGTGAGGCTTTTTTCTCTTAACTGTTGTTCTGGAGTTAGAACGAGGTCCGAGTATGAACCATAAAGAGGCAAGGACCTTATAAAATTCTTCATATGGGCAACATTCAGCCTAACACCCCACTTCTGTGGAAGAAGGGCACCCAACTCTGCATTGATATTGTAAAAAAGCGTCCTGTCATCACTCTTATTCGGAGCCCCTTGAAGAGGCCTAAAGTTGCTTTGAAGTCTTGAAAAAGAAACACTCGCTCCAAGAAAGTTAGCCCATCGAAAATCAGCATTCCATTGGTAAGCAGTAGCTCTATCGGCTCTTGGGTCACCAAGACGCAGCTCATTTATCCACAATTCGCCACTCAAAGGTACCATCTCATCATTCAAAATTCCAAAGGCTATGCTTTTAATCTGAGTAAACGAAGGATTACCTCTGATCGCCACATTCCCTCTCACGTGAGGGCCAACTGCTGACACAGAATCTCTGATAATATTCTTAATCTGCGTAAGAGAATCAATATAAATCACAACTTCACTCCACTCAGAACTAACGATTTTATATCTATATTCATAATAATTGAGACTGTCACCCAATCTGATAAATACGGTGGGGAATGGGCTCTCTGTACCGGGCCTTGGCTTTACAAAAAACTTGATACTTTTGTAATTCATAAAATCCATCACGCTACTTTTCGTCTGGGTAACAAGCCCAAAATGCGACTTCCCCATATTCTCGTATTTAAGGGCCAAAGCGTTCTCTTGCTCAAGTCTACCAGTTATTAAATCCCGCTCAAGCTCCACACCCGGTGGAGAAGTATATAAAGGATCATCGGTGTTACCTACCGACCTTACACCAATTACCTCATAATCTGCGACAGGAATAGTGGAATCTATCGTCATAACATCAGACTTAACATAACGATTACCCTGGAATTTAAACTGTGCAATAATCAAAGTGTCAGGTTCTGTAATATCATCAAACCAGAGTCTTACGAAACGTACATAACCCCAGTTTGGGTTTCCAAATTTCCGGCTCCAGGTAGTGTCTTTTAGTGGTATCAGGAAAGTTTTAAACCCCTCTTCATTTTCGCCAATGAAAATATCCTGAGGTGGATTCTCCAAATCAATTACAATCTCATAATAATTATTATCCAATGCCAGTTTTCCATCTATTATAAGCTCTTCGGTGTCCAGACGTCCGTTCCCTTCGGTACCATTCACGCGCGAATAGTTTCTTTCCCCGCTGCGCGGGTAGTAATAATCGTCATTCCCATCATCCACCGAAGATACACTCCAGAGGCTGTCAACGCCTTCATAACCATCTAAACCGGTGTCCTCACCATCATCAAGTGCACCATTACCATTCTTATCCTCTGAAGATATAACATAAGGGTTATAACTCTTAATCTGCTCACCTTTGTCCCTCCACACAGAATTTTCAGAGATATCTGGCCCAACATCCACAACCATCTTCCCCTTACTTCCCTTTACGATTATATTAAGATATTCATAGTTAGAAAAATCCTGCCCGAGGCTACTTAGTACATTAGATATCCCCATAAAGGAAGATATTCCAGTCTCTTTAGGGTACAGTTCAATATAAAACACAAGTTGAGCTAAATTCTGCTCCTCTGAGGGGATGTTGGAAAATATCTGACCCTTCTTGTACATATCGTATACACCAGCCCAGACAATCTTCCTTCCGAGGTTAAAAGTATCTCTCTCTATCTGAGTTGAAGAAAGGGGGACAGAGCTTCTTTTCCAGTCATATATGGAAAAGGAGACACCAATTTCATCTTTAGAATTCTCCATGTCATCGATGTATGCAAAGCCCTTAGTATTAGGATTAGGATATGACTGTGCAATTTCACCCTGGAACCTCAAAGTAGAAGGTGAAGTCGATTTACCAAAACTAATTTTGTTAAATATTTCTGTAAGCAAAGGAATTTTCGTATCGTAAGTTACATCAAGCTCACCAACGAGGCTTAAGGTAGGCTCACTGCCAAGAGTCGGTCTTTTTTGTGAAGAAGACTCAGACCTGCCCATAAAACTGCCTCCGAATTTCAACCCTGAGATGACCGGAACCTCAAACCGTGTTCCCCACAGTGATTTACTCTTGATACTGAATAGAGGTGAATAATCAAAACTGACATCAATCTTTGCATCCGGGTCCTTTAAAATATTTTCATCTAAAATTGTCACCAATCCCGCTTCATAGTCTATCCTGTACTCTTTATCCCTCGTTAAAGCCCTGCCGTTATATCTCACTACTTCACTGTTTGGTAGAATATTCATCTGATTCAAGTATATTTCTTTAGAAATCTGTCTTTTAACCACCTTTATCATATAGGTAGTGCCTTCATTGTAAGACATCCTCGTCTTTTTATATATAAGGGAATCCTTTGCCGTAAGTGAGTCCATTAAAAAGGGTTTCGGGTACGGAAAAATTAAAATCCCCTTCGAAAGGTCAAGCACATCTACAGTCCTTCCGCCTTCTGTCCGTACCTGGTCTACCTTACCATCGTTATTCTCATCTATTTTAAGTATATTGAGAAAGGAGCGCCCTCCTTCACCCCAAATTACAACACCAGAAGAATCTCTACCTATCTCAATATCTATATTCTCAAGAGCAACAGCAGTCGCTCGCAGGTCATATATGTTCATGAGCATGAGATCCCAGAGTTCAGCCTTCAAGGTATCAGAACGGGTGTAAAGAGTATCAATATATAGAGGGAATGATGCCGGTTTAATAAGTCGGAGACTATCAAGGGTCACAATGGTGTCTTCCGTTGAAATCCCAACACGTCTTCCGGATGACGTTACATAAGAAACTGCAATGACATAGTTCTCTCCAGCTTTACTATCAAGTTCTAAGATCTTAGAGTCAGGATAGTAAAAATAGTCGGCCCCAGAGGTCAAAATCTTGAAATTTCCATACTCTTTTAGAGAAGAATCAGCGTCAAAAGTACCTACAGATAAATCAAAACCATAATAGTAAGCAAAACCAGAAATTGTAACACCAGGCTGAATCCCTCTCTGCTCATCAACAAAAACTTGAATACTTACAATAGATTCGACTTCAGGAATGTAAAAGAACCTAAACTTTTCATAGTCTTTACCATAAAGTACAAGACTATCCTGAATTGTACCCCTCGACAAACTCGTGGACTGACTTTCTCCCTTTTCCCTTGTAGCGATAGCCTGTATCTTCAATGGCCCAAGTTGCAACAAAGAATTGAAGCCAAAAAGCCCCTCCTTACTTTGCCCAGGAAAGCTTGCAAATCTAGTTGAGGGTAAAGTTACTCTTGTATCACCAACTTCAATGAGCTTTACAACGTCATCCTCTTCACCTTCGAACCTTACTACCACATTATTTTTCGTTTCATCCTGCCTTTGTGAATCATGATCGATAAGAATTTTGAGCTTTGTACCAATGGTTCCTTGAAGATTAAGTCTCAAAAGCTGCTCAAGTTGGGGATTGAAAAAGCTGGAGGTTTTAGCCCCAATATAGCTCATGGGATCGTAATTGACATTCCTCTCCAATCTAACGTTGACCGACTGGTTGCCATCAAGGTCAATTTTTGCCCCTTCTCCACCAAGAAAAGAAAGAGGCTCAGGTATATATACGGGAATTTGAATAGTTGGAATAATACCACCACCTCTTTCAGCAGCTTTAGCTGCCGTAGATTCTGCGGCTATAGAGAGGAAACTCTGATAAATTATCTCATTTTCCATAAGCTCTTTGTATCTCTCGTAAGAAACAACTGAATCAGTTCCTATCTCTATATTACCCTTAAATCGACTGAAGGTAACTAATCCCTCCGGATCAATTAAAATACTATCTGTGATTCCGTAATTTTCCTCAAGATAAGAATAAAGCGGCTCTTCACTGGATAGTCCAAACATCACAATTGCAAATAAGGAGAAGAAAATCCTCATGGACTAATCTTAATAAAAATTGAATGTACGTTCAAAAGTCATCAGAATCCAAAATGTACTTTTGTTTTATATATAAAAGGGCATCATCTCTATTTTTAATTGTGCCTTCGGCTACTAAGTCGTCGATCTCACCAAGAATTACCCTAAATAAGGGGCTGGGTTTAAGACCAAGCAAAATTAAATCATCCCCTGTAATCAGTCTACCAGGCCCCAACTTTTGCTTCTCTTCAATAACCCTCCCAATTTTCGCTCTAAACTCCTCATAGGGCAATATACCATCCTGTCTTGGAGGAGAAGCCAAAGCGTCAGCTATAGCAATATCGAGGAGAGGGAAAGCAAGGTCGTCCATCCTCCGTAGATAGCGGTTCACTGCCTTATCAGTCAACACTTTCTGCGCTGCCAAAAGGTGAGGATACATATGGTGTCTAACCAAGTTCTTTAGAAGATTTCTCTCTCTACGTGACATCTTGAGCCTATCGGCAATATTTTCCACCATTTCAGACCCCAGTTTATCGTGACCGTAAAAGTGGGTGTTCCCTTCCTCATCATAGCTCATGGTCATCGGCTTTCCAATATCATGGAGCAATACTGCAAGCTTTAATACGTGAACCATCTCCGGTGCATAATCCCGTTCCTTCAACATCTCTTCAAATTTTGCAACAGCACAAAGACTATGATACAATAGATTCTGCTCGTTGTAATATCTCTGTGCCGTGTACTTCATAGGCTCGAGCTCAGGGAAGATGGAAAAAAGAACGCTATCCTCACTCATGAGTGTAAGCGTTGAGGATGCATTTGGGGAACTCAAAATAAGGGTAAGCTCATACCATATACGCTCAGCTGCAACAATTCGTACAGAAAGGAGAGGTGATAGTTCTTTAAGAAAACACCTGGTTTTGCTTTCAATAGAAAATCCCAGTAAAGCTGTGAAGCGATATGCACGAAGAATCCGCAGCGGATCTATAACTAAGTTACGGAGACTTTTTGTTCTTATAATCTTTCTCTTTATATCGTCTAATCCTCCAAAAGGGTCAATTGTTCTCTGGGTGGAAACTTGTATTGCTATAGAATTCAAAGTGAAATCCCTGATAGAGAGGTCCTCTACAATGTCTTTCCCCTTCATTTCTGATACATCGATCCAAGTATTTTCATCAAGAATACATCGGTACTCTCGGTCTTCAACGGACAAAGGAAATATAACAAGCGAAGAGGCTTTCTTCTTCAAGGTCTTTAAGACACAATCAACGTCTCTAACCACAATATCGTAATCGCTAAATTTTCTCCTAAGAATAAAATCTCTTACAGTGCCTCCCACCAAATACACATCGCACTTTTCTGCAATTTCCATGTCTATTAGAGGTATCCCTATCTTAACTTCCATAGCTTTCCTTTATAGCATTAAGAACAATTTGTACTGCCTCACGAGAACCTGCTACAATATCCCCAGTATTAAGATAAGCTTTAGCCCCATTAAAATCCTTCACAGTTCCACCTGCCTCTTCAACGATGAGGGCACCAGCAGCGATGTCCCAAGCCGAAAGACCATACTCATAAAATACAGCAAACGTACCATTAGCGACATAGCAGAGGTCAAGGGCTGCAGACCCCAGCCTTCTCATATCAGAAAACTTCATAAACACCTTACCGAATATACTTTCAAGAAATTCAAACTTTGTTTTATCTCTAAAAGGAAAAGCTGTACCGAAAAGACTCTTCTCCACGTCACCTGAAGTATTTATCATAAGGAGGTCCCCATTTCTAAAGGCACCCTCTCCCCTTCCTGCATAAAAGAGCTCATTCCTTGAAGGATTTAGAACTACCCCGACTTCAGGCTCGCCATTATGGAGAAGGGCACAAGAGATGGCGAAGATGTCAATCCCATGAAGAAAATTTTTGGTTCCATCCAGAGGATCTACTACCCAAACATAATCACTACTGAGCCCCTGCATCCCTTCCTCTTCCCCAAGGAATTGGTAATGTGGAAATTCTGAAGAGAGAATACTCCTAATTATTTCCTCTGATTTCCTGTCCACAAACGTAACCCAATCATTGTCTCTCTTTTCCTCTGCATCGAGATATGAAACTTTGCCAAAATTCTCAAGGATGAAAAGCCCGGCTTCTTTCGCTGCCGCTATAGCAACCTGAAGATGTTTCCCCATAAATCTTCCACATCTTTAAAAACAAAATCTGGATTAATACGACTAATTTCCTCTTTACTTTTAACAACACCCGTTAGTACCAACATAGTAATCATACCCATCTTCTTACCTAATAGGATATCCGTATCAAGCCTATCACCAACAATTGCAGTTTTATCCAACTCTGTGCCCAGTCTTCTCACGGCATACCTAATGATACAATCATTGGGCTTCCCCAATACCACAGGTTCAATCCCTACGACCGTTGTAATTGCGTTTACGATGGCACCTGCACCAGGAAGCAACCCTTCAGGTGAAGGGAAACCCGAGTCACAGTTGCAGGCAATGAATTTAGCTCCATTTTGGATAGCAAGCACTGCTTCTTTAAGCTTACGATAATCTACATGTTGGTCGAGACCAACCACAACAAATTCGGCTCCTAAGTGACTATCAACAATTTCCCAGCCGCACAGCTTTAGTTCCTCTTTAACTCCATCCTCCCCGATCACAAACGCCCCATGTTTCCCTGGGAAATACTCCCTGATATAATCACCAAGGGCATTTGCAGAAGTGTAAATCTTCGCAGGGTTTACTTCGATCCCCATTTTTTGTAACTTATCTCTTACTTGGTATGGAGTCCTTGTAGAATTGTTAGTTAGAAGTAAAAATGGAATATTTTTATCCTGAAGCCATGTGACAAATTCCTTTGCACCGGCCACGGGCCGATCACCAATATAGAGGGTCCCATCAAGGTCTATTAGAAAGCCACGTATTTCTACCATCTCAATAGCATAGCTCCATAAATAAACCCTGCGCCAAAAGAGACAATGAGCACCAGCTGGCCCCTTTTTAAAAGTCCTTTGTCTTCCATCTCTGAAAGCGCTATAGGTATAGAAGCTGCACTGGTATTTCCCATCCTGTCAATATTAACATAAACCTTATTAGGTTGAATCCCGAGTTTTTCCCTCGTAGCTTCAATTATCCTGATATTTGCCTGATGGGGCACCAGCCAATCGATGTCTTCGGACCTAAAACCAGCCCTTTCGAGTACCTTTTGTGCAGCATCCTGCATCCCGTTCACCGCGTGTTTAAAGACTTCTCTCCCTTGCATCTTTAAATAATGGTCTCTATCTCTCACTGTTTCAAAAGAAGCAGGTTTCCTCGACCCACCTGCAGGGAGCATAAGCAACTTATGAACCTCCCCATTGCCTTTTAGATATGACGATAAAATATCACTATCAGAATTGTCCTTTGTGACGACTGCAGCACCGGCTCCATCCCCAAATAGTACACATGTATTTCGATCGGTATAATCTGTAATCCGGGATAGGGTTTCCGCACCTATAACCAGAATATTACGGTAATTTGGAATACTTAAAAGCCCCCTTGCAATTTCTAAGGCATATATAAACCCAGGGCAGGCTGCCTCAATATCAAAACATGCAGACCTTTTTGCTCCGAGGTGCGCTTGCACAATACACGCCGTCGCCGGGAACAGATAATCGGGGCAAGCAGTGGCTACTAGGATTACGTCAATTTGCTCGGGCTCTAACTCTGCCTTCTGGAGGGCTTTTACCGCGGCCCTATATGCAAGGTCCGACGTAGCATCCTCTGGAGATGCTATATGCCGCTCCCTTATTCCTGTTCTCTCGACAATCCATGAATCTGAGGTTTCGACAATTTTCTCAAGATCAGCATTTGTCAATATATTTTCGGGTATATAAGACCCCATTGCAACGATCTTCACGCCCACAATGCACCTCCAGAAACTATAAATTCAAAAACAAAGATTTACCAAAAATTAACCTTATATAAAAGTTTACAGTCGCGTTGATATATGCTCCAAAAAGCGGAAGCCCAAAAGCAGAAAGTAAAATTAACGCAAGGAGTAAATAGTAACCGTATCTCCGCATAAATTCTTTGAAAGCTCCGGCTGGCAGGAAATACTCCAAAACATGCCACCCATCCAGGGGTGGAATGGGGATTATATTAAAAAATGCAAGTGCGCCGCTGATAACAATAAAATTTACGATCATAGCCCCAAGAGTCGTAGTTAGAAGAAATTTCAACGCTACAAAACGCAATATAATTCCGACAAGAAAACCCGAAACAAGGTTCGAAACTGGGCCTGCAAGAGATACCAGCACAATATCTCTTTTGGGATCCCTCATATTATATGGATTTACTTGAACGGGTTTTGCCCAGCCAAAGTGAAAAAATAAAAGTGCGATAAAACCAATAGGATCTATATGTGCGAAAGGATTAAGAGTAAGACGTTTTGTGAGTTTTGGAGTTGGGTCACCCAGTTTGTATGCCACATACCCATGAAAGTATTCATGAATTGTCAGTGCCAGAAGGATACCTGGCAAAACCAGAATGAAATCAAGCCAGTTCATTTCTTGCCACCGGGTCAGAATCAAACTTATAAATCATAGCTGAAATTAAACCTACTAATTTACGAATAGTATTGTACCAGATACATTTTTTAACCATTTTACCTCCGCAAGTCCATTTTGCGTTATTAGACTCTATTAAGTACAATCATCAATTCCTTCGATTTAAAAAATATTCAGCAAGCTCTTCGAGAAGCGCCCCCTTCTCACCAAAAGCCGCCTTCGCTTCAATTTTTACCTTTTCAGTAAGCTTCTTTGCTTCCTTAATGGAGTTATCGAGCCCCATTACTTTCGGGTAAGTGCACTTCCCGCCTTCATGATCCTTTTTCAACTTCTTACCCAGTTCCCGTTCCTCACCCGTCTCATCAAGGATATCATCAATAATCTGAAATAGAACACCAAGGTCTATCCCAATAGTTTTTAATTTCTCTATTGTTGACTCCGCTGCCCTTGCACCAATAGCACCGATTACAAGTGAAGCCTCTATAAATCTGGCTGTCTTCCTTAAGTGAATACTTTCCACAAGATTCCTCGTATGGACACGACCCTCTGCTCTAATGTCAAGCACCTGTCCCCCAATAACTCCATCAACACCAAGGGCGTTAACCAGCACCTCTAACATCCTCACTTTCAATTCATCAGGAATCACACCCTGCAGAAATATCCCTACAGCCTCTACAAAGAGGGCATCCCCTGCAAGAATAGCCGCAGCTTCACCATAAACTTTGTGATTAGACGGTTTACCCCTCCTAAAGTCATCATCATCCATAGCCGGCAAGTCATCATGAATAAGAGTAAAAGTGTGAATCATCTCCAGTGCGCAGGCCTGTGGCATCACCTCGTCGATATTCTGACCTCCTGACAACTCATACCCAAGTATACATAAGACAGGCCTCAACCGCTTTCCACCTGCAACCAGGGAATAATACATCGATTCTCTCAAAATCGGTATTCCTGGCCCCGATTTTGGAAAAAGTTCCTCTAACTTCTCATTTACCAATTTGCTTCTTATTGTCACATACTCTTTAATATCCATTAAATCCCCTAAAAAAGATTATCAAGAAGTGTCATAATTATAAAACCCAGCATGAAGGAAAATGTAGCAATCTTCTCCTTACCTGCTGAGTGAGACTCCGGGATCATCTCATCACTAACTACATATATCATTGCGCCGCTGGCAAACGCCATAATGTAAGGAAGTAGCTTCCCAAGTAAAACCCCAAGTGAAACCCCAAAAAGACCAGCAACTGGTTCAATCATTCCTGTCAAAAAGGCAATAAAAATAGCCTTCCCTTTGCTCATACCCATGCTATAAAGAGGCAAAGCTACTGCGGCGCCCTCGGGTATATTCTGAATTCCAATTGCAAGGGCAAGGGAAATAGCTTGAGCTGAAACACCCCGAGCAAAGGAAACACCCACAGCCATACCCTCAGGGAAATTATGTATTGTCATTGTAATCAGAAGAAGACCCGTTAGACGCAATTCCGATGGGGGACCTTCTAAACCCTTCAGTAAGTGCTCATGCGGCAGAATTGTATCAAGTATATCTACAAAAATTGCCCCTAAAAGGAAAACCACCAGTGTTAAAAATATATTTCCTGCAGAAATAGCCGGAACTAGCAAACTAAATATAGACGCAGCGAACATTATTCCACCTGAAAGCCCTAAAAAGAGTGGCATACTTCTCGGTGTATACTTCACCTTTGGAAGAATAAAAAGAGCTCCAATAGAAGTTGCAAGCCCCGTGAATAGTGATGCGAGAGCACCTGAGAAAATTGCCGACACGCTAACTCTCAAGACCCGAAAGTCTTTTAATGTGATTTATACTCTCTTCATCATCGGGCTTCAAAGAAAGAACTCTGAGAAAGTACTGTCTGGCACCGTCTTCGTCATTGATCATTTCTTTAAAGAGCCCCATAGCTTTAAGATACCTGATTTTCTCGTCTTCAGACTGGACCTCATTATTATTAACCCTTCTGATCAACTCATTAATACAGGTCTCAGCAAAATCAATCTCGTTTTCAAATAAAGCCTCTCTAAAATAATCAAAAAGTTCTTTACTAGTGTAAGATGAATAATCCTCTTTACTCGATTTCTTTGGAGACATACTCCCTAAACTCCTCTATGTTTGCTGACGTACCTATTACTACAAGTTTATCGGTCCTCATAAGTTCAAAGGTTGCATCGGGAAGAACAAAGGTCTCGGTTTTGGTATCTACTCCAATTACCGGCTGCTTTGCATCTATCTTATCTAAATCCTTTACATCCAGTCTATTACGCTCGACAGCAATAACATACACACCATACTTCCTTTTAATCTCAAGCTCCCCAAGGGTCTTCCTCTGAAAATTCTTAGGGACATCTACGGTAGCTATCATAAAATTTTTCTTTCTCAGAAGATCCACGAGCTCCTCGGCTCCCATTATGATACTATAGGCTAACCTTTCTGCTGACTGCTTTTCAGGTTGAATCACTCGTGACACTCCCAGTCGAGACAGAATCTTCGCATGCACTTCATTAGAAGCTTTCGCGTAAATATTTTTAACTTTCGCCTCTTGTAAAATTTGAGCAGTCAAAATCGAGGAAGAAATTTCCGATATGCATAAGAACACATAGTCAAAATCTGAAAGGTTTAAATGTGTAACTGCAGCTTCGTCAGTACTATCCAGAATCAAAGCCTGTGCAACTGTATCTTCTATTCCCCTGATTTTATTTTCATCCTTATCCATTACTACGACGGTATGGTGCTCTTTTACAAAAAATTCTGCAAGGGCTTTACCAAACCTACCTGCTCCTACTATCAACACATTCACGCTCTCACCCCACTATGTAGCGATCTTCTGGATAGCCAATCTCCACCCTCGACTTTTCAACTATATAAGTTGCAATAGAAAGTACTCCAACTTTCCCCACAATCATAAGTATTATTATAATCCATTTTGATGGCACAATAAAATCTGCAGAAAGACTAATGTATGGAATAAAACGAGAGCCCGTCGAGAGGCCAACGGTCCCAAAGGCAGAAAAAACTTCAAACACGATATCAACTGGGTTGTGGCTATTCAAAACACTCTTATCCAGAGCAAAAATTAGAAAAATCGAAGTCAATATAAGTAACAATGATAAAAATACTATTATTAATGATTTTCCCACAGTTTCTCCCGGTATCCTCCTCTTAAATAGATACACATTCTTATATCCTTTCAAATAGTGGAAAATCCATAAGAACACAAGTGCAAATGTATTGGTTTTAACTCCACCCGCGGTGCCTCCCGGACTTCCTCCAATATACATTAATAACATGATAAACATCAATGTGGCAGGGGCTAAACTGGCAAAATCTACTGTGTTAAAACCGCAGGTTCGCGGAGTTACAGATTGAAAAAGAGAAGCTAAAACCTTTTCTAAACCCGTAAAAGAAGCAAAAGCCCTATTATTCTCCAAGAGTAGAATAACGATAAAACCCCCGATTATTAAAGAAAGAGTCCAGACGATTACACCCTTAGTATGTGTCGAAAACCTGAAGACCTTTCCACTCGATTCAGAGCCTTGTATTTTTTCGCTCTTCCTATTTAAGATCTTAAAACTGCGCAGCTTCGATGAAGCAAAATCCCTAATTTCGTTTACCGCAAAAAAACCCAATCCACCGCACACTATTAAAAATATCATAATGAGATTGACCCATATATCCCCTCTAAAACTCACTAATGAATCTGAAAAAGTGGAAAAGCCCGCGTTGCAAAAGGCTGAAACTGATTGAAAAATTGCATGTTTGAATGCAAGAGACGGATCAAAGTATTTGAGAAATGAAAAAAATAATAAAATCGATCCAAAAAACTCTATGGTAAAAGTATACACTATAACCCTTCTGGCGAATGAGAGCGCGAAACCTGGCTTTAATTCAGGAAAGCTATGTGCGACCATTTCAGGCAGGATAAGGCTTTTCCTTAGACGGTGGAGCAGAATACCTGCAACGGTCATATAGCCGATCCCCCCAAGCTGAATCAGTACAAGAATCACAGCTTTTCCAAACAGGGTAAAAAACACAGGTGTATCTCGTACAATTAATCCCGTAACACACAGAGCGGAAGTACTGGTAAAGAAAGCATCAGTAAAACCCAAAGGCCCAGTCCTAGATATAGGTAACAGTAAAAGCACTGCGCCAACCAATGCAAAGGATATATATCCAAGAAAAAGTAACAAAAATGCCTTTCTTTCCATCTTAAATGGGGCTGAGGAATTATATCCCTGCTTTTACCCCCAGTGTTAATCCAAACTTTTCATTTCTGTATTGCCCTTCTAAATAGCCCTTCAACACCAACACCTTAAACTCAAACCCAACAAAGTAAGAAAGGGCTTCTTTCTCTATATCACTTATCGCCTTATGGGTTGCATCTCCGGACGTCCAGTAATCTGTTTTCATAGAATACGTGTCATAAGAAATCCCACCATAAGGCGTGACTATGGGAAGGCTTTTTGAGACCGCTGCACGGACCGAGAGGTCGTCAAGAGCCAGCTTCGTGTAAAGGGTATCTTCAAACTCAAATGTAAGGCCCTGATACATGCTATTCATAATTGTTACAGAAATAGCTGGAGTAGGGGGAATAAGTTGGTCTTTTAACAATTGAATCTTAATGCCATATGCGAACAAATATGGAAGGTCCTGAAAATAATCAGCTTTAACAAGCGTAGGTGCATATTTGCAAATGAAATCCACAGCAAAAAGCTCCCTAAAAGCAGGTGTAACAGAAAAACCTCTAAATAAACCAAGTTCACTATATAGATAAGGGAAAAATGCTGGGAACTCCACATCCTCAGATGTTGCGGGATTTTGAAACTTAAACCAGCCCATATTGACAGCAGCGCCAATATTGAAATGTGGCAACCCACCTCTGCATCCTGCATTTGAAACAACCCCCGAAGAGACAAGTGATGCGGCATTACCAGCCAAAGATTGAGCCATATCTTGAACTCTCTCTTCGACAGTTTGAGCGCTAAGGACCGCTACTACAAACAGCAAGCACGTCAAATACTTCATAATAACCTCCTAAATAATTTTAATTATAACAGTTTATATGCTAACGTTCAATACGAGAAAAACTTTATGAGCTAATACACTGATTACAGGCCCTGATCAAATTTGTTCGCTAAAATCTCTAAAACTGCCACAAGATGGTATACTATGGCATTTCTTTGAACCTCCACGGGCATAAGAGTAAAATATACCAATGTATATTGTTATTTTGATAGTTTCTTTTTACTTTTTCTTTTTTAGTATAGAACTCTTGGCAGGGGGGTTTCAACTTCTTGGTAGCAACTTCGCACAGATCCTAATCCAGAACACAACAAATCCGTTAGTCGGCTTCTCAACAGGGCTTCTCGCCACCGCCATTGTACAATCCTCATCTTCCACAACGACAATAATTGTCGGACTGATAGCCAGCAAGACGCTCACTATCAGAAACGCAATCCCGATGATTATGGGTGCCAACATAGGTACAACTATTACGAATACACTCGTCTCTCTAACTCATATAAAAAAAGGGAAGGAATTTAAAAATGCATTGCAAGCAGCCACAGTTCACGATTTTTTTAACCTGCTCACAGCCTTAACCTTCCTACCCATAGAATATTTTTTCCACCCCCTTGAGAGAATAGCAACAATTCTGGCACATGTTTTTCAAAATGTTGGCGGTTTCGCCGTTGTATCTCCTTTAAAGCTTATCCTCGAACCTTTAATAAAAGTAGTAGTTCAGTCCCCACTCAAGAAATTTCCTTTAGTTATATTAATTATCGCCATCCTAGTTCTTCTTATCTCTTTAAAATATATCGTTGATAGCATGACTAAGATTTCAAAGAGACTTGTTGATAAATACTTGAATACAGTTTTCTTTAGAAACCTCGGTACTTCTTTCCTCTCGGGTCTGGTTCTAACTGCACTAGTGCAATCAAGCTCATGCACTACCTCACTTGCAGTGCCCCTTACAGCTATTGGCATTCTCGACTTAAGAAGGGTCCTTTACTATACAATGGGCGCTAATGTTGGAACCACAATAACAGCGATTATCGCTGCCCTTATCACAAAAAGCTCCGCAGCACTTGCTATTGCATTCTCCCACTTACTCTTTAACGTTTTTGGTATAGTGCTCAATACCTTAATATACAGGGAGGTTGCAATGAAAATCGCAACCGCATTTGCAGAATTCTCAGTAAAGCACAAAACAATTATGTTTTTTTACTTAATTGCACAATTTTATTTAGTTCCAATTTTAATAGTAATTTTTGGGAGGTGAAAAAAATGAAGAGAACATGGCTTGACATTTTTAGAGGGAAAACTTTACTGCACGAAGCCTACGAAGAATCCCTCGAAATGCTAATCCAGGTAAAGTACATGTACTTAGAAATCAACAAACTTCTTTTTGAAGAGCTAAAACAAGATTTCGATCCGTATTCCTTAGATAAACTAGTCAACAAAAGAGAAATCGACATAAGGGAGAAAATACTTATGCACATGGCCTTTGGAGCCGACAAAGTGGATATTGCACCTGCGCTCTCCCTTAGTACTATCGTGAAAGACATTGAGAGAATTGGTGATTATTGCAAAAACATGTACGAACTTGTTGAAATTTTCCCAGAAAAACTTGAAAACGACAGTTACATTACTTTATTGAAGAAAATTTCCGATGAGATCACACACGAATTTGATGTAACGTACATCGCATTCAAAGAATCTGATGAAGAAAAGGCTGATTATGTTATGAAAAAACACCTTGAACTGAACAAAGAGCTGGAAAAAATGATGAGACAAACGGCAGAGGACGAATCTCTTAAACCAAGAAAAGCAATTATCATCATACTGCTTACAAGATATCTAAAAAGAGTTAGTGCACACCTAAAGAATATTGCTTCCTCTATTAGAAACCCTTACCCAAAAATTAGTTTTCAGCCAGAGAGCGAGTTCTAAACAGAATATTTTACCAATACAACCGTTTCACATTCGACTAACTTTAGCTCTCCGACTGGACCAACTTTTTCACCAGTTTTTGCTTTAATACCAACCCTGGCTTGATCTAATTCAAGGACTGACGAAATACAAGACTTCATGTCTCCCACAAAAGGTTGGATTTTGGGTTGTTCAAGTCTCAAAGTGCAATCTATATTCACTATCTTCACCTTATCCTTTATTCTTTCCCAGATCTCTCTTAAAAGAGTAACGCTCGAAACTCCCGCATATCTTGGATCGTCATCCGGGAAGAAGGTCCCTATATCTTTCTCTCCGACTGCACCGAGAAGGGCATCTATTATAGAGTGAATCACGCAATCGCCATCAGAATGGGCGACAGCCCCAAACTCTTCAGTAATGAGAACTCCACCAAGGACGAGCTTCCTGCCACTGGCAAGCCTATGTGAATCATAACCAAGCCCAATCCTATATTCCATAGTATTCTCCAGAATTTTATTTAATAGTGCCATATCCTCAGTATATGTGACCTTTACATTCTCCGGGCTTCCTCCAACAATTTTTGCCCTGTAACCAAGTACTTCGTATACCATTGCTGACTCGTCCGTATAGACACGCTTAGAACCTTCAAAGGCTTTGATAAGCACATCTTTCCTGAAACCTTGGGGAGTTTGTATCGAATAAAGTCTGTTTCTATCAATATATTCCTCGATCATTCCTCCCCGAGAATACGCAACAGTATCTCTCGCAGAAATAGCAGGCACTACCGCATCAGACTCTTTAAGCTCATCTATTACATCATTAATTACCTTCAGCGGTACATTAGGTCTTGCGCCATCATGCACGAGAACATAATTGCAATTTGCGTGGAGAAGCCCGTTTCTAACGGAATCTTGTCTCTCTTTCCCACCAGGCACTACATACTTTACCTTCCTATATTTCGATAGAAAATACCCCGCGTAGTTGATATCCTTCCTATTTAAGACAAGTATAATTTCTCTCACGTTAGGGTGAGATTCGAATCTTGCAATAGAATATTCTATTAAATAAGAATCGTATAACCTCAAGAAGATCTTATTTTCACCAAATCTAGCACTCTCACCAGCACCAACAATTATAACACTTACATCAACCATTATTGAAATCGGCCGGCTCGATAAGCTGTCTCAGTATTTGCATTCTCATCGGATGTCTAAGTCTCTTAATCGCCTTCGCTTCAATTTGCCTGACTCTCTCCCTTGTAATACCGAAAATTGCGCCGACCTCTTCGAGGGTTTTTGGGGGATGCCCATTCAGGCCAAACCTGTATTCCAGAATTTTCCTCTCACGCTTGGAGAGAGTTAGCAGTACCTCTTCGAGTCTTTCCTTTAATACCTGAGACCTTGTATACTCCAGTGGATTGTTCTCCGTATCTACGATGTATTCTGCGAGTATCGTCTTATCATCGTGATCAACGGGCTTGTCCATGGAAATTGGCTCTTTCTGAGCCTCCAAGGCCTGCTTTACTTTATCAATGGTTAAATTTGTAAATTCTGCAATCTCTTCATAGGTGGGTTCCCTATCTAGTTCCTGCATTAAATGTTTGATTGCTCTATTTATCTTGGTTATGGTTTCTATCATATGAATGGGAATCCTAATTACCCTTGACTGATCCGCAATCGCTCTGGAAATGGATTGCTTAATCCACCAGGTAGCATAGGTTGAGAATTTAAAACCTCTTTTATAATCAAACTTCTCCACCGCTTTTATGAGCCCAAGATTCCCCTCCTGAATCAGGTCGCCAAATTCAAGACCACGATTCATGAACTTCTTTGCAATGTCAATAACCAGTCTAACGTTACCCTCCACCATCTTACACTTAGCCCGCTCAAGCGCCCGGAAATGCATCTGTAACTCTTGATAGATCTCATTGGCTTCATCAAAGGGAATCCCTATCCTTCCAATCCTTTCTTCCAGAAGTCCTGCAGTTTCCCTCATCATATAAACCAGTTCACCGAGCCTTTCTCTATCTTTAGGAGTTGCCAATTTGGAGACTTCCAAAGATTTCATGCTTTCTTCTTCGTCTCTAAGGTTTTCAAGCTTTTCGTGGAATTGCCTTATCGTATCTATCTCTTCCTCAAATTTAAAAAATACGTCTTTAACTATTGAAAATTTTGGTGACAATTTCTCAATTTTTTCGGATATCTTCTTACCCAGCTTTTCTCTAGTCGCAAAATCGCTAACCGCGTATGCCTCAATAAGCTTCTGGAGTTCACGGAAGCTCTTTTCAACACGAACTTTCTCTTTCTTGTTCATGTCTCTAGAAGTCCAATAATGAGAATCCACATGGACTACTTCTTCTATTGGACAAATCCCTTGAAGACATTGCCTGACGTAAAGGTAAAATTTTTCAATTCCGTATGGCATTGAAAAAAGAATTTTTACAATGGACTTCCTTGCATCATCGATCATTCGAGAATATTCCTGTTCTTCTTCCTTTGTGAGAAGATTAAGTGAAGAGACCTGTTTTAAGTAGGTTTTTGTAGGATCGTCTCTAATTTGTGAAAATTCTTCCTTTTCAAAGACGTCGCGATCCGTTCTTTTTCTCTTCTTAGGTCTAAAACTTTCGTGAACTTCAATACCTTCTTCTTGAAGAGCCATTATAACTTCTTCAAACTGTTCGGTCCCGACCTGAAAATGCAGCACTCTTTCTAATTCATCAAAGGTAACCCTCCGCTCCCTCTTAGCTCTTTCAATAAAGTACCTAAAATGTTGATCTTCAAACAAGCTCTCCATACCTCTACCCCCTCAAATTTTCCCTTTTACTTTTAAAAAACTCTACTAAAATTTTTTCTACGCTCTCTTTATTCTCAATCTTTTGCTTTATCATAACCTTCCTGGCTTTCGAAGCTTTAACTGCCTTAATTTTTTTAAGAATTTCATCTCTAACAACATCATTAATTTCTCCAATATAGCTCATTGCGTACTCGACAATACGCTCAGATTGGGGGTGGTCTGAGACGATCTCTTCCGGCGTTTTGCCTTCCTTCATAGTGAGATAAATAGAACGGGCATCTTCCGAAGTAAAATCCTCTGCATCTAACTCAGTAAGTAGCGCTTCCCGAATTCTCTCATCCAAAAGTGCAGCAACTGCAAGTGCAAAGTCCGCTCCCGTAACATCCTCTACCTTTTTCTGACCCCCTAACAACTTCAAAACCTCTTTAAAGCCAATAGATTCAATACCGAAGGCTTCTGCAACTAAGTCACTAAAATCTTTTCTAAGAACTGGGTTCTCGGCCTTCTGGATGGACTCAAGCAGCTCCCTAACATTCGAAGCCCTCTCTTCTATTGAACCGCTAATGCTCATTACATAACGCGCAAAATCCACAGCGCTTTCAATGGCTTTGGATACGCCATCAGCTTCACCATTTTCCCACATTTCAGCTGGATCCTTTGCATTCTCAATACGCACCACGTAAGGCAAAACACCCCTTTCCAACAGCACCTTAATACTCCTCAATGTTGCCTTCATACCAGCATCATCATTATCAAAAAAAAGCTTGACTTTGGAGATCTGAGTTGATATAAAGGTAGCCTGATCAGAGGTCAAAGCAGTACCCATCGGTGCGACTCCATTCTTCATACCCATCATAAAAAGCGCAATTACATCAAAATACCCTTCCACTATGACAGGGAAACCTCTTTCCTTTATCTCCTTCCGATTTATGTAAAATCCATACAATATCTTTCCCTTCTTAAAGAAGTCTGTTTCTGGTGTATTTATATATTTAGGTTCATCCGAACTGTCAAGGGCTCTTCCACCAAAAGCCACTACATTGCCAAAATGATCCAAAATGGGGAATATCAACCGATGTCTGAAAAACTCTGAATATCCTCCATGCTGATTTTCCTTCAAAATACCGACTTTCAACATAGTATAAAAATCAAATCCCTTGTTTTTTAAGTAATTTACAAGTCCTGATCCAGGGGCATATCCAAGGCCAAAGCTTAGAATTGCTTCTTGGGATATTTTTCTTGAATTCAAATAATTCAGAGCCGCCTTGCCCTCAGTAGTAGCATATAAAGCATTTTGGAAAAAACTCTGGGCTTCTTTCATTAACAGAAATTCTTTGCTCACCCTCGCTTCCGTCTCAATCTTAATCCCGGCAATTTGAGCAAGTTCTCTCACAGCTTCAGCAAAAGTAAGACCCTCCTTTTTCATCAAAAATGTAAAGACATTACCCGAGGCTCCACATCCAAAGCAATGATATAATCCCTTATCAGGATCAACGTAAAAAGAAGGGGTCTTCTCCGCATGAAACGGACACAAGCCCCTGTAAGCTTTACCTGTTTTTTTCAACTGTACATAATTCCCTATAATGTCCACAATCGGGACCGACGTTCTTATTTTCTCTATTACCTCTCTGTAGCTATCCTCTTTCATATAAATAATTCTGGGGGACCTCTATAAAAGTTCTCCCCACCTGCATTAAAACCTTATCCTTCTTAACTTCCTTCAATATACCTGAAATTCCAATAGGTTTTATAAAATATTCCCTGTTTACAACGAGCTCATTGACTGGTTTTAGACCAAGGTCATAAGATTCTTCCACGTCCAACAACTTCTTCTTCGCTTCTTTCGCCAGGCTCTTAACCTTCTCTTTGCTTTCCTCCCTGCGCAATTCCTTTAGGAGTTTTTCAACTTCCTTCTTTGCTTCGTCGACAATCTTCAAGGCTCTTTCTCTTCCTATCCTCTCTGCTTTTCTCATTTTCTCCTCAAGAGATTCCAGCTTCCTGTTATATTCTTCAACAAGCAACGAATACAAATGCTCCTTTTCTCTCAGATTTTTGATAGTCACTTCAAGTAACGCAGACTCACCTTGAACATATCTCTTCGCATTTTCAATGATCTCTGCAGCCATTCCGCTTTTCTCAGCAATTTCAAATGCATGACTTACACCAATTTCCCCTATCCTCACCTTATACGTAGGCTTCAGCTCCACAGGGTCAAACTCCATGGACGCGCTTAACATATCAGGATTTCTTGAAACAAGTAACTTCAAAGTCGAAAGATGCGTATTTCCCATAACCCAAGCACCCCTCGACATAAGTTCCTCAAGAACAGCATATGCTATCCCAGATGCTTCCTGCGGGTCAGTACTTGATATCAATTCATCAAAGAGAACGAGGTCACCTTCTATAGCTTCCCTAAGTATATAGACGATTCCCTTTATATACGAAGTAAAACTTGATTCGCCTTCCATAATATCCTGTTCGTCCTGAAAGCCAGCAGCGTAAACTCTCATGGGGAAGACAAGTACAGCCTTTTCAGCAGGTGTAGGAATACCAGATGCAGCCATCAAGTGGAAAAGACCTATAGTTTTAAGGAGCACCGTCTTACCACCAGCATTAGGCCCTGATACGAGGAATACCCTTTTATCAATAGAAATGTTGAGAGGAATTACTCCTTGATATCCCACCGATTTTACCAGAATCGGATGATAACCATTTACAATTTCAATGATACCATCAGAGAACTCAGGGTAAACTCCGTTAAATTCAGCTTTGAATAGATATAAAATGTAATATAGCTCGATCTTACTGACGAGCTCCCAAATTTGAAAGAGCGCTGTACTTAACTTCTCTATCCTTTCAGTTAGCTCGCGCCTTATTCTGTCAATCTCCTCCTTTTCTTCCTCGATGACTCTGATATAGCTGTTTTGAACTGCAACGACCCCCATAGGTTCAACGTATACCGTCTCACTACTCTTCGAGTACCCATGGACTATTCCATCCGTTTTGAAGTTAGGTAGTACTGGAATCACGAATCTACCATTCCTAATGGTGATTACTGGCTCTCTTAAAATACCCTCTAATTCGTATTCACGCACTACCCTGTTTAGCAATTCATAAATTTCCGCTCTTAAGGATGCGATCTTTTGCCTTAGCTTAAATAGCTCTGGGGTCGCATCACTTCTTACGTCTCCATCCTCTCCAACCATAGAGAAGATCTGATTTTTTAAAGGTCTTAAGATCTCGGGACTTAAGAGAAAATCATAAGATGAACAAAGGCTCTCATAGAGCTTAGTATATGCTTCGATAAATTCCCCGATCTCTCTTATCTCTTTAAAGTTAAGGGGGGCACCCGTACTAGCTCTCTCCAATGCCTTCTTTATTGCAGGAAAAGAGGAAAAATCAAACCTCGTGCCTTTTGATGCAATTTTTTCAATCACCCTAATGTGCTTAAAAATCTCTTCAGCTTCTTCCTTTGTCTTTTGAGGGACAAGTTTCTCAAGAGCCTCTTTCCCGCAGGGCGATACAGCATATCCTTGTAGTATCTCCTTTAGCCTACTAAATTCCAGGACTTCTAAGGTCTTATTCCTCATTTCTTTTCATTTTTCTGTTTATACGCCTTTTGGAAGCAATGATATCCTTCTTCTTCTTCTCCGATGGCTTTTCATAATACTGATATTTCTTCACGTCCTGAAGAATACCGTCGGTTGCCACCACTTTTCTGAACCTTTTCAGTAAACTTTCGAAGCTTTCTCCCTCACGAATTTTTACACCCGACACAGATATCACCTCCTTTCAAAGTCAATCGGTGCCCCCCATTTCATAAGCCACCAAAGCTGCAAATACAACTGCAGCAGTCTCTACTCTCAAAATTGTAGGGCCTAGGGCTACACCCTTAAATCCTGATTCAATCAGATAAGAAATCTCCCTTTCCGTCAGATCTCCCTCAGGACCAACTAAAACCAACACATCCCCATCTATATGATCACATGCTAAACGTTCATTAGAATCTATAAGTCCAAAATATTTATAACGATATTCTCCAAGATCACTTAACTTACTAAAAGATATAGGATTTAAAATATGAGGAACTATAGAACGCCCGCTCTGCTTTACTGCTTCCCTTGCTATTCTTAACCACCTCTCCAGTCTTAAATTCTTCTTGGCACTTCTCTCAAAAAACACAGGTATAAATTCCTGTATTCCGATTTCTGTGCATTTTTCAATCAGTACATCACTTGCTCTATCCTCACTCGGCGGAGAAAAAGCAATGCTGATTTTAAATGGTAACTCTCGTTTTTTCAAAGCCTCTTCTAACATACGTGCCCTTAATAACTTTTTGCGAAAATCAATCACATCAACTTTACAAAGATACTCAGCACCATCCTCGCCCAGCAGCCGCACCTTTTCTCCAGGCCTGACTCTCAGTACTTTTACTAAATGATGGAACTCGTCTTTCCTATTAACAATAAGAAAGTTACCTTCCTTTTTTTGGAAATATGCAGAGTTCATAAAGGCTTTGAGAAACGCTCGGTTTTCTCAAGAAAACGTATCTCTTCCTCATGCATCCTATCAACTATTCCCCGGTATTCACGAGAAATACTATCGGGAACGATCAATTTGATGTGAAAGTAAAGGTCTCCCTTAATACCATTCCTTTCAAGGCCATAACCCTTCATTTTTATCGCATCACCCGGCTTAGTGCCTTGGGGAATCTTCAACTTCAACTTTCTACCATCCAGGTGCGTAAATTCCAATTCAGTACCAAGCAAGGCTTCAGAGTATCCAATATTCACCATTACGTGAAGGTCTTCATTATTCCTTAAAAATATCTTATGGGGCTTCTCAGAAACCACAATAACTAAATCCCCTCGCCCAGCATCCCTATCACCTGCGTGACCCTCGCCTCTAAGAACAAAATATTCTCCATCACGAATACCCTTCGGCACACGAAACTCCACTTCCCTCTCTTCATACACCTTCCCTGTCCCACCACATTTAGAGCATGGATGGACTATTATCTTCCCTTCACCTTTACATCTCGCACACACGCCTTCACGGACAAACTGACCAAAAAATGTAGAAGACACTTCTCTTACCATACCACTTCCATTACAATCCGGGCATGTCTCGACTTTCCCATCAGCGCTTCCAGAACCCTGGCATACTGGACAAGGACCATACCTCTTGGATTTAATTCTTTTGGTATCACCACGATATATTTCCTCAAGGGTAAGGGGCAGTGTGATTCGAATATCTTCACCCTTTGACCTAGCCCTTTTACTCCTGAAGTGACTCCTGCCACGATTTCCAACACCAAAGAAATTACCGAAGAGATCGTCAAAAAAATCAAAACCAAACCCAAGATCTTTAAAAATGTCCCTTAAATCATCGAAATGACTGAAATCCTGCCACGTAAAGTCACCCTGCTGGAACCGTGTCTTCACACCCTCACGACCGTAGGTATCATAAAGGTGTCTCTTCTCAGGATCAATAAGCACTTCGTAAGCTTCGCTTATCTCCTTAAACTTCTCTTCTGCCTCCTTCTTATTCTCCGGATTCCTATCAGGGTGATACTTTACGGCAAGCTTCCTATACGCCTTCTTTATCTGTTCAGGTGATGCATCCCGTGGTACCCCCAAAATCTCATAATAGTCTTTATCAGTCATTATTGCACCACTTCATAATCTGTGTCATCTGGTTTATTTTTCTTATCTTCAGAAGCTGCACTTCCACTCTCAGCTTGGGTACCATGTTTTGCATATACCTCTTGTGCAACCTCTGTCCAGACTCTCTGCAATTCTTCAAAATCCTGTCTGGTTCTACTGATATCTTCTCCCTTTAAAGATTCTTTAAGCTTGTTAATCAACTCTTCTACCTTCTTCCTTTGGTCTTCTGTAATTTTTCCCTGTAAATCTTGAAGGCTCTTTTCCACAGTATAAACATATGCATCAGCTTGATTACGGAGCTCAATCAACTCTCGTTTCTTTTTATCCTCTTCTTTATACCTTTCTGCCTCTTGAACCATCTTGTCAATTTCTTCTTGCGTAAGTCCAGTTCTGGCGTGAATTTTAATAGAATTCTCTTTATTAGTAGCCTTATCTACAGCTGATACGTGCAAGATTCCATCTGCATCTATGTCAAAAGTCACTTCAATCTGCGGTGTACCCCTCGGCGCAGGTGGAATTCCTAAAAGTTCAAACTGTCCAAGAAGTCTATTCTCTGACGCATTAGCCCTTTCACCCTGATATACTTTCACAAGGACTGAAGTCTGGTTATCTTCGGCAGTCGTGTATATCTTGGATTTTCTCGTGGGAATAGTCGTATTTCTTGGAATCACGACGTCAAATATTCCACCCAATGTCTCTACTCCAAGAGAAAGGGGAACCACATCCAGAAGAACAATATCCTTATCCTGGTACTCCCCTGCTATAATTGCGCCCTGGATAGCAGCACCCACAGCAACCACTTCATCAGGATTTATGCCTTTGTGGGGTTCTCTACCAAAAAATTCTCTAACTTTCTGCTGCACCAAGGGCATCCTCGTTTGACCACCAACGAGAATAACTTCATCGATATCCTGCGGCCTTAGTTTAGCATCCTCCATTGCATGTTTACAGATTTCAATAGATCTCTCGATAAGGTCCATAGACATCGCTTCAAGTCTAGACCTGGTCAGAACTTTTTCAAGATGCTTTGGTCCACTCGCGTCTGAAGTAATAAAAGGTAACGAAATCTGTGTCTCCATAAGAGTAGAAAGCTCTTTCTTTGCCTTTTCTGCAGCATCCTTTAACCTCTGAAGCGCATTCTTGTCGTTCCTAAGATCTATTCCTGTCTCTTTTTTAAACTCTTCTATCAGCCATTCAATTATTCTCTGATCAATATCATCACCCCCCAAGTGGGTATCACCGGAGGTCGCCTTAACTTCAAAAACTCCCTGATCCAACTCCAGAATGGAAATATCAAAAGTTCCGCCACCAAGGTCATAAACTGCAACTTTAATTGTTCTGTCAGTTTTGTTCAAACCATAAGCAAGTGCTGCTGCAGTCGGCTCAGGGAACACCCTAACCACATCAAGCCCTGCAATTATACCTGCATCCTTTGTAGCTTGCCTCTGTGCATCATTAAAATGCGCTGGCACTGTAACTACAGCTTTTTTGACAGGCTCATTTAGATAAATTTCAGCAATCTCTTTCATGTACGAAAGGATCTTCGATGAAACCTCCTCTGGAGTTACCGTTTTGTTAATAGCAGGAATAAAAATCTCAACACGATCATTGGCACCCCTTACAACTTTGTATGGTACTCTCTTAATATCAACTTCTGTTTCATCATACCTCTTCCCCATAAACCTCTTTACGGAAAAAACGGTATTTTCGGAATTCAAAATTGATTGCCTCTTCGCTATTGAGCCCACAAGGACTTCCTGTCCCTTAAAAGCCACTACCGAAGGGGTAATCCTTTCACCTTCTTTATTAGTAATGACCACGGGCTCACCGCCTACAACAATTGACACAGCTGAATTTGTAGTTCCAAGGTCAATTCCAATAATTTTCTCTTTAGTTGCCATAAACATCCCCCCTCAAATCATGATTTTTTTCAACCTTTTTCTTCGATACTTTAACTCTGGCAGGACGAATAACCTTGCCTTTCAAAACATACCCAGGTTGTACCTCCTCAACCACAGTACCTGGAGGAAATTCATCGGTTTCAACAATATCAATAGCCTCATGAAAATTTTCATCAAAAGTACACCCAAGGCTGTTTATAACTTCAAGCCCCTCATAACGAAGTGCCTGAAGCAGTTCATTATAAATCATTTCCACACCCTTCCTAAACACCTCATCGCTGGACGGAGTATTCAAAGCAAGACGGAAATGGTCAAGGATCGATGTCAAATTTCTAATTATCCCTTCATTGGCGAAATCGATGCTCTTTTGCAACTCGTCCTTCATTAGTTTCTTATAATTCTCAAACTCTGCAGCTTTTCGCAAAAATAAATCTCTATAGTTTTCTTTTTCCTTTTCCAGTTCCATTACCTTTACATTCAACTCCTCCACTTTAGAATTCAACTCCTCGAGTTGCTTCTTTAACCTTTTAACCCAATGTTCTTGTACCATAGTAAGATCACTATTTTAATTTTAATTTCACCAACTTCTCTCAGTTACCCTCAACTTTTGACTCACCATCTTGCCCGCTGTCACAGGATGAGCAACCCTTTCCATAATCATTTACGTAAAAACCCGACCCTTTGAATTCCAACCCGATGCTGCCTCTAAATATTTTCTTAAGCTCCCCACCACATTCACTACAAACAGAAGGTATCTCATCCCCATTAAGGACAAGTTCTTCAAAAATCCTTCCACATTTTGTACATTTAAATTCAAAAATTGGCATAATTCTCCATTTATAACTTTTACCGGGGCGGGCTAGAGCCCGCCCCAGCCTGCTATTCTACTTAATACTCCTCATACCCGCCTGCGCCAGCGGGCGGCATAGGTTCAGGCTTCTTTTCCTTAATTTCAGTTACTAAAGCTTCGGTTGTCAGAAGCAAACCAGCAATTGATGCAGCATTCTGTAAAGCAACCCTTTCTACCTTTGTAGGATCTATAACTCCCGCTTCAACCATATCCTTAAACTCACCAGAAAGAGCATCAAAACCATGAGTTTCAGGAAGCTGCTCAACTTTTTCAGCAATAATCGCACCGTTAAAACCTGCATTTTGAGCTATCTGCTTGAGAGGCTCAGAAAGGACGTATTTTATAATCTCTACACCAAATTGCTTATCTCCCCCAAGCTTCAAGCCATCCAATACCTTCTTGGCCCTGATATATGCAACTCCACCACCTGGTACAATGCCTTCTTCAACGGCTGCCTTAGTTGCATGAAGGGCATCCTCAATCCTCGCCTTTTTCTCCTTCATCTCCGTTTCAGTAGCAGCACCTACATAAATCACTGCAACTCCACCAGCCAGTTTCGCAAGACGTTCCTGAAGCTTCTCCCTATCATAGTCAGACTTAGTTTCTTCTATCTGCGCTTTGATTTGAGCAATCCTGGCTTTTATTTCCTCCTTAGAGCCGTAACCCTCAACAATAGTAGTATCATCCTTATCAATAATCACTCTCTTAGCCCTACCAAGATCCGTAATCTGGGTCGACTCCAATTTCATCCCAGCTTCCTCGGAAATCACTTTTCCACCTGTTAAGATAGCAATATCTTCAAGCATAGCCTTTCTTCTATCGCCGTACCCAGGAGCCTTTACAGCACAAGCCTGAAGCACACCCCTCAACTTATTGACTACCAGGGTAGCAAGAGCCTCCCCCTCAACTTCTTCAGCAATTATAAGTATTGGTTTCCCATGCTGTGCAACCTTTTCGAGAACAGGAAGTATATCCCTAATAGCGGATATCTTCTTGTCATAAATTAGTATATAAGGCTCTTCTAATACACACTCCATCTTTTCAGCATTGGTTACGAAATAAGGGGATACGTATCCTCTGTCAAACTGCATACCCTCAACAACCTCAACGTAGGTTTCAATCCCTTTTGCCTCTTCCACGGTTATCACGCCATCTTTCCCGACCTTATCCATTGCTTCCGCAATCTTCTCGCCAATTTCCTTATCATTGTTAGCAGAAACAGATGCTACCTCTGAGATTTCTTTGCGCCCCTGAACCTCTCTCGACATCTTCTTAAGTCCTTCGACGACCTTATCCACTGCAGCATCAATACCCCTCTTAAGCTCTATAGCATTTGCGCCAGAAGCAATATATTTGAGCCCACTCCTAAATATAGCTTCAGCAAGAATTGTAGCCGTGGTTGTTCCGTCACCTGCTGCATCGGAGGTTTTAGAAGCAACCTCTTTGACTAGCTGGGCTCCAAGATTCTCAAAGGGATCAGGGAGATCCACTTCCTTAGCGACAGTAACACCATCCTTCGTAATAGTAGGAGACCCAAATTTCTTTTCCAAAACAACATTTCTTCCAGCTGGGCCAAGAGTGACCCTTACTGCTTGTGTGAGCTTCTCTACTCCCCTAAGCAGTGCTCTTCTACCTTCATCTTCAAAAAGTATTTCTTTTGCTGCCATAACAGTAACCTCCTTTTATCCTTCTACAATGCAAAGAATATCGTCTTCTCTCATCACAAGATATTCCTCATCTCCCAACTTCACTTCAGTCCCACCATATTTGGAAAACAGCACTTTATCACCAACCTTCACTTCAAGAGGGACCCTGTTCCCTTTTTCGTCAAGCCTTCCTGGACCAACTGCAATGATCTCGCCTTTCTGGGGCTTTTCCTTTGCAGTGTCAGGAATTATAATGCCACCCTTCTTCACCTCTTCTTCCTCGATCCTCTTAACTACCACTCTATCTGCAAGAGGTCTTAACTTCATATTTACACCTCCTTTTGGAGAATATGTACCTGTTTTCGATATTACAATTATAATAATTTCTTATGAATTGTAAAGAGAAGATTTTTGCATCATAGCCGAACTTAAGCATACTTAGCTAATCTAACCAAAAAACTCATAAAAAAGTTGTTCTGGTAATACCGCCCTATTGGCGGTAAAATTTACTCGATGAAAAAGGCGATCCTCATAAACGTGGGGAATGAGATTTTAAAGGGAATATCTCTGAATACGAACCTTTATGAAATTTCAAAATTCCTCTTTTCACGAGGAATTATTATATCAAAAAATGTTGTAATAAAAGACGATGTAGAAGAATTAAAAGAGGAAATAACTAAAAACCTTGGGCAATTTGAAATAATGATTGTAACAGGTGGGCTTGGTCCGACCTATGATGATATCACACGAAAGGCAATATCTCTCGCATTGGACCTCAAATTAAAATTTTCAAGTAAATTGTACAGTCAATTAAAGCCAAAATTTTCGAAGTATAACATCATTGAAAATGAAATCCTTAAAAGGTACGCGTATATAATTGAAAACGCGAAAATTATAGATAACCCGAAGGGTATTGCACCTGGGTATTACATTCAACATAATTATACCCATATCATCTTACTCCCTGGCCCACCTACAGAAGCCATAGCAGTTTTAGAAAATTCCCTCTCAAAAGTGCCTCCCGAGCCTGCCTTTTGCAGATACCTTCGTACGCACGGGATAATGGAAAACAAGATCCAGGAGCTATGCGGATCGGAATTGGTAAAAGTAGAATCGGGCCTTTATCCAAGCATTAGAGGAGTAGATATCTATCTACAATCAGATGACAGGGAAACTCTCGAGCACATCTCTGACATAATCAAAAAAAAGATTGGCACATTTATTTACACAGAAGAACTCAAGGACATAGAGGATATTATTGGGGAAAAGCTTAGGGAAGATAACCTCACATTATCTGTCGCCGAATCGTGCACCGGTGGCCTTTTAGGCGATTTGATAACAGGAGTCCCAGGAAGCTCAGATTATTTTGCAGGCGGTCTAATCACTTACTCTAATGAAGTCAAAATTAATATGCTGCACGTACCAAGGGGGATCATAATAGAAAAAGGTGCAGTATCTCCAGAATGTGCATATCAAATGGTAAAGAATTTGGTAAACCTCTTTTCGACCAGCGTAGGAATCTCAGTTACAGGTATCGCAGGTCCCACAGGAGGAACAAAGGGGAAACCCATAGGGCTTGTATATATAGGAATTGCCTTAAATGAAAACATTCGTGTGTTTCGATACTACTTTAGCGGCTCGCGATCAGAAATAAAAATGAAAGCAGCTCTGGAAGCGCTATATTTATTGAATCTCATTCTTAATGGCTTGGCACTCCCTGAAAATATCCTTAAAATCTGAAATACTCAGACTCTCAGGCCTTTTGTCAAGAAAATCATGGAATTTACTTTCAAAACTTGGGGAGTAGTAACCCATGGATTTTAGTAGGGTACGGATCTTTTTCCTTCTACCTCTAAAAAGTCTCCTTACAAAATGCTCAAAATCTCTAAGATCCTCCACCACATCTTTTCTTTTCAGTCTTAAAAGGGAAGAATCAACTTCTGGTACAGGATAAAAGCAGGACCTGGGAATATTAAATTCTAAAAAACTATCATAATAGAGGTTCACAAAAACCGAAAGGGAACCATATGCCTTGCGCCCGGGGGGAGCAACAACCCTTTCTGCTACTTCTTTTTGCACAGTTATGTAGATCTCTGGGAAAAAATTTCTGTTATAAATTAACTTTTCAAGTATCGGAGTAGTAATATGATACGGGATGTTGGAAACAGTTTTCAATTCTGATATACCATATCTTGCAAAAATGTCGGCAAGGTTTATCTCTAAGAAATCGTCATTAATTAGAAAAAGTCTGTCATTCAGAAATAGCGAGAATTGGTCAGATAAGAACCTATTAAGATCAGAGTCTATCTCAATAGCAAGTACTCTGGCTCCTGCTTTTAATAGCTCCGAGGTAAGATTACCCCGCCCTGGCCCAATCTCTAAAATCCATTCTCTTTCTGAAACATCAGCCCTCTCAGCAATTTTCCTCACATAATTAACGTCTTTTAGAAATACCTGGGAATGCTTCCTTCGAGGCATTTATGATCACACTTCAACGAACTCATCATAAACGTGTTCAATAAATTCATTATTGTTAGTATAAATCTGCATCTTCGTTTGTAGCTGCACCATGGCATCAATAGGGTCCAGTTCCGAAAGCACCTTTCTAATAGCCCATACCCTTTTGAGAACCTGTTCATTAAGTAACAACTCTTCCCTACGGGTACCAGACTTATTGAGGTCAATGGCAGGGAATATGCGCCGATCCGCCAGTTTCCTGTCTAATACTAGCTCGAGGTTCCCTGTGCCCTTGAATTCTTCAAAAATTACCTCATCCATTCGAGAGCCCGTTTCAATCAACGCCGTGGCAATAATAGTAAGGGATCCACCACCTTCTATATTCCTTGCAGCTCCAAAGAATTTCTTCGGTTTTACCAGTGCAGTAGAGTCAATACCACCAGACAAGGTCCTACCCGAGTGTGGTGTAACAACGTTATACGCTCTGGCAAGTCTCGTAAGAGAATCCAGTAAAATTACTACATTTTCATTAAGTTCTACAAGCCGCTTCGCCCTTTCCAGAACTATTTCTGCAACCTTAGCGTGTCTATCTGCAGGCATGTCAAAAGTAGAGCTGATTACTTCATCTGCATCAACATTTCTTTTAAAATCCGTTACTTCTTCAGGTCTCTCATCAATCAAAAGCACTATAAGTTTCACCTCATCCCTATGGTTCTTCAAAATAGAATTTGCAATTTTCTGCAGTAACACCGTTTTCCCAGCTCTTGGAGGCGAAACGATAAGACCCCTTTGCCCCATGCCCACAGGTATAAAAAGGTCTACAATTCTCATGGACATGTCATTCTCATTCGGAACCTCGAGACGAAATTTCTTGGTGGGGTAGAATGGTATGAGGTCTTCAAACTGTGGTCTTGATCTTACCTCTTCAGGATTCCTTCCATTGATCTTATCAATCTGGGTGAGGGCCATGCTTCTATCACCCTCTTTGACCTTTTTTGCATATCCAGTTATGTGGTCTCCCTCTTTAAGCCCATAGGTCCTAATGTTTGAATACGATACGTAAATATCATCATCGCTTGGTGCGTAGTTCTTTGTCTTCTTTCTCAAAAATCCGAATATTGACTTTCTACCCTTTTCACCCTCTTTTTCCTGCTCAATTACCTCAAGTACACCTTCACAATATTTAACCCCGTTCTGCTCCGCTTGGTTTTCAAGAATCTTAGAAATCAACTCTTTTTTCCTCATATCCTCATAATTCTCTATAGAAAGGCCTCTGGCAATCTCATACAGCTCACTTAGTTTTTTCTTCTCCAACTCTTTTGCATCAAACATGAACTTACCTCCTAAATCATACGAGTATGGTTTATGTTAAGGTGAAAATCTGCTTCCAGGGTCTTTGCTGCTCTGTGAGCAACCATAACTCTGGACATAAAAATTTGAAAAAATTCTACCACCGGTGCAATAGTGGTGTCAATTTCTATCTCGTATGTAACAACTCTATCTTCAGGTGCTATAAGGATCCTAGAACTCGTCGCTGCGAAATTCACCCTATCATGGATGTCTATTTTCAAATTATCCCATACGTTGCCCATCTTCCTCACTCTGCTACGATGAACATCTGCCTTGTCAGCCAAAATCAGTGCTGCAGATAATGCAGAAGAAGGAAATCCATCCTCTTCATGATGGTTCCCTATAGCCATCATTACATCAGAGACTTCGTCAATCCCCATGCCCATTCTCCTGAGTAGATCACCTGCAACCATAGCTCCTACCTGCGCGTGATGCTCACGATTTACCATATTCCCAATATCATGAAGAAGCCCAGCAATTTCAGCAAGTTCCTTTACTCTAGGATCATATTTCAGGGCTTCTAAAATCTGACCAGCTCTCCTGGCTACCCATGTGACATGCCGGAGCCCATGTTCCGTATATCCCATAGCTTCAAGCTGAATATCAGCCTTATTAATGTAAGTTATAACTTCTTCATTGTTGAGCAAATCCTGATACATTAACTTACTCATCTAGCCCCCTGATAAAATCTGGGTTCTCTTCCAGCTTATTTCCAATAACCGTAAAGTCCGCACCTGATGAAAAAGCGTGTTGAATTTTTTCAGGTGTGTTGAGTCCACCGCCGACCACCAATGGAACGCTTGTATTTTCTTTAACCCCCTTTATTATATCACTGGGGACTGGCAGCAGAGCTCCCGATCCTGCCTCAAGGTAAATTAATCGAAAACCCATGTATTCCGCTGCAAGAGCATGAGCAATAACCAGGTCCTTCTTATCCCTCGGAAGAGGCCGCGTATCTGTTACAAATTCAACCGACGTAGCTGTCGTAGAATCTATCAGTATGTATGCGGTGGGAATAGGCTCCAGCCGCATCTTTTTAACAAGTGGAGCCATCCTTACCTGTTCGTCTATTAAATACTGGGGATTTCTTCCACTAAGGAGTGATAAAAACAGCACCGCATCCGCGTACGGTGTAAGTTGGGAGTGAGAGCCGGGGAATAGAACCACTGGTTTTTTAGTCATCTCCTTTACTTTTCTGACAAACTCGTCCAAATCCGAACTTATTAGAATGCTACTACCTACAAGAAAACCTGCCACTATGGAACTCTCATTGGAATTCCTTATGAGTCTATCTAATTTTTCCTCGCCTATCTTATCTGGATCAAGAAGTACCAGGACCCTTTTCTTTTCACCATTAAGAAATAACTTCTCGTACAAACTCATATACCGCCTTTCCCCCTTTACTAAATAGCATTGAAACAAGTCTTGGTGACACTTTCAAGACTAGCTTTAGTGCAGAAACTGCATCGATCTCGCCAATATCTCTGCCATTTAAAGAATCTTGCAAATCACTAAATATCAAAATACGTTCATCGTAACTTAAGGAGTAGAATACCCTCCTCACTATCCAGGAAATCTCATGATCTCTTCCAAGTCTTTTCTTTAACAATGTATCATAGAGATCTTGATTCTTCTCCAAAATTGAATGAGCCGCCAATTCACCAGAAATATATGCATTGGCTATTCCTCCACCCGACATGGGATCTGCAAGTCTGCCTGCATCTCCCGTAAGCAAGACATTATCAACAGCGTGTTTATTATCAATTGTAGCAGAGGGAACTACCCCTTTCAAGTAACCAAGAATTTTACCCGCCGGGTAGTATCTTTGTAAGAAAACTTCAAGGTTTCTCTCAGCATCCTCCCAGGAGGTATTAACGCCAAGCCCAACATTAGCAAATCCGTTACTTTTTGGAAAGACCCATGCATAACCACCCGGGGTAATTTCACTCAAATAATAAAAAACAATGGTATTAGCCCTGATATCGGGATGGTATAGAAACACCTGTGAGCAATGGTGGGTAATATTTCTTTTCATCCCCGACTTTAAACCAGCTTTTTGGCCTACACCAGATCCCGGGCCATCAGCACCCACAACCCAATCCGTCATAAATTCGACTTCTTTTCCTTTGACCTGTGCAATGATCCTGCACCCGGTATCTTCTCTCTTTAAATCTACAAATCTCGCCCCCATAAGAGGAATTGCTCCACTTTCAACAGCTCTTTCAAAGAGCATCCTATCAAAGATGCGCCTTTCAAGAATGTAGCCAAAAGGTTTTGTGGAAAACACTTCAAAATCGATCGTATCCTCTACTTTGATCCTGATCTTTCGTATCTCATTGGCAACACCTTTCTCTGGTTTTACCATCTCAAGAAATGCCCTGGAGGCACCCTCAGCACAAAGTATATTCCTACCAACCTCACGATCCTTCTCTAGGATCAAAACCCTTTCCCCAGCTTTTGCGAGGTGAAATGCCGCAGAACTGCCAGCAGGACCTGCTCCTACGACAACAACATCATATTCCATTTTTATAGCTCATCTAGTTCCAGGTTTAAATTTAACTAAATATGAAGAAACCCATCCGGTATCATTGTCACTGTCCACCACCTTAATCCAGTGCCCCTTAGCCCTTTCAATAAAAATGAAACTCTCATTAACGTCAGAATAATACTTAACAATAGCTGAAGTTTCCTTGGGGTCTAAGTACAAAGGGACTTTCAATGCATATTTTTGCATGTCTCTCTGAACATTACCTTCAAATACCATTTGCATTCCAGGTCTTTCAGATCTTTCAGGCTTACTAACTATTGAATGCACCATCAACAAAGCAGTCAGAAAGAATATTACAATTTTAAAATACCTGAAATATGGGTCTTCCTTCCAGCCCTTATGACTTTTTTGTTTAGAAAGTGAGTCATAATTATAAAATAGCTTCATGTTATATTAAAGTTTAAACCCGGGCTGCGACCTACTCTCCCACACCCTTGCGGATACAGTACCATCGGCCCTGAAGGGCTTAACTTCCGGGTTCGGAATGGAACCGGGTGTTTCCCCTTCGGTATGGCAGCCCGGGAATAAATAAGACAAAAGTAGTCGAGGTAGGCGGCTAAGACTCTCGGCCTATTAGTACCGCTCGGCTCAATCCCTTGCGGGACTTACACCTACGGCCTATCAACCCGGTCGTCTTCCGGGGGCCTTAGCCAGCCGTATAATCCGGCTTACGCCAGATTAACAGCCAACGGGGGACTTTGTCTTGGAACGCGCTTCCCACTTAGATGCTTTCAGCGGTTATCGCCTGGAGACGTGGCTACCCAGCGCTGCCCCTGGCGGAACAACTGGTACACCAGAGGTCTCCCCACCCCGGTCCTCTCGTACTGGGGGTAGCTTTCCTCAAGTACCCTACGCCCGTGGCGGATAGGGACCGACCTGTCTTACGACGGTCTGAACCCAGCTCACGTACCCCTTTAATGGGCGAACAGACCAACCCTTGGGACCTTGTCCAGCCCCAGGATGGGGTGAGCCGACATCGAGGTGCCGAACCGGGCCGTCGATGTGAACTCTCGGGCCCGACCAGCCTGTTATCCCCGGGGTAACTTTTATCCGCTGAGCGATGGCCCTTCCACTTGGAACCACCGGATCACTAGGCCCAGCTTTCGCTCCTGCTCGGCCTGTTTGCCTCACAGTCAGGCTCCCTTATGCCCTTACACTCCACGCACGGTACCGTCCGTGCTGAGGGAACCTTTGGGCACCTCCGTTACTCTTCAGGAGGTCACCGCCCCAGTGAAACTGCCCACCAAGCGCTGTTCCCCCATCCGATCCAGGATGGCGGGTTAGAATCCCAATACTCCAAGGGTGGTATTTCACCGTCGCCTCCATCTCCCCTGGCGAGGAGACTTCATAGGCTCCCACCTATCCTACACATGAAGCACCAGAACCCAACGCCAGGCTACAGTAAAGCTCCACGGGGTCTTACGGTCCTGCCACGGGTAGGTGGCATCTTCACCACCACTACAACTTCATCGAGCTCCTCCCTGAGACACCGGCCCAGTCGTTACACCATTCGTGCAGGTCGGAACTTACCCGACAAGTAATTTCGCTACCTTAGGACCGTTATAGTTACGGCCGCCGTTTACCGGGGCTTCGTTTCGAAGCTTCTCCTAACCGTTCCCAGTTAGGATAACCTCTCCACTTAACCTTCCGGCAC
>DCDE01000036.1:0-7618 GCA_002316275.1 Caldifarciminota bacterium UBA1063
TGGACGGCTCGCAGCACACGAAATCATTCTGTTCACTTCAAGAGGATTACCTTCTCTGTCTTGTTAAGCCCGTCTCCCTGCACTCTGATAAAATATACTCCACCAGGAAGGTCTCCAAGATTTATTGAGACTTCCCCTTTTGGATTTGTCATGTCAAAATCCCCTACTCTGGAACCTTTGACATCAAAAACTGTAATTTTTACCTCTTTGCAGGTATTTCCAATTTTCATAGTCAGCTCTCCGCTCTTCAAAATGGTTGGGATATGCAATTCGGCGGAAGATGCGCCCTCAGGCAACCCTACAATTACCGACCAGTATCTCGAATATGCATCGTCGATGTTTGTTCTGAGGTTTGCCAATGTGCTACTTCCAGCTACTGTAAAGGCTACTTTTACTGAATCGTAAGGTGGCACGTCGAGCGGACCTGCAGAAACTACAGATGACCAGTCGTAGTTTCTATTTGAAGTAGCGATGGAGTAGGTTCCGTTGAGGAATCCAATTTCAACATTATCAGGAAGTCCATTGTAAGGATACACGTACGTATCGTGGTCTATCAAGGACCTGTTAGCTATTTTATTAGTTTCTATTCTTGAGGGATTTAGAATAGCAGTTCCCATAAAAGTTGAACTGTAATAGACGTAAGCCATATTCCGAGTGTTGTCAGTACCACCTGTATTGTAACTCGCGTCTCCAATATCCCAATCAGTGAATAGACCAGCATAAAGGTCTTCTATGGTAGTCGGAGTAGTGTTGTACAGCGTATATTCGAGTATTACGTAATTAGGTCCATATCCGTCATTAAAGGTATAACCCCTCTGGTAAACTCTAAGGCCCTTAACCTCTTCGCCACCAGCATCACTGTATATTGCCTGCGAATACTCATGATATGGTGGGTATGGAATATAGAGGTAGACCATACCATTCGGATCGGTTAGGGTTACCCAGTCGTCGTCATCTCCGCTTGCGCTTTCGTAGTATCTGTCAATTACATAGGGCATTACAGTGCCAACGGCGAAGGATCCGTAAAAGAGATGAGAATTAGAACTCGATGGGTACTTGCAACCTGAACCCTGGGTGCCATCAGAACTCATGTATCCGAGGGCCCCGTACCTTGTAACTGTAAGAACGATATTACCAGGGGAGTGGTCGTTATAATCAAGTCCAGGGACACCAACGGTAATGCTAAGGTTGTAGTTCCATTCGTATCCACCATCTGAGTTAATGTAGAGGCTGAATGGTATGACTGTGCCTGTGGGTGTTGAAGGATCGGATTGAACGAGGAAGGGATCTCCTATATTGCTCGATGATTGGTTTGTAGTCATGGTTCCAAATGAAGAAGTTGAATCGGAGATTGTAGCATATGAGGAAGTTGTTCTTAGGGTTGCATTGACATTTGTAGCTTCAATGCCTGAGTTTCTAAGAGTTATCACAACCTGAATATTTTCTCCTGGATCCCATATATTGTTTGAGTCCTCATCACTCCAGGTATAGTTTGATAAGACTATGTTGGGAGCAGTGGGATCTGGGGTGTTGATCAGAGCATTGTATATATTCAACCTGCCCCAACCATAGTTGTTGTTTGGGTAAGGTTCGCCTTGGGACGGATGGTCAGCATGATCTACGAGAAGGGAATAGATATCATAAAAGTCAAGGGTTGGATTTTTTTGTTTCAGGATCGCTATTGCTCCAGCAACATGTGGGGTTGCCATGGAAGTTCCAGTTAAGGTTGTGTATGAATTTCCTGGATAGGATGACCTTACGTTGTATCCAGGTGCTGAAATGTCAGGTTTTATAAGATTCCAGTCTGATCTGGGCCAGTATAGAGTATCATTCCATGGGTTCTGATTAGGGGCAGGTCCTCTACATGATCCGCTGTACATATTGTCCGAGCTGTTTGTTGCACCCACACCAATTACGGTAGGGAAAGATCCTGGGGTATTAATTGTCCCAGCGGAAGGTCCATTGTTTCCAGCGGCAAAAACTGGGACGATATCGAGGTTTCTCCAGTTTAATACATCTTCCCAGTACTCTAAGTTGGTTACATCCGTTGATCCCCAAGAGTTTGAGGATGCTACTATGTTTATGCCATCGGCTTTCCACTCTGCGATCTTCTGGAAACCGATATGGATCCAGTTTACGCTGCTGCTTCCATATGAGTCAAAAACTTTACACGAAACGTACGTTGCACCGGGTGCAACTCCCACATCATTTGTGAAACTTCCAGGTCCGTCACCGCCGAGTATAGTTCCCATAGTGTGTGTTCCATGTCCATTATCATCATAAGGGTTGGGTTGACTGTTTACAGCGTCATGCCAGTAAGGAGAACCCACCCATTTGTTTGCGAGGGCTGGATGAGTCGATTCTACCCCTGTGTCCAAGTGCCCAACTACTTGGCCAGTACCATCATATCCATCATTCCAGCACTGAGGTGCCGATACTATTGAAACATTCCATTCTGGAGTCTTTGCGTCTTCTAAATCGTTTTTTGAAACCGCTGTAGGGAACAGTTTGATTTCATAGTTGTCCACGAGATACTCTACGTCGTTCCTCTCAGCAATTGCATTGAGAACTTCTGGCTTTGCTCTAACGAAAAATCCGTTGAAAATCCAATAAGGTTGAAGTGCAACTATTTGATCAGAGAAGTTTTCCTGTAGGAATTCGAGGATATTACTCTGAGACTCTCTGGAAAAAGATTTTAGGTAGTCCACATAATCTTTAGGAGATAGATTTTTTTTGCCTTCGAAATCCGCTTTTTCTTTTAGATGTACAACTGCTTCTATGTATGCTTCTGGAGAGGCATTTGCCATTTTCTCCTGGAGAGCGGGATATATGTATGCTCCCGCAGTGAGAACCAACATTACAATACTCTTCACTATCATGCATCCTCCTTATAGATAAAATTTTAAACTTTATATTGGACTTTTTCCAGAAAACTTTAACCTCAGTTTTCTATTAAATTTGGTCGTAGGGCTCTGTGACCCACCTCTCAATAGCCGCAATTGTGGCTTAGAAAGCATATAACATCTTAGGTTGCCCCTCCTTTATGCCGTTACTTTTATTGTACTTGAGTAATGAGCTTTATAATTAACAATGTGAAATTTATTGCTTGTATCCTTTCAGGTGGTAAAGGAGAGAGGTTTTGGCCCTTATCCAGGGATAATAATCCCAAGCAGTTTCTGCCTATTATGGGCGAAAAAAGCCTTATCGAAGAGACCTTTGATAGATTAAGGAAAATAAATGCTACCGAAGAGGTGTTTTTTGTCTCCAACCTAAAATTTGAGAAAAGACTCAATGATATGTTCCCTGGAGTTTTCAAAATTCTAGAACCTGTTGGTAAAAATACGGCGCCTGCCTGTGCGGTAGCTAATGAATATGTTCTGAGAAAATATGGGGATGCTATTCTTGGAGTGTTTCCATCGGATCATTACATAGGGGATATGAATCGCTTTGAAGATACGATAGAAATGGCTAAGAAAATTGCACTCGATGGTTACATCGTTACAGTAGGAATAGCGCCTGATAGGATAGAAACGGGATATGGTTACATTGAGAGAGGCGACCCCATTGATTCCCGATGTTTCAAAGTAAGAAGGTTTCGCGAGAAACCCGACACGCAAACTGCTGAACACTATATTTCTACAGGGGATTTTTACTGGAATGCGGGTATGTTTATTTGGCATGTGGCAACCTTCGACACTGCCCTAAAAAATTACTTGCCCGAAGTTTACAGGGTTTTAAAAATGTGTCGCATTCCGGAAGATTTGCCTATGTTTTACGAGCAGGTTCCTGAAATTTCGGTGGATTATGCAATTATGGAAAAAGCTTCTAACATAGCAGTAATAGAAGGATCATTTATTTGGGAAGACTTAGGCTCCTTTTCATCCCTTACTAAAGTATTGACTGTAAATGAAGACGGTAATATAATAAATGGAACTATGATGGTTTTTGAAAATTGTAAAGATTCAATATTCATTCAAGAGGGTCCATTAATTGCTGCATATGGTTTGGAAGGCGTTATTGTTGTTTCAACAAAGGATGTGGTTCTGGTTATCCCGAAATCGGAAGCACAGAAAGTAAAAAGGTTAAGAGAGATTTTGAAAGAGAGGAATCTTACGGAGTTCTTATGAAAGGGAGGTTTTTATGAAAAAGTGGTATGGTGTGATTTTTATGGCCATTCTTATGGCCGGGTGTGACATCACTGTGGAGGACTGGAATGAGAATAAAGTCCTTCCTTTGGATCTAAGCTTGCCCCTGGTTGATTCAACTTATACTCTGGCACAGCTCGTTGAAGAAAATCCGACATACTTACACATACGAGGTGATACTATCTTCTTCAGTGAAGACACAACTATAACTAATAGATATTTTGCCTCTGATAGCACTTATAATGTTTATTTTTCCCACGGGCTTCCTGATGTGCTGGATACGTTAAGATCAGACATCCAAAGCCAGCTTTTCGAAGTCTTCGGGATTATGAGGCTTAAGGGGAATGTGATTTCGCCTGTTACTGTTAGCTTCGGGCTTACTTACTTTAAGGCAGGGAATCCAGTGGACGGCGACACCGTGAGGATCTCGTTACCTTCAGGGCGCTGTGATACGGTGGTGAAAGTAAGACTGGAATATGTTCCCATAGGCTCCTTTGGCGTAAACTTGAGGGGGGAGGGGGTACTTGGTGCGGCTTGGATTGATACGCTGTATCTCAGTTACGAAATCCCAGCTGAAATAAACTTTAGGGGCGACAACCTGGTCTCCGAGGAGATTGAAATTGAAATTGACTCTTCTATTATTGAATTTGCAGAGGATGGACTTATTGATACTGTAGGATTTTATATGAGAGCATGTAATCATCTACCGATGGGACTGCGGCTGACGACATGGGTTTTAAACAAAGAAAGGACGGATAGCGCAGTAGTTTTTAACGAGTCAGAAATTACTCCTGCGCCTCTTAATTCAGAAGGATTTGCGGCTCAGGAAACCGAGAGTAGGTTTCAGGCAATTCTCTCAAGAGAGCATTTTAGTTATCTTACAAAGGATACGTTATACATACATATGAATGTCTGGGTACCTTCACAGACTGATGTAGCTAAACTGCGTCTCCAAGACTATCTTAGGTTGAGCGGGTACATTAGGGTCAAAGGATACCTGGATTTAGAAAAACTGGAGGAGGAATAATAATATGAAAAGAATATTGATTCTATTGGTAACAGTAGGGCTTGCCAGCGCATATCCTATCATATCATTTAATGGAGAGTGGTATGGGACCGCGGGCCACTTTGGTCCATACTCTATATTTCACTCACCCCAAAACCTTGCATCGAAGTATAATCCTTCCTTCGTTTTGATGATTCCTTATGTTCATACGGGGTTTAGCAATAATTTGGTTTCACTGGACCTTTACAATGAACTTGCTCCAATGGATACCATTACCGAAGAGTTTAAAGATAAGGTAATGGATATGGTTGGTGATAATTTTCAGGTGAACCAGTATTCGAGCGTGATGCCCCTTGGAATATCGGTAGGCCCAGTTGGCCTTGCCTACAGAGTTGTTGATGCAGCTAAGGTTCAAATCCCTTCGGATCTTTTACATATTGGACTATACGGTACCGAGGTAAACACGACATATGACTTTTCAAGTCTTGAAGGCGAAGCTATTGTGTATCAGGAAGCATCACTGGGTTTTGGTTTAGAGAGGGATATTTCAGATCGTAAAGTACAGTTTGGCCTATCGGGGTCCTATATTATGGGGCTTGGATATGCGAAGGCCACTTCAAAGACTGGATGCGTAAATATTGGTGAAACTGAAATGGATGTGATCGATACTGTGGATTTTATGTACTCTTTGCCAGAATTTGTTTATGATATGGATAACTTTGCCTTCGACCAGTTTATGGATTTTCCTGGAAAAGGATTTACATTCAAATTTGGCTCTTCAGTGGATCTTACACCGACATTTACGCTGGGTCTCACCCTTGAGAATTTCTTTTCAAAAATTTACTGGAACTCCGATTCCACTTTTACAGGTGTTGGGGCGATAAACTCGTCCAGATTTAATCTTGTAGACCTCTTTTCTGTGGATTCTTTGGGAGAGATTTTTACCGATACATTGGAAACAAACCAAGAGAAGTTTACAACAACTTTACCTTTGATTCTCAGAGTTTCTGGTCGGTATGACTTTTACAGGCTGCCTTTCCGATTCTATTTCGATTTAGAACAGGGGTTCAAGAATAGTGCTCTTTCCAGCACAGTCCCAAAGCTTTCCCTTGCAATGGAAATGAACACTTTCATCCCCCTTTTGTTAGGCGCAAGTTTTGGTGGCGGGCTGAGACCAAGCTTCTCTCTCGGAACCGGGTTTCAGTTTCCTTTTATGTTTATTAATGTCGGTGTAACAAATCAAGGTGGATTTATTGCTTCTGCCGAAGGCCTTTCCGCAACAGTCACTGCAGGATTCCGAAGTGTAATTAACCAGTATATAGAAGGTGACATAATTGATACCCTAACTGGAAGGCCTCTCATAGCAAAAGTGGATGTTACTAAGTATGACGGGAAGAAGGTTACACTTACCACTGATCCGACTGGCCATTTTGAAGTTAAAGTTCCATGGGGATGGACAAAAATGCACGTCTATGCGGAAAACTATACTTCAAAAGATCTGACTTTATTCGTGGATAAAAAACAAAGAGTGAAAACTGCTTTTTACCTTATGCCACTTGCAGGAGATCTTGTAGTTCAGGTAACCGATTTTGTAACAGGTTTACCCAAGGAATATGTTACAGTGATAATTGAAGATACCACTGGCAAAGCCGATACTCTACTCACCGATGCAGCAGGAACCGCTTCCAGGAAGTACATGGAGGGTATTTACTCAATAAAAATTCAGGAGACAAACTACAAGCCAATCTATGAAACCTTCAGTTTAAAAGCCCTTGAAACACTAACGAAGAATTACACCCTCATCCCAAGAGAGGGAGAACTTATTGGAAAGGTTGTAGATGCAAGGACGCTTAATCCTGTTACAGGGAAAGTAATGATTTTTGATTCGACTGGTACCCTGATTCAGACTATAACAACGCCGGCATCTGGTGAATTTAGTATAAAACTCAGTGAAGGGGTGTACAGAGTTAGGGCTGAGTCGGAGAAGTATATTCCCTATGAGGGTAGTTTCGTGATCGAGGGTGGCAGAAAGACAGCGAGGGATATTACCATGCTGAAGGAGAAAATGGTTTTCACGTTCAGAAATATTTACTTTGAATTAAACAAAGCTGACATAAAGCCCGAGTCTTACCCGGTTCTCGACTCTATTGCATTATTCCTTAATGAGCATCCAAACGTAAAGGTTGAAATTGGAGGGCATGCAGATTCTCGTGGCTCCGACGCATATAATCTAAAGCTATCTGATGCAAGGGCAAAAGCAGTCAGAGACTACCTCGTAAAAGTGCACAATATTCCGCCAGATAGGCTCATTGCGAAAGGATATGGTGAAAGGAAACTTCTTGTCTATCCAGAGAAGAGTGAAGAAGATTACCAGCAAAATAGAAGGGTTGAATTTACTATTTTAGGCACTATTGAGTAAGAGTTGTAATGGACGAAATTAACGAAAGGGGGCCCGTACGGGCCCCCT
>DCDE01000036.1:7740-9480 GCA_002316275.1 Caldifarciminota bacterium UBA1063
GCCCCCTTTCGTATTTGGAACCTAAAATCGGATCTCAAAGTCTTTACTGCCTTCCGGAGGCCTTTCCTCTTTAGTTATTTTTTTGATTATTGCATATGGAGGTCCTTCTGATACTCTATTTACAAAGTTTTCGATACTCTCCTTAGGTCCTTCTGCTTCGAGTTCAACGGATCCATCATTCAGGTTGCGCACCCAGCCGCTTATGCCCATAGACTTTGCGAGTCTCAGTGCAAAATGGCGAAAACCTACACCCTGAACATAACCATAAACCCTGAGATAGAACCTCTTTAAGGCCATAGTTAAGTTTTCTTTAGGCTTTCTAAGGTTTTTATTATACCTTCTTCAAAGGACACTCTGGGTGTCCATCCCAGTTTCCTAATTCGTTCGATATTCAGGTAAATCTTATATACTTCACCCTTTCGCTGTGGCATGAAAATGGGGTTTCGGTTGTAACCGGTAGCCTTTTTTATGATTTCATAAAGGTTGTTAACGGAAATACCAACCCCAGATCCTATATTGAATTCCCTCTCCCTATCAAGTGGGCATTCAGAGAGAAGCAAGTTTGCTTCTGCAACATCTTCCACATAGATGAAATCTCTCTCCTGATTCCCGTTGCCGTAAATATAGCAGTCTTTCGACTGAAGCATGTTCATGGTAAAGATTGCTATAACGCCAGCTTCGCCATAAGGATCCTGTCTTGGTCCGAAGACGTTACCATATCTGAGAATAGCGTAGTCCAGTCCAAAATTTTTGTGATAATATCTAATGTAGAGTTCTCCACTGTATTTAGATACGCCGTAGGGGCTAAGGGGATCCACTGGGTGGTATTCGTCACAAGGTAGATAGATTGGGTTCCCATAAATAGCACCTCCGCTTGAGGAGAATAGGAACCTTTTGACTGAGTATTTTACGGAAAGCCCAAGCATGTTGATGATGCCTATTATATTTATATCTGCATCTTCCTTTGGATTTCGAGTGGAATAGATCACGCTGATCTGTGCAGCATGGTGATTCACTAATTCGGGCCTTTCTAAATTGAAAATTTCTTCGAGGGCTCTGTAGTCTCTAACGTCAGCGTGGTAAAATTTTGCCTTAGGGTTGAGAAACTCTAATTTCCCAGAGGAAAGATTATCGACCACCACAACATCGTAACCCTTACATATATAATAATCTTGAACATGGGAACCTATGAACCCACAACCACCTGTTATCAGTACTTTCACTTTATTATTATAAACCAGGTCTTGAAAATGTACATCACTCCTCTTTCTGTCACTTATATGTCTGTTTGTGTTTTTAAATCTTTTGTAGGTTTAGGACATGCGAATTTTTGAGTTAGTCTTGGAATTATAGTTCCTATTCTAACTTATTGTATGCCAAGTAGATTCAGTGTATAGGCAGTTTAGTGATGTTTTCTACATAGTTCGGAATCGAAGAGATTTTTTAACTCTCTGTCGTTCAATGGGTTACAAAATCAGATATTGTGGCACAGTTTTTGCATAAATGTAGATATCCTAAAATGAGGAGGTGCATCATGGAAAAGATGGATTGGGGCATGGGTAAGGTCGTAACAGCGAGGGGATGCACATGTACATGTGCCTGCGGAAAGGACAAGAGAATCCCAATTGTAGCAGCTGCAATTGGTGCCTTTTCTGCAGGTGGCGTTGACTATGTTTTGGCTCCTAAGTGATGCATCTTGCTGCGGGGCCCCTTTCAGGGGCCCCGCAAACCATTAAGGGG
>DCDE01000025.1 GCA_002316275.1 Caldifarciminota bacterium UBA1063
CCTCTTTTGTTCATAAGTCACTCAGTTTTTTCACCCTGTTTTGGTTTTAACTACCGTTACGGGTTTGCCCTTGTAGTAACCACAATGGGGGCAAACAGTGTGAGGAAGTATCGGCTCACCACAGTTAGGGCATTTGACGAACTCTTTAACCTTTACTTTATAATGAGTCCTTCTTTTCCTTGAACGAGCTCTTGAATGTTTCCTTCTCGGAGCAGGCATTTCAATCCTCCTTTAACAGCTGTAGTATTCTAAAGGTATCTATGGGGAATAGCAATTTAGAGCCCGATTATGTTAGGTTTGGAATGGGAGTTTGAAAATTCGCAAAGACTAAGGTAAAATTTATATCTGTAAGGAGGGTAGTATGGCGCATAAGAAGGGTATGGGTTCTTCGAGAAATGGAAGAGATTCGGTTTCTAAGAGGCTTGGTGTTAAGAATTATGATGGGCAGTTTGTAAAGGCTGGGAATATAATTGTAAGACAATGTGGAACCAGGGTACATCCAGGATTTAATGTGGGTCTTGGTTCTGACTATACAATATATGCTTTAATTGACGGTTTTGTTAAGTTTGAAAACAGGAAAGAGAGAACTTTTGTTTCTGTTTACCCAGAATTATCTAAAGTAAAATAATAGCTTTTCCATTATTGTACGAGAGGCATATGTTTCCGAAGAGTGTGTGTGTTTGTGGATGAGGCTTATTTTCACAGCATACATCAAAGTTACCCTTGCGCCCTTCAGCTTATCTTCTTCTTTGAACAGCTTGGGTTTCTCATAGAAGGTTTAAGACTACACGATTATTGTTGGATTTCTTTCAGCATGATTGTACCTGAGATTTTTATTTTCCGCGTTTAACTGATTTTCGTACTTACTTAGCGACAAGAGCGTTACGTCCCTTGAGTATATCAAGAGAGATCTGGAGATTCCGAAAGAAGGAAGCGTAGCGTGTTATTGAGATGTTGGTTTTAAGTCAACTATTTTTAACTCAAAGGATAGGTCTTCCTTAATAATGAAAGAGAAAGCGATGTCTATCTTGTTGGCTTCATTTAAGAGTTTAAGGTATTCATACCCATCGAAGAATATGCATCTTAATTCTCCTCTCGGCACCTGAAGGAGGAACGAAACGTGTTTGTCTTTGTAAACTCTAATGCTTGTCTTATCAATGTTGACATCCCTTAAAGCGAAAATAGGTTCGGGGTTACCCATCCCAAAAGGCTTGAGATATTTGTAGTAATCTGCAAAATTTTCTTCTAAATCCTTAAAATTGACTTCTCCGTCCAATTCGAGAGTAGGTTCAAGGGGAATGTCCCTGAGCATTTTAAGAGCATACTGATTTAGTTCCCACTTAAATTGTTCTAAGTTTTCTCTTCGTATGCGTAGCCCACATGCGAGTTTGTGGCCGCCGAACCCCTCGAGAAATTGGCTAAATCTTGATAGGGCTTCATGCATATCAAACTCTTCAATGCTTCTACAGGATCCTCTACCCATCTCCTGATCGAAGGTTATAAGAATTGCGGGTCTTCTAAACTCCTGCACAAGTTTTGAAGCGACTATACCTATTACCCCGAAGTTCCAATCCTCTGAGTCTAACACCAGTAAATAATTATCATTGAGGTCAAGTTTTGACACCTTATCCATCGCCTCATCAAGGATCCTCTTTTCCTCATCTTTCCTTTTGCTATTCAGTCTTTGAAGGTGTTCTGCTAACTCTCTGGCCCTCTCTTCGTCCTCTGTTATGAGCAATTCAAGGGAATCGTTGGCGTGGGAAATCCTTCCTGCAGCATTAATTCTTGGTGCAAGTACGAAGGAAATATGATATGGATTTATGTCACCATTTGAAATGCCCGATATTTCCTTTAAAGCTCTTACCCCAGGCTTTTCAGAATTTGTAAGTTTGGCTAAGCCTTTTTTTACAAATATTCTGTTCTCTTTAATGAGGGGTACCATATCTCCCACGGTGCCCAGGGCTACAAGGTCAAGATGTCGTTCCAGTTCATTGAGGTCTTCGCCTAAGTATGTGTATAGTGCTTCCAAAAGTTTATACGCAACTCCGACCCCAGCGAGGTTTGTGTCTATGTAGTCCCCGAGTTTTGGGTTAAGGATCGCATATGCATCAGGTAAAATGTAGGGCTCAGGCTTCCCATAAGTCTTATTATTTCTTTCTTTTTCAAATGCAATCTGGTTGTCGAAGAGGGTGTGAGGACTAGTTTCCCTGGTTTTACGTGGTTCATGGTGGTCGGTAATAATTAGATCGATGCCCTTGAATTTTGCTTCGTAGGCACTCTGTAAAGCTGATATCCCCGTATCTACAGTAAGTAGGATTCTAAAACCCTCTTTTTGCGCCTTCTCTATTGCCTTTGATGAAAGGCCATACCCCTCGGAAGCCCGATGGGGGATATAATGATCGACATAAAAACCAAGATGGTCCATTGTCCTAAATAGAAGCGCTGTACCACTTATTCCGTCTACATCATAATCTCCATGGATCAAAACTTTTTCTCTACGCTCCAATGCTTCCGAAAGCCTAACTACAATTTTTTCTATACCTTTGAGCCTATATGGGTCGTAAAGTGAACTTTTTTCAGGATACAAAAACTCCTCAGCACCTTCCGGAGTGATTATTCGTGTTGAGAGGATTATGGAGATAATCCTCGGAAAATCATACCACGAAACAGGAATTTCCTGGTTTTTGAATTTCCATTTCATCTTAAACAAATTTTCAAGGGACATTTATATTTATTCAATATTTTGCAATATAATTATAGACATGTCGTTGAAGGCTGGGAAGATTACTCCCGAAATTCTAAAGGAGATGTTAAAAAAAATCGAATGTAGCTCACAGGATCTCGTTATTGGACCTTCGTATGGAATTGACGGAGCAGTGCTAAAAATAGGTGAAGAGCTTGTTGCAGTTGCGTCCGACCCCATCACTTTTACCTCTAAAGATAATGTCTATTATCTTTTTGCTTGTAATATAAATGATCTCATTTGTATGGGTGCGAAACCCGAGTTTTTAGGTATGAATGTGCTGTTCGGCGAAGGCATTACGAAGGCGGAAGTTGCTATGACCTTTAATGAAATTGCCCGCTTTTCTAAGGAATTCAATATATGTGTTGTAACCGGCCATACTGAAGTAACCCCGTATGTTAAAGAAACTATTCTTTCTGGGTTTATCTTTGGCAGGGTAATTAAAGAGGTATCACCTCATAAAATATTACCTGGCGATTTGATCGTTCAGCTGAGGGGAGTAGCAATTGAGGGCACCTGTATAATTGCCAGGGAGAAAGCAGGTGATCTTATTAGAAATTTTAGCCCCGAGTTTGTTGAGAGATGTAAAGATTTTCTCTTCGAGCCGGGTATCTCCCTTTATAGTATTGGCATTAAACTGCTTGAAAACTATGAGATTCACAATCTACATGATCCTACAGAGGGCGGAATTATTACTGCTCTGTATGAAGCTTTGAGTGCTTCTGGATGTGGTGGGGTCGTATACGTGGACAGGATTCATATATACGAAGAAACAGCGAAAATTTGTAATTATTATGGAATAAACCCTCTGGGAGTTATATCCTCGGGTTCTTTAGTAGTCTTTGCTTCTCCAGCAGAATCAGAGCGAATGTGCTCCGATTTTGAGAGAGAAGGCATCCCTGCGGAAGTCATAGGCGAGGTCACTGCACCTGGAACAGGTGTTTGGTTGCAAAAGGATGGATCAAGGGAGGAGTTAAAACCTTTTTTGAGGGATGAGATTCTGGAGATACTATGATGGTAAAGTTTATGGTCACAGTGTTAATGTTTTCTGGGTTTGGCTTTTTGTTTGATACACAGGGATATGGGGAGTTGAGAAAATATGGTGGGGATTTAAAGAGGAGGAGTGCCCTGGGTAAGATTGAAATTGAGGTTGAGACCTTTGAATGGAATGGTGTCAAAAATGTAATTTTTGGGTTTCAGAATGTATGGATGGGCAGAGATGTGGGCCTCATCCAGCTCGATCCCCAGGAAGCAGATTACCTTCTCGGGACAGGTTTTAAAAAAGAATTTACTGATAAGTGGTTTGGAGCTTATCTTGATCATACCTGTTACCACAAGATTGATACATTTGTTGATAGGAGTTTATACTGGAACAAATTGAAACTTCTATACAGTAATCAAGATCTCAAAAAGTTTTTCACCCCAGGAATTATATACTATAGGTTAGAAATGGGTTTTTATCTAAGGCATCCTGATATTTCATGGTTAACCGTCGGTAATCCAAATCAGTTTGATTTCCTTGCAAAGTTTCACTATACAGTACCTTACGGTTCCAAAGTGATGCCCTTTTTTGATGTAAGCCTTTACAGCGGTGTTACGTTACAATATAATTTTACACCCGAAATCGAGCTAAACGTGGGTATTGCTATACGGGGTTCTTACAATGAGGGGCTTTTGTACGTGGGTATAAGGCCCCTTGATAAAAAGGGTTATAGAGAAGCCCAGGGGGCTCCGTATCTTGGGCTTAAAGCGAAATTTTAGGAGGAAGTGAGATGAGAAGACTCTTTACATCTGAGTCGGTAACGAAAGGTCATCCTGATAAGATTTGTGATCAGGTTTCTGATGCGGTGCTCGATGCTGTTTTGAAGGATGACAAAGATGGGCGTGTTGCTGTTGAAGCCCTTACAACCCGTGGCCTTGTAATGGTTGCAGGGGAGATAACAACAAAGACTTACGTAGATATACCCGAGATTGTCAGGGAGGTAATTAAGAAAGCCGGCTATGTAAGGCCAGAGTACGGATTTGATTATCAATCAGTTGCTGTAATTACCTCCATTCAGGAGCAATCACCCGATATAGCTCAGGGTGTCAATATCGGAGGCGCAGGTGATCAAGGCATAATGTTTGGTTATGCCACTGACGAGACTCCTGAACTTATGCCTATGCCTATATCCTTTGCTCATAAACTTGTAAGAAGATTGACTGAATTGAGGGAAAACGGTACAGTTCCTTACCTCAGGCCCGACGGGAAGTCTCAGGTTACATTTGAGTATGATAATACTGGAACACCTGTTAAAGCTACTGCTGTTGTCCTCTCGGCTCAACATGATGAAGAGGTAAAGATGGAAAGACTTACGGAGGATCTAAGGGAACTGGTTATCAACTACGTTATTCCAGAGGAACTAAGAGATAAGGATATGCGGTGTTTTATCAATCCAACCGGGAAGTTTGTGCAGGGTGGTCCTGTTGCTGATACAGGAGTTACAGGGAGAAAGATAATGGTTGATACTTACGGTAGCTTTGCAAGGCACGGCGGAGGTTGCTTCTCTGGTAAGGACCCGTCAAAGGTTGACAGGTCAGCTGCATATATGGCAAGATATATTGCTAAAAATATCGTAAAAGCAGGTATTGCTAAAAAGGTTGAGGTACAACTTGCCTATGCAATAGGGATTTCTGAGCCCGTTGCTGTGAACATTGATACCTTTGGCACATCTAAATATAGTGAAGAGCAGATCTCCAGAGTTATCAGAAAAGTCTTTGATCTTTCACCGAGAGGGATTATCGAGAGGCTTGAACTTTTACGGCCCATATTTTATAAAACAGCCGTGTATGGTCATTTCGGGCGCGAAGAGGAGGGATTTACCTGGGAGCTTACCAATGCCGTAAAGGATCTCCAGGAGGCTATCAGTGGCTGAATTCAGAGTTAGGGACCTTAGTCTTGCAGAGAAGGGCATTAAGAAAATCAGTTGGGCATCCTTTAGAATGCAAGTGCTCAGACATTTATGCATCGACTTTGAGCCCGCAAGGCCGCTCCAAGGTACCAAGATATCCGCATGTCTCCATGTAACACCTGAAACTGCCGTCTTGTGTTCGGTTCTGAAAAAACTAGGTGCCGATGTGTTTCTTGCGCCTTCGAACCCTTTATCTACAAAGGATGATGTTGCAGCAGCCCTCGTCAAATATCTCGGTATACATGTCTTTGCAGTGCACGGTGAGGATACATCAAGTTATTACGAAAATCTCAATTTTGTTGCGAATGCAAAACCTGATGTGATTCTCGATGATGGCGGTGATTTAACCAAGTTTGTTCACAAAGAGGATCTCTATTCTACAATTATTGGAGGTACCGAAGAAACAACAACCGGTGTAATAAGGATTAAGGCAATGGCGATACAAGGGGTATTAAAATTTCCAGTGATTGCAGTAAATGAATCCCTGACGAAGCACATGTTTGATAATCGATATGGTACAGGGCAGTCTACTATAGATGGCATTCTCAGGGCTACTAACATATTGCTATCAAATTCTACGATTGTTATTGCAGGCTACGGTTGGTGTGGTAGAGGAATTGCCATGAGGGCAAAAGGGATGGGCGCCAGGGTGATTGTTACAGAGGTTGACCCCATTAAAGCCCTTGAAGCCTATGAAGATGGTTTTCTCGTAGAGCCCATGATCGAGGCGGTGAAGAAAGCGGATATAATTGTAACGGCTACGGGTTGTAAAGGGGTGATATCTAAAGAGCATTTGGAACAGATTAAAGATGGTGCAATTCTTTGCAATGCAGGCCACTTTGATGTAGAAGTTGACGTTAAATACTTATATGAGAACGCACAGGAGCGTGAACAAGTTCGAGATCACATGGAAAGAATTACTTTAAAGAATGGTAAAAGCGTTTATTTACTCGCTGAAGGAAGACTCGTGAACCTTTCCGCCGCTGAAGGTCATCCTGCTGATGTTATGGACCTTTCCTTTTCAAATCAACTACTCGCTGTAATGCATATTTTAGAAAACAAGGGTAAGTTGGGGAAAGTGGTCCATACGCTTCCTCACGAACTGGACAGAAAGGTAGCAGAGGTAAAGCTAAGCACTCTTGGTATTTCAATAGACACGCTTTCAGAGGCACAGAGTGCATATCTCAGCTCCTGGGAAGAGGGGACATAGGAGGTCCTTATTATGAAGTTAATTTTTCTACTATTATTGGGTCAGATTACGCCCATTGTAGTAAAGGCAGTTGATACTCCTTATGATGCAGGTGGGAGTATTACTGTCACCTGGGAACTCGATAGTACATGGCTCGGCAAAATAGGGAGGATAGAAATCTACCGATACTCCAGTGCAGGGGTTTCTGATTCGCTTGTTGAAACTTTATATAAACCTGATACTATCTACGTTGATAACGCTACTGAAGATAATATCCCATACTTCTATGGTGTAGTTGTGTATGCAGATGGGGAGATTTTTGGAGAGGGTAGAACTACAGAGCCAGCTGTAAGCTCCCAGCAGTGGTTCAACAGAAAAAGGTTATCGGTACTAATAATTCTTTTGGTTTATACCATATTTCTAATGTATTTCATTATGCGTGCAAGATTTGATAAGAATCTTTTCATACGAAAGATTGCAGGGCTTGAGGCTATAGACGAGGCTGTAGGAAGATCTACTGAAATGGGAAGGCCGATACTCTATGTTATGGGGCTTGGCTATATAAGCGATATTCCCACTGTCGCTTCTCTGGCTATTCTTAAGAGGGTTGCATTCAAAGCTGCTGAGTACAATGCACAGGTAATTGTCCCGTGCTTTGACCCAATAGTGATGGTAGCTGCCCAAGAAACCGTAAGAGAGGGCTTTATTGAGGCAGGAAGGCCGGACCTATATAATGAATCGGATATTTACTACCTTACATCTGATCAATTTGGATATGCTGCAGGTGTTGATGGTATTATGGTAAGGCAGAAGCCAGGAGCAGTATTCCTCCAAGGTTACTTCTTCGCAGAGGCACTGATTCTTGCGGAGACGGGGCATTCTATAGGAGCTATTCAGATATCTGGTACTACTGCTGTTACCCAGCTTCCTTTCTTCATAGCATCTACTGACTATACTTTAATTGGAGAGGAAATGTATGCTGCAAGTGCTTATCTTTCAAGAGATCCTCTTTCTTTAGGTACCATTAAAGGAGAAGACTATATAAAGATGATCCTCGCGATAATAATTTTACTCGGAGCCCTTATGGAGACTTTCAGTATTGGCAACCACATCCTTAGGGATTTTTTTAGTATCTTTTAGGGGGTATTATGAAAAAAGAGATTCCTTTAGCAATCACTTTTATTTCCGGTGTTCTTCTCGTCCTTGCTCTTTTTATACCGCACAAGCCTTTTGGCAACTTAGAAGAAATTTTTAACGACTGGTATATCATTGTATCAGGATTCACCTTTCTTCTCGGTATTGATAGCTTATTAGGCTACAATTTTGGTAAGTTAAAAAGAAAAGAGAAAGACGCACCTTATGCCCTTGTGTTGATATTGAGTTTTTTCATAACCCTTACGTGGGGGATAGTCGAAATCGTAAGGACTCCCGAACATAATCCATTCGGACCAACTTCTACTTTTTCCCTCTATTTTTATAATTCCATCTTTATTCCCTTACAGGCTACTATGTTTGCCATTCTTTCGTTTTTCATAGCAAGTGCTGCCTACAGAGCCTTTAGAGCAAAGGAAATCAATTCAGCGCTGCTTTTAGTGTCTGCAGTTTTAGTAATGCTGGGTAGGATCCCTCTTGGTCAGAGTGCAGCCCCTTATGTTATAACTGTTATCTTTCTCATATTTGCAGTATACTTCTTTGCGGAGTCAGCGGGAGTAACAGAACCGAAGATAAAAATAGCATATATACTTGTTGCTTTAATTTTTGTTGCTCTTATTTATCCATTAGGCTTCGTATATTTTAGACAGCACATACCGGAATTTGCTGACTGGATTATGAATGTGCCTCAGATGGCTGGAAAAAGAGGAATTATGATTGGGATTGCTCTCGGCGGTATAGCTATGTCTATCAGAATTATTCTCGGTATTGAGAGAACATACATGAAATAGGGGGGAGCTATGATTGAGCTACTTAAAAAACTTGCAGGGATTGATAGAAGATTTATCTATGCTGCAGTTTTTCTTGCTACTGCAATTCCGATTCTAACGAAAGCGACAATGAAAGTGGAGCCGCTTCCTGAGGTAAGGAAGGCTTACGAATACATTGAATCTTTACCGGAAAGCTCTGTAGTTATGGTATCAATTGATTATGATGCTGCGAGTATGCCAGAGCTTCAACCAATGCTTGAAGCCTTTTTACATCACAGCTTTAGCAAGAATTTACGGGTAATTATGCTTGGGCATTGGCCCCTTGGCCTACCCCTTGGTCAACAGGCACTTGAGAAAGTGGCTGGACAATACAACAAGGAATATGGAGTAGATTATGTTTTCTTAGGGTATAGGCCTGGCGTTGCTGCTGTGATTATAAACCTCGGAAAGGATTTTCGGACGGTGTTTTCTAGTGATTATGCTTATACCCCCATCGATTCTTTGCCTCTTATGAGAGAGGTCAGCAATTATAAGAATGTTAAACTGCTCTTAGGACTTGAAGCTGGTGCAGTTGGAGACGCATGGGTTCAATATGGTTATGCCCGCTATAACCTCCCCATCATACTGGGATCGACTGCAGTAAGTACCCCTGATTATTACCCTTATATGCAAGCTAATCAGGTGATTTCTGTCATCGGCGGACTCAGGGGTGCAGCGGATTATGAAACTCTTCTTGGCATTACTGGAGAAGCCTCTATCGGCATGCTACCACAGTCTGTGATTCATCTAGTTATAATCGCATTTATAATTATTGGGAATATTGGTTTTCTTGTGTTAAGGAGGGCAAAGAAATGACATCAATCATATGGACGTGGATTGCAGCATTTTTTACCCTTGCAATTTTGAGTTTTTTGTATAAAGACAATCCACTCTACAAATTTGCAGAACACGTTTATGTGGGTAGTTCTGCAGCCTTTACCATTCTCTATGTTTGGGTTTTTGACGCCTATCCGAAACTGGTTATGGGTTTCCGGGAGAAAGTTGGGATGCAAAAATATCTCTTAATTATACCTCTTATATTGTCTTTATTCATAATATTGAGGTTCATTAAACCCCTCTCATGGCTTTCCCGCTGGTCTATCGCTTTTACAGTAGGCATGGCTGCAGGTCTCGGAATAACTGGCCTAACCCAGGGATTTCTTGTTCCGCAGGTTCAGGCATCTTTCTTGCCTTTATTCGTGCAAGGACCGACTACAGGACAGACAATTCTTTTAACGTTCAATAATATCATCATAGTTTTCGGTACCATTTTTACCATTCTATATTTCTATTTCTCACGTGAGCATAAAGGTTTACTTGGGGTCTCCTCTAAGATCGGTGTTACGATTCTCATGATAACCTTTGGTGCCTCTTTTGGATATACAATAATGGCTCGAATCTCGCTTCTCATTCAGAGGGTTTATTTCCTCCTTCACAACTGGTTGGGCCTTGTTTAATGAACAGTGCGGTTCTGATTTTCGGCCTTGTTTTTGTGCTGGATAGGATTTCAAAGAATCTTATTGTGAAGTTACTTCCATATGGCTATGGAGTTAATATAATAGGAGAATATGTGAGAATCGTACACATTAGGAACCCCAACTCCCTTTGGGGCATGTCCTTGGGGAAGAATTTTCCTTATATAATAGTAAGCATAATAGCTATCGTATTTCTTTCTGCTTTGATTCGCGACGCCTTGAAATCGAAAGAGAGGTCGTATGCAAATATTTTCTCTCTTATTGTTTCTGGGGTTGCAGGAAATCTCATGGATAGAATTCATTTTAAAGAAGTTGTAGATTTCATTGATATCGGTATTTCAGCGGATGTTAGATGGCCGGTTTTTAACGTAGCTGATTCGGCTATTTCCATTGGACTTGTAATTTACTTTATAATGGTAATCAGAGAATCTTTTGCAAAAAGGAGTGAGAAATGAAGGTTTTTATAGCGTTTATTTTCACTTTGACAAATTTCCACTCTGTCTATTCTTTTGGTGACCCCCTACCTGCGCTTCATTTATCTCAGATGGAGTCTTTCGATAGATACTTTGTTTCCATTGATGTCAATGGTGCTTTTGTCAGGGAATATCGTTATGAGTATCTTTATGATTCTTACGATAATACCGTTGGGAAGCAAATCACGTATGATAACAGAAACTATTACCTTTTAAGACCGAACTTGGAGTTGGGCATTTCTCGTGGACGCATGAAGGGTTTTATTTATTACAAAGGTGTCAGTGATTTCAATTATAGATATGAGAAGATCGTGTATACGCCGGGATATGTCCCTCAGGATACCTTGAGGATAGAAAGAAAGGGTGATATTTATGCAGTAGGATTGAGAGCTTCTTTAGACTTTGGAAACTTTACTGTAGGTGGTGGGCTCGCTCTTTTGAATAAAACGGTTGTTTCTACCGAAACGCGTACATTAAGTCCTGAAGTTCTTTTTTGCTACCGTGGAAAACATGAGGGTGTGGGGGGGTCTGTGAGCCCAAAGGTGAAGTTTTCGGAGGAATCAGATTACAGTATTCCTGATAAGATAAGTCTTTTTACTTACTACCAACCTCCCTCAAGGACACTGGCTAAATTTGAGTTTAGTTTTTATTATTTGAACTTTTCGGGACTTGAAGATACTCTTGAAGATTACTATAAAGGACAGCTATCGGTCACTCACACGTTTCGAGATAGAACTACTCTCAAGATGGGAGGGCTTTTGGAAAAAGGGTTTGAGGGGAATTGCTACGCCCCTGGGTTTGAAATTGGTCTAGGGTATCTCCTTGATCCCTTTGAGCTGGGTGTCAGATTTAACGAGACCTTTTATAATTATTACCGGGATGGAATGTTAATTGAGGAATCTCCATTAAAGGTAGATGTTTATTTTAGAGTTTTAAAGTAATGTTTTGGGGGTGATATCATGGCCGAGAGAATCATAAAGGCGCCAAGGGGCAATAGCTTAACGTGCAAATCCTGGCTTACAGAAGCCCCTATGAGGATGCTTATGAACAACCTTGATCCCGAAGTTGCAAAAGACCCTGCAAACTTGATTGTATACGGGGGAACAGGGAGAGCTGCAAGAAACTGGGAATCTTTTGATGCCATTGTTAAAACATTGAAGGAGCTCGAAGATGATGAGACCCTAATTGTTCAATCGGGGAAACCTGTTGCTGTGTTTAAGACCAATGAGTGGGCTCCAAGGGTATTAATTGCGAACTCTAACCTCGTGCCTAAGTGGGCTACATGGGAATACTTTAGAGAACTTGAAGAAAGAGGACTTATAATGTATGGTCAGATGACTGCGGGCAGTTGGATTTATATTGGAACCCAAGGGATATTGCAGGGTACATATGAGACCTTCCATGCTGCTGCGAAAAAGCATTTTGGAGGCTCTTTACAAGGTAAAGTAATTCTTACAGCAGGGCTTGGTGAGATGGGTGGAGCACAACCCTTGGCTGGTACGATGAACGACGGGATCGTGCTTGCAGTAGAAGTAAATCCATGGGCCATAGAGAGAAGAGTAAAGATGGGGTATCTTGATACGTGGACCGATGACATGGATAAAGCCCTTTCTATGGTTGAAAATGCTAAAAAGGAAGGCAAGGCCCTATCTATAGGACTTCTCGGTAATGCTGCTTCTGTACATCCTCTTCTTGTAAAAAAGGGTTTTGTTCCTGATTTACTTACCGATCAGGTAGCTGCACATGATCCACTCAATGGCTACATCCCAAAGGGTTATAGTGTAGAAGAAGCTGCCGAATTGCGTAAGAGAAATCCCCAGGAGTACCTTAAGAGGGTCGGCGAGTCCGCTTGTGAACATCTTGAAGCGATGCTTGAGATGCAAAGAAGAGGTGCGATTACCTTTGAGTATGGTAATAACTTAAGAAGGCTTGCATATGATAATGGCGTGAAAAATGCCTTTGATATTCAGGGTTATGTTCCGGCGTTTATAAGGGATCTGTTTGCTGAGGGCAAAGGGCCATTCCGCTGGGTTGCCCTGTCGGGTGATCCTGAAGATATCTACAAAACCGATGATAAAGTACTTAAGCTCTTCCCTAACGATGATCATTTAAGGAAATGGCTAAAGATGGCGAAAGAAAAAGTACATTTCCAGGGACTCCCAGCCCGAATTTGCTGGCTTGGTCAGGGTGAAAGAATGGAGTTTGGAGTAGCCATTAACGAGATGGTGAAAAGAGGTGAATTGCAAGCTCCCATTGTTATAGGTCGTGATCATCATGATACAGGATCAGTTGCATCCCCATACAGGGAAACAGAAGCAATGCCCGATGGTTCGGACGCTATAGCAGACTGGCCCATCTTAAATGCTCTGTTGAATACCGCTTCCGGTGCAACTTGGGTTTCCTTCCATCACGGGGGTGGCGTGGGCATTGGTTACTCACTGCATGCTGGAGCTGTAATAGTCGCCGATGGGACAGAGCTTACAAGGAAAAAACTTGAGAGGGTATTGACCAATGATGTGGGTATCGGGGTCGTGAGACATGCAGATGCAGGTTACAAGATTGCAATAGATACTGCGAAGAAGCACAAATTGAGAATGCCAATGCTTGAATAAAGTTTGTTATGAGATTCGCTTTTCTTATGGTTTTTGAACGGTGGGCTTGTGAGTTTTGAAGAATAGACTCAGATACGATTTTACCCGAATAATAGTGCTCCTATTTGCGGATTTGTTGAGTTTTTACATATCTGTTTTTCTCGCCTTTTCAACGCGGGCACTTCTAGGAGAGCTTTTTGGAGGATTTCTCACGGCCTTCAGGCAAACTCTCCGTACCTATACATACTTTTGGGGCTTACCTCTTCTCTTTATTCTTGTGCTTGCCTATGAGGGATTTTATAGTGAAAGAAGGTACTTCTGGGAGGATCTCAAGGAGTTTTTAAAAGCTTTAGTTCTTTACTTTTTTCTTATTTTCACCGTTTTAAGTCTTTTAAGGGCAATAAACAAGTTTTCCCGTATTGTGCTCATACTTACGCATGTATTTTTAGCTTTTGTGCTGCCTACATTTCGATACATTTCGAATTTATTACTCTACAAGCTTGGCATTAGAGAAAAGTGTGTGTTTGTTGGGAGTGATAAAAGTTTTGAAGATTTTAAGAGTCTGATTCTGAAAGACCGCTATCTTGGGTTTGAGTTGGGGGAACAGGCACCGTATGCTTTTGTTTCTACAACAGTAGCTAATGTTGAAAGGGTTGTGGGGGACCTGCAGAGGAGCCACAGATACGTTTATATTTTTGATGATGCAGGGTATTATATTCCTTCTCAACTGAAGATGATACTACCCATAGGAAGGGAAATCCCCTTGCTCGAGTTTCAGAACAGGTTACTGGATCCAAAAGCAATGTTTGGAAAGAGAGTCTTAGAAATTATCTTTGGTTTACTGATTTTACCTGTGGTTTTGCCAATAATCTTTTTTTTCGGGATTTTAATAAAGCTTGATTCAGATGGCCCTGTATTTTATATGCAAGAAAGGATAGGAAAGGATGGAAAGCCTTTCAAATGTATAAAATTTAGAACAATGTATCGTGATGCAGACAAACGACTAAAAGATATTTTGGAAGCAGATGAGAAGGCAAGAGAGGAATGGGAAAAGTATTTCAAGTTGAAGGAAGACCCAAGGGTAACGAAAGTGGGGAAGTTTCTCCGAAGGACTTCATTAGATGAATTACCGCAAGTTTTTAATGTTCTTAAAGGTGATATGAGTTTCATAGGCCCTCGCCCTGTGGTTAAGAAGGAGATTGAGCAATACTATAGAGACAAAGCCCAGTATTATTATGAAGTGCGCCCAGGTATCACGGGCTTGTGGCAAGTCTCTGGGAGAAATGAGTTAGATTATGAGAGGAGAGTAAGGCTCGATGTTTGGTATGTCCTGAACTGGTCTCTTTGGCTTGACTTAATTATCTTGTTAAAGACCGTTAAGGTTGTTTTTAGTGGTAAAGGGGCGTATTGATTTCTTGGGGCCTCTTGACAATACTAAGGAGAAGTTTTATTATTAAAATTACTTAAACACGTAAAGGAGGTGTGTAATGAAAAAGGTTGTAGGAATAATAGGAATAGCATGTATCACATTGCTAATGAGCTGTGCAAGCTCTGGAGATATTACTGAACTTCAGAAAAAGGTCGGTGAAATGGAGGCTCAGGTAACTTCCATTGAAGCGAAAATTGATTCTCTCAGCGCTACTATTGAAGGATTAACTTCTGCTACTGCTCAGGGTGTGAATGCTGCTCAGTTTGCAAAAGTTGCCAATGACTTGCAGAGTGTGAAAAATAAAGTGGCAGAATTGGATAAGAAAGTAAGTGAACTGAAGAAAGCAGTTGATGCAGTAATAAAACAATAAGGAGTGTGTATTATGAAAAAACTACTGTACATAATACCTGTTGCGTTGTTAGTGATATTGTCGTCTTGTGGAGAAGAGGTAGGGAATATCACCCCTGCTAATCTCGAAGTTGTGGCATATAGTGATGGAACCCAAGTGAAATTAACATGGGAGGCACCAGTAGATGAGGTTGATGGTTATATCCTGGAATTTGTAAATGCGTCCGGTACCCTAATGCTAACTGATACCTTGGCGCCAACTATTTACAGTTATACTCATGATCCAGAAGGCTATGTTGGGACGTACAAGCTATACGGTTATTTAGGGGATTCTCTTTCCAGTCCTGCTACTGTTTCCACCGTACCGCAAACTTTCGCTACTCTTAACTTGATAATTCATGAGCTGGACCAGGCGGGCAATTCGGGACTTGCCTTGGGTGATGCGGGAGACTGGGAGCCGACAAGCTATGGGTGTTCTGCTTCAGGCGCACCTGAAAATGTGGATTTCTATTTTACTGATGCGTCACAGGGTTCAACGGGCATGTTTCAATACATTGCTTCTGCGGATCAGCTCCCTACTACCTGGGAGGAATCTACTGTTGGTAACAACACCTCAGGCTGGAAGGTAAATTTCATTGAGAGAAAATCTCCCCAAGACGGGGAAATTGAGGACATTACGGCTAAGTACGGTATTGCAGTTCCAAATGGCGTCTACTGTTTTAAGGTGGTAAGGAGTGGCGTATATTACTTTGGTGTGCTTGAACTTGGATCTGTTTCAGAAACCCAAACTACTATAAAGAATTTGAAGATTCAAAATATTCCTGGACTGCGGATAATAGGAAGGTAAGGTTTAGAAATTGGTAACAATATGGGGCCCGGTACCGGGCCCCATATTGTTATAGAGATAACTGTTTTAGGATTTTCCTAAAAACTTTATATTCTCTTTTCACAGAAAATCTTGTTTTATTCTTAGTGAATCCGTCGAGCTGTATCGCTTCACTTGGGCATCTGTGAATGCAAGCAGTGCAAAACTCACAATCTGGCCCAAAGATGATTTTTCCCGATTCAATTTTAACGTTTTCTCTCGGACATATTTGTATGCAAACTTTGCAAAGGTTGCAGTTTTCTTGAGCAAGGAGCAGTTTTTCCCAGTGGCTTGCTTTCTTTTGAAATAGAGTGCCTATGAATTCGGTTATAAAAGCGTAACCTTTTCTCCTCAATTTGATAGGTTTCCTTACATGTAAGGCTTTTATAATTGAACGGTATATAATTACTACTTTTGGTACGAATAAACGGTTGGGTAATAGGTAGAATTTTTCAAGCAGGCTCCCGCGTCTTGCAGTAAGCAGGAATAAGGTGTCGGCGAGGACTATATCCGAAAATCCAGTTACTGTATAGCCCTTTGATCTTAGCATTTTGTATGCTTCGTATGCAGCATTGCCGAGAATGAGTCCTTTAGTGTAAAGTAAGTAGAAGGGTACATTACCATCTTTTAGGGAGCTTAGAAACTCTTTGACAGTTTTTGGCACGTGGTAACTATAAACGGGAGTCGCGAGTATGATAAGGTCGTAGCTATCAAGATTTTCAGCTTTTGTTCCCTTTTTTAGAACCGTGATATCCACGATATGGCCATCATTAGTCAACCTTTCCTTCAAATAGTTCACTATTATCTGTGTATTTCCGGCACCAGAATAGTAAAACATTTTTACCCTGAACGTCTTCATGCAAGACATTTTATGATAAGGTTTCTGAAATTCATAATTCCGCTTGGAATGCCAGTCCAGAAGATTTATAATTATGAAGTGAAGGACAATAAAACCCGTAAGATTGTAGAGTCTATTATATGGACTATCTTTATTGTCTTTCTACTTAGGGCTTTTGTAATTCAGGGTTATGTGGTTCCGTCAGGTTCTATGGAGGACACGCTTCTGCCGGGAGATTTTTTGCTTGCATTGAAGTTTACATATGGTTTAGAGATTCCTTACACTGGCATAAAATTCTTGCAAATTAAAAAGCCGAAACACGGTGAAATTGTAATATTCCTGTATCCAGTGACTAAAAAGCAAGATTATGTGAAAAGATGCATAGGACTTCCCGGTGATACGATTCAGATTGTTGATAAGGTAGTCTATTTAAACGGAGTGAAACAGGAAGAAAAGTATGCAGTTTTTAAAGATCCCAGGATTATCCCACCAGTGGTCGAACTCACAAATGAGGTAATAAAGAGGGATTACCAAAGGGCTTGGGAGACTGGTAGGTTTATGCAGGAGCCAAGAGTAAGGGATAATTTTGGACCAGTGGTGGTTCCAGAGGGCCACTTCTTCGCAATGGGAGATAATAGAGATTATTCTTTTGATTCGAGGTTTTTTGGACCAGTACCGCTAAAATTACTCAAGGGCACACCTCTCATTATATATTTTTCCATCGACCTTGAGAAACCGATAAGTAGATTCTGGGAAAAGATAAGATTTAAACGCTTTTTTAAGATAATTCCTCTTTTATGACAATTCTCTCAGAGCCTTCAACTCTGCCGAATCTAATTTCGAGACGAAATCTCATTTTTGAATTAGGGTTTGGGAGTGGAGATTTTATAGTATACCTGAAAAAGAAGTATTCTGAGGCTTTAGTCATAGGTGCAGAGATTGCCAATAAATATTTTATTAGTGCACTAAAGAAACTTGTGAACCTGCACGCTTCGGATTATGTGCTTTACAGGGGAGATGGGCGTACGCTGCTCTATTTTTTTGTTCCGATGAAAAGCGTAGATGCTATATACATAAACTTCCCCGACCCTTGGGAAAAGCCATCTAGGGAAGAGAGGCGGCTTGTTTCGAAGAGGTCCATTATGATATATTACTCTCGACTAAAAATTACAGGGAGGCTTTACGTGGCAACAGATTCTGATCCTTTGAAGGTTTATTTAAGGGGAGTTTTTGATGAGTTGGGACTTCAGTTTATTGAGTTTAGATCTTCACCTTATGATGGCTTTGAGACAAAGTATGCAAGGAAATGGTCAAACTTAAGAAAACAGATAAGTTACTTTATAATTAAAAGAGGGGATGATAGAGGGTTTGGTTTACAAGGCGAGTATGTAAGTTATATGCCAAATTTTATCTTCTACTTGAAAAATGGTTTTGAACATAAAATGGATCAAATTTCAGATACGTTACCGATTAATTTAAAGGAGGGGGATTTTTTTTACAAGATTGACAGAGTGTACCGTTCAAAGGAAGGAGAGTTTCTTTTCAGAGTTTTTCACTCGGAGCCTTTTTTGAGTCAGAAGTATTATATACTTTTGAGATTCCACGAAGGCAAGGCATATATGGAAATCGACGACAAAAATGGGTTGATAATCTCTAAGTGGGTAATGAAGACTTTCAAAGATCTGTCAACGAGGGTTTTTGAAGAATTGGGAGAAGAGGTGATTTTTCAGAATTTTGGGAGTGGGGAGTGAAAAGATTTTTTTTACTAATTCCTATTGTTCTCTTGAATAGCTGTTTTTTTGGCACTTTCAGAACTGCGGAGCCCGTAGGCGCTGGGAACGTTGAAAAGAGCGTCTGGTTTAATGTTCCCTTATATTACACACGAGATTATAGGGAGAATGCAAAGAAAGAAGGGACCTTTTATCCTAAGGCAAATCTCGGTGCTATGCTGAACTTCGGGGCTGCTGAGAACATGGATTTTGGCGTACAGTTTGATTTTTCGATGGGTTTAGGGCCTCAAGTAAAGTACAGGTTTCTTCATTATGAACCGGTGAGCGTTGCTTTAGGTACTGGGTTTGCTTATAATTTTTTTGCTGAAGGTTTTTCTTGGAATGTAGATTTACTCTTGTCTGGAGCGATTTCACCTTACACCGTGTTATACTCTGGGCTTCTACTTCATCATGCCCCAGATTATCGCATTTCAGCGAATGAAGAGGATTTCTCAAATATTTCTGATTTTAGAAACTTCTTTGGAATTGCAGTTGGTGTCGCATTTCGAAATTTTAGAATTGCATCACTAATAAAAGGAGCAAATATGGAAGTTGTATTTCCTATAGACCAGTATCCACCGTTTATTTGGGGGTTCAATTTTTGTTTTTAGTGCGATGGATGAGGATCTTGTTAAGGAAACAGTTCTGGTTCTAAAAAAGGATGGAGTAATTGCCTGTCCTACAGAAACGGTATTTGGCTTAGTGGGAAGAGCTCGTTCGGAGACAGCGGTTAGAAAAATTTATGAAATAAAGCGAAGAGTTGCACGAAAAGCCTTAACATGTTTTGTAAAGGATTTACAAACGGCTTTTTCGCTCTTGAAGGATGTTCCAGAGTATGGCAGGAGGCTTATGGAGTCTTTCTGGCCGGGTCCCTTGACGGTGGTTGGTTTTGCTTCAGATGAGGCGCCAAAGCAATGCATATCAGAGGAGAAGAAGATAGGCATTAGAATACCTGATGATGAAATCGTCTTAAAGGTACTGGAACTTTTGGGTGAACCATTGGCATCCACGAGTGCAAATGTTTCAGGGGAGCCACCATTAAGAACGAGTAGAGAAGTTGTAGAAGTATTTGGCAGTAATGTGGATTTCATTATACCTGGCACAGCTGGTAATACGCCATCCACGGTGGTGGATATTACGGGTGAACGGCCGTTGATATTGCGTAAAGGGATTTTAAGCTTTCCGAAAATTGAAGAAATTACGGGTAAGGAAGTATTGTTTCCTGAGAGTGAAACTATCTTTGTCATATTTCTATGTACAGGGAATACGTGTAGAAGTCCGATGGCTGAAGCAATCATGAAAAGGGATATATCTTCGCTAAAGAATATGAAAATCGCTTCTCGAGGGACTATTGAGGTGTATGACTTACAGATTAATCCAAACGCTGAGGCTGTGCTGAGAGAAATAGGAATCGATGATTTTAAGCATTCCCCCAAAATACTCACGGAGTACGAAATGGAAATGGCTGACATAATAATTGCGATGTCCAGGGATCACTGTAGCTGGGTCCCCGTGCGTTTTAGGGATAAGGTACGGCTTTTGGACCCCGAAGGCACAGATGTTGAAGACCCTATAGGTGGGACTTTGGCTACTTACAGACTCGTTAGGGATAAGATTTATCATTTTTTAGATAATTATTGGAAGGGGTATTTTCAGAGAAAATTTGAAAGAGGGAGGTAAGATGAATTTTAAGATTTTGGTTATAAATCCGGGTTCGACTTCAACGAAAACTGCCGTTTTTAATAATGAAGATGTCCTGTTTTCGGTGAATATTTCGCACCCGATTGAAGAGATTTCAAAGTACGATAGAATAATTGATCAATATAATTTCCGAAAAGATATCATTGTAGAGGAAGTCTATTCAAGGGGCATAAAGCTTGAAGAGCTATCTGCAGTCGTTGCTAGGGGCGGGCTTCTGCGTCCTATTCCCAGCGGCACATACAGTGTAACACAAATGATGCTCGAAGATTTGAGGGTTGCAGTTAATGGTGAACATGCATCGAATCTTGGAGCTTTGATTGCTGATGCAATCGCAAGACCCTTAAATTTACCTGCTTTTATCGTAGACCCGGTGGTAGTTGATGAAATGGACCCCATTGCAAAGGTTACTGGACTGCCTTTAATAAGGAGGAAGAGTATTCTCCATGCTCTCAATCAGAAGAGGATAGCGAGAATCGCAGCTCAGGAGCTCGGGAAAAAGTACGAAGATGTTAACCTAATTGTGGCTCATCTTGGGGGTGGGATAAGTATTGGTGCACATAAGAAGGGCAAAATTGTGGAAGTGAACAATGCCCTAAATGGAGACGGACCTATAGCACCGGAAAGGGCGGGTAGTTTGCCAGCTTGGCAGCTTGTTGAATTGTGTTTTTCAGGTAAATACACCAAGGATGAAATAAGAAAACTCCTCACTGGAAAGGGTGGAATTGTGGCATATCTTGGTACTAATGATATGCGTAAGGCTGAAGAAATGATTGAGAACGGTGATGAAAAGGCAAAATTTATCATGGAAGCAATGGCTTATACGGTAGCCAAATGGATTGGAATGAGTGCAGTTGCGCTTAAGGGTGCAGTTGATGCTATAGTATTGACAGGTGGGCTTGCATATTACAAGGAATTTGTCTCCTGGATTGAAGCAAAAGTAAATTTTATCGCTCCGATTATGGTTTATCCTGGGGGTGACGAAATGAGGGCTTTGGCGGAGGGCGCGTTGAGAGTTTTGAGAGGAGAAGAAGAAGCAAAAATATACGAAAATGAAGTAATCAAAGATAATGGATTTTTTAAGGAGGTGTGGTTATGATTACAAGTCTTGATCAGCTTGTAGATATAGTTAAGGGGCTACCTTCGATGCGGCTCGTGGTTGCGTGTGGTGAGGATCCCCACACTATTGAGGCAGTCTCGAGGGCAAAGAACGAAGGACTTGTGGACGTAATTATGGTTGGTAACAAGGAGAAGATTGCCAGTGTTGCGAGTGAACATGGGGTTGACCCTGAGATATTTAAAGTTATTGACGAACCCGATAATAAGAAAGCCCTTAAGCGGGCAGTAAAACTTGTTAGAGATGGCGAAGGTGACATATTAATGAAAGGTCTCGTTATAACTGCCGATTATATGAGAGCCATCCTTGACAAAGAATCGGGACTTGTCCCCCCTGAAGGGCTTCTTTCCCATGTAACATTGGTTGAGATCCCCACGTATCCCAAATTACTTATTGTTTCAGATGTAGCGGTGATTATATTGCCAGACCTTAATCAAAAGGTTAAGATGTTACAGTATACTATAGATGTAGCCTATGCACTTGAAATAAAGTCACCTTATGCCTTTTTAGTTAGTGCTGCTGAAACTATTTCTTCTAAGTTACCTTCTGCCTACGATGCAGCGATAATCAAGGTAATGGCAGAGAGAGGTCAGATAAAAGGTGCAAAGGTTGAAGGTCCAGTTGGCCTTGATCTTGCAATTTTGAAAGAAGCTGCTAAGATCAAGGGGTTTAAACAGGAAGGGGCAGGAGAGGCAGATATTTTGATTTTTCCAAACATAGAAGCGGCAAATATCTTTTATAAAACCTGTACTATTCTGGCGAAAGGGAGAATCGCAGGAATAGTTGTAGGTGCAACAGCTCCATGTGTGCTAACTTCGAGAGCCGATAGTGAGGATTCTAAGTTTCATTCTATTGCATTAGCAGCACTAATGGCAGGGAAAAAAGAGGCAAAAATATGAAAATCCTGACCCTGAATTGTGGTAGCTCTTCAATAAAATACCAAGTGTATGATTGGGGGCAGAAGAGGCCCGTCTGTAAAGGTATTGTTGAAAGGGTAGCTATTGGAAACTCTTTTATTTTGCATGAGCTTCCTGGGAGAGACCCGGTAAAGATCGATCACGAATGCCCCGATCACAAGGTAGCAATAGAGCTTGTTTTGAAAATCATTTCAGACCATGATTTCGGCGTTATAAAGAGTGTAAAGGAAATTGATGTGGTTTCGCACAGAGTCGTGCATGGTGGAGAGAAATTTACCAAATCTGTCCTAATTGATCGGGAAGTCATAAAAACGTTCAAAGAGCTTACTCCACTCGCTCCGTTGCATAATCCCGCAAATGTTATGGGAATTGAAGCTGCGATGAAACTTATGCCTGATATTCCCCATGTTGCTGTCATGGATACCGCCTTCCTCCAAACTATGCCGAAACACACTTATTTGTATGCCGTACCTTATGAGTGGTACGAGGAGTATGGTGTACGTAAATACGGTTTTCATGGGACATCGCACCTTTACGTTTCCAGGAGAGCTGCTGCGCTGCTTAAAAAGAAGCCTGATGAAGTTAACCTGATTACACTTCATATTGGAAATGGTGCTTCAGCAACAGCAATAAAAAATGGCAAGGCATATGATCACTCCATGGGGTTCACACCACTACAAGGACTAATAATGGGCACAAGGTCGGGTGACATTGATCCTGCGGTTATTCCTTATATTATGGATAAATTAGGGATCAGCCTTCAAGAGGTTATGGAAATTTTGAACAAGAGGAGCGGGGTCTTAGGAATTACTGAGAAATATACGGATCGAAGGGACGTAGAGTTAGCGGCAAAAGGAGGTGACAAAAGGGCGAAACTCGCTATGGAAATGGAGGCTTATAGGATAAGACACTATATAGGAGCGTATGTGGCTGCTCTTGGGAGAATAGATGCAATTGTTTTTACTGCGGGTGTGGGTGAGATGAGTTTTGAGATAAGAGCGAAGGCATTGGAGGGGCTCGAGTCTTTTGGTATAAAAGTTGATGAACATAAAAACAGGGAAGCCATGTCGAGAAATCACGAGTTTGTTATTTCGACGGATGATTCTCATGTAAAGGTGTTTGTTATCCCCACAGATGAGGAACTCGTGCTTGTTGAGGATGCAGTAGCAATACTTGAGGGGAAATACGATGTACCTGAGAAGTTTACCTATTCCTTCGGGTCTCCTGACTATGTGAACGCAGTGAGGGAAGAAGCTTATAGAAGGGAACTTGAGAAGAGAAGGAAGAATTGAGAATTTTTCTGTTTATACTAGTTGGTGAACTTTTAAATTACAATATTTATTTTGGAAATATTAAAATCGGCACCGGCTACTTAAAGACTGATAGTGTTTATTTAGAAGATAATACTTTGGCGCTTCAAGCCACTTTTGTAGCCCGTACCGAGGGACTATTTGATAAGATTTATCCTGTTTATGATTCCATCGCATCCACTTTCCACCCGGAAAAGTATCATACCCTCATCTATGAACGGTTTATCAGCGAAGGTAAGTATAAAAGCAAAAGAAGGGCTGAATACCGTGGGGATACTGTGTATTACAGCGATGGAACGCAAATACCAATTAACGATGGAACATTTGATCCCATATCCTTAATTTATTTCTTTAGGGCGCAAGATAATTTTGACACTCTATATTTGGTTAATTATCATGTAGATAAGAGGTCTGCACTTGTTGCTTTGCGATCGGAGAAACTTAGTGTGAGAAACAATGAAGTGATAAGAATAAATATGGATTTTAGTGACAGGCAGGTCTCGAAAATACCTGGGGAAAGCACAATTTTCCTTGAGTTGTTTGGATTAAAACGTCCCCTGGAGTTCCACTTCAGAAGTAGTTTCGGAACTTTAAGGGCAAGATTGCAGTAAGTAGTTCGCTTTTAGAACAGCTTCAAAAATACGAGGACCAGGCCGGGTATATAAATCTGCATCAAGGGTATAAATTCTATTCATTTTAACTGCGTTAACATTTTCCCATCCTAATCTCTTTTCTACCCGTTTTTTATCGGCTCCGGGATATAAGAGAAATATAAAGTCCGGGTTCTTTTCTAAGATCTTTTCCTGATTGGGAACAAAATAGGCTTGACCTTGTTCAGAGAAGATATTTATACCGCCTGCATATTCAAATACCTCGGAAATAAAGCTTCTCCTACTGACTGTATAAATGGGGTTTTCAGAAAGTTCAATATAGACTTTTGGTTTATTTTTGAGGGGCTTCAACTTACTTAAAATCTGTGTTAGTGAATCCGTTACTTGACGCCCTCTTTCTCCACGCCCCGTTAATACGGCCAATGAATCAATCATATGTAGTATTTCTTCAACACTTTCTGGATTGAAAGCGACCCAAAGAATACCCAGTTTTTCCAAGTTTCTTTGTACCTGTTTTTGCATTGGAAGAGAGATGATCACGAAATCTGGTTTGAGGGCTAATATTTTTTCATAGTCAGGATTTAGCAGGTCTCCTACTTTTGGTTTAGTTTCAGTTTCTTTTGGATAGTTGCAGTAGTATGAAAGTGCAAGTAGGCTATCCTGCGCGCCCAGTAGAAAAAAGGTCTCGGTTACACTTGGGTTTAAAGATACGAACTTAAAAGAGATCAGAGCACATAATAACAGCTTCATCAAAACTTTATGCGGGAGGCGGGACTTGAACCCGCATGGAAAACTCCACCAGATCCTAAATCTGGCGCGTCTGCCATTCCGCCACCCCCGCTCTTATATTTGGGTTTATTACTAATTAATAACCTGGAGCCGGTGGGATTCGAACCCACGACCCTCAGACTGCCAGCCTGATGCTCTCCCAGCTGAGCTACGGCCCCAGCGTCACCAGCTACATTTGTGCTGATGTATCGACGACAGTTGTATCAGTTACAGTACTCTCAGCAGGCTGTACCTGAGTAGTGTCAGGTGCTTGTTCTGTAGCTTGCTGGGGCTTCTGTGAACTGCATGCTATACTCATCATTGCTACAAGTGTAAGAGCCCATACTAACCTTTTCATTTTAACTCCTCCTTTAGGAAGTACTGAAATTATATATATGAAATCTCGAAATGTCAACCGTTTAATTGCATTGTTTCTTGTTATCATTCAGGAATTTCTTAACTTTTTAACGATCCTAAATGCGTTTTGTATGTTTTTGAAATCAAGTACGATAATAACGCCGAGAATAATTATCGATGGGAGGAATTTTTTTGATGAGATAAAAATTATTGCTTGTGTACCAGCAAGCACAGTTTTTGTAAACTCGAACAAATATTCTATCGGGTGTAGGACTTTGTAATTGTGTATGTGGTAAACTGCCGTTGCAGTTGTTGCAATTCCAAAGGATAGAATGGTGCCATTGAGTCCAAGCTTAGGGGTTAGAAGGAGGAAAGCCATCAAGAATGCAGCGACCCATACGATATCTTTGTAGAAAAATAATTTTATGTTTCCGGTAGCTCTGGCGAGCATAGCATCAGACGCGTAAAGTGTTGAAAGGAGAAGAGTAAATGAAAGGCCAATAAGGTAAGGATAGGTCGAAAGGTAGTCGGGGGTTGATATGAGAAGTATGATACGCTTGCCTGCAAACTGAAAAACTAAGAACCATAAAAGGGCAAGATAGAAGTATACTAATCTGAAGGTTCTGAATTTTTCAGCAAAATCCGATGTTAAAAGTTCGTCTTGAGTCTTAAAGCTTATAAGTGGAGCAGTTAATTGTAGCGGAACTTCAAGGGTTTGCCTTGATCCCATGTCTAGTTTTCTGCTTATCTGAAATAAGGAGAGTTGAGAAAATGGGAGAAACATTGGAATGAGAATGGAGTCGAGATAATAGAAAAATGGTGATAGAAATTGGTTCAGGATGGCGTATTTCCAGTATGGTTTTATTTCGGCATGCACTGTATGCCATGATGTGAGCTTCAGAGGAAACAATGAAAACAGTATAAGAAAGAAGACTATGTTTATGGAGAGGTTTATAATCCCAAGTATATCCAATGTTAGAAGGGGACGAGCAAGGAGAATAAGGCATATTATTACGAGAATTCTTGAGAAAGAGGTAAGTGAGTATTCAAGTACTTTCTGCTGTGCGATGAGAGCTGTCTGGTACAGAGTAATAGTATTTAAAATGTAGAAAGCCAGGAAAAGAGAGACGAAGCTTGTTCCTTTTATAAGTAATATGGGAAGAGAAAGGATCAGTCCTACAGCGAAATGTAGAAGAGCTGGAAGATGTACAAGGGTGGATGCATTTGGTTCTTTTCCATCTCTTATATAGATGGGAATGAATCTCTGAAGGGTAAGAGGAAATCCAAGAAGAAGTAAGCCACCTGCAAATAAGCCAAGATTGCTGATATAAAAATATTGTCCTAACACATCTTGGGGCAAGTACAGCGCTAAAACCTTAATGAGAATAAAGCCCATTAGGAAATTTAGGGCGAAGGCTGCATAAAAGATGATCATATTCTTTATGTAATTCATTGTATAAGCTCCTCCAGTTTATTTATTTCAAGGGTTATCCTCTCTTCCCATGTAGGAATTGATGATGCGCTTTCTAAGGCGCTGAGAGAGAGTTTCTTGAGCAGGTTTGCATCCTCTGCACCATTTGTGATTTTATAAACAGCTTCTTCTACTTCGAAAGGCTTTACCAAAAAGCCATTTAGTCCGTCTTTCAGCAACCTCGAGGTTTCTTGCGTATCAAAAGCAATAACTGGAACTCCGTGTGAAAGCGCTTCTATCGTTGGGAGTGTGAGGTTTGAGTATCTGTTAGTTGAAATTAAGAGGTCAATTTTTTGGTAGTACTGTAACATTTTAATGTATGGCAAATAGCCGAGGTAAAAAACGTTTTGAGGATATTCATCACACAGTTTCTGGATGTACCTTTTAAGAGTTCCTTCGCCTGCAACAAGGAATTTTATGTTCGTCGTTTTTCTTAGTACTTTTTTCACGATTTTGCAAAAGAGGTCAGTTCCTTTCAATCGATCAAATCTGGAAAAATACCCACACACGGGTGGTAAATTGACATCATTTTTGGTAATTTTAATATCTGGCCTGGCATTGGGCAATATGGTGATTAACTTTTTGTCTATTCCATAATGTTTTGTTACTTTGTATGTCCCTGTTCCATCATCTACACAGAAGTAGTGGTCTGGTTTATAACTGAAAATCAGGTGCTCCTTGTAGTAAAGGAGTTTTCCCAAAGGTTCTTTAATTTTTTCAGTGAAAAGGATAGTCCCCATTGTTTTCACAGCATAGGGAGTTTTGAGTTTTTTGCATGTTCTCACCAGTTCTGGATGACCATAGCCTGCAATATTATATACGATCTCAATGTTTTCCCTTTTAATAGTATCCTCAACGATTGCTGATAGGTATTGCCCATAAGAAGGATGAAATATTGGAAACGTAACGAAGTTTAGTCGGCTTGGCCAAACCCACGGGAATCTCTTTACACCTGTAGATACTATCTGATTTCTCATATTAATTGGTATTTCACAATAGTTTCCCTGACAGATGAAGTATATTCTATGGTCTCTTTTCAAAAGTCCAGCGAAAAGATAGGCATTTTCTGGAGTTCCCCTACATGTTTCTAAATCAATGTCATCGCACCATGGTGAAATGATAAGGATTCTCATATGCTATATATAAAGATCTCTTTTATGCTTCCACCCCAGGATAGTTTGTATCTCAGAAGGTCTGTATTCGGTGAGGTACCCAGGTAATATAGATCAAAATGGTTTTGAATTCCATATAGTATGATCTCCCATTGCAGGAAGTCTCCCGCGTGAGAGTGTAGTGCTTCCAGCGAGTTTACACCGTGCCAGAAGAATAAGGTGTTTCTATCCAGCTTGAGAATTACGGCTGCTGCGAGGTCTTTACCCTTCTCAGAGAAGAAAAAAAGTGCATTCTCGAGCCCTGCAATCCTTTTAAATGTAGCTGGATTGTGAAAATAGAAGTTTTTTCTCTCAGCTTTAACTACTTTAAGTAATTTTATGTACCTATTTGCTCCTTCGATGCCCGTGAGGATTTCTAATCTAAAGTTCTCTTTTAGAGCCTTCCTGAGATTTCTTTTGCGATTTTCATGTAGTTCTTTAAATACTGTTTCTGGATCCCGAAGCTCAAGTACCACACTTTCATGCCTTTCTTCATTGAGGTGAAAATTTGAGCTGTCGTCTCTTGGAGTTAACGGTTTTTCTCTGTATATAATAAGGTGCCTTAGCCTCAGTTTTTGAAAGGTAGCTTTGATTAAAGAAAGTGAAAGAGTGTCATCGCCAATTGGTCCGCCGAAACTACCCCATGGGCCACTGTACCCTTTTAGATTTAGGGAGTTAGCCAGGATTGGCATTATGCTTCGTTCACACTTTGCCAGAAAGTGCATGTGCCAGGGGCGGCTCATTGTGTTATACCATGCATGAGAATAAAAAAGATGCTCAGTGAATTTACTAACTTCCTCGTCCCATGGCCTTTTGTTGGTGATTAATCTAACTTTCATCCGGGTTTCAGCAACCCATCCTCGAGATTGTAATGCTTCCTAAAGTAGGAAGTGAGGTTTAAATTATGAGTTACCATAATTACCGTTATCTCGAGGTCATGACTCAGATATCTTAGTATCTCCATAACCTGAGAAGTATTTTCCCGGTCTAGATTACCTGTTGGTTCGTCTAATAAGAGAAGATCCGGTGTTCCAACTACTGCCCTTGCAATAGCAACCCTCTGTTGTTCACCTCCTGATATCTCAGAAGGCCTCTTGTAATATATTTTTTCGACCCCCAAGCGAGCAAGCATTTCTCTGGCCTTTTCCCTCGCTTTATTAGGGGTTTCTCCACGGATGATAAGGGGTAGCGCGACGTTATCCTCAACGGAAAAATCAGGGAGCAGGTGGTGAAACTGAAACACAAAGCCCATATGTTTTGCCCTCAAATTAGATAATTCTGCGTCAGAGGTGTTCTCGATTTTCTTTCCTTTCAGATATATGGAACCTCTATCTGGGAGGTCCAGGAGTCCTGCGATGTGAAGGAGGGTGCTTTTCCCCGATCCAGATGGTCCCGTAATGATAATACTTTCTCCCTTTTCAACTTCAAGGCTTGTCCCGTTCAATACATGAATAGTTTCAACGGAAGTCTCATAAGACTTATAAATATCCTCAAGGATTAGGATTTTTTCACTCATAACGTATTGCTTCCACGGGTTCCATTTTGCTTGCCCGAACAGCGGGTATGAGTGATGCAAAGAATGAGATCACAAGTGTAAGAATAATTATATACAGGATATCCTGGCCTCTAACTACAATGGGAACTCTATCAATGAAATATACGTCCGGCGGGAGTCGGAATATACCAAATTTATTAGAAAGGGTTGATAGGAGTAGGCCTGTGAGAAGTCCTCCAACGAGTCCAATATTTGATAGCAACAAACCCAGACTTACGAAGGTATTCCTGACATCACCTTTCGTGAAGCCCATCGCTCTCAGTACCCCGATTTCTCTGGTTTTCTGGGTTACCAGGAGCATTAGAACAGCTATTATGCCAAAGGATGCGACTATTATGGTGAGGGCGAGGACGAGGTACATACCAAGTTTTTCAAGTTTTAGTGCTTGAAAAACGGTTTTATTGAGCTCCATCCAGTTGCTTGTGGTAAATGGGTAACTGAAGTTCTTTCTGATTTCTGCCTCAACATTTTCAGCCAAAAAGGGATCATTAAGAAATACTTCGTATCCCATAATACTATCGCCCATTGAAAGAAGTTCTTGCAAAGTATTGAGGGTTGTAAAAGCGTATGAAGTGTTATAGTCGTATAGTCCTGCATCAAAAACTCCACCTACCTCAACGTCCAGGGAATTCATAACGAGTCCAAAAGGAGTTCTTTTGACTTTTGTTGGAGAATAAACTTTTATAGTGTCACCGGGCATTGCTGCAACCGACGCTGCAATGTTAAGCCCGAGATATATTCTTCTATCGTTGAAAGCCGAATCCCCAGTGATTATCTTCACGCCAGAGGGAAGTTCAGGTACCCCTTTTACTACGGCACCTTCAGAGTACTCATCTTTTACGAGTGCGGTCTTTGTTGCTATAAATGAGTTACAGGATTTAACACCTTTAATTTGCAATATTTTCTCAGGATAAGCTGGGTCTTCTTCAAAGGGCGTGAAGAAGAACTTGTGAACCATTATGTGGGGAGTCATTCCAATTATTCTGTCTCTTAGTTCCTGCTGAAAGCCGGTCATTATACCAATGACCAGGATCAGGGCTGTAACTCCAATGAACACGCCTACAACTGAGAAAATTGAGAGGAATGATAGGAGACCTTTCCGTGAAGCTCGAAGGTAATTCTTTAGAACGAAAATTGAATGCTTTTTCATTTAACCCGTTTTTGGCTTAAGTTGAGGGAAGACTATTACATCCCTTATAGAATATTGGTTAGTAAGGAGCATTATAATCCTGTCGATACCGAAGCCGATACCCCCAGCTGGAGGCATACCATATTCCATAGCGTTAAGGAAATCCTCATCCACCTCCTTTGGGATTTCCTCGTCACCGGCATCACGGAATCTTACCTGTTCCTCAAACCTTTCACGCTGAGCTATCGGGTCATTCAGTTCACTGAAGGCGTTTGCAAACTCCACTCCTAGAATGAAGAGTTCAAATCGCTCAACCCTGTCATTATATTTACGATGTTTTTTTGCCAGTGGAGAGATGAGAACAGGGTGGTCTACTACGAAGGTTGGGTTCTTTATCTGGTCTGCAACCAGGGCGTCGAAGAGCTTGTCAAGAAGGCGGTTAGGCGGTAATTTCTTGGCGTTTGGTAATCCAAGCTCAATCCCAACTCTCCTGAGTTCATCTTGACCCATAGAGAGGGGATCTTTCCCGAGCTTAGAAGAGAGTTCGTCAAGGTAACTGAGCTTTTTGTAAGGTCTTTTCAAACTAATTTTCTCTCCCTGATATTCAAATTCGGTACCTCCCATGATCTCCATTGCGAGTTTTTCCATTAGCTCTTCGGTCATATTCATCATATCGTTATAATCCCAATATGAAGCGTAGGCTTCAAGCATTGTAAACTCGGGGTAATGAAGTCTATCAATTCCTTCATTTCTGAAGTCCTTTGAAATTTCGTAAACTTTCTCAAGACCACCTACAAGCAGTCTCTTGAGGTACAACTCGTCGGCGATTCGCAAATAGAGTTTTGTATTAAGAGCATTGGAATAGGTTTCAAAGGGTTTCGCAAAAGCCCCGCCATAAACGGGCTGTAAAATGGGGGTTTCAACTTCTATGAACCCCTTTTCATCAAAGAAACTTCTTATTAATTTAATTATCTTAGCTCTTTTCACGAAGGTCTCTCTGGATTCGATGTTCATAATTAAATCAAGGTAGCGCTCTCTGTATATAAGTTCCCTATCCCTGAGGCCATGCCATTTCTCCGGTATGGGTCTGAGGCATTTGGAGAGTATGGTAAGCTTCTCAACTAGTATGGTTATCTCACCCGTTTTTGTTTTAAAGACCTTACCATTTATTCCAATAATGTCTCCCGTATCCACGAACTTCTTGAAGAAAGATGCCCCATCTTCATCGCTACAGTGTACTTTTGTGGTGCCCTGCTGTATTGCAATCTGTATATCTCCGTTCTCGTCTCTTATGTGTGCAAAGGATAGTTTTCCAAATACACGCTTTGTCATTAACCTGCCCGCTATGGAAATTTCTTTATTCTCTAATTCATCAAAGTGTTCTTTAATTGCATTACTTTGGTGGGTTATTTCAAAATGGTACTGGTAAGGTTCGATCCCAGCCTTCCGAAGCACTTCAACTTTTTCTTTCCTTATTTCAAATTCGTCCGACATAAAATCTCCTGCATTTCCTTATTAAAAACCCGAATAGTTGTATAATCAAAGGAATTCGAATAACCTGTGTAGTTGGGGGGAGGCTTTATACTTTATTTTGCCCCTGTCGGTTTTCAGATTCTTTAGATCTGATATAAAATTATACAAGGCACTGGGGGAGCTGGGGAAAACCCGGCTGAGAGGCCAGCCGTAGAGGCAACCCCTCGAACCTGATCCGGGTAATGCCGGCGAAGGGAAGGTGCCAAAACTTCCCTCGAAGGCTGAACCCTCCCCTTAGCTTTAAGGAGGTTGATGTGGGGGAGACACTTGTAGAGAAGTTGAGATCCGGAAACATCCCTGATAAATTTGAAGAATTGTGCAAAAAAGAGAATGTAGACCCTGTACTTCTTGCGCGTGATGTAATTGAAGGGAAAGCTGTTGCCGTGGGCTACAGAAATGGCCGTAGCCCTTTTTTGCTTTCGCAGTATGCCAGAACTAAAGTAAATGCCAATATAGGCACAAGTACCAATAGGTCCAGCTTAACTGAGGAAATGGAAAAGCTACATGCAGCCTTGTCTGCTGGAGCCGATGCAGTGATGGATTTATCCCTTTCTCCGGATCTTAAAGAGATTCGCAGTGCTGTGCTTGAACACTCCTCTCGCCCTGTTGGAACTGTTCCCATTTATGAGGCTGCTGTGAGGGCAAGAACCGAGAGGGGAGCTGCAGTAAAGCTTGATGTTGAGGAAATCTTTGACATACTGGAAGAACAAATGGAAGATGGGGTGGACTTTATGACCATCCATGCTGGTGTAACCCGAAGCCTTGTGATGGAGTTTAAGAAGAATTCGAGACTTGAAGGAATAGTATCGAGGGGAGGATCGATCCTTTCATCTTTTATCAAGAGAAGTGGTAAAGAAAATCCTTTTTTTGAACATTTTGACAGGCTTCTCAAACTAGCTCAAAAATATGATGTAGTTCTTTCCCTCGGGGATGGTATGAGGCCCGGAGCCATTAAAGATGCAGGGGACTATTTTGAGGTAGGTGAGCAGAGAATACTTGGTGAGCTTGTGCTCAGGGCACGTGAGGCTGGCGTAATGTGTATAGTTGAAGGTCCAGGTCATGTTCCCCTTTATATGATTGGTGATGCAGTGAAAAGAATGAAGAAACTTAGCTGCAATGCACCACTTTACCTCCTGGGGCCTATAGTTACTGACGTAGCTCCGGGTTTTGATCACATAACCAGTGCCATCGGCGGTGCCATTGCGGCATGGGAGGGTGTGGAGTTTTTATGTTATGTGACTCCTTCTGAACATTTAGGACTTCCTGTGCCCGAAGATGTTTTTATGGGTGTTGTTTCAGCGAGGATCGCGGGACACGCTGCGGATATCGCAAGAGGTGTGAAAGGTGCCCAGGAATGGGATAACGAAATGTCAAAGGCAAGGAGAGAACTCAATTGGGAGTCGATGATGAATCTGTCTATACACCCTGAAACCTCTCGACGCCTGAAGCTCGAAAAATCGGGTGAGGGCACCTGTACGATGTGCGGAGAGTATTGTGTTTTTCTCATAAACGAGGATTAAGCTATATGTATGAGATAGGGGAAAGGCTTTCTCTTCAGGGATCCGGTCGTCCTCAGATTCACAACATTATTTACTATCTCCCTCGTGGTTTTTCAGGCGAATGTAATATTTGTTGCATAGGCTGCTCCATTAATGGTATATCCGGATGTAAGAGAAGATATGGTAATGGACATTGGGACTCCTTTAAAGGCTCAGTTCGGTATTTGTGATGCTGAGGGAAAGCTTATATTAAGGAGGGAGCTAGCAATATTTGATCCATTAAGCTCCAGGTTATTTACTAATAACATAACGAGGGGAATGCGCTCCCTTGAGCAGTGTAAGTATTATGAAAGGGGATCTCTCTACCCTGGAAGGATTTTCTTTGGATATGAAGACTAAAATCAGGAGGATTTTATGAAGGAAGTAGAGATTACAGAAATCATTATTAGAGAGTACCTCGGCTCTCTCTTGAGGGCTTTGGACAGTGATGTAATCATCGCCGGCGGCGGCCCATCTTCCCTGGTGGCTGGATATTATCTTGCAAAGGCGGGTAAGAAGGTTACTATCCTTGAGAGGAAACTTTCCTTGGGTGGTGGTACATGGGGTGGAGGCATGGGATTTAAATATGTGATACTTGAGGAAAATTGCCTTCCTATACTTCAAGAACTAAATATAAACTATACGAAGAAAGGAGAAGATCTGTATGCCGTTGATTCTATAGCGCTTGCCAGTGGATTAATATTCAATGCAGTTAAGGCAGGTGCTGAAATCTTCAACCTTGTCTCTGTAGAAGACCTTGTGGTGAAGGACAATAGAGTTAAAGGCGTCGTTGTAAATGCCTCTCCCATTGAAATTGCAAGACTCCATGTGGACCCGATAACGATGAAGGCTAATGCTGTAGTAGACGCAACAGGCCACGACTTGGAAGTGGTAAAAGTGTTGTTAAAGAAAAACAATCTTAAAATCTTCACGGAGACGGGGGATATTGTAGGTGAGCGTTCCATGGATGTGGAAGAGGGAGAAAGAATCACCCTGGAAAAGACTGGAGAGGTTTTCCCAGGGCTTTATGTAGCTGGTATGGCAGCCTGCGCCTGCTTTGGTGGCCCAAGGATGGGACCTATCTTTGGTGGTATGCTCCTTTCGGGTAAGAAACTTGCTGAAATTCTCGTGGAGAAAGTATGAAGGACATTTTAAAATTGTATCTAATTGCAGATTACCTGTATTTTGCTGAAGGTTTTTTATACAGGATCGAAAAAGCGATAAAGGGTGGAGTTACAGCTGTTCAGTTTAGGTTCAAGGGAATAGATGACAGGCAAGCCTTTGAGACTGCGAAAGACATTTCAACTCTCTGCAAGAGAATGGGCACACCATTTTTTGTCAACAATAGAACGGATTTTGCACTACTTCTTGATGCTGATGGCGTTCATGTGGGTCAGGACGATTTGCCTGTGAAAGAAGTAAGGAGGCTTTTAAATGGTAAACTTGTTGGTGTTTCCGCGGGTGACTATGAAGAATTTCTTAAAATAAGAGATACCGGTGCTGACTATGTGAGTTTTGGTTCCGTTTTCTCAACTCCCACAAAGCAAGATGCTGGTGCGCCTATAGAACTTCAGGGGTTAAGAGCACTTGTGAACATGGCTATGGAGATACCAAAGATTGCCATAGGTGGCATTACCCTTAAGAATGTTGAGAATGTTATGTCGTGTGGAGTGGATGGAGTTGCAGTTGCTGGTGCTATAATGAAGGCAGAAGACCCGGAATCCGTTGCGAGGGAGTTTAGAAGAATAATAGGATAAAGAACATATAGAAATGCGTTTTAAGGGATGGGCTTCGGGGACACCCCGAAGCCCAT
>DCDE01000016.1 GCA_002316275.1 Caldifarciminota bacterium UBA1063
AGCTTAAGGGAACCTATAAAAAAGCACTGTAAGGCAATAATAGCAATAGGTAAAGCAACGCCAAAAATCCTAAAGACGTTTTCCGATAAAGTAAAAGTTGTAGAAGCAACGGATATGGAAGACGCCGTCAGGAAAAGTTTTCAGAATGCAAACGCTGGTGACGTGGTGCTTCTTTCACCAGGGTGTGCAAGCTTTGACATGTTCAAGAACTATAAGGAGCGAGGTGATGTATTTCAGTACTGGGTCAAAAAGGTTGCAGAGGAAAATTGACTTCTGGCTTTGCATAAGCACTTTTGTGCTTGTTATATTTGGCGTAATAATGGTTTACTCGGCAACTTTTTATAGATATGACCTTTACGGGATCTCAAAATTTAGAGCTTTTTTCAAAGAAATTCTAAGACTCGCTATCGGAATTATGGCATTTCTCATAGGTAGAAGTATTGACCCTAAAAACTATCGAAAATACATCAAGTATGCAATGTACGTGATAATCGGCATCCTTGGGCTAGTTTTTATCGTTGGACTTCAGAGTCGCGGCGCCACGCGCTGGCTAAAGGTTGGGCTTTTAACCTTTCAACCCTCAGAAGTCGCAAAAATTGTAATTATCCTTTATCTCGCCAACGAACTTTATGAAGAGAGATCCGCCCTCAAGAATCCAATAAAACTGCTAAAAGTGCTCGCTCTTCCATTTATCGCTATCCTTCTCACCGCTATTCAGCCAAATTACTCCATGGCGCTTATTATAGCCATCATAGTATTTGGTATGCTCTTCTTTGCGGGCGTTAAAATTACGAATCTCTTAATCCCAGTGCTCTTTTCAGTGTTATTGCTCCTTATGCTTTATGTAGCCGTACCCCAAAAATTTACGCATGTCGAAAAGAGGATTAAAACCTTCGTAAGTGGAGAAAAGCATTATCAGGTTAAACAGTCTCTGATCGCTATCTCAGAAGGAAGAGTCGTTGGTAAAGGCATTGGTAAAAGTACGGAGAAATACCTTTATCTTCCCATGGCTGAAAATGACTTTATTTTTGCAATAATCTGTGAAGAGCTCGGATTTTTGGGTGCATTCATAATTATAATGGGGTACATAATCATTATTTTGCGAGGCTTTAATGCAGCTTCACGCCACTTCCGTGCCAATTATTATTATTCTTTAGTGGCTATTGGGATTACACTCATGATATTCGTGGTATCGGCAGTCCATATTGGAGTCAATCTCGGACTTTTTCCACCAACAGGGCAAGCCCTACCATTGATAAGCATGGGCGGAAGCTCTCTTCTGGTAAATCTCTTCGGATTAGGAATACTGAGCCATATTTCCGAAAAGGTAGAGGACTATGAAAGCATCCGTTGACGTCTTAATCGCCACAGGAGGCACAGGTGGACATATATTTCCAGCCCTTAGCTGTGGTGATTTTTTTGAAAAGAACGGGGTGAAAGTCCTCTACTTACTGGCAGGAAGTAAAATAGGAGAACTTGACAGGGAAAATGTGACATATATAAACTCTCAACATTTTGAAAAAAAACCTGTAAAGTTTATAAAAGCATCATACTATCTTCTCGTGAACTTCTTTAGGTGTCTTATACTTTTAAAGAAAAAAAAACCGTGCGTAATTTTTGCGACCGGTAGCTACGCCGTAGCCCCTGTGCTCGCAGCATCAATATGCTTAAGAACCCCATTCTACCTTCTCGAACAAAATGTCATCCCAGGTATTGTTAATAAATACTTTGCACGTTTTGCGAAGGGAACTTTTATCGCCTTTGAAGCATCAAAAAAATACATTAAAGGTAATGTAATTCTATCTGGACTGCCTCTGCGAAACGAAGCAAAGAGAAAATTGACAAAAGAAGAAAGCAGAAACCTCCTCGGACTACCAAAAGAAAAAGTAATAGTACTCGTAATAGGAGGTAGTCTCGGGGCAAAGGGAATGGTTGAAAAGATAATGCCCTATGTAGAGGAATTCCACGAATTTTTTTTCATAATACAGACTGGTCAAAGGAACTTTGATTATTTTAAAAACTTCGTGTCAAAGAAAAAGATAGAAAATTGCCTTTTATACCCTTTTACAAAAGAAATTGGGCTCTATTATTCTGCGGCTGACATCATTATCTCTCGTGCTGGTGCCAGCGCATGCATGGAAATAGCCTTCCATGAGAAACCAGCCATCCTTGTGCCATACCCATATTCAAGAGATAAGCACCAGTACTATAATGCAAAAACACTCGAAGATGCAGGTACAGCAGTCATAATTGACGAGTCCAATTTGGAACTTAGCCTCCGATCATATTTAAGTGACCTTTCGTGGGCTTACAAAAGAAAAGCAGTACCCAAGATGTTTCTCCATGATCCTGAAAGTATAATATTCACGGAGATTAGAAAAAATGCAAATTGCAAAGAAATTTAAAAGAATCCACTTCGTAGGGATAGGCGGGACCGGAATGAGCGGGATTGCAGAAGTCCTCAACAACTTAGGATTTGCTATAACAGGGTCTGACTTAGTTTCAAACCAAGCAACAGAACACCTCGAAGAAATTGGAATTAAAGTGACATATGGACATCACCCTGATAATGTAGATAATGCAGATCTTGTTGTAGTTTCAACTGCAGTAAGAGAAGATAACGTAGAAGTAATAAGGGCAAGAGAGCTGGGAATCCCAGTAATCAGGAGAGCCCTTATGCTTGCAGAGCTTACACGCATTAAATACACCGTTGCAGTCTCGGGAGCGCATGGAAAAACCACAACTACTTCTATGATTGCAAAGACTTTGGAGAGCGCCGGGTTTGACCCAACAATTATCGTAGGTGGAATCATAAAGGGACAAAAATCTGGTGCAAAGCTTGGCCAGTCAGAATACCTTGTTGTAGAAGCAGATGAAAGCGATATGTCGTTCCTGCACCTTTTCCCTACCATTGTTGTTATTACAAATATAGATATGGAACACCTCGACTACTATCGAAACTTAAATAATATAAAGAAAGCTTTTACAGAATTCAGCAATAAAACACCCTTTTATGGCGCTGTAGTTGCAAATATTGACGACCGTAATACCGTTGAAATTTTGCCAGAAATTCAAAGAAAAAAGATTACCTACGGCTTTGTTTCCATCGCTGATTTTAACGCAAGAAACATCCAACGTGGGAAAGATTATTCAAAATTTACCGCTTACTACAGGGAAACTAAAATAGGTGAGGTGTCAATAAATGTTCCAGGGCTTCACAATGTAAAGAACGCTCTTGCAACTATCGCTGTTGGGATGGAACTTGATATAAAGGCGGAAGACATTATCAAAGGACTTGCAGAGTTTCGTGGAGTGGCGCGAAGGTTTGAAGTTAAAGGGGTGAAAAAAAACATTACCATTGTGGATGACTACGGTCATCATCCAGCTGAAATTGTGGAAACTCTCAAGACAGCAAAAGAATACAATAATGGTCGAATTGTCGCAGTTTTTCAACCCCACCGATACTCAAGGACCTATTTTCTCCATGAAGAATTCGGGACCTCCTTTTTCGATGCCGATCTTGTAATAGTAACGGGAATTTATCCTGCTGGCGAAGAACCAATTGAAGGTGTCAGCGGGCGTCTTATTTACGATGCCGTCAAAAAATACGGACACAAAAATGCATATTATATTGAAGATTTCAACGAGATCAAAGAATTTTTAAAGAAAGAACTGAGGCCCGGGGACCTGCTAATCACCCTGGGGGCAGGGAATATATACAAGATTGGGGACGCATTACTGCAAGAGCTATGAAAATCGTAAAGGGAGAACTTCTAAAAAAACATTCTTACATAAGGATAGGTGGGCCTGCAAAAATGTTCTCTTATGTGAATTCGTATGAAGACTTGCAGAATCTAATTGAGACAGCACAGGAATTAGGTGTACCTTATTACATTGTCGGCGAAGGAAGTAACATCCTTTTCAGCGATAAAGGTTATGACGGTATTATTATAAAAACCACCCCGTTTTCAGGAATAGAAATACGAGAAAACATCGCTACAGTTAAAGCAGGGACACAATTGCCAAAGCTCGTTCAAGAGCTTGTGAGTGCCGGACTTTCCGGTTTAGAACAACTGTGTGAAATCCCTGGAACTGTAGGTGGCGCAGTGGCAGGAAATGCGGGAGCATTTGGAAGAGAGATTGGAGAAGTTTTTAAGTGCGGCAAAATTTTAACTACAAAAAACGAAATAATTGAAGTTAGTCAAGAAGATATGCAGTTTTCTTATCGCTCCAGTAGGCTAAAAACGTTTGGCATCCTGCTCGAGGCAAGCTTCAAATTGGCAAAATCCGACACTGCAACAATAAAAAATGCAATTGAAATATATAAAAAAAGAAGGAGAGAGTCCCAACCTATTGGTGAGCTGACCTTAGGTTCGGTTTTCAAAAATCCAACGGGGGTAAGTGCTGGATATCTGTTAGACAGGGCGGGATTGAAAGGTTATACAATTGGAGGTGCTAAATATTCAGAAAAACACGCAAACTTCATAGTGAATTTTAACGACGCAACTTGTGATGACATCAATATGCTCATAGATGAGGGAAGGAGCAGGGTGAAAGCTATGTTCAACATTGAACTTGA
>DCDE01000038.1 GCA_002316275.1 Caldifarciminota bacterium UBA1063
TCTATACCTCGCAAACTGTGGTATGGCTATAGCAGCAAGGATCGCAATAATTGCGATCACTATGAGCAGCTCTATCAGTGTAAAGCCTTTACGCTTCATATTACACCTCCTGTTTTTATGTATCACTTAAACTACTGCAAAAACTGTGCCAGAGTAAAAACCCTGATTTACAACGATTTTTACTCCCCCTGTGTTTGCACTCTGCAAACTTTTTTGCATTTTGCAAATAACCCCCATAGTTCACTCTGAAAAACTGGGGTTCTGTGGAGCACCCGCCATACTTTTCAGCTTGCGATAAAGGGTTGAAAGGTCAATGCCCAAAAGCTCGGCAGCCCTTCTCTTGTTATTTCCTGTAATCTTCAATACGTTAAGTATATGCTCCTCCTCGAGTTCTTTCAAGGTTTTAAACCGTTTTTCCTCAGGTGCCTTAGTAAGATCCATTCTCACATCTTCCCCCTCTATTGTGCCACCATCCTCGACATTTATCACCAGCTGTTCCACAAGGTGCTCCAGTTCTCTCACATTGCCTGGCCAATCATAATTCTCCAAGGCAGGGAAAACGCCTTCCTTCACTCTAACGCTCTTCCCATACTTTTTGGAATAACGGTTGAGGAAGTAGTTAAACAGGACTTCGATGTCTTCCTTCCTCTCTCTAAGGGGCGGTACTTCAATATTGACCACGTTCAATCTGTAAAAAAGGTCTTCCCTGAACTTGCCTTCCTTTACAAGGCTCCTCAGATCCCTGTTGGTAGAGGTGATTATTCTTACATCAACTTTTTCCTCACTGGTGCTACCGAGGGGAGTTATCGTCTTGTATTCCAGTACCCTCAGCAATTTTGCCTGAAGTCTCGGTGAAGCTTCCGAAATTTCATCCAGTAGTATAGTTCCACCCTCGGCTACCTTGTAGAGACCAGGATGATCAGCATACGCACCTGTGAAGGCACCTTTTTTGTAGCCGAAAAGTTCACTCTCCGTAAGCTCCTCAGGCATTGCTGCCATATTAATAGCTACAAAGGGTTTATTGCGGCGGGGCGAGTTATAATGAATTGCCCTTGCCACAAGTTCTTTTCCTGTACCCGTTTCCCCGTAAATGATGCAGGTGGTATCAAAGGGGGCGATCTTCTTGACCTTGTCCAACACCCTGTGCAAGGCTTCTGATTTACCAACAATCTCATACTCTTTGAGAAACTCGAGTTCCTTCCTTAAAACTATATTCTCTTCCCTCAACATGAGAAACTTTTCAGCCCTCTTAAGAGCCGCTTCCAAGTCTTGCATTTTAAAAGGCTTGAGTAGAAAATCGTCGGCTTTTCGTCTCATAGCTTCAATCACAGATTCCACAGTCCCGTAAGCCGTAATAATAATCACATACATATTTGGGTCTCTCTCCTTCAGCAAACTCAAGAGATCCATACCCGAGATCTCAGGCATCCTAAGATCGAGGATGACAAGGTGTGGTGCAATATCACCTACGGATCTGAGGGCATGCTGGGGGTCTGTAAAGGAGAAGACCTCAAATCCTAATGAACGAAGAAACCGATCGAGACTTGCAAGAATGCCTTTATCGTCGTCCACAACAAAGACTCTGTACGCCATATTATCCAAACTCCAAAATAATATCGGTCCCTTTACCCTTAACCGAAAATATCTTCAGACTTCCACCGTGAGCTTTCATAATCCTCTCACATACAGAGAGACCAAAACCAGTTCCCTCTTTCCGGTTCGTAAAGAAAAGTTCCTTCGCCCTCATTTTAACTTCTTCGTCCATACCCTCTCCATAATCTCTCAAAAGCACCGAAGTAACGGAAGCCCTGTACCTATTCCCATCCACAAGTGGTAACTCCTCCCCAGGTTGAATGAGATCCACATCAATGAAATCCTTCGTTTTTGCTTCAAAGCTATTACGGAATAAATTAGAAAAAAGTTCCTCCATCCTCACTGGATCTGCTTGAATCTTGTAATCTTCCGGGATGTTGTTTCTCAAAGTCACCTTATCTACAAACATTCTAACGATGTCATAGAAAACCATATTCACAAGCTCATATAAGTTTACATCTTCAACTTTCACTTCAGGAATCTTTGCATAATGCAAAAACTTGTTTACAACCTGGGAAAGTCTTTCAGCATCGTACATAACACTCTTCAGGAACTCGTCATTGGGACTTGCTCTCCCAGATATCAAAAGTTCCATAGCCATATTTATTGCCTGAATAGGATTTCGAATTTCATGTGCAAGGTTCGCAGCAAGTTCACCGAGGAATGCGAGTTTTTCAAGCTCCCTCCTCTCTTCTTCAAGCTTTTTTACTTCCGTTAAGTCCTGAAAAACAATGGTTTTAGTCCCATCCTCAAGGGCGTTCTGAGAATACCCTAAGATCCTCTCTCCAATACGTATCTCGTTTCTTCGGGATTCGGGCTCATCGGACACAACCTCAAGGAATTCAGTTAATTCATCCTCCCTTAGAATCTCTCTGGCACTCTTATTCGAAAAAACCAGCTTATTCTCTGGCGAAAGGGTTAAAATTCCACTGGGCACGGCATTAAGAAT
>DCDE01000011.1 GCA_002316275.1 Caldifarciminota bacterium UBA1063
GGAGTAGCTCGTTGTCTAAGATCATCAATGTTAACATGATTAAGTATTTGTGTAAGCTTGTTTTCGCTTATAGCTCCTGCTTGAATGGCTTCCCATTCACGGTCAGATATTGTAATAGGTACCCTCTTGGCACCGACAGTAACACGTGCCTTAGTTAACTCTTGTTGACTGAGTTTCTTTGTTTCACCAGGAGTCATATCAGGGTTATCCTGCTTTTTAGCATTGACGGCGGCATTAGCTATTACCTGGGCCTGCCTCTCACGAGGTGCATTCTTAAGGGCCACGTTCAGTTGAGACATCAGGTGGTCTACTTCCTCTTGATAGGTCTTCTTGGCGGAGGATGAGTATTCGATCTTACTGGCGCTCAACATTTCTTTACGAGCCTGGTTTGCCAGGGACTTCATCTTATTAGCATGCTCGGCATAGGCTTCTTCTTGTGGGGTACCAGAAGATAAAGTATAGGCATCGTCGGTTTCCGCCATCCTAGTAGACTTCTGAGTACGGACACGGGTTTTTCCAGTCTTAGGATCGGTATACTCTTCGTAGACTTCTTTATAAGTTTGCTTACCTGTTTCTTTATCGATAATAGGGCTACCTTTTCGCTTTAAAACAGATACTTCAGACTTCGCCCTGGAAATTAAAGTTGAAGCACCTTCGTGATAACGGCCGTCATCGTCATAAGTTCCTTGATACTTTTTCTTAAGAGAAGCGATGCCATTGTCAAGTTCACTTTGTTTATAATCTAATTTATGTTTTTCAGCATCGATGACTACCATGCTATGACGAACGGCTCTTGCTAATTCGTCTTGAGTGGCTCCTTTTAGAGTCATATCCGTAATTAAATTTGAAATTTTACCCATTTCTGTCTGGGTGTTTTTCATTACTTTAAAAGTTCCTTCTTTTTTACCGCCATACTCTAATTTTGGATCGAACCCCTCAAGACCTTTTAGTGGTGGAGTAGAAGTAATTTTTACTTTACCCCCAGTAGGAATAACCATAACAGTGTCGCCATCGAAATCAGCTCCGGATAACCTCGCTGCAACTTTACTATTAATTCCAATAGCATCTGCTGGAGTATTTCCTAAAATTCGCCTAGATTCAGCATGTTTGTTATTAACAGTCAGAATTGGAATTTCGAAAGTTCCGCCATGAGGATAACGAATAAGAGCCACTTGTTCTCCGTTCTCATAATTAGGAGCGTAAACCTCGTTGTCCTTCATCGAAGTGATAGGTAAAATAACATGATACTTCTGCCGTGGTAAAGCTGCTGCTTGAAGATGAACAGCTGCTGCGTCACAATCATCAGCAAAAGATTTGAGCAACGCTTTCTTTACTGTTGGATTAGTAAGCGAACGAAGTTCATCAAATTCGGCTTGTTTATCGGCAGCTGCTAAATTTAGCTGTTTCTTAATAAGTGTAATGCTTTGCTTTGACAAAAACTGAGAAGGAAGACCGTCTTTCCATTCACTCCAATCTCCTTCTTCAGCTCTTTTATTAATCAAAGAAAGCTGACGTTTTCCATCTTTATCGATGTAATAACTTTGTCCTCCAGCCTTGATAAGAGAACCAAAAGGATTATCGGGATCGTTGCTGATGTTTTTAAGAACGTCCATTTTTGGAATATCTTTACTTTTGTTAGTATTAAAAATAACATCTACGCCATCTGGCATGTCGTCAGAATATACAGCCATTCCTTTTATGTATTTTTTATCATCCACAAGAATACGAACCTGAGCATAATGGGATTCACCAAGAGAAAGATCTTCGACACCTCTTCGAATTTCGACGAGTCCGTCTTTTTCTACTCCTCCCTCTTCAGCATAACGAATTTTTAGTCTACTGGAATCCATGCTTTTTGGATATACAAAGGTATCAAAGGTTTCTCCACCATCATGAGACACATAATCAGTAATAGAATTGATTTTATCAAAATTATAAATTTCTTTATGCTCAGTACCAGGAGGGCAAAGGACCTGAATATTTGTTTGCTTACCTGGATTAGTTGCTTGAGGAACTCCTCCACCATAAACCTCGTAACCTTCCATCTCCAAAATATAAAGAGCCTGTTTCATTTTTTCTTTAGAGATTCCTAATTCGCGTTCAACACCAACTCCAACATCGATCATGCCTTTTTCATCGACTTGCTTCTTTAGAAATTCGGCAGTTTTTCTAGCCTGATTCATACGAGCTTCAGCGTCTTCGTTAAGAAGGGAGCGAACCGACGAGTCGTTTTTATACCCCATCTTTTCCGCAATCTCATTAAGAGAATATCCCTTCTCTCTTAAACCTTTAGCCGTGGCAACTTCGAGAGATCTTCTTTCGTCTTTTGCTAATCCGACTTGTGTTCTGAGCTGAGTAGTTGTTAGTCCCATGTATTCCGCTATTTCTTTCTCGCTCATGCCGGATTTCTTTAATTCATTTACTCTACTGAGAAAATCGCCGCTACGCTGATACGGGTTTTTACCTGAACCCCAAGGATAACGTCCAGAACGTCTCAGTATGCCATAATGTTTTAAAATATCTTCCGCAATGGGATTCATGTTTTAATAACCCTCCTGTTCTTTGATTTTATTGATTATTTTATCAAAAGTAATAATTTTGTCCATGATTGGAACAATATCCTCTACTGTGGGTTTATGATGTAATATTTCGTCAGACTGATAAATTCTCAATTCTATGCCAATGTCCGAAGGTCTAACTCTGTACTCCAAACAAAAAAGAGCAGCATATATTTCAAGCTGTTCCATATGTGCCGGAATAACCCCAGATTTAAAATCGTGGATCCTAAGCATTTTATTTCTAAAGGAAATAGCATCGGCTGTGCCGAAGCAGTTTTTCGAATAATATAAAGGTTGCTCAGGAGTCATTTTAAATCCAATTGCATCGTTAACATACATATTCAATGTTTTTTGAGACTTGGGAAGTTTTTGTCCCAATCTAATGCATTGAGCTGCAAATTCATGAAGTTCTGTTCCTTTTTGAGCCGCTGTAAATTTCGAATATGCTTCAATTAGTTTACCTTCATCATAATTAATCCAATGATATTTGCTAGCTCCAAGAAACGCATGTTGTCCCTCAAGGTTTAAATACTTGTTGAAGTTCATGCAATACCTCCTCTTTATTTTCTGGACATATGAATCTTGAGAATGACATCTCATTCATAAGACCAACATAGTATTTTTGATTTGGCTGTTTCTTAGCACCAGCACTCTTTTTACATTCTAGGGAAGCCCACTTATTTTTATATAAAATAAGCAAGTCTGGAATTCCCTGAATTTGGTCCATTTTAAAAACCATACATCCCGGAAATAAGTCTTTAAGATTTTCAATAAGTCGATCTTGAAAACCACTTTCCAATTTAGAACTTCTTGCCATAAGCAGGCCTCCTTTCATTTAAAAAATATGCAAACACAAAAGAGAAAGCAATGCCAATCGCGTTATAACCCTTTCTCTTCATAAAAGAGCATGTTTTTTTCGCGAAGCTAAAAAATATCCAAATAAAATAAGAATCCATTGTTTAAGACTTCTTAGGAATAACTTTTTTAAAAAATCTATTGACCTTTAAAAATTATTTGTGGTAATAGGATTTCTTGCAAAATAATCACTTTTTAAGCTTGTGGCCAAATGCCCACTTTTTTTCGTTAATTATATATATATATTAAACTTTTTATCACAATTAAATAAAAGAAAAAAGTGGGAAAGTGGGCAAAAAGCCCGCAAACCCGCATGAATACTGGGTTTCACCAAGCCCACTTTTGTTTTAAAAGTGACCAAAAGCCCACTTTTTTTGGGCTTTGCCCACACTTTTACTGTGGGTAATTTTTCTATAAACTCGCTTTTATGGTCAAAAACCCGCTTTTGTTTTGGTCTTAAACCCGTTTTACAGTCGCCAAAAATTATCTTTTCTCTCCGTCCGAACAAAAGAAGTCATCAGGTCGAGAAGCACAAAAATCATTCTCATTGCGATGTATACAAAATTTGCACCTCACAACTCTAACTACTGTAGGGTATTTTAAACCATTAATGTAAGCATGTTTAATGTTCTCTTTTCTTGTGCACCATTCTAAATTTGTTAAATCGTTATTCAGCCTGTTGCCGTCTATATGATTTACATCAATTCCTTGATGTTCTCCGTCGAAGAAAGCATCCGCAACTAATCGATGAATATAATAGTGCTTGCCGTTCAGCGACACTCTGTGATATCCATCTTTTCTATTTAATTGAGGCTTTAGAATATATCCGTTTCGTTTATTACGTACGTTTCCGCGATTACTCACCTCATAGTTTGGATGTTCTCTGATAGTAATCCATTTCTCCAACTTACTCACCTCCAAATCTTACAATCGATTTTGAATCCAACAGCGGAAACAATTTTAACTTATTTTAAAGATTGTACGGA
>DCDE01000033.1 GCA_002316275.1 Caldifarciminota bacterium UBA1063
GAAGAGATGTTTCTTGATTATGTGTTGAAAGCCATAAAGTAATTGGGGTGGAGTTCAAAACAAAAGGGGGGACCCGAAGGGTCCCCCCTTTTGTTTTGAACGCTCTTCTTGTTTAGTTAATCAGTACGACCTTTCTCGTAATGGATTCCTTACCCAGATTAACCTTGATAAAGTAAATACCCTGTGGAAGGTCTGACTTCACGTTAAGTTCATTTAATCCTTCATTGAGTACGTAGCTTTGTTTTGTTACTTCCCTTCCTGTGATATCAAATATAGAAACATCTGCTTTCTGTAAGCTGTTTGATACTATGGTAAACGTTAAAGAACCTTTCGCGATGCTCTTAATATTCAAGCGGGTCTCAGTACCAGGAGCTTCATGAACAGGCGATAATAAGAAATCCCCGAAGATGAAATCATCAATATACCAGCCAGGGTAGGAGTTTACTGAAGCATCAGAACCAAATCTAAACCTCAGAGTGAAAACATCCCCCGTGGTCACTGCTGGGAGATCAAATATCTCCATGATCCATCCGCCAGAGGTACCCGTGAACCCCACCTCTCCAAGTCCAGTAGGAGTACCATCGTAACCACCTCTTGGAGTGATTACTGTGTATGGTCCGGCATTGATCGAAACCGCGACATTACCGCCATCCCAATTGTTCTCCATAGAGTACCAGTGGAAGAAGGCAAATATGGGAGCATCGGCAGTAGCAACGAAACTCGGCGAATAAAGGCTCCAGTTTGCGCTATTATGATAGTTTCCATTAAGGACTGTTGCCCAACACTTGGATCCAGAATGGGCAGCGCCTGGGCCGGAAGTGGGTACACCCCATTCCCAATATGAGTATTCTTGAGGGGTAAAACCTCCGTTATCTGCCTCAAAATCGAGTAAAGTTGTATATATTGCCACGTCTCTGGATAAAGTGTTATTTAAGTTGTCATCATCGGGGAATAGCAATGAACAGGTGATGTGATAATCGAGACCGGGAAGTGAGGGAGTGAAAGTCTCAAATTCAAGAGTATCGGCAGCATCAGGGTCAATAGAAGCGATTGTAACTGTATCACCATATACAACATCAGAACCCTTAGTTATTATAAATTCCACATCTACATTTGTTTCAGCAGTGGCGCCAATATTTCTAACAGTTACTGTTGGTGTAAAGGCTTCAAGGGGAATGAGTTCTCCTGGTTCTAATATTGAAGAAACCGCAAGGTCATGAGCTCTGACGGGCCTTTTCCAATATATGGTCAAATTATCATGCACTAGTGCAGGCGTACCATTGTAGCAGTACTTCAGGTACCAGTTATTTGCCCCGCCACTCCCCTGAATTCCTATAGTGGAAGAATTTAGTAATCCAACCATGGTCATATAGCTCATAGCAATATCACCGTTGGGGTAAAGGATGACTTCCATGTTATAAGTACCTGTAGCACCGTAATGAATGATGTTTTCAAAGTGAATTACCGCATAGTCAGGGGTTGCGAGATACCTGACGGTACCTCCTGCACTCGCGTTAAGGTCATCCCAGAAAAAGGCTATAAGGTACGGTATTGAGGTATATGGTAGATCATAGTTAGAAAAACTTGTTAATGTCGAGGTTGATAGAAAGCCATTTGAGCTAAGATTGATGGAAGTAAGAGTCTGATCATAAAATGGGAATGGGAACGGAAGAGTTAACGTTGCAATGGCATCGTCACCTAGAGTGAGAACTGTGCCCCCAGAAGCATCTATCCAGATAAATTCTGGTCCTGTAGGATAATCGGAATCTTTGAAGGTATATCCATAGCCATCTGGTCCACCTGCGTGAACATTTGTAATTACAGTTATTGCATTTGAAGGCGCTGATTCATGTTGTGGAGTCTCGTTATCCACTGCAGTTGCGTAAGCTGTAACAGAACCCGGTGTAACAGCAACGGTATCGTAGAAAACTGTTCCCGGAGTGGTTAATGTTATAAAGTGATTGAATGCTCCATTTATATAAATGTTTATTCCTGCAAGGTCATCAAGGGGTGTTCCGTCCCTCTGGGCGGTAGGTGCAGCTCCAATAATTTCAATAGTATCCTCGGTCAATGCGTTTACTTGTGACAGTGTTGGTGATGCTGGCCATGGATCGCCACCTGCATATGCTGACGCATCAACGAAAATGCTGGTAGAATCATCAGCAAGCACGCATGTTCTTACAGGGTAGGTATAATAAACCCCGTCGGTTAGCCCATTGTCGGTATATGTTTCCAGACCCTGGGCGACTGAGTCAACTAAAACTGTTTCAGCTGGGTTGAGCTCAGAAGTTCTGTATATTTCAATTACAAACTCGGTGAGGGGTGTTCCGTCAACGCGCGTAGTGGGGTCGGTCCAGTTCAAAGTTATGGTTGTGGGAGTCGTATATTCAGAATAGGCAGTTAGGTTTGAAGGAGGAAGTGGGTCTCCGGGTTCCCCTTGCATTTGGACAATAGCTTCAATATTCCAGTTATAGCTAAGGCCCATTGTGTACATTTCCTGCCACCCATCATCAGCATAGTATATATAGTCACCCTTTGTTGTAATTGCTGGACCCATATCTACTGCAATCGGATATTGACCCGCTGCGTGCGTAATTTCAATTGATACCCAAATGTCGCTGCTTCCATCTATATTAACTGGATTAGAAAGGGTAATTTCGATCCAGCCAGAAGTTGGAGCAGTGTAAGGCTCGCTGGTTATGAGGCCACCGGGTGCTGCAGTTGTACCGGAGCCGTATATCTTTGCTTGGCCTGAATGGCTGACTGATTCATAGTGGTAAAACCTAACTTTTGTTAGTTTCCAGTTTGCATACGGAGACAATTCGGTTGGAGTAAGGCGGATAGCACCTTCGAAAGTTCCACCGGCAGTAAGTCCAATGGCATTATAGTTAATGTAATTATAGTAAAATAGGGTGTCCTCTGGTTGTTTTGCACCAAAATCCGCTGGATTTACAGCTATGGCTATACCTCTCCCCGCTGTGCTAAAGGGAGGTATAACTTCTTTTTCTGCACCTGCAGGTTTCCCTGCCTGCAATACTCCGAAGAGGAGTATTGCTACACTCAAAATACTCTTCATTTTTCCCTCCTATAAAATGTATGTAAATAGTACTCCATTTTCTGAAAAATGTCAAGTATTTAGAAATCCCTGATTTATCAATAGTTTTAGAGAAACATAAATGCTCAAATGAGGCATTAAGCGAATTTATGTTCGCATATAGAAAATATTTATTTTTTATTCAAATACTTGCTTGTCTTGATATCCTGTGGATAAAGACCCCTTCTACTGAGTTAAAATTAGACTGGGTTTGTTACTTTCGCTGTGCTGTTTCTTTATCAAGCATCATCAAGCAATGTTTGTGATCGCCTATCATTTCTAATTTGGCAAGCACCTCCGATGCGTTAGCTTCTTCTTCTACTTGTTCATTGACGAACCATTGAAGCATGGCAAAGGTGGCTCTGTCTTTTTCACTTTCTGCGATCTCTACAAGCTCATCAATTTTTGCTGTAATGTGTTTCTCATGATTTAGAACCGCCTCGAAAGCATCCTTAGGAGATTTCCATATAACTTGCGGTTCCTTGATTTCATAAAGCCTGATTTTTCCACCCCTATTGACAATGTAATTAAAGATTTTCTCTGCATGCCCAATTTCTTCGCGGTACTGCACGAATAACCAGTTTTTAAATCCCATTAAGTTTAATTCTGCAAAGTATCCTGCCATTGCAAGATATAGCATAGCAGAATACATCTCCTCATTAATTTGTCTGTTTAATGCATCTTCCATTTTTGTGGTGAGCATTTTAAACCTCCTTATTTGTTTAATATTAAACTAATTTTGTAATAATTCAAAACACTTTGCTTTTTCGGTTCTACAAAATTATAATTTTCTTATGAAAGATAGTTATGCTTGCGCACTGGAGTTTCATAAACACGGTGACTTTGATAAGGCTTTAGAATATTTCGAAAAAGCTATTCACGAGGAGCCCGATTCTCCTGAAATTTTTAGGGATTATGGCCTTTTGCTCATTGATGTTGAGCGATATGAAGAGGCCTTAGATGCTCTGAACAGATCTCTTACAATCAAAAGAGACCCATTTTCTCTTTTCTTGAAAGCGAAAGCCCTCTATAGCCTTGGAGACCTACAGCAATCAGAAGAGCTATTCCTTGAGGTCAAGCCGCTTCTTAAGGGTGCCGTTAATGTAAGTGCAGTACTGGGGGACCTTTACATTGATGCTGAAAATTACCCTCGGGCGATAGAGGAATATAAAGAATCTATAGGTGAGGACCCTTTTAGCCCCCATCTTTACAATAACCTTGCTCTAAGTTATTTTCAAAACGGTGAGCTTGATAAGGCGATTGAAACCATTCGTACTGCTATTTCAATAGATCCTGATAATGCAGAGCTTTATGATAACCTTGGGGTGATGCTGTATGAGGCAGGGGAAAAAAGCGAAAGCATTGAGGCGCTTTCTAAAGCAATCGAGCTTGATCCAGATTTCTCACAAGCACATTGTGACCTCTGTCTTGTCTATTATGACTTAGAGCATCTCGAGGAGGCGGCTGAGGAGATTAGAAAAGCTATCGCCTTGGCTCCAGATGATCCTGTATACCGTGCTATTTTGAGTAACATATTTCTTAAGATGGGGAAAATTGAAGAGGCGAAGCATGAAATGGATAAGTTGAAAGACCTGTTAAAGCCTGATGAATAAAAGGGATGAGTTAGAAAATTTACTGAAATCATTACTTGAAAAATCTGCAGCGGATCGATCTTTTAAACTTGAAAATATAGAAGAGGGACCAGGTTTTCTTATCCTCCAGACATTTACGGAGTCCCATTATAGGGGAGTGACTCTTCCCGGTGAACTTTTCTTGCCCGATGTAAAGTTTGATAAGGAATTTTGGAATACACTTGTAGAGATAAATTCTCCTCATTTTGAAAAGATCGTTTTTTTGGATCTCGAGACACGCGGACTTTCTAGAAACGAACCTATTTTTATCGCTGGACTATTATTCCCTCGGGAGGATGGTTCTGAAGTAAGTCAATTTGTTGCAAAAACCGCAAAGAAGGAGAAGTTACTATTGCAGTGGGTTATGGAGAAAATAGAAAATTATGCAGTTTTTACTTATAATGGAAAGGCTTTTGACATACCGTTCATTAAATACAGGTGTGAATTCCACGGTCTTGATTATATAGATCCAAAGCTTCACTTTGACCTCCTTCCTTATTCAAGGTATATTTGGAAAGAAACGTTTAATTCGAAAGCTTTAAAGGTTCTTGAATGCAATGTTATGGATTACAACAGGGAGTTTGATGTACCTTCATTTATAGTTCCAGATATTATTAAACGGTATAGAACTACCGGGGATAAAAGGTATCTTGAAATTGTTGTTCGGCACAATTTATATGATTTGATAGCTACTTTGAAACTACTTGAAAAAATATCTTTTTTACTGATGAACTCTTTTCTATAAGATTTGGGCCCTTTGAAGATCCCTTGGTTATTTGGTATTATTTCAGCTATTGGCTTATAATTAATGTATGAGGAATTTTAAGTTTTATAGGCTTGAAATTCCGGAGGTTTTGCTTGTAGAACCCAAGGTTTTCGAGGATGAGAGAGGTTATTTTTTGGAAGTTTACAGACACGATTATTTTTCAGAGGTACTTGGTGTTAGCTTTGTTCAGGAGAATCTTTCTTTCTCGAAGAAAGGTGTTCTCAGGGGGCTTCATTTTCAAAAGAGAGTAGCGGGACAGGCAAAGCTGGTGCAGGTACTTGAGGGTGAAATTTTCGATGTTGCTGTAAATATAAAAAAAGGCTCGCCAGACTTTGGAAAATGGGTAGGAGTAGTCCTCTCCAGTGGAAATAAACTTCAATTGTATATCCCTGAAGGGTTTGCTCACGGTTTTTGTGTACTTAGCAATTCTGCACTCGTGCTGTACAGAATTTCTTCGTATTATGACCCTGATAACGAGAGGGGAATAATCTGGAATGATCCCGATATTGGAATTGAATGGCCAGTTAGTGACCCAATGTTATCGACAAAAGATAGAAATTTACCTCCATTAAAGGATGCAGATATAGACTTCCTATATCACGTGAAATGAGATTTCTTATTTTTGGTTCGAGGGGTCAGTTGGGTAGAGAGTTAACTATAGAGGTCATTCAAAGGGGGTTTTGTTGCACTTCTTTGTCTCGCGAAGAGGCCGATGTTACAGATCATCAAAAGGTACGTGATATTGTAAAGAGCATAAGTCCGGATATAATCATCAACGCAACTGCATACAATGATGTGGATCAGGCAGAGCTTGAGCCAGATAAAGCTTTTGCAGTGAACTCACATGCTGTAAGGAACCTTGCAAAGTGTGCTGAAGAAGTCAAGGCAATCTTAGTTCACTTTAGCTCGGACTATGTTTTTGATGGGAAAAAGGGAAGTCCGTATACTACATTAGATGAGCCTCACCCTATAAATGTATATGGGAAAAGTAAACTCGAGGGTGAGCAACATGTAATAGAGATTATGCGTAGGTGCTTTATTGTCAGAGTAAGCTGGCTATTTGGATTTGGTAAGGCAAACTTTCCCTTGAAACTTTTAGAGATGGCAAAGAAACAAAAAACTATTAAAGTTGCTATAGATCAGATAAATTCACCGACCTACACAGTTGATGCCGCCAAGGGCGTGATGGAACTGATCTTAAAAGGTAAGTTTGGTTTGTATCATGTTGTAAATAAGGGTTATTGTAGTAGGTTTGAGTGGGCTCAGGAGATTTTACGATTGATAAAGTGGCCGGGTGAAATTCAACCTGGAAAGATGGAAGACTTCCCTGGCATTGCAAAAAGACCTCGGTTTACTGCTCTTGATACAACAAAGTTCGAACGAGAGACAGGTTTTTTTCTGCCAAGCTGGAGAGACGCTGTGGAGAGGTTTTTGTGCGAGCTTGGGGAGGGTGGTGATGCTGTTTGACATGGATATTTCAAAAATCCTTGGGCGAGAGGAATTCCTCTTTCGGGAAGAAGTTGAAAAGTATGGAGAACTGATTAGGGATATAGTAAGGCGATCTTCTTTCTTGGTTCTGGGTGGAGCTGGCAGCGTAGGCCAACAAGTTGTTAAAGAACTAATAAAGTATACCCCTCCAAAATTACATATTGTAGACTTGAACGAAAATAATCTTGTGGAGCTGGTCCGAGATGTACGGAGTTCTGATTTAGAAAGTTCAGTGGAATTCAAAACCTTTGTATTGGATATTTCCTCAAGGGAATTTGAAGAATATTTTAGAAACGAGACTCCTTTTGACTATATTATGAATCTTTCTGCTCTGAAACATGTGAGAAGTGAGAAAGATCCATACACTCTGATGAGGATGGTTCAGGTTAACGTTATAAATGTCAATCTGCTGATGGAACTTGCAGTTGACAAAGGATGTAAAAGATTCTTTTCAGTTTCCACTGACAAGGCAGTTAATCCTGTTAATTTAATGGGTGCAACAAAGCGGATCATGGAACTTTTATTAAAATCAAAAATGGATGCGATTAGTGTCTCATCCTCGAGATTTGTAAATGTTGCCTTTTCAGAAGGTAGCCTCCTTTGGGGATTTTTAAAAAGGCTTGAAAAGGATCAACCTTTAGCAGCGCCAGAGGGTATCAGCAGATATTTTATTACGCCTGAGGAGGCAGGTGCTCTATGTGCCATCGCAGCACTGCTTTCGAAAAGTGGTGATATATTTATTCCTAAGATGCAGGAGACACTAGAGCCACTATGTATGGTGGATATTGCCTGTCGTCTGCTTAATTATGCTGGATTTGAGCCATATTTAACGCATGATGGCGCTGAGGCTAAAAGGAAATTGCAGTTTTTGAAATCTCAAGGCAAATGGCCAGTCTACATTACGCCTGCAGATACTACGGGTGAAAAGGAACTTGAGGAGTTGTATTATCCTGCTGAAATTCCTGACTTCAACAAGTTTAACAATATCGGTGTTGTTAATTTAGGTAAAGTGGGTCCAGAAAGGTACGATGTTGCGCGTTTTATTGATGGGATTAAAATACTTTTAGATAGGGGAGGGTGGTCAAGAGAAGAGATTTCCAGGTTAGCAAAAAGGGTCATACCCGAATTTGTCCATAGAGATACGGGGACCTTCCTTGATGATAGAATGTAATTAGCCTATACTAGATGGTCAATAAGGATTCTGAAACCAATGAGTAATAGTATTATGCCACCCGCAGTCTGGGTAAATCGCAATTTTTTGAACCTGAAGGAAAACCTCGATCCAACGAATAGACCGGTAAAGCTTATTGTAAAGGTGAGTAAGAAGAAGATAAACGTGAAGAGTATCCATTGCTTTATCAAGATATAAGATACGACACCGATGGCAAGGGCATCTATACTCACTGCACTTGCAACACCAATGAGCATTTTAGGATCTTTCGAGAACCCGGCATGTTCAGGTTTTATGCTTCTAATATCTTCAACTATCATGTGCACACCAATCACAAGGAGTAGAAAAAAGGCAACCCAGTGGTCAAAGGTCTGGATGATGCTGCTTGAAAGGTCGCCCAACAGATATCCAGCGAGGAAAAAGATTGAGTGAAAAAGTCCAAAGACTAAGCCTATAATTGAAAATCTCTTATTACTGGAAGATTTTAAGACTAACCCTTCCGTAAGTGATACTGTAAAACAATCAAGGTTTAGAGACAGCATGATGAGGAAGACATATAAGGCTTTGTTCATATAGAGTTTCTTAATGCATCTTTCAGAACTGATGATACATACACAACCTCCGATTCCGTCAAGTCACCATAAAATGGCAGAGAAAGTACCGAAGAAGCCACTGAATCAGCAATGTTAAGCTCCTCCAAGTGGGTATTCCTTATGAGATTATCATAAAGGTTAAGTCTGAATATTACAGGGTAAAATACTTTTGTTGGAATGCCTCTATTCATAAGGATTTGAATCAATTTACTTCTGTCAATCTTGCGGTCCAACTGTACCACTACACTATACCATGCTGTTTCAGTATCTTTACGCCCATTTATCAATTTCAATTCTCCTATATCAGAGAGTCCCTTTTCATACATTTCATAAACTGCATTCCTTTTCCCTAACATTTCGTTAATTCTTATCATTTGGCCCACACCAACAGCACTAGATAACTCGTCGAGGTTATAATTGAACCCGCCCATTATAGTTTGATATTCTATATATTCTTTAGGTATACCGTGATACCTTAGCATATCAGCTTTTTTGTATTCGTCCTCAGTTTTGAAAACCAGACCCCCGCCTTCTCCCACGTTAATCTGTCCATAACGGGTGAAGCTGAATACCCCGACATCACTAGCCACTCCTGTCATTAAACTATTTCCGTTTATAATGTATTTACTTCCGAAGCTTTCCCAGCATGCTTCGATTACTTTAAGGTTAAATTCCTCTTTTATTTCTAAAAATTCTTCCATTGAAGCTGGAATGCCATAAAGGTGGTAGATCACAATCCCTTTGAGAAGACGTCCAGTTTCTTTGTTTTTTAATCCTTCTTCAGAGTTTACGTAATCTCTCTTAATCACTTCTCTTACCTTGTTCGGATCTAAGGAAAGGTTCTCAGGATCAATGTCTACCATCTTCATTCCAACATTCTCGATCAAGAGAATGTTAGGAACACCTATGTGAACCATTGGGGATATTATGACTTCATCATTTTCTCCCCACCCCATTACTTTTATTGCAATATGCAAAGCTGAAGTTCCACTGGATGTAGCCAAGAAGTATGGTGCATTTAGGAATTTCAGGATTGCTTCCTCGAACCTGTACACAAAAGGACCAACAGTTAAAAGCTTTGATTCAATGACGTTCTCAAGGAGATTTTTTTCCAATTCTGTAACATCAGCTTTATAAAAACTCACTCTATCCATATTGCCTCCCTGAAGTTTTGATCACATCGATTAAAGTATCAAGCTCTGCGAAAGTATTATAGAAATGTGGAGAAATTCTAATGTACCCATTCCTTAGAGAAGTTTTGATTTTTTCCTGCTCCAGAGTTCTATAAAGTTTTTCAGAATTGATATTAGGTAGTCTGAAGGTAAGTATTCCCGCTCTCTGTTCTTGTTTTTTAGGTGTCAGTTGTAAGACCCATGGCAGCTCCTCCTCCAGGTAATCTATAAGTGATGCTACACGAAGGGATATGTTTTCAATCCCTATGTCTAAGAGTATGTCTAAGTTACCTCCAAGGTACGATAATCCCCAGTAGTTTTTCGTGCCTGTTTCGAAAATCCTCGCATCAGGAAATGGCTCAGGAAGATTTGAGAAATCAGTAAAACCTTCCCAAGGGCAGGAGAGCCAGCCAACAAAACCGATATTTAGATCTGCATAAGCATTCTCATCGATATACATTATGCCAACTCCTTGGGGTCCCATAAGCCACTTGGAAGCTCCGCAAACCAAAAAGTCCACGGCGTAATGTTTAGGATAGAGGGGTGCTGAACCGAGCCCCTGTATTGCATCTAATAAGACGTAAAAGGAGTGTTTTTGCTTTAACGTTAAAATTTCGTTAAGGTCAATTCTTTCTCCAGTAAAATAGTTTACCCACTCAAGGGCTATAAGCTTTGTATTTGAAGATATGGCTTCCTTTAAACCAGAGAGTGGGACTTCGATGACTTTAATACCGTATCGATTGTATAAGAGCGGGTACTTGAGGGCTGGGAAAGAGTTTTTAAGAACGAGGATCTCATCTCCCGGAGACCATTTTATTGACTCAATTATCAGGTTTATTCCAATAGAAGTATTTTGAACAAAGGCAATTTCATTACTCTTTACTTTAATAAGTTGGGCGATTTTACTTCTTAAGCTTTCAGAAATAGCCTGAAGATAATCCCAGTTTGCATCTCCCTCGTTTTTGAGAACTTCAAGATAATCTGATGCTTTTTGAAGTGAATACAGATTTAACGGTGATGTACTTGCATGGTTTAAGTACACGTATTTTGACGTGATAGGGAAATATTTTCTATACTCTTCAAACTTACTCAATTTAACAGGTGTGCACCCGGGGGGATTTGAACCCCCAACCTTCCCCTCCGGAGGGGGACGCTCTATCCAGTTGAGCTACGGGTGCGTTAAAGGAGCACATGTTCTATCTTTATAATCTTTCCATTTACAATCTCGAGGATGCCATATGACCTTTGTGGAGCAAATATCGTATCGGTAGGGGAACCTGGGTTGAACAGAGTAACTCCATTTACTTCACTCTTAAAGGGTTTATGTGAATGTCCAAAAATAATTAGGTTCAGCTCCTCATATTTTGAGAACTTTTCAAATACTTTTTGATCTATCCCCCATGCAGCTCCAATCCCATGATAGAGGGCAATTTTAACACCTTCAATGGAAAAGATTGCAGTCTCCGGAAGGACTTCATACAGCTTATCATCGTCCATATTACCTCTTACTGCGTAGATATTTTTGAGACTTTTAAGTTCATCAAAGAACGCATAAGATGTGAAGTCTCCGGCATGGATAATAATATCTATACTCTTTATCTCATCTATAACGCGATTTGGTAAAGCTTTGGCTCTATGCGGTATATGGGTGTCAGCAAGGATTAGAGCCCTCATGATTTGCTACTTCTTTTTATGCCTATCTCTCTTTCTTCTTTTCTTTAGTTTATGTCGTTTTATCTTTCTTCTTTTCCTCTTCCTTCCGCAGGGCATTACTCATCCTCCTTTAATTCCTTCACGAGTTTTGAAGGTTTGAAGGAAATTACCTTCCTTGGTGGGATATGAATTATTTCCTTTGTCTTAGGATTTCTACCCACCCTTCCTTTCCTCTGCTTTACATCAAAAACACCGAATCCCCTGAGTTCAATTCTTTCCTCTCTTAATAGAGCGTTTCTTACAGAGTCAAGAAACAAATTTACTACCAATTGTATGTCTTTTTTAGGTAATCCCGTCTGCTGATAAATCTCATCTACTATATCCTGTTTCCTCATCGGAACCTCCTGTTGAGCAAGTTGCAAAATTATAAGGAAATTCGCTTACAAATTCAATTTAAGCCCTCTTTACACTACCTTCTTTATAAAATGGCATCTTAACAACCTCAGCTGCAACTTTTTTCCCCCTTATTTCAACAAATATTATTGTTCCAGCTTTTCCGAAGTCCTTACTTACGTATCCTATGCCTATCGGTACATTTAGGCAGGGTGAGAGGTTTCCGCTGGTTACCACACCTATTTGATTTCCACTTTCGTCGAAAATCTTATAACCGTGCCTTGGTATGTATCCTGGTTCTTTTACGATAAAGCCTACTCTTCTCCTCTGAGGTCCGGAGGCTTCTATTTGAAGAAGAGCTGTTTTACCAATGAAGTCTGGTTTTTCCAGCTTTGTAATCCATTTGAGCCCCGCTTCAATCAAGTTTGTAGATTCATCAATGTCGTTTCCATAGAGACAAAAGCCCATTTCGAGGCGCAAAGAGTCTCTTGCCCCAAGCCCAGCTGGTTTAACAAGAGGAAAGTCGAGTAGCGCTTCAAATATTTTCTGAATATGCTCAGAATCAGTGTAAATTTCAAAACCATCTTCCCCAGTATAACCAGTTCGGGAAACGAGTGCTTTTTTACCGAGTATATCAATTCTTGCTGCCCAATAGTATTTGATTTTAGAAAGGTCCGCATCAGTCAACTTTTGAAGAGTTTCTTCAGCATTGGGTCCTTGAAGTGCGATTTCCCCAACTTCGTAAGAGATATTTGATATTTCAACATTTCCTCTTTTGTGATTCTGTATCCAAGTGAAATCCTTCTCAATGTTGGAAGCGTTTACTACAAGCACGAAACGGTCTTCTAAACGATACACAAGTAGATCATCAACAATAGTCCCTCTTTCAGTAGTTAAAGCAGAGTACTGCACCTCCATAACTTCGAGCTTTGATGGATCATTTGAGGTGATGTAAGAAACAAAATCAAGAGAATCTGCGCCTTTGATGACTATCTCGCCCATGTGGGATACATCAAACATTCCGGCATGTTTTCTCACCCAAAGATGTTCTTCAATGATTGAGGTGTACTGAAGCGGCATCTCAAAGCCAGCAAATGGAACGATTTTTGCTCCCAGCTTTAAGTGCTTTTCGTAAAGTGGTGTTTTTCTGGGCATTTAAGCCTCCTTTGGTTAAATTATAAATTGTTGCATGTATATTTTCAAACTTTGACTTTTCCGAAACTGTGTGTTATGATAATATCACGATGCTTGAAAAAATAGTGGTAGGAGAGGTAGATAGTGTAACTTTTTTGATAGATTTCTGCAATTTCATCTTTGAGCTTTTATCAGAAATTCTTGGAAATAAAGCATATGGGATTATGCTTACGAAACCCAGCGGAAGGACTGTCCATGTATTGGTTCACAATATTAGTGACGTTGAATTGGATACTATCGTGAAGGCTCTTGAGGACGTGGTTTCAGCTACCGAAGCTCCACTTGAAATTGGTAAATTTAAAGTAATGCCTATTAGCGGTAATCTAAGTAATTATGGATATATGTTTGTTTCTGACCTATCAGAACATGAAACTTATCTTGTTGAAAAAACTTGTGCTGTTCTCTCAAAATTTACCGAATTATTGGGCACTGTGGACTTCTATGTTATTGATCCCAGTACTGGGTTGCCGGGTAAAAAGTACCTGGAAAACAGGATTGATGAGCAAATCCAGAGAAAAATCAGATACGGAGAAAATTTTTCTCTTATAGTTATGAAACTTGAAAACTACGATGAGGTTTTGAAAAACCGCTCAGAGGAATCTGCCGAAGCACTTATGCGTGAAATCGCAAGATTTCTGCTTAAAATTAAGAGGAAGAGCGATATCATCTCGAGGTTGGATGTTGACAAATTCGCAATATTAGTCCCACATACTACGGCGAGTGGAACAGAGAGTTTTGTTGAAAGGCTTCAGTCTACTATGGATTTTGAGACTTTTCATGTTAACAACGAGAATATCACTTGTAACTTTCAAATCGGCTTTATAAATTCTGAGAATTGTAATTTCCTTGAACATGATGAAATTTTGCTGAATGCAATGATAAATCTTGGAGGCAAAACCAAGCAGTCGCAACAGAAACAAAGTGAGTTCTCCTTTGAAATAGTCGGAGATTCTGAAAAAATAAGGGAATGTAAACGAGAGATTCTGATTGCAGCTCAGACAGATATGACTGTTCTGGTCCTTGGTGAGACTGGAACGGGGAAAGAACTCGTAGCAAAAAAGATCCACGAACTTAGTGCTCGAAGAGAGAAACCTTTTTTGATAATAGATTGTGCTTCTATCCCTGAATCACTCTTAGAGTCTGAGCTTTTTGGATATGAAAAGGGCGCCTTCACGGGAGCTACTTCTCGAAAAATAGGGTTGTTTGAATCTGCTGAAGGTGGTACAGTGTTTCTTGATGAAATTGAGGCAACGGCCCCTAGCATGCAGGCAAAACTACTTAGAGCCATTGAAGAAAAAGTAATTAGACGAGTTGGTGGAACGGAGTTCATTCCAATTAACGTAAGAATCATATCTGCATCTAACATTGATCTTGAAGAAGCCGTTAAGAAAGGGGATTTTAGAAAAGACCTCTACTATAGAATCTCTGGTATGACTATAAAATTGCCTCCACTTAGGGAACGCAAGTCTGACATACCTCAGCTCGTAACGTACTTTGTAAAAAAGTATTCTATAGAACAGGGGAAAATTATAAAGGGAGTAGCCCCAGCTGTTTTTGAGGCATTCCAATCTTATGATTGGCCAGGAAACGTAAGAGAGCTTGAAAAGGAAATCGAACGACTTATCGCTTATACTGAAGATGGCAGTTATATTACAGAAGACGATGTTTCTAATAAGATTCTCCCTTTTATGAAGCATACTTTTACCCTTAATGAGCTTGTTGAAAACTATGAAAAGAATATACTCATAGACGCACTAATAAATTGTAACTGGAATGAGAGTAAAGCTGCAAAGATGCTTGGAATATCGAGGACCTCGCTCATATCCAAGATAAAGAAGTATTACTTGAGAAAGCCATCAGGGTCATATTCAAAGAACTAAAGGAGAGTCCAGTTTTAAAGTAAAGGTTTTCTTTGAAACTTTTTTGAGTTTTACCATTAAAATTTAGCATTGGGAGGTGTTATGTTAAACGTCTGGAAAAAAACAAAAGATTTGGAGACTAAAATAGATCAGTACCTTGACTTTTTTATTGAAGCTTCTTTATGCTTCCGCGAGGGCCTTTCCCTATATATTAAGAATAACTTTGTTAAATTTGAGGAGAAGACTCAAAGGGTAGATACGCTTGAGAGTACAGGAGACGCATTTCGGAGAGAGATTGAAAATGTTATATATACAGAGCTTTTAATACCCGAATCCCGTGGAGATGTTCTTGCAATAATTGAGAATGCCGATTCGGTGTTAAATAAGATCAGCGAGGTTATGACAGAATTTTCAATTCAAAAACCGTTTATCCCCGATTTTATGGGTGAGCCATTTGTGGTTCTCCTTGATGCTACTGATCGGTGCGTACAGGAAATGATTTTTTCAACTCGTATGTATTTCAAAAACTTACAAGAGGTGAGAGATCATATTATTGCAGTAATGCATTATGAACATGAATGTGATGATGTCGGCAATGAAATGAAAAGAGCGATTTTTTCAGATAATTCCCTTGACCTATGTCATAAGCTTCAAACTGCAAACTTCGTGAAAATGGTTCAAGAGGTTTCAGATAAAGCCGAAGATGTGTGCGATCGACTTTCTATTTATGTAATTAAAAGGATGGCATGAACTTTATCTTCCTCTTAGGTGGGCTAGTCCTGGGCTGGGCATTAGGTGCTAACAATACTGCCGATATATTTGGAACGGCCGTAGGAACAAAGATGGTGAAGCTCAGGACGGCTCTTGTTGTAGCATCGATTTTTGTAATACTCGGTGCAATCCTTCAAGGCTCTGAAACGACAAGAAGTATAGGTGAACTTGGAAAGATAAACGCTATTGGGGGCTCATTTACTGTATGTCTCGCTACAGGACTTACTGTGATATGGATGACTCGCGCTGGGTTCCTTGTATCCATTACACAAGCATTAGTTGGAGGTATTGTAGGGTGGACGATTTTTTCTGGGGATTTCTTAAATGTGGACTCCCTTGGTCAAATCCTTAAGGCATGGGTAATTGCCCCGTTTATTGCATTTATTCTTGCTTTTATTATTTATAAAGTATTTCAATCATCAATAAACAATATGCGCGCCAACCTCTTTACTATTGACTATGTTTATAGATTAGGATTTCTCTTACTGGGTGCCCTTGGAGCTTTTAGTTTTGGGGCAAATAACATTGCAAACATTGTAGGTGTATATATTTTCTCGAATCCTCTCAAGAATCTTAGCTTATTCGGAGTGGAAATATCTGCGCTGCATCTCTTACTATTTGTTGGCTCCCTTTCTATTGCACTTGGAATCTTAACGGGTTCGAAAAAGGTGATAGAAACAGTGGGTAGTAAAATACTGAAGCTCTCGCCCCTTGCCGGTCTTGTAGTAGTCCTTACCGAGACTTTAGTATTGCTTCTCTTTTCATCAAACACTATAAGAAGCTTACTAAGACTGATGCACCTTCCGGCACTTCCATTGGTCCCAATTTCCAGTTCTCAAGTGGTTATAGGGGCTATGATGGGCATTGGTGTTGCAAGGGGGGCTGGTAGGCTTGTAAACTTTGGGGTGTTGAAAAATATAATTTTAGCATGGATTATAACACCTTTGGCAGCAGGTTTTTTGTCTCTTGTTATGTTATATTTTGCGCAGAATGTCTTTCAAGTGACTGTTCGGTATCCCATAAGATATGTGTTAGATAACGCTGCAATGGAAAAACTGGAACGTGCAGGCATACCTATTACTGCACTACATGAATTCTCGGGAAAAGTTTTTCCCAATGGCCGGACTTTTAAGATGGAAATTCAAAAAAAGGGACATTATAGGAGCAAAGAAATTAATAAGATTATAGAAATCGCACGGGTTGATTCCATAGTAGTAGATTCATTAAAGCTCAATGAAATTCCCAAAAAGTGGTTCACAGAGGGGGAGCTTAAGGAATTCAAAAAGCTTCATGGTCGTACGTATGTACACTCCTGGCAATTTTATGAGGAGTTATTAAATAACGAGGCTTTTATGGTTGATACGTCACGTCTTGAGGAGGTTCAAGCTTTCTCGAAAAAAATGGAGCTGTTAATTTTTTTGTTCAAGCATCCTTACCAATAATTTGATGTAATATAGCCTTGGGCTTAATATTGTAAAATGGAACTTGTACCTCTATTAGTGATTTTATGTTTTACATTTTACCTCCTCTATTTGAGCAGCTCTAATAGAGTTTTCTTAGTAGAGCGTATAGTCAGTCTTTTTATCTCTGCGGTTTTTCTTTTACTATTTCTAAGTATAATAAGTTTTTCTCCAGATAGTGAGCTTGCGAACCTTGGGGGTAAGATTGGAAACAGTGCTGCGAAATTTTTTATCGGCACTCTTGGCTATATATTGTCGATATACCTTTGCCTGATGTTAATTATATATGGCTTCCTTATTTTTATTAATAAATCACGAAAGAGGTTTTTAATTGAGCTTTGCGCGGTTTTTGTCATGTTATTTTCTATTTCTATATTTTTAGATCCTCCTCTTTCGGGCAAACTCCCACAGGAAATTTCTGCACTTCTCATGAATAATATTGGCATTGCGGGGAAAGTTATATTCTCTGTAGTTCTTTTAGGAATTGCAATTTTGATTGTGGAATTGCCTAAACTTTCGAAAAAGGGCAAGGTAAAAGGCGAAGTGAAGGAGTCTCCTGAGTATCTTCAACGTGAAAAGCAACCTCAAGAAAAAGAGGGGAGTACACCGGCAAACCAGAAAATTAGTAAAAAGATAATCGCCAGTTTATCTCAATACGGAAAGGATTATATTAACCCTTTGTCGCTGATAAATCTCCTCAAGATTCCAGAACTATCTGATGTTGTTGAATCAAAACAGGAGCTGGAGAAAAATAAAGCACAAATTGAAGAAAAATTGAGAGAATTTGGAATTGAGGGCAAAGTAGTGAACTATTACCCAGGTCCTGTAGTTACCAGATATGAATACGAGCCCGCACCGGGCGTGAAACTGTCGAGAATATCTGCGTTGTCCGATGATATAGCGCTCAGAATGAGGTCTAACGCCATACGGATTGTTGCACCTTTACCTAATAAAGGACTTGTAGGTTTTGAAATACCTAATAAATACAGGAAAACCGTCTATCTGCGCTCACTGGTTGAAAGGGACGAGTTTTTAAACCTGGATTCTCCTCTTGCTTTTGCTCTGGGAGTTGATACTGCTGGGAATCCCGTCTATGCAGATCTTACAAGTATGCCGCATCTCTTGATTGCAGGTTCTACGGGGAGTGGGAAATCTGTATGTATTAATACGATAATAACTAGCATTATCTTCAGAAACCAACCCGAGAAAGTACGTTTTATTTTGATTGACCCCAAGAGGATTGAGCTTTCGCTTTATGAAGGGATTCCACACCTTTTACTGCCTGTAGTGAAAGACAGAAAGCTGGCTGTAGACGTACTAAAGAAGGCTGTTAAATGGATGGACTACAGGTATAAACTCTTTGCAAGGGAAGGAGCAAGAGACATTGAAAGTTACAATGAAAAAATCCGTAATTCTGGCGGAGAACCAATCCCATATATCGTAATAATTATAGATGAGTTTGCGGATCTCATTATTACAACTGGTAGAGAAATTGAAGAACCCCTTGCGAGGCTTGCCCAAATGGCAAGGGCTGTTGGTATACACCTTGTAGTTGCAACTCAGAGGCCCTCTGTGGATGTAATTACGGGTATGATAAAGGCGAACTTCCCCGTAAGGATAGCGTTTAAAGTTCCGAGTAGAGTTGATTCAAAAACTATTCTTGATGAAAAGGGTGCAGAAAAGCTCCTTGGGAGAGGTGATATGCTTTTCATTCCACCTGGTACTTCAGAGCTTTTGCGATTACATGGGCCTTTAATTTCCGAGGAAGAAACGAAGAAAATCTCGAGGGCTCTTGTAAAGAATTACCTTCTCCAGATTTTTAATGCTTTCTTTGGTGAATTTTCTGGTAACTTGGATAATTTGATTGATGAGTTTATGGACGAGAATCTCTTTATGCCCCTCATAAGGATGGATGAACCAGGGTTTGAAGAGCTTGAGGCGAGAGCTCAAGAGTTTTTAGGCGATGCGTTGGAGAACAACGCAGAGTTGATAAAGAGTAAGATCGCGCAAATACGTGAATGTTACTATAGAAAAATTCCTGAGATGACTGAGATACCTTTAGGTCAGCCAGAAGAGAAGATGGAAATCAGGGAAGGGGACTGGGACCCTATGTTAGAGGAGGCAGCGAAGGCCGTTGTCCTTGAAGGGAAAGCCTCAGCCACATTGCTTCAAAGGCGGCTTAAGCTTGGGTTTGCTCGCGCTGCAAGGGTAATAGATCAACTGGAACAGATAGGAATAATAGGACCACAGGAGGGTACAAAACCGCGGAAGGTACTGATTAAACTTGATGACCTTGACAGGATCTTCAAGAATAAAGGATAGTTTGGACAATATGGATATAGATTTGATAATTTTGACGGGTGATATGTGGAATCTTGTAAACATTGGAATGAGGGTTTAAGAAAGAGCGTTTGTGTTTAATGATCGTTATAGAATTTTTGTCAGAAGTTGTGAGGCAATGGTTTTAGGAGGTGATTTGTAGATATGTTAAACAAGTCGGAAATTCTAAAAGTTGCAGCTTCTATAGAAGAAGCAGGTATAGAATTTTATCGTGAGGCCAAATCGAAAGTTTCAGAAGAAATGAAGGAAGTGTTTGATTTCCTTATAAAGGAAGAAATGAAGCATAGAGAGTTGTTTGAGGAAATGCTCAGAGGTACAAGAGACTTTACTATTGCCCACCAACTTACCCCGGAAGATTATGACGCATATGTAAAAGCCATTGGCTACAGTGCTGTATTTAAAAAGGAAGAATTAGAATTAAAGATGAATAATGCAAAAGACATAATCACTTTTGCCATCGAGATGGAGAAGAGGTCTATAGATTATTATACCTTCTTGAAAAAAATGGTTTCTCCCGAAGACCATCCCCTAATCAATCAACTTATTAAAGAAGAGCAGAATCATTACGCGCAGCTTTCCTCAGTCCTTGAAAAGATGAATAAGTGATTATAAGTGGGAGCACTTTAACTCGTTACAGCACAGGCTATTTCTTTGAATTCTGAAGCAGTTTCTTTATAATAACAGTGATGAAGAAATATCTCATAACGAGTGCTTTGCCTTATGCAAATGGCCCTTTACATATAGGTCATATTGCGGGTGTTTATTTGCCTGCTGATATTTATACAAGATACCGTAAACTTAAAGGAGATTACGTAATCCACGTTTGCGGTACTGATGAGCACGGCGTCGCGATAACCATAAAAGCAGATAGAGAGGGGAAATCACCCCGAGAAATAGTTGACTTTTACCACAAAAATGTCAAAGAGAGCTTTGATGGACTCAACATCTGTTTTGATAACTTCTCCCGCACGTCTCTACCTCTACATCACAAGGTATCACAAGAGTTTTTCTTAAGGATATATGAGAAGGGATACATTTACAGAAAAGAGATTGAGCAACTTTACTGTGCAAACTGCAATAGATTTCTTCCTGATAGGTATGTAGAAGGGACATGCCCTTTCTGCGGATATGACAGGGCAAGAGGTGATCAGTGTGAACAATGTGGTAGGTGGCTCGAGCCAAAGGAGCTTATAAACCCTTTTTGTACCATTTGTGGGCATAGACCTATTGTAAAGACTTCTTTCCACTATTACTTTAAGCTTAAAGACTTTGAGAAGCCCTTATACGACTGGCTTTCCTCGAAGGCATACTGGAAGGAGAACGTGCTAAACCAGGCACTTTCATGGGTTCGAGATGGGCTGGAGGACAGAGCGATAACTAGGGACCTTCCATGGGGCGTTCCTGTGCCTCTCGAGGAAGCAGCTGGTAAGGTACTTTACGTGTGGTTTGATGCGCCCATCGGATACATTTCCTCAACTATAGAATGGGCAAATAAAGTGGGTAAGCCCGACGAGTGGAAGAACTTCTGGCTCGACCCTGATACAAAGATAATACATTTTATTGGCAAAGATAACATTGTATTTCATACTTTAATCTGGCCAGCCATGTTGATGGCGCATGGTGAATATACCTTGCCTGATAACGTTCCTGCCAATGAATTCTTAAATCTAATGGGTTCAAAATTATCCACATCGAGGAATTGGGCAATTTGGATCCCTGATCTACTTTCGAAATACCCTTCTGATTATATTAGATATGGTTTATCCCATGTAATCCCTGAAACTAAAGATTCGGACTTTTCATTTGAGGAATTCAAAACCAGAATTAACAGTGAACTTGTAAACAATTTGGGCAACTTCGTAAATAGGACACTAACGTTTATCAAAAACTACATCGGTTTAGTCCGTCATAATCTCGTCGGTTTTAGAGATCAAGATCTTGAAATTATCAGTGAAATTGAAAACTTTCCACAGCAGGTTGGGAACCATCTCGAGAATTTCGAGTTTAGAAAGGCATTAAAAGAAATTATGGCATTTTCCCAGAAGGGTAATCAGTACTTCGACTATGAGAAACCTTGGAGTACGAGGAAAGTTGATAAGGAAAAAACTGAAAGGACTCTTTACCTTTGTGCTTCAATGGTTAAAGCCCTTTCAATAATAATTGAGCCATATTTACCTGATTCGGCGCGAAGAATAAGGAATATGCTAGGATTCTCTGATCAAGAGTTAAAGTGGGAAGATGCTGGAAAGTGGACCTTCGATCGGGATATGGAGTTGAGTAAAATAGAGGTTCTTTATAAAAAGTTGGATGAGTCATCCAATGAGAGGGTGATGATTTTAGATGAAAATAAGCGTGAGGAGAGGGCTATGGACTATGTTAGTTATGAAGAGTTTATGAAAATGGACATTAGGATTGGCGAAATCGTTGCGGTTGAGGAGATACCCGGTACTGATAAGCTCTATAAGCTTGAAGTAGATCTTGGGGATCACATTGCTACTCTCGTTGCGGGGATTAAGAGTGCATATAGTAAAGAGGAACTTCTCCATCGTAAAGTTCCAGTGCTTGTAAACCTTGAACCAAGAGTACTAAGAGGTGTCACTTCGAACGGTATGATCCTCGCCTGTGATGTGAATGGTAAACCTGTCCTTTTAAGCCCCGATTCTAATGTCCCGCCGGGATCAAAGGTGAAATGAGAAAAGGAATCCTGGGCATCTCATTCTTACTACTTACGGGGGCTCTCTATGCAAGAGACCTTTCGAGTAGTATTGAAGAGCTTATAAGTAAGGGTAAACTGGACCAGGCTGAAAACCTTATATACAGCGCCCAAGCCGAAGGCGAGTTTTCGCCCATGCTTCAAATAGACCTGGCTAGAATTTCTTTTCTTAGAAAGGACATAAAAAATGCGTACGAGATACTGATGGGTATTGAGACTCCAGCAGATTCGAAAACAAGAGCAAAACTTTTAAATTTCCTTATAGAATTTGGTGATACAGTGCTTTCCCTTAAATACCGGGACATGGCTAAAAACATATACTTAAAGATATACAGGCTCGACCCAAAGTTTTACTTGGGTTTAAGATCTCGGATAATTGCTGAAGATCAGATGTACGAAGGAAACTATGAGGAAGCCCTAAAACTTTTTGAGAAATATCTAAATGAAGGAGGGGAATTTGATGACATTGCGCAGAGCTACATTAAATGTATGTATTTGCTGAATCAATGGGATCGTATAATTGCTTATGGATCAAAAATTGTAAAGCTTAGGGAAGATGCGGAGCTCCAGTTCATCCTCGGAGAAGCCTATTTTAACCTTGCCCGTAGTTACTTCGACAATTCCATGTATGATAGTGCATATACAAACTTTGATAGATTTATTCAATGGGGCATACCTAAAATATACTTGGACGATGCTTATTACTACAAAGGATATATTCTGGATACTTGGGGAAACGATCGGGAAGCTCTTGAGTGTTACTATAAAGTATTGTCCCTTGCCCCACCCAGGTCTGTATTTGCAAGGAAAGCTCGAGAAAGGATAAATGAACTGGAAAGGCATTAGAGTTCTAGTCATTTTTGTTTCTGGGATTTTTTTCTATGGCTGTGCTAAAAGAGAAACGATACAAAGGGAAATAGAAAAGCCTGAAGAATTTAAATTACCCACGCCCCCGGTTGTCTGGCCTTCTAAAGAGATCTCTATAAGAGTGGGATTAGGAGAGTTCAAGGAACTATACCTATACCTTGATGATTCGTTTTATATTTATGAAGGCTCAAATCTTAAATTTCAGGGTACGAATACAGCTCTTAAAGTAAACATTTATAATGCAGTGCCTGCCCAATTTTATTATTATACTAGTTACGGGGATTTTGAAACCATGAGTGAAGCATTGGAAAAAGCAAGAGAACTTGCGGATTTGGGAATTAGTGTAAAGGTTAAAGAAATTGGTAGAACCTTTAAAACAAAGAAGGGAACAATATCCTCAGCATCTTACCTTGTATATCAGGGTCCGTATCTCTCACAATCCGAGGCGCTTAAAAAATCTCTACCTTATAGGAAGGTGGTTTTTAAAGAATTGAAAAATAAACCACACGGGAAGTTTAAATTGACTTTTGGTGAAAGGAGTTATAACAGTGAAGGAATTTTGCGGATAGTATCAAAATCACCGATGAAGGTGCTAAATTTTGAGAAAAAGGACCACTATTCCGGTGGTTCAGGGCAAAGATCTTTTTTAACTACGGGAATCCTTGAAATTCGCCCATCGAATAGTGGTAAATTACAGTTAGTTAATGAACTTCCTCTGGAAACTTATCTCGAGGGAGTCCTAAAAGGAGAAGTTCCTTCCACTTTTTATAAGGAAGCGCTGAAAGCTCAGGTAGTTGCAGCGAGGACTAATGCGTTATCTACACTTGGGAAAAAATTATCTATCAATTCAGAACCTTACGATGTTACAGCAGATATCTTTACTCAGAACTTCGAAGGTTTCAACGATGATAGCTATTTTGCTGAGGTCGTAAAAGCCACGAAGGGCGAAGTCCTTACTTACGAGGGCAAGCTCATTACAGTGTTTTACTTCTCAAGCTGTGGCGGCTCTCTGGCTTCGTCCGAAGAAATTTTTGGGAAAGACCTTCCTTATTACAGTGCACGGAGGGATAATTTTACAAAACCTGAGCATATCGCCCTTTACACCGATTCTGAGGTGAAAAATTTCATTGAAAATCCGCCACCCGCAAGTTGTAACTATAGTGGGAATCGATATTATCGCTGGGAAAGAACTATCAGCGCCATGCAATTATCACTTAACATTAAGAGAAAATTTGGAAAGGATGTTGGTAATGTAAGGAATGTAAAGATTACAAAGCGCGGTCCTTCGGGTAGATCGGAGGTATTATTTATTGAGGGAGAGAATGGTTCATTTTTTGTTGAAGGCGACTTCGAGATAAGGCGTGCGCTTGATGTGAACATGTTACCCTCATCCCTTATATATATCGTGAATTCAAAGGATATGTTTATAATAAGGGGAGCTGGATTTGGTCACGGTGTGGGTATGTGCCAATTCGGTTCATCTGGTCTTGCGCAAAAGGGTAAGAATTATAAGGAAATCCTGAATTTCTATTATCCCGGCACAGAAATTGAGAAGATTTATTGAGTATATAAAAACATGCCAGTTAAATGGTGCCTATTTTGCCTCACCTTTATATAGACCCTATAAAAAGGTATGGCTTAGAGATCAAGCATTCATTACTACAAGTTTAATGAAACACGGTGTCCGAGTAATTAATGAAATTTATTGGTTAAAAGCTTTACTTGAATTGGAGCAAATTAAAGTCACGCAATTGCTCAGTTTAAGCAGGAATGACCCTCAGTTTTTAAACCAGGATTTACATCCAAGGGCAAGGTATACTTCTGATTTTAAAATTCTTAACGCTCCTTGGTCTGAAAGGCAGTATGATGGAATAGCGCTAGCATATGGTACTATACTGAGTTTTGAAATTCAGAGCGGTGAACATGTTCTTAAAGAGGGTACGAAGGACCTGTATGATAGGTACTTGATGACTGTTTTTGATACCCCCTGTGCAGACCTTTGGGAGATGCATGACGATTATATACATGTGGAGACTTTAGGCAGTATTTACTATGCTTTAAATTTGCGGCTTAAGGGTCTCAATCGGGGTACACGAGAATCACTTGAAATAAATAGTTTCCTTGAAAATTTACGAAGGGAGATATACGGTTTTGAAAAAGACGGCGTGGTATTAAAGTCAAAGAAGAGCTTTAATACCGAACCCGTGGGGCTTGATGCTTCTGTTATTATACTTTTTACACTATTTGGTGTTATAAAAGACTTGGATCTCCTGAATTCAACACTTTTAGAGCTGTATTATTACCTTTCTCCAGATGGCTTGGGACTGAGGCGGTTTATAATGGGTGATGAGAAGGATGTTTACTTTGGTGGAGGTGTGTGGTATATTTTGAATTACTGGGCAGCTGAAGGGTTCGCAAAAATTGGGAATAAGAGAAAAGCAAGAGCTTTATTAGAATATCGTTATAGGTTCCCGCTGCCAGAGCAAATAAATGATGATACTTTAATTTTCTCAAGTGAAGGTAAAGAAGTATGGATTGAGAGAAGTAGGACTGAAAATGCAGGCATACCTGGACCGGCTAACCCGCTACTCTGGAGTATTTCCGAATTCGCCCGGGTGTTCCCTGATGTAGCAATCTAAATTTTCAACTACCTTTTTGCTGATTTCAACTGCAACCTTAAGGGCTTTTAAACCATCCAGCCCGGTCACTGGTGGAGGTTCCTGATTTGTCAATGCTTTCACGAAGTGCTTCAACTCAAGATTTATCGGTTCTATCGAGGTATCAACTTCCGGGAAATAGGGAAGTATTTCATCGTTGTGTTTCTTGAACATTTCGACAGTTTTCTGCAGGTAATCAATAGCGATGTAGGAGTTTATTTGGAAAAATCTTGCTTTTCTGATTTTCTTAAAAGAGACCCTCGAAGCTGTGAGTGTAGCGGTAGCACCAGATGGGAAGACTAATCGCGAATTTGCTATGTCAATCTTTTCTGTAATAACAGGAGCTCCAATTGCTTCAATCTGGACAGGGTACTCCTTGAAAAAAAGTAGAGCTATATCTATATCGTGTATCATAAGGTCGAGGATTACATCTACATCGGTACCTCGTGGGTTAAAGATTGATAGCCTGTGGATCTCAGCAAATAACGGTTTCTCTATATATTTCGATACAGCTATAAATGCGGGGTTGAATCTTTCTACGTGACCAACTTGAAATATTACTCCATTCTCTTGTGCAATGTGCACTAGTTCCTCGCCTTCTTCAACAGTTTTTGCCATTGGCTTTTCAAGAAATAAGTGTTTTCCCTTCTCTAATGCCTTTTTACCAGTTTCGAAGTGATACTGGGTTGGAACAACACAAATAACAGCATCACAAGCGTTTAACAAGTCATCGTAGGTTGGGAATGCAAGTGTTTTGTAACGTTCAGAAATTTCCTGAGCCCTGGCTAAGTTCACGTCAAAAATGCCCGTGAGCTCAATTTGACTTGTTTCTGCTACAATACTTTTGAGATTGCGAACGTGGATCTCACCAAGGTGTCCAACTCCTACGATACCAAATTTAATTTTCCTGTCCGTCATGTACAGATTTCCTCAATACCCCTCTTTTAGAAGATGTCACAAAGTCGAGTAGATACTTAATATCATCATTCATAGGCAATTCTTTTTTGATTTGTTCGATGGCAGAGGGGAGTGATAGTCTGCTTCTGCATAAAGTTATGAAGGCTTTCTTCAGTATTCTGATCCTCTCGGAGTCGAAGTGGTTTCGCTTGAGTCCCACAATATTCAAACCAAATACTCGTACAGGTTCACCTTGTATCATCATATAAGGAAGGGCATCCTGCGACAATCGAACGCCTCCTCCAACAATAGAAAACCTACCTACCCTCGCAAATTGATGGATGGCTACAAGGCCTGAAATGAAAGCATAATCATCAACTTCCACATAGCCTGCGAGCTGAGCAGCATTTACAATTGTGCAGTTAGAACCTACTCTTACATTGTGCGCCAGATGGGCATATGCCATTATAAAATTGTTGTTTCCAATAGCCGTTGCCTTATCTTGTCCTGTTGCCCTGTGAATTGTGACATACTCTCTTATTACATTGTTATCTCCAATTCTTACGTAGGTTGACTCGTTCTTATAGTTGACATCCTGGGGGAGTCCCCCTATGTACACAAAGGAACTTATTTTATTTGATTTGCCAATGTAAACGTTACCTTCAATTCTTGTGTGAGAACCGATTATCGTACCGTCGCCAAGGGTAATATTCCCTGATAATATTGTATAAGGTCCTATCTCACAGTCACCCTCAAAGTGGATATCGCCATCAACTATTGCAGTGTTGTGAATTTTCAATGTTTTACCTCTACGATTTGAGCCATGAGCTCTGCTTCTGCAACCACCTCGCCCTCGCACTGTGCAATGCCTTTCATCTTTGCAACTTTGCCACCAAATCTTAGAAGGTCAACCTCTATAGTAAGAGTGTCTCCTGGTTTTACAGGTTTCCTGAACCTGGCATTGTCAATCCCGGCGAAAAGTAAAAGGGGGTTCTCTTTGTTTTGCGCATGATTTAGCAAAAGGAATCCTCCAACTTGTGCTATTGCTTCAATGATCAAAACGCCCGGCATTACAGGAAATTGAGGGAAGTGACCTTGGAAGAAGGGTTCATTAATGGTGACATTCTTTACCCCAACTACCTTTTTATCACTCAAGAACTCTATTCTATCAACAAGTAAAAAAGGGTACCGGTGCGGCATTATGTTAAGGATATCGTATATAGAGAAAGATGTTGTCCCAGAGAGTTTATCCAGTTCTTTTACCAGCTCCAGATGCGCTTTATGTCCAGCTTTTTCAAGAATGATCTTTCCCCTTATTCTCTTACCCAGGAGCGCAGCATCACCTATAAAATCGAGAATTTTATGCCTTACTGGTTCATCAGGGTAAAACAGGCCTCCCTTGGCTAAAATTTCTTGTCTCTTTACCACCACTACTTTATCCAGATCACCGCCTTTCCCAAGACCTGATTTGAGTATCCCTTCAACCTCATCTTCCATTAGGTACGTTCTTGCCCGAGAGATTTGCGAAAAATATACTTCAGGGTCCATTTTGAAGTATGCATATTGATAAGATAAAAGAGGATACCCGTTGTAGTGAATCGCATAACTAATCTCGAACTCCGATCCAGGCAGGGCTATAATTGTGTATTCATTATTTGTAATTTCTACTGGTTTTTGTATTTCAATATAGTCGCGAAGATTCCCCTGCTCTATAACCCCTGTATCGTTGATTCCTTTGCAAAATTCGAAAGAGGAACCGTTGAGAGCAGGAATTTCCGTTCCCTTTATAATTATTCGAGCGTTATCAACACCAAGACCCCATAAAGCGGAAAGTAAGTGTTCCACAGTCATGACCGTTGTGCCACTTTTTCCGAGATTAACCCCTCTATTGATGCTTGTGACATTAGAGTAGTGAGCTGGGATTACAACATCTTCAGGGAGCTTATGAAAGACAATGCCACTGCCTTCTTCTGCTGGTTTTATAATGATAGTACTCTCTTCACCTGTATGCAGTCCTTTGCCCCTGAATTCAATCTCTCCTTTAAGAGTCCTTTCCTTCAATTTTTTCCTCCAGCTTTTTTAAGCGCTCCCAGAGTTCAGGTAGCCGTTCCTCAAGAGCCATAATTTTTAGCATTTTTAACCTCTCCCTGGCAAAATATCCACCATAAATGCCTGGCCGCAAAAGGCTTTTTGTCACGGCAGACTTTGCAAGGATTATTGTTTTATCACTTATTTCAAGATGGTCTCCAATCCCCACCTGACCTCCCATCATTACCCAACTTCCAACCTTTGTGCTACCTGCGATACCTGTTTGACCTGCAATAACTGTATTTTCGCCTATTTCAACATTATGCCCGACATGAACTTGATCATCAAGCTTCGTACCCTTTTTTATAATGGTATTTCCCATCGTTGCCCTGTCTATGGTAACATTTGCTCCAATTTCACAATTTTCTTCAATAATGACTCCTCCAATCTGTGGTATTTTAATGTATCCCTCGGAAGTTCTGTGGAAACCGAATCCATCGGCACCTATTACTGTACCTGAAAAGATTATCGTATGATCTCCAATCTTTACATCGTGGCCGATATAAACAAACGGGTGAATGGTAACGTCACACCCTATTTCGACATCACTAGCAATGAAAACAAATGGATATATTTGTGAATTGCTACCGATTGTAGATTTTTCGCCTATGAACACGAAGGGTGGAATTTTAACATTACTTGCGATTACTGAGCCTTTTGCGACAGGTTCTGTAGTAGAAAACCTATCTACTTTTTTGAAAAGTGAAAGGACGGCGATCATCGCTTCTTCTTTCTTGTCGGTCAATATTAATGCTTTAGCTCTTGCTCTCCTTGGGCGAAAACTTGCTAAAAGGACCCCGTATGTTTTGTCAGCGTCGTACTTTTCATCGAAGAGGAACGTACAGTCATCCTCCCCAGCCTCTTTTATAGGGACAGGTTTTTTTATTGGAAAATCTGGATCCCCTTCCAATGTTGCATTAAGTAATTTTGCAATATCAGAGGATTTCATTTACGATCGAGCTCCCTGATAACGTCGATTACATCTGAAATAGAGTTTACTTCGAAATCTGCCCCTGAAATGGTCGTTCCAAAGGTGTTGCCATATCGGGCAAAGACTGTGACCATACCTAAGGTTTTTGCTCCTACAATGTCTCTTTCTGCCCAGTCCCCAATCATTAAGGTTTCTTCTGGTTTAATATTCATCTTTTGAAGTGCAAAAAGGAAAGGTTCGGGCTCGGGTTTTCTCTTGTTTGTATCTTCAAAGGCTACTACTACTTCAAAAAAATGGTGCAAGCCTGTTTGAACAAGCCTCGTCCATGCTTGGAGTCGTGGAGCATCGGAGACTACAGCAAGTCTCTTCCCCATCTTGATGAGTTCCATCAGCGTATAGTATACCTTGGGATAGAGCACCAGCGCGCCTTCTTTAGCTCTCCTATATCCCACTATTCCCGCAGAAAGGATTTTGTAATCTATAGTCCCATACGATTCAGATAAAAGTTTATCAAAAACCTTTTGATCTTCAATACCTTCCCTATCATATATTTTATAAATTCTTTCTATAGCTTCGTCTTTCGGCATATTAAGGCCGGCATCGATCATTGCATCAACTGCCGCCGTGACAGCTACTTCCTTCATTTTCATAAAATCAACAAGAGTATTATCTAAGTCGAAGAGTATACCTCTTATCATAAGTATATTATAATTCCTACCTTTTGTGTCTTCAATATCGTGTGAAGATTTTTGCCTAATCAAATCAGAGCGACGAATAATTAGTGGAAATAGGAGCAAAGAAAAGAGGATATTCATTCACAGAACATCCATATCTAAGATATGTTGAGTTGGATTGCCTTTTTTGAGAATATATAGTTTCAATTTTGCTTCAGGTCCCTTAATCGGGTCTCTCAAAGAGCCAGTGTGTTCTAAATTGCAGGATGCAGGAGCCGAAGTTCCCAATATTCTTGAGAAGCTTGAAAGTTCCTCTCTTGAAATATATATTTTAAGGATGGTGGGATTATGTACGTTGTTTTTTTATTTAATTGGTTCGTTCCTTTTAGGCGGGATTCCATTTGGTTTAATATATGTGAAGGTTTTCTATAAACAAGATGTTAGAACAGTTGGAAGTGGGAACATTGGAACAACGAATGTACTCAGAGCAGCAGGTATCCCTGTAGCATTGCTTACGATGGTATCAGATTTTTTAAAGTCTTTTATTCCTGTGTTTTTTTCTCAAAAACTATTTGGCAATAATTTCTACTCTCAGATTGTCTGGCTTTCTACAATTATAGGGCACTGCTTTTCGCCATATTTAGGGTTTCGTGGAGGCAAAGGAGTTGCTACATTTTTTGGTGGACTCCTTGCTCTTGACTTTTATATGGCATTGTATAGCATTTTAATATGGCTGATAGTATTTTTACTTACAGGGTTTGTCTCTCTCGGGTCCATGGTAACTTCTATTGTTCCAGCAGTTGTTTCAATGATAAAGGGTTACGATTTAGAATCAATTCTTTTATTTTTATTAGGCTCTTTGATCATAATTTACCGACACAAGAGTAACATTGCAAGGCTCTTTAGTGGCACTGAAAACAAATTTGAGCTTAGAAGAAAATGAAGAATATAGGCATTATAGGGTCAGGAAGCTGGGGTATTACACTGGGGATTCTTCTTACTGAGAAGGGTCACCATTTGAAGATTCTCTGTAGAAGAGAAGAAAAAAAGGTTGAACTTGATCAAAAGAGGATGGACTTTAAAAGACTTGGTGAAATTAAGATCCCGCGAGAGATAGTATTCACTATAGATCCTGACGAGCTAAAGGACTCTGAATATGTCGTATTTGCGGTTCCTTCACATACTTTGAGAATGTACTTAAATAAGGTAAAATCGTCTCTTAGAACAGATAAGTTGATTTCCGTAATTAAAGGAATTGAGGCACATTCATTCAAGGCCCCTTCTGAAATTATTGAAGAATATTTTCCAAGTTCACAAATTGCGGTTTTAACGGGGCCTTCCATTTCGCGGGAGGTGCTAAGGAAGATTCCAACTTCAGTTGTAGTGGCATCACGAGTAGAAACTTTTGCGGTGGAAGTACAAATGCTTTTTCATACCAATTACTTCAGGGTTTACTATACTTCAGATGTAAAAGGATGTGAGCTTGGAGCTGCGGTTAAAAATGTCATTGCAATTGCTGCGGGAGTGCTGGACGGATTGGGATATGGGGCAAATACCAAAGGTGCGCTTATTGTCAGAGGAGCAAGGGAGATTATGAAGCTTGGAGAAAAAATGGGTGCAAATCCCCTCACTATCTCAGGGCTTTCAGGGATTGGCGATCTTATAACTACGTGTTTCTCACCATATTCAAGAAATCGTATTGTTGGAGAACAAATTGCGCTAGGGAAGGATTCTGATGAAGTGCTAGCAGAAATGGAGATGGTTGCAGAAGGTATCAATACTTCTCATGTAATTAAAGAACTTGCGGCGAATATTGGTATTGAAATGCCAGTGGTAGAGTGCGTTCATGGGATACTAAATGGTGAACTTACTCCTCTTGAGGCTGTAGATTTAATCCTAAATAGACCTCCAAAACCTGAATTTTACTGAAGTGTTCAGGAGTATTCAGTAATTGGTTGTCTTCTTAGGTGTTCGATTCTCTTTTACTCTCAGGTTGCAAAATAGGCAGTACTTATTTTATGTTAGTCGGTCAAATAGAATAGGAAACAAGAAATTTTATTGAATTTAGAAGGTCCTCCCTTTATAATTATGGCTGCACATAGAATAAAAATGTGGAAGGGGAGTTTATGATTGATATCAGTGCAGTTGAGAAGGTTGTAAACGACTTCAATGAGAAAAGCAACTCAAAGTGCACTGCGGGGATTGCCAGAGTTGACAGCTATCGTATTGTTGTATGTTTCAGGTTAGCTGATGCATCCGACTCTTCCGGTTCTGATGATCATGTTATAAACTTTCTCCGATTTCTCAATGAAAAAAGTGGGAATCAATACGATATTGTTAGACTTTTCAGGCCTTACGATGGTCATTTCATAGCAGTTTTTGTACCTGATAATGATCGTATTAAGGAAGTTGTTGATTTTGGATTTGACCCTTTTGACCTCCTTTTATGATGCTGTTACTCGTTTGTTTTGTGTTTTCAAGCGTTTCATTCTATGACCCTGTTTTCATGAAGGATTACTCAGCTGATTTTATGAAAATCAGAAGGGATAATATTCTCTACAATGCTGATTCTTATATTTGGTTTTCTGAAGTTCCAGTGACTGATGTGCCTACTCTTAGTTTTACTCCAAGCCTTAAGACTATTTTTAATGTAAGTAGTGGTAACACTTATATTAATACTTACTTGGACCTGGAGTTCGATGCAGGTGTCAAAATAGATAACTTTGCACTTGCTGCGACCTTAGATTTTTTTAATTTTAATGAACCACTGAAAATACCGTATTATGCCCCCTTAGCTGATAATCAATATTTTATGTACAGTTTTGATGAGCAACCTATAATCGGTGGCGCTAGTATCCTTGATATAAATGTTAGGAATGCATACATAAAATACACATCTGGCAGCTTTGACCTGACCGTCGGAAGGTCTGATGTAAAGATCGGTGAGGGAATGCTCTTTAGCGGTATTTCGTATCCACTGGATCATATTTATAGAATAAATTTCAAGTTTCAGAATTTCCATGTGACATCTGCATTCGCAGCTACACCTGATACCTTTCTCTCAAAAACCATTGCCTACCAAGCCCTGGAGTGGAAGCCTTTTTCATCGTTAACCCTTACCTTATATGAAGCGGTTTCTCACAGTGAGGAAGATTATTTCAAGTACTTTAATCCTCTTACCCTTTACTATGAGAGGCAGCGCAGGGGAAAATCAAATTCTGATAATCTTATAGGTGGAGCGTCGGTTAAGTGGAACTTCGGAGGAAAGTACAGTATTTTTTGTGACTTTTTAAACGATGATGTGGTCATATTTCAAGGGAACACTAGTAAATATGGTGTCCTTGCAGGTTTTGAATCGATAGTAACTCCAAACTCCATTCTCAGATTTCATGCTGTGGCTATTCCACGGTTTACCTACACTCACGTCTCAGATACCAATGCATGGCATCTAATGGGTGTCCCACTGGGGTATCCCAGGGGGAATGATCTTTTAGATTTTTACCTCAGTTATATACTCTTCTTCAACGACAAATCAAGTCTTACCCTGAGGGCTGCACAATTAAATAAGGGAGAGGGAAGTCTCGTGGAACATTGGGAGGGGAGCGGTTTTCCGCGGAACATGCCTTATCCAACAGGTGATGTTTGTAGAGAGCTGTTTCTTATGGTTGGGTTTCAAAAAGGCTGTTTTTATGGAGGCGCTTTTGGAGACTTGGAGTATAACTCGAAGAATCATAGGTATGGTCTCTTCCTCAATATTCAAAGTAGAGTCCTTTCTCTGAAATTTTGATGGAACCTTACCTTCTTGAAAAGTTTGAAAAAGCTGTAAAAAAGTATAAACTGATCTCAAAGGGTGACAAGATTCTCGTGGGTTTTTCAGGCGGTCCCGATTCAGTTTTTCTTACCGAGATGCTTCAGGAGTTGCAGCATTATTTGGGTATCCAGTATGCCTGCATTCATATCAATCATCTATTGAGGGGGAAAGAGGCTCTCAGAGACGAAAACTTCTGCGTTGACTATTGTAGGGAGCGGAGAATTCCGCTTTACATCGAGAGAGTGGATGTGGCTAAACTGAGAAAGTTAGATGAGTCGGTAGAGGCTGTGGCAAGAAGAATTAGGTATGAAAAGTTTAGAGAGTATGCGGGGAAATACGGTTTCAACAAAGTAGCACTGGCTCATAATGCCTCTGATTCTGTTGAGACTTTTCTTATCAATCTAATAAGGGGTACGGGAGTGTGGGGTCTCAGAGGCATCCCTCCAAGGAGAGGCATTTTTATCAGGCCTATAATTTATATAAGTAGACAAGAGGTTCTCGCACATTTAAACGATCATCATATTCCTTACGTGATAGACTCTACGAACTTAGAGCCCGTTTTTCTTAGAAACGCAATTAGACTTAAACTGATTCCACTCCTTGAGGAGTTGAGAGCTGGCGCGACAAGTAAGATCAGAGAAACAACGGAAATTATGAATGCGCTTATCGAGTATCTTGAAGATATGATTGGTAATATGGAGGTTTCTGTTTTGAAGGAGACCTTTCAAAATGCAATACTCATTGATTTTACGAGGCTTAGAAATTATCATTATTTTATACAAATGCAATTTTTGCAGAGGCAGTTAATGTTAACTAATCAAGAATATGCAAATTTGGAGTCGTTACTTAATAAGAATAGGGCTGGTTATGTAGCTCAATTTTATGTTGTGCCTTCTTCAAAAGAACTTTTTATTTCTCGTGGTAAAATATTTTTGCCTGAAAAAAAGTTGTTCATAGAGGATTTTCCTCAAGAGTTTGATGGCTTTAATTTGAGGATTTCTATTACAGAGGAACCTCAAAGCGCAAAGTACGCGTTTAAGTTAAGTAGGAATATGTTTCCACTTCTTTTGAGGGCGAGAAGACAAGGAGATAAGTTTGGAGAAAAGTCTCTTTCAAGTATCTTTGAGAGGAATAAAATACCGGGCTGGAGAAGGGACCTCTATCCCATCTTTGAAAAGGATGGGGAAGTGCTTTGGGTTCCTGGTGTAGCATCGAAAACGCTCGAAGGAGATATTTACTTGGAGGTAAGTAAGATCGATGAGAAAAAGTTCTGGATTTTTGATTAGCGAAGATCAGATAAGGCAGAGGATTACCGAGCTGGCAAGCCAGATTGAGAAGGATTTTATGGGTGAGGTTCCGATCCTTGTCGGTATTCTAAAGGGTTCTTTTGTTTTTTTAGCCGATCTGATGAGAAAACTAAACATGGATGTACAGGTTGATTTTCTTGGAGTCTCCAGTTACGGTAAGTCTACGAAGACATCGGGGATCGTTAAGATTTTAAAGGATCTAGGTACATCGATCGAGGGCAGAGATGTGATTCTTGTTGAAGATATTTGTGATAGTGGACTTACCTTGAAATATATTGTTGACCTTTTGCGCAGTAGAAAGCCGAGAACTATTAAGGTCTGTGTTTTGCTTGACAAGAAGGAGCGAAAAGTGGTGAATATTAATTTAGATTATGTGGGGTTTGAAGTTCCTGACCGTTTCCTTGTTGGGTATGGTCTGGACTATGGAGAGAGGTATAGAAATTTGCCGTACATTAGGGAATTGTTTCCAGAAGAGTTAAGTGAGGCAGAAAGTGATGAAAAATGATATTGTAAGAAACTTAATCATTTGGGTATTGATCTTTTTTGTTTTCATAACTTTATATAACTATTTGGCTACGGGCAGAGGAATCATTGAAATCTCGTACACTGATTTTTATTCGGAAATTGAGAATGGTAATGTTAGTGAGGTAGTGGTAACAGGAAAAAATGTTGAGGGATCATTCAAAGCGCCAAAAAGCGAGGGAAACAGAGAATATTTACGATTCAAGGTACAATTGCCCTACGATGACCCAGAGTTAGTGAAGATGCTTGCTACTAAAGATATTCAGGTCTATTCGAAAGAAAAGAGTATGTTATGGACTGTCATTCTCAGTTCCATCCCCTGGCTTCTTATGCTTGTTCTTTTCTGGTTCGTCTTTTTTAGGCAAATAAATGCCAGTCAGAGAGAGGCTGTAAGATTTGGGAAGAGTAGAGTGAAAGTTTTAAAAGAATCAAAACCACAGGTGACCTTTAACGATGTGGCTGGGTGCGATGAGGCTAAAGTTGAACTTGAAGAGATTATTGAATTCCTTCGGAATCCTCAAAAGTTTTCCCAGATTGGTGCAAGAATTCCTAAAGGAGTTCTTTTGGTTGGGCCACCTGGAACAGGTAAAACCTTGCTTGCAAAAGCTGTCGCGGGAGAGGCTGGAGTGCCATTCTTGTCAATTTCAGGTTCCGAATTCGTTGAATTGTTTGTCGGTGTCGGCGCAGCGAGAGTCAGAGATCTATTTGAACAAGGCAAGTCTAATGCCCCTTGTATCATATTTATTGATGAGATCGATGCGGTAGGTAGGCTAAGGGGTGCTGGTCTTGGTGGTGGGCATGATGAAAGGGAGCAAACCCTGAATCAACTTCTTGTAGAAATGGATGGGTTTGACTCCTCAGAGGGGATCATTGTGATGGCAGCTACTAACAGGCCTGATATCCTTGATCCTGCGCTTTTGAGACCTGGAAGGTTTGATAGGAGGGTATACGTTCCAATTCCCGATGTAAAGGGAAGGGAGGAGATTCTAAAGATTCATTCTGCTAAGATTCCTTTAGCGGAAGATGTGGATCTGAAAGTAATTGCACAGGGTACGCCAGGATTTACAGGGGCAGATCTATCTAATCTTGTAAATGAAGCTGCTCTTCTTGCTGCAAGGAAGAATCAGAAGGTAGTCACTATGCGTGATTTTGAAGAGGCCAAAGATAAATTGATCCTTGGAATCGCGCGAAGAAGTATGGTGATTTCTGAAGAAGAAAAGAAGAGGATTGCTTATCATGAAGTAGGTCATGCATTAGTTGCGAAATTCTTGCCAGGAGCGGATCAGGTGCACAAAATTACCATAATACCTCATGGAAGAGCTCTTGGAGCTACGCAATCCTTACCAGAGGAAGATAAGTATATTTATACAAAATCATATATTACTGTGCAACTTTCCATTCTACTGGGTGGAAGGGCTGCAGAACTCCTCGTATTTGGAGAAGAGTCTACTGGTGCTGCTGACGACCTTTCAAAGGCTACTGAAATTGCACGTAGAATGGTTACAGACTGGGGTATGTCAGAGAAACTGGGACCAGTGACACTCGGTAAGGAGGAAGAGGAAGTATTCCTTGGACGTGAATTAGGAATCAGGAAATATTATTCAGAGGAAACCGCAAGAGCTATTGATAGCGAAGTCAAGAAGGTTGTTAGGGAAGCTTTGGAGAAGGCAAAGAGTATACTCGAAAAGAATATCAACCTCCTTCACGTAATTGCGAAGGAATTGTTGGAAAAGGAAACTCTCACTGGTGTTGAGCTTAATGAGATTATTAGGAGCTTTTCAAATTCACAACCTGAGGAGAGTGCGGTTTAATATTAGTGCATTGTGCTCTTTTTGATCGCTTGTGGGCCCTTGCATATTTGACAGATCTTAAGTGGTCTATGATAATTTAAATATGACTGACCAGTCAGTTGGAATAGATACAAAGCAAAAAATTTTGAGAGCCGCTCGTGATGTCTTTGGCAAAAAAGGGTTTTATGAAACCAGAATGGAAGATATAGCAACTGAAGCGGGGATTGCAAAAGGCACTCTTTATATTTATTTTCCATCCAAAGAGGAACTATATGAGTGTCTTTTGAGAGAAGGTTTAAAAGATGCCGTCAAAAAAATAAAGGATTCAATGCAATCAGGAAAGGATATTAATGCAGGAAAGGATATTAATGATAGAATACAGGCAATTATAAAGGCGTTTATTGAAATTCTTGACGAGAATCAAGAGTTTATTCTAAGGATTGTTTATGAGATGCCACTTGAGCAAATCTGGAATGAGAAATTCAAGGGTAGGTGCATGGAAGAACGTAAAGAACTTTCATCAGTAATTGAGGAATTTATTGAAGATGCAATGAATAGGGGTATAATATACAAAGGGAACCCAAGGCTTTTTTCAAATGCGTTTGTGGGATTGGTATCAAGGCCGATTTTTAGTTTTTTCCTTGAGAAGAAGGATTTTAAAAGCCTTTTACATGATCTTTTTATGCTTGTAAAAAGGGCTTTTTATATAAATCCATAAGCTTACGAGTGCAAGTATGTGTGCAATTAGAACTATAAGGAAGGAGGATTTGTATGAATTTGCTGCTGCTCATCATATGTATTGTTATGCCTTCTGATACTGTTTACTTAAGCCAGAAAGAGGCAATCGAAATTGGGCTCGAGAACAGTCCCTTGCTTCTTGCCTCCCAGGCTCAGGTACAGTCTGCTGAAGCCAAGAAGTACAGCGCACGATCTGTTTTCTTTCCCCAGGTAAAGCTTGATGCAAATTATCGTAGAGTGTCCCTGGTGCAGGAGATGAAGAGTTTTCAGATTGATAGTCTTGTTATGACAGGTTCAGGTGCATTTATCCCAGTAGGTCACACGATTACTATCCCTTTTGGGCAGAATGACAATTACAGCTTAAATTTAGGAGTAAGCCAGGCAATTTTTAGCTGGGGCAGTCTTCTTAGGTCATATCAGATGGCTTTAATTAATTTGCAGGATAACATTTTGACCGATTCTTTGAATAGGGAAAGTTTTGTAGTTCAGGTAAAGCAGCTTTATACGTATGCATTAATTCTCAGAGAGTTTGTTGACCTATCTTTGAAAGTAGACGAGGAATTGAAGGAGCATTACGAGACCACGAAGAGAAAGTATGATTTAGGAGCGGCAACTGAGATTGAGTTGCTACAAGCGGAGTCAAAATACAAAAATAATAGAATTCAGGTATTAGAGGCAGAGAGATCCTATAGAGAAACTATTGATATGCTCAAGTTAATTCTAAACATGAAAGAGAATACCGAGGTAGTACTTACTGATTCGTTGTTTCTGGATAGTGCATACGTCTCTGGTTTGATGGAGTCTATGTTGGATGTTGAAAACCGGTACGACATAAAGAGTCTTAAGAACAAACAGAAACTGCTTGATCTTAATATGAAAATTTATTCTGCTTCTAATCTTCCTTCTCTATTCTATTCATTTAACTATATGATGCAAAAACCCTTTGGCTTTGAGAATATCTGGAAAGACTATTGGGCATTAACCATCGGAGTTTCTTTTCCTATTTTCGATGGTTTAAAGAGCAACTACCAGGTGAGGGATGTTCAATACCAGAAAAAGGCTCTTGAATATACCCTTGCATTTCAACAGAGCTCCTCGTATGTGGAGCATAAAAAGGCTCTTAGGAATTTAGAGGATGCAATGATGAAATATGAAACTCAGAGGGATAATCTCAGAGTTGCAGAAGCTCTTTTTAATACTGTAAAAAAACAATATGAGATGGGATTGGCGACTCAGCTTGATTATATAGATGCAGAGACAAATTACTTTGCACAAAGGGCTTATTTACTTCAGGCTCTGGGTGATTGTGTACTCAAGAGTGTAGAGCTTGAAAAGGTTTTTAAGGGAATAAAATAAGGAGGTATCTAACATGCAAGGCTTTTTCTACACAATGGTTATTGCAAGCTTGCTTTTCGCTCAGGAACCGCGTAATTCAAGAAGTTTTTTGGTGAAAGTGGAACCGGTTAAAAGCGGGACTATGCGAGAATACATCTATGCTTATGGAAGGGTAACAGGACTTGAAGAGGCGGCTGTTGTACCCACAATGCCAGGTAGAGTGGTTAGTATTTTGAAGAACGAGGGAGAGAGAGTAAAAAAAGATGAGATAATTGCCCTTCTCGATAGGGAAATTCCAGGGGTGAAGACCGAATATCTTCAAATTGTGTCGCCGATTAATGGTATTATCACGTATATCAACGGAAAAGTGGGACAGATTGCAACTCAAACCCAGCCTTTTGCTTATATAGTTTCAGAACAACAAGCGGTTGAAGTGAACCTATCTTCAGATGATCTTCAAAAAGTGAGAGTGGGAGCCAATGCTTTTGCCATAGATGGAGGGAAGGAAATAGAAGGAAGTGTGGTAAGCCGTTCCTATGGCCTTGACCCGATGAGTCTCACTGGAAAGGTGAGGATTTCTCTAAGGAGAAATGTTTTACAAGTTGGTTCTATTGTGAATGTTAAAATTGTGACAAAGGAAAAGAGTGGAGTCCTCATTGTACCTGAAAATGCAATTGCTGAAAAGGGTGATAGGACAGTAGTATATGTCGTTAAAGATGAAGTCGCTAAGGAGGTCCCTGTGGAGGTTGGAATCATTAGCGAAGGATGGGCAGAGGTTAAGGGTAATCTAAATGTTAAGGACCTTGTTGTAACCCTTGGTGCAGAGGGGCTTTATGATGGTGCTCCGGTAGAATTGGGAGGTAAATGAAACTATGATAAAATTCTCGGTGAAGCACCCCGTTACAATGCTAATGTTTATCGGAATTCTTGTCGTCCTTGGTGTCGTTTCTGTTTCGAGAATGGGTCTGGATCTTCTTCCAGAAATGACTTTTCCTGCGGTTACAGTTGTAACTCAGTATCCAAATGTTGCTCCGGAGGATGTCGAAGCTTTACTTACGAAACCTCTCGAAAGTGTGGTTTCAACAGTGTCTGGAATAAAGGATCTTACTTCAATTTCCGTAGAAGGATCCTCTATGATTATTGCTGAGTTTGAATGGGGTACGAATCTGGATTTCGCCGCACAGGATATCAGGGATAAAATTGCGCTAATTGAAAGGCGTTTACCAGCTGATGTTGAGAAGCCTATTGTTTTTAAGTTCGATGTCTCTTCCTTGCCTGTTGGGTCTTATATTGTCACATCTGGAAAATACAACCTTACGCAACTTAAGAAGCTTATTGAAGATGAAATTAAGCCCTATATCGAGAGGGTCGACGGTGTTGCAAGTGCTAACGTGAGTGGAGGAAACGCATATGAGTATTGGGTAGAGATTGATCTTCCAAAGATGATTTCGGCTGGTATTAATTTTTCTCAAATTTACCAGATGCTGCAACTCAATAATTATAACTTTCCTTCTGGAAAAGCTGATGTGAGACAGAAGAGCCTTCTCATTAGGACGATAGGTGAATATGAGGGTGTTGGAGATTTAGAAAATCAGGTAGTAGGCTTTAGAAAGAATGGGCTTCCAGTTTTTCTGCGTGAAGTTGGGCATGTTTATATTACAGAATCAGAGAGAACTGGTTTTGCAAAGCATTTTAATGAAGAAGTTATCATGCTCTCGGTTAATAAGAGATCCGGTGCTAACACAGTTCAAGTTGTGGATAGAGTTGACAAATCTATCGAGGAAATTGCCCAAAAATATAGTGATATTAATATCATAAAAGGCTTTGATCAGGCTAAGTTTATTCGAAGGTCTGCTTCAGAGACAATAAATAGCGCTATTTTAGGTGCATTACTGGCTGCTATAATTGTGTTTATTTTCCTTTTGGATTTAAGACCCACTCTTGTGATTGGGTTGGGAATTCCACTTTCCGTTATTATGTCTTTTACTATTCTTTATTTCCTTGGTTACACGTTGAATATGATGACCCTTGCAGGAATTGCTCTTGGAGTTGGCATGCTTGTAGATGCATCTGTGGTTGTGGTGGAGAACATCTTTCGACGTGAAGAGTCTGGTGAAAGTAGAATTGATGCTGCAATTAATGGAACTGAGGAAGTATGGATTGCCATTTCTGCCTCAACTTTTACGAATATCGTTGTGTTCTTGCCCCTCATCTATATAGGTGGACTTGTCGGTCAGTTTACACAACCTGTTGCAGTTACAGTGACTGTGACCCTTCTTGCTTCTCTTCTTGTCGCCGTTACAGTTATTCCCGTTTTCATCTCAAGTTACATTACCCAGTCGGTTGCTCTCAAAGAGATGCGAAAAAAGTATTGGTTTACGGGTATAAGAGATTTCTATGAAAGGATACTTCGGAAGTGGATATTACCTAAGAGAGGATTAGTCATCGGTATAGCCATTTTTCTATTTATTGCAAGTATCCCTTTAATTAAGGTCATAAATACTGAGTTTATTCCACCAATGGATGCTAGCAATGCCGTAATTCAGGTAGAACTTCCAATGGGTACAAACTTAAAGGAGACTGAGCATTACGTAAATCAAATTATTGATATAGCGTCTCCCTATCCAGAAGTAGAAAGAGTTATGGCCCAGGGCGGATCGGCAGGTGGTGCGGTAGGGGGCGAGAGTTACATTGCTACAGTTACTATTAACTTAGTGGATGCAAATAAACGAGAAAGGAGTGCGGATGAGATCGTAAATGACATCTTAAGCAAAGTGCCGAAATATGAGGGTGGTGTGGTGAAGTCGATGGATTTGGTGAATGTCGCGGTTTTAGGTGGTGCAGGTAAACCTGTCGAAATATCGATATTTGGTAATGACCTTCAAGAGCTTAATTTGGTTGCTAATATGGTTGAGCAGGAACTTTTGAAAATTAGAGGGATTACGAATACAGAGATTTCTCTAAAGAAGGCAAAACCCGAGCTTAGAGTACACATAAACCGCGCAAAGGCTGCATACTATGGCTTTACACCGGTTCAAATTCAGAGGGAATTACAGATGGCTTTTCAGGGTGTAACGGCATCCAACTTGCGGCTTAGTGGCGATGAATATAACTTGATTCTTAAAGCCGATACAACGTACTTAAAACAGGATATTGAAAAGTTGCAGTACTTCCCTTTACTTACCGTTGCAGGTACTATCGTTCCACTTAAAGAGGTTGCAGATCTTGTTTATGATTACGGTTTGGTCCGAATTAACAGGGAAAACCAGTCTCGAGTAGTTAAGGTATTGGCAGATATTGAAGGGCGAACGACGAACGAAGTATTTTCCGATATCAGATCGATGTTATCGAATCTTTCGCTTCCTGAAGGATTTTCTATGCAGCTTGAAGGTGAATTTGAGCAGATTCAAGATATGATGAAGAACCTTGGGATCTCTATAATCGCTGCAATATTGCTTATTTATATGGTCCTTGCAGCTCAGTTTGAATCTTTTAAGGACCCATTCGTTGTATTGTTTAGTATCCCTTTGTCGTTTATTGGTGTGATTCTTGCACTTCTTGTGACGGGCACTTCTATTTCTATACCTTCCCTTCTCGGAGTGTTAATTCTTGTTGGTGTTACTGTAAACCAAGCAATTGTGATGGTAACTTTCTATAAAGAGCTGAGGGTACAAGGAATGGAGCCTTTTGAAGCCATTGTTAGAGGCTCTGTTATCCGTATTAGGGCTATATTTATAACCAACCTGACAACAATTCTTGGCTTGATTCCAATGGCTTTGTCGGGCCATACAGAGGGCGGAGCGATAAGAGCACCTCTTGCAATTAGCATAATCGGTGGTCTGATTGCTTCGACATTTCTATCTCTGCTTGTTATTCCCGTAATTTATAGTTACTTTGAGAAGATTAGAGTGAAATAGAAGAAAAGAACTAATTTACTAATAAAAAATGGGCCCCGGAAGGGGCCCATTTTTTATTATAGGACTTTGGAGGTGGCGGGAATCGAACCCGCGTCCAGGGGCCTTGAACCACAGAGTACTACATGCTTAGCCTGTCTTCTTCGCTTGTAGCGTATTTCCCATTTCTAACACCGACAGGCAGGTGTTTCGAGGGTAGTCCCAGTAATTCTCGGCTTTAGAACCGGGGACACATTCTAAATCCCAGCTCCTGTATATGACGCCCTCTTTCCAGGCAGGAGCACCCTGAAAAGGAGCGTGCTGCTCAATTAGGCAGCGTATGCGTAACTGTAGTTGGCAGTTATCTGTTGCGGTATTTTTAACGAGGCTACCGCACCCCGGCATGCGCTCCATGATTCAACATGGCTCTGTCGAATCCTGTACACCCCCTTTCAAAGAACATATATATTATAACAACACTGAAGCGAAATGTAAAGAGAAGTAGTACTCATTATAAGTGCTAAAGATACTCCATAATGCATCTCTTTTATGTGGAGAAGTGCAAATAGTTAGATGTTTCGTCTATTTAATACAAGTATTTTTTCTCTTACACCTTTGATTCTTTTCAGGTTAAGATATACAATTTGTAAAGTTTACCAAGGAGGTTTATATGTTAAAAGGATTCAGAAATTTTATTATGCGTGGAAATGTTGTAGATTTAGCTGTTGCGGTGATCATCGGTGGTGCCTTTGGTCAGATTGTTAATTCACTGGTAGCAGATGTTTTAACTCCATTCATTGGAGCCCTGGGTGGCAGACCTGACTTCTCATCAATATCTATCGGGCCAATTATGATTGGTAAGTTTATCAACGCAATTGTGAACTTCTTAGTCGTGGCGGCTGCTATCTATTTTGCAATAGTGTTACCAATGCAAAAGATTCAAGAGGTCACTAAAAAGAAAGAGGAGTCAACGCCTCCCTCACCTCCTGCGCCTTCAGAAGAAGTAAAGCTTTTGAGGGAAATCCTTGAAGTGCTAAAAACACCTCGAGCATAGAACATTGCTCAAATAGATAAAAGATTGATCGAACTTCGTTTTTCTGTCAAATATCCAAAGGTATGAAGTGTTATAGAAATTGTAATAACATCATTCCAAGGAATTGGTAGTGGTTTGATGAGAACGGCTTGTGTTCATAAGGTGTGAGAAAGTGCTAATGTATATACTGTAGCTATAATAAATATATATCGTTGAAGAGTAACACAAACTATCCTTTACCCCCTGCGATTTAAGAGTTCTTTCGAGAAAGTAAATTCCCCTTATTTAACAATTAAAACCTTTCCGCGATAATTTATGTCTCTACTTAGGATTACGAAGTATATTCCAGGTTCAAGGCCATTAATGTTGTAACTGCCAGTACTTCTTATCTCCGTGTTTCTGACTCTCCTCCCAAGGGCGTCGTAAATATCCACCTTGACAGAATTCTTTATATTGGTTATCTCAAGGGATATTCCTTTCGAAATAGTATTTAATTTGAATTTAGCTGCGGACTCATCGGGTATATTTAAAATTGGTCCATTGAATACGGTGAAATTATCTATGGCAATGTTTGAAGTGCCTGCATCACTGTATCCTGTAATTTTAATCTGGAGATAAGACACTTCTTTTTCGGAAGGTGAGTATATTGGTCCACCTGTAATGTCAGTCCACCCGGAAGAAGTTGTAAACGTTGCGTAATGAATCCATGTTTCAGCTTCCGAAAATCTGTAAGAGATGTTCATAGAATCATTCCCATCGCTGTTGTAGTAATTGAATCTGAAATTTAAGTAAGGATTTGGATTTTGATTTACGAACTTCACAAGGGGTGATATAAGCTCCGATGTAGAGCCTGACGCTTCTGATGATTTAAAGAAGTATATGTTTCCTGTTCCATTATCGGGCACATTAGCTTCTTGATAATTTCCACCTTGCCATAGAGTTCCAGAGACACTCCAGCCTGGTGGGGTGAGAACCTCTTCAAATTCCTCGCTAAGGATCTCGTTTTCTCTCAGAGGTAACTGTCTTACAAAGAAATCGTCAAGAAGTAGATAATACTTGTCAACGCTAGCGTTTCTAAAGCCTATGTATACATTCTGTCCTCGATATTTATCGAGTGAGAAGGTGTACCTTGTCCAGTTTGCGGGAAGCGATGGAACATCGAGCAATTTTTGAATCGTATCAGCAGGATTTTGCAACGACATTAAGTATACTATTAGGTGTTCTGGCCAGTCTCCACTTAGGGACCTTGCCCAAAACCCAAAGGAGTTGTTGCATGTGTCATAGGTTGTTATGGGGGGTGAGACGAGCCAGTCATTATTGCCCTCGGCGTTATAATATGAGCCCGTGAAGTACCAACCTGAATGGGATTCCTTCAGCCCTACGTACCATGCCCAGGTATTTCCATCACGGTCAAGATCGTAAGTGATCCATCCTGTGGGTGGAAATGAGTTCATTGCTTCAAAATCCAAAGCGAAGTCTTCACAGGTATATTTTGGGAAAAAGTAGAAGTTGTACTGAGGGAATGTATCGTTTGAAACTACTGCATCACCTGTAAGATTTGTATATCCACCTGCCCTGAAAAGCTCTTCCCTTGAGGGTGTAAATTCAAAGGCAATGGGTGTATAAGACTTCCTATTAATGGATAGATTCTGGTAATAGTCTTCACTTCCGAGGTAAACTGTCACTGGGACATCACTCTCATTGTAATTTCCGAAGTTGGAGGCGTAGTAATTCAAATTCTCTTGCTGAGATATAATATATGGATGGGAAGGGAAGTTAATTTCCCATAAACCAACATCATGGACTTGCGTAAAGTGGCCTATAGCGCGGATACAGATATCTGCATTTGTCAAATAATACCAGGAATTGTCCCGAATTACTCCACTCATAAAGTCGGGCTGGGAGGTATTTACGCACGGCAAGCTGTGGTTAGAAGGGCTCGTCGGTATGTACAAAACCACTGTAAAGGTGTCATAAAGTGCAATTGATGGTACCGGAATTTCAAACCAAAGAATTCTGTTATTATTATCACTCATCTGATATGTGGTTTTATATACAGCTGAGTAGTACTTATCGTATACAGTTAGGGTGCATACGCTTGCTTGTGGCCTATGAACGGCAAAGGTCACACCTGTGAGGACAAAGGTGGATTCAGCAGGGTCATATGCTGGTCTAATTTTCTTTATGTCAAATTCTACCCAAAAGTATTTATCGTCAGTCGGCCAATATCTCTGGGCGCCGTTTTCGTACGTTAGGGTATCCCTGTCTGCCTTTTCCTTTGTAATTACTGCATCTTCTTCGTAAATTGGAATGGAGTTTCCTACAGTAAGTGGTTTCATTGACTTCTGGGAGTTTCTGGCTGGAATGCTTGAGGAGACAGCCTTAGAATTAATGGGATCCTTTGCAGAGATTTCTGCTTGTGTTAATAAGGTCCTTTCTTCACCCCTTTCGGGTGTTTGTACATTGAGAGCATATAAGCTACACACAAACAATAACATTGTAAACTTCATACCTTACCTCCATATTCTTTTTTCGCCTGCAAAGTATAAGCCGGTGATTTTGTATTGCAAAACAGAAACTATAAGGGTCAATGCCCATGAATGGAAATTGTACAGCGTTGTTTAAGAAATAGTTATGGATTAGAGCTCGTAAATGGAACACGTGCGTTAGGAGACAGAATAGTTACGGATGAAAAACTGTAGGAGCTAATCCAATAAGTTTGATAAGTGAATTTTTTAAAATTATAAAAATTTGGGCGGGCCTTC
>DCDE01000028.1:0-10215 GCA_002316275.1 Caldifarciminota bacterium UBA1063
TAAATGTAACCATGACCGAAACGGGAAAAGTTATCGATATTCAAGGAACAGCGGAAAAAAGGCCACTGGAGAGGTGGGAACTAAATGAACTTATCGAGATTGCAATAGGTGGTATAAGTAAGATAATAGCTGTGGAAAAAGAGGTACTCAAAAAACGAGGTTAGTAAGATGATAATTTCAGATTTTAGAAGTGACACCGTAACAAGACCCACCCAGGAGATGTACGAAGCAATACAGAAAGCACCCTTAGGTGATGATGTCCTCGGAGACGACCATACCGTTATTGAGTTAGAAAAACTGTCCGCTGAAATTACAGGGTTTGATGCAGCCCTCTTTGTACCATCAGGTACCATGGGAAATGCAATCGCTGTCAGAGTTTGGACAAGGGATGGATCAGAAGTAATCCTTGAAGAGATGGCACATATATACACCTCTGAAGTAGGCCATATTGCTTATATATCTCGTGCTATTCCAAGACCACTAAGATCAGATAGAGGTGTTATTAATCCCGATGACCTTAGAAAAGCAATAAGGAAGGAAGACCTCCAAAGGTGTGCCACGTCGCTCGTTTGTCTTGAAAACACACACAATTACTGGGGTGGTAAGGCCCTGAGGCCAGATTATGTGGCAGAAATTAAAAACATTTGTACTGAAAATAACCTGCCACTGCATATGGATGGAGCAAGGATCTTCAATGCATGCATTTTCTTAAAGGTAGATGTTAAAGAATTCACAAAAAATCTCGATTCCCTGATGTTCTGCCTATCAAAAGGGCTTTCTGCACCAGTGGGTTCTATGCTCTGTGGCTCAAAAGCATTCATTGAGCAGGCAAGGAGGATCAGAAAACTTTTGGGCGGAGGGATGAGACAGGCTGGAATACTGGCAGCATGTGGCATAGTATCCATCAAGAAAATGGTAGAAAGGCTAGAAGATGACCACAAAAATGCAAAGAAACTCGCCGAAGGCCTGAGCCAGCTCCCATTCATAAGAATTAACCCAGACGATGTAGAAACCAACATTGTAATAGTTGAAACCACGGAAAATCCACAGGAAATTCTTAATTTCCTCGCATCCAACGGAATCCTTGCCCTCCAGTTTGGGCCCGGTAGAATTAGATTTGTAACCCATAAAGACGTCGACGAAACTGATGTAGATAGAGCCTTAGAAGTCCTAAAAAAGTTTAAACATTTCAACTAAATACAATTTCTATGATTTAATCCCTTTATAGATTAATTTCAAGCAAATTCTCCTTATGACAAATGACCATATGCCTTTAGAATAGCACTTGCCCACGTAATTACATAATTCTCATAAGAAAGTGCGGATTGGCACTATAAAAATTAGATCAAATTTTTTATTCTACGGGAAATTTGTTATAATCATACAACGTGCTAATTGCAATTGTTGAAGACGATAAAGAGATTAGGGAGCTTGTTGCTCTCCACCTGACAAGGTCAAATTTTCTCGTCCAAAAATTTTCCTTTGGATCAGAACTATTAAAATTTCTTGAAAAAGGACAAATACCAGCATTAGTGATCCTTGACATCATGCTCCCCGACTACGATGGATTTGAATTACTCAAATACCTTAAGGACCATTCAAAATTCAGAGAAATTCCCATAATAATGTTGACAGCAAGATCCGATGAAACCGACAGGGTACTTGGTTTAGAGCTTGGAGCAGATGATTACGTGGTAAAACCCTTTTCTCCAAGGGAACTTGTTTCAAGGGTTAAAGCTGTTCTCAGGAGGTCCGAAAAGAGTGAAATAAATATACTTTCTCTCGGAAATGAGCTCTACATCGATTTGGATAAGGAGAAAGTCACCGTGAAAGGAGAAGAAATTAAATTGACTGCCACTGAATACGAGATTTTGGCTCTCCTTGCGTCCAATCCCGGAAGTTTAGTCACAAAGGAAAAAATTTATGCATCAATCTGGACCTATAACAGTGAAGTGTCTGAGAGGACTGTTGACGTGCATATCACAAATCTCAGGAAGAAACTAAAGGACGCTGGGAAATACATTAAAAACGTGAGGGGGCGTGGGTACAGAATCGAGGTGTCCATTTGAAAAAGAAATACCTTTATTTTACATTGTGTTTAGTTTCCATAATCTTTTTTGCAGTACTTTACTTCGGAGAAAGAAGCCTAGAGGAAGAGACCCTCAAGCTTCGCGAAAAAGAAATCCTTGATTTTACGTACTCCCTTCTCACACAGAGCGGCCTTGAAATCATGAGAGAAGACAGAAAACAAGAATTTTCGAGTCTCATAAAAAATCTCGATGAGAGAACCAATAAGAGGATCACCGTGATCGATACTTCGGGCAAGGTAATCTTAGACTCTCGAGAAGACCCACTGCAAATGGGTAACCACAGATGGAGGCCGGAAGTTCAGGGAGCTCTCAAGGATTCAGTTTCATTTAGACTAAGATACAGCACCACTCTGAGCACAACCATGTTATATTGTGCAGTTCCAATAAAATCCGAAGATAAAATTTATGGTATCTTAAGGGTTGGAGAGGTCCAACACGATATACTGAATTCTATCTCAAATTTAAGAATGCTACTTTTCTCCATTGCGTTGATTTACTTTCTAACAATTATCGTGACGATTCTATTTTTTAATAGAATCCAAAGTAAGGCTGTCTCTGACCTTGTGAGCGCTTTTAAAAAAATCTCACTCAACGAATTTGATACGAGGATGCTTGTAAGCAACGACGATCTTCTCTATGAAGCCTCCACATACTTTAACATAATGGCAGAAAGGCTTAAGGATACTTTCAACCTCTTGCGGGAAAGGGAGAACGAACTCACCTATTTACTCGCTGCCTTGCCATTTCCCATCGCTCTTGTAGACTCCGAAAGAAGATTTCTATTTGCAAATTCTGACTTCAAAGATTTATTTACTAAGGCACGCGACAAATTCGAGGAGCCACTGTCCTTTGAGGATATTGAAGACCCATTTGTATTCGAGAACATAAGAAGGATGCTAACTAAAGAAACTGATAAAGCATTGCAAGAGGTAAAAAAAATTAAAGGGAGAACCTACCAGATATCCATTCAAAATTTAGCCGATCCTCCCAATATTCTCATTTTTGCAATGGATATTACCGACTCTTATGAAAGGGAAAATTTGAAAAAAGAACTAATTTCTTACGTATCTCACGACTTGAGGACTCCATTAACCATTATAAAAGGATATGCAGAAACAGCGCTTGAAGAGACAAAAAACAAGAATATCGAGTTATATCTTAAAAGGATACTTAGTGGAGTCGAAGAGTTAAATCACCTGGTTGAGAAACTCAACACGTTGTCAAGACTTGAAAATGTTGAAGAAATCTCCACAGAACATGTAAATTTAAAAGAACTCATCAGAGGTATTGCAGATACATTCGAGTACAGCGCAAAAAGTAAAGGTCTTGATTTTAGTCTTGAAATAAGGAATGTGCCAAAGATCATTGAGACAGATCCTGAAAAAATTCGTATTATCCTCACAAATCTCTTAGACAACGCTGTGAAATTCACTGAAAAAGGGAAGATTGAAGTAAAGATCTCACAGGATCGTAACATACTATACATAGTGATATCTGATACCGGCCAGGGAATACCTGAAGAATTCATCCCTAAAATCTTTGAGAGATTTTTTACTTTAGATAAATCAAGGGGTGCTGGCTTTGGTTTGGGGCTTGCCATTGTTAAGCACGCAGTGCAGCTTTTAAACGGAAGCATCGAAGTTAAAAGCAAAGAAGGCCAAGGGACCGTCTTTACAATAAGTATTCCATTGTTAAGACAATCTTAACTCAATCTTAAGTCTACCTTAACACTAATACCCAATAATTTAGTACATTCAAACAAAAAAATACAAAACCTGAGGAGGTGAATATGAAGAAAACACTCATGATATTGCTGGGACTCCTTCTTGCACCTATCCCGGCAGTCACTGCAGAACTTACTGGTGCAGGAGCCACATTCCCACAGCCCCTGTACTCAAAAATGTTTGATGTGTATTACAAGACAAGAGGAGTAAAAGTCAACTACCAAGGTATAGGTTCAGGTGGAGGAATCCAGCAGCTCATTGCCAAAACCGTTGATTTTGCAGCTTCCGATGCGCCAATGACCACATCCGAAGGAGAGAAGGCACGTTCTGAAATACTGCACATCCCTACTTGCCTCGGGGCAGTGGTAATAACTTACAACTTGAAAGGAAATCCTGAACTAAAATTGACTTCGGATATGATTGCCGACATATACTTAGGTAAAATCAAATACTGGAACGATCCAAGAATACAGAAACTTAATCCAGATGTAAAACTACCTAAACTTGTAATTACACCGGTTTATAGAGCTGACGCTAGTGGCACAACGTTCATTTTTACTGATTATTTAAGTAAAGCAGTCCCTGAATGGAAGGAAAAAATGGGCGTGGGGAAATCGCTAAACTGGCCCATAGGTGTTGGAGGGAAAGGGAATCCAGGTGTTACAAGCATGGTCCAGCAGATTGAAGGCTCCGTAGGATATGTCGAGCTTACCTATGCACTCCAAAACAAGCTTCCTACCGCGCTCATAAATAACAAGGCTGGTAAATTCATAAAGCCCAACGCTGAAAGCGCCTCAAAAGCAGTGGGCAAAAATGTGCCGCCCCATATGAAAGTATCGATTACAGATACTGACAGCCCTGATGGATATCCTATCTCCAGTTTTACGTGGATTCTGGTGTACAGAGACCTATCTTACCTTAAAGACGTAAATAAAGCCAAAGAACTTTACAATCTTCTCTGGTGGATTATACATGAAGGGCAAGAGTTTGCAACACCTATGAATTATGCACCCCTACCTCAGAGTATCATATCTCAGCTCGAAAACAACCTCAAGAGGCTCGTCTTTGGAAATCAGCCACTATGGAAAATCTGAAAGCGCTAATCCAGAGGCAGAGCGGGAATATCATATACCGCTTTGCCTCAATTAAAAAGCTACTAAATTTTGACAAAATTCTTAAAATATCTCTTTTCATTTCTGCAGCATTAGTACTTGGTATTGTCTTGGGATTTGTGGTCACTTTGTGTGTAGCAAGTTTCGACTTTCTTAAATCTGTTGGATTTAGTTCTTTACTAAAAGACACGTGGAACCCATTGACTGATGAATTTGGTGCTTCACCATTTATCTTTACGACCATTCTTGTATCTTCCCTCTCACTATTACTTTCGATTCCCTTCTCTTTATCCATAGCAATTTCTCTTTCAGATAAGAAAGGCAACAAATTACTACAAAGCTTCCTTAACACATCCTTAGATCTGATGGCAGCAGTCCCTTCAGTGATCTATGGATTCTGGGCTCTCTTTACTCTCAGTCCATTGGTGAGACTATTACAAACAAAACTAGGGTTTGCACCTATGGGTGTTGGGTTATTCACTGCGGTTATAGTGCTTACCATAATGATAATACCCTTTTCAGCGGGTATCTCTAGAGAGGTAATAAAACTCGTGCCGCAGGAGCTTGAGGAAGCGGGATATTCCTTGGGCGCAACCAGGTACGAAGTGATTAGATCTATAATACTCCCTCAGGCAAAATCGGGTATCATTGCAGGCTTCATACTCTCAATGGGCCGCTCTCTCGGAGAAACTATGGCTGTAACCATGGTCATCGGAAACTTCAACGCATTCCCAAAGAATATATTTTCACCTGCCAATACAATAAGTAGTCTCATTGCAAATCAGTTTAACGAGGCATCGGGGCTTCACCAATCCGCTCTAATCTTTTTAGGATTGATCCTTCTTGTTATTACATTGCTCGTTAACTTGGCTGGAGCATTTATACTTAAAGGTTCCAGAAGATGAGCATTAAAACCAGGAAAAAAAAAGATAAAATTTTCACTCTACTTGTAATGTTCCTGTCGATCTTAACTATTCTGCCCCTTTTCCTTATCCTTCTTTACCTTATAAAGGCAGGCTTTTCGGCACTAAATCTCGACTTAATAACAAAAGTTTCAAGGCCCATTGGCGAGAGAGGGGGAGCATTAAACTCTATTATAGGGACACTCATTATTAGTTTACTTGCAACCCTTATAGCTACACCAATTAGCGTCTTTACCGGTTTATTCATTTTCGAGTATCGCAAAAAAGTCGTTAGCAAAATACTCAATATAACAGTTAGACTTATTTCGGGAATTCCTTCAATTATTATAGGGATAGTTGTTTACTTGTGGATGGTTAAGCCGTTAGGGAAATACTCCGCTCTCTCCGGTAGCGTTGCGTTGGCAATTATGATGATACCAAATACTGTGACAAGTACAGTAGAAACCCTTGAAATGATTCCCATAGGTCTCCGTGAAGCAAGCCTCGCACTGGGCGCGAGTTTTGCAAAAAACATAACAAAGGTAATACTACCTCTATCCATCCCAGGCATATTAACAGGTGTATTAATCGGGCTTGGAAGAATTGCAGGGGAAACAGCACCGTTGCTCTTTACTGCCTTCGGGAATCCATTCCTCAATTTGAACATAATGAAACCGATGGACACTCTGCCACTTCTTATTTATAACTATGCGCTAAGTCCTTTTGAAGAATGGCACAAAATAGCTTGGGGAGCATCACTTATTCTGATATTTATCGTATTAATTCTAAATGTGTTAGCAAAATGGATTGTGTCAAAATGGAATCGATAATCCTTACTATTAAATACCTAAATGTATATTATGACAATCATCAAATACTCTTCAACGTCAACCTGGACGTACCTGAAAAAAAGATTACTACAATTATGGGACCATCTGGGTGTGGAAAATCAACACTCCTCAGAACCATAAACAGAATGCATGAGATTACTAACATGGCAAGGACAGAAGGCGAAATTCTCCTTAAGGGAAAGGATATCTACACAATGCATCCCGAGGAACTACGTTCAAGGATTGGGATGGTCTTTCAGAGCCCCAACCCATTTCCCCACATGAGTATTTACGAAAACGTAATCGCAGGTTATACTCTCAAAGGGATAAGACTTTCAAAGGTTGACAAGGATGAAATTGTGGAGAGGAGTCTTAGAAGTGTTGGATTGTGGGAAGAGGTAAAAAACAAACTATTCAAAAGAGGGACCTTCCTTTCAGGGGGACAACAACAGAGGCTATGTATCGCAAGGGCTTTGGCAATGAGACCTGATATAATCTTGCTTGACGAACCAACCTCTTCCCTTGACCCAGCTGCAACTCAGAAAATTGAAGAACTCTTAATGAAGCTGAAAGATGAAGTAACTATTTTGTTAGTTACCCACAATATTGCTCAAGCATCAAGGGTTTCAGACTATATTGCGTTTTTATTCCTCGGAGAGCTTGTTGAGTTTGGACCTTCTACGAAGATCTTCACCACACCAGAAAATCCCAAAACAGAGGAATTTATATCAGGAAAATTTGGCTAAGGAGGCCAATATGATGGAGTCAAAACTACAAAACCTAAAAGAAGCAATTCATGCGTACCACTTACATGTTTCAAATATGCTCCAGAAGTCTATTCTTGGTATAGTAAATAAAGATAGAAAACTTTTAGAAGAAGTGATTGCAAAAGACGAACCCTTTGCTAATGAAAAGGAGCTGCAGGTCGATGAGCTGTGCATAGATTTCATTGCTTTATACGCTCCAAGGGGGAGAACCCTTAGAACTGTTATTATGATTATGAAGATGAATAATGACTTTGAAAGAATCTGCGATCAGTGCGTAAATATATCCGAGTGCGGCCTTAGGTTAACTGAAATACCAGGTTCTGCACTACCAGCATCATTAATTGAAATGGTCGAATATACTACTATAATGCTGAAAGATGCATTTAATTCATTTCATCACGATGACTCCGCTCTTGCTAAAGACATCCTTAAAAGGGACGAAATAGTTGATAACCTCCACCACAACAACGTAAGAATGCTGGCTGAAGAGTGTACCGAGAGAGATCTTTCTACTGAGGCAGCCATCGACCTCTTAATAATATCAAGCAACCTGGAGCGGATAGCAGACCTCTCAACGAATATTGCAGAAGATGTGATTTACATAGTAGAAGGCAAGACCTACAAACATGGACATTATAAAAATGACCTCGGAAGCTTGAATTTAGATTAAATGCACTTCTTTCTACGAATCAATTTGCGGCTTGGTCTAAGCTTGTTATAAAGTAAAAAATACCAGAACATCTCACCACCCCAAAACCATATTTCAGAAAATAAAGAAGTTGTACATGCCCTTACCTCTCTTTTCTACTCTCTTCACAGCTTCACCACCAGTTCCAATACATTCCTCTTTCCCGTTATTAATTCCTCTATCAACTCGGACGAAAGCATCATCTCATAAAACTCCTCTTCATACCTTTTAGAATATCTATAAAGCGGCGCCTTCCCAGCTTCCCTACGACCATACCCCTCAATCTTCTTCATGCCCTCCTCTGCACTACAGGTGAATATGAAAAATGTCTCAAGTACCTGCGCAAAGTAAGACTTGGATTATGACGAACATAGTTTAACAGCACATAAAAAATGGTATCGTATCTATATCTGTACCGATACCTACTTCCTTTTTCTATAGATGCTTTCTCAGCACTCCAGCAAAGATCTCCTTTATCCTACTTAGCATCTCTTCGCTTGGAGCTACAATTGCTAAAGATTCTAATAGAAGCTTGAATATAACTAAAGTAAGCTATTTGTAATTATACTCGGTAATTTTAAAACCCTAATCATGCTATCGGAGATAGAAGGTCGCTTGAACAGTAACCATTACCTCTTTCTCCTTGGACCGGGTATTATACGTCCCGTAATCAGAAATTTCCACCGAACCAGGCGCCATTACCTGGACCACGCCCATCCGCGCTGATTTTATTTTCCCGACCTTCCTTCCGGTACTTTTCGCTATAACCTCTGCCCTATTTTTCGCATCCACCATAGCATCGTTTAAAAGACTGATGCGCAATTCTGGTAACTTTGAGTAATAAAACTCTACATTATTTGAAACTATGTTTACCCCCTGACCTACAAGATCATAGACCTTACTTGCTACTTCTTCAATTTTGTTCACGTCATTTAAAGTCACTACAATTTCCTGATTAAACTGGTAGTGAAATCTATCACTTCTTTCTGAATAGAGCCAGGGCTGACTTGTATTAATCTCTGAAACTTCAACATTTCTATCATCAATTCCCACACTTGCAAGAAACTCCCTAACTTTTGATAGATCTCTTCCCATCTTAGTATAGCCTTCATTGAGCGTAGGAGCAATGTATGAAATCGTTATAATCCACCGTACTTGATCGGAACTCACCTGGGTTTTTGTAGAACCAGTGACAGTTATTGTATTGTCCATCCTTTTAATTCCACGTAGGGTGGTTGCAATTATTATTGCGCATATAATAAATCCTATGCTTAATATAATTGCTGGAACCAAACGTGACTTTGATGAACATTTGTCATCCATAGCCTATCCTCCTAATTTTATTTCTTCCTCTCACCTAAAGCTTTGATAATCTCTTCAGCAAAAGCCTTTGCAGCATCAGGTCCACTTCCGGTCACGATCCTCCCGTCTCTCTCAACAGGTTTTCCTGTATACTTCCCCCCATTTTTACTGACTTCATCAGCTGCAGATTTCCAAATAGTCGCCTTCCTCCCTTTAAGAAGCCCCGCATGGGCAAGGGTCGCAGGCGCTAAGCAGATAGCACCTAGCAACTTTGTCTCATCCTTATAAAAATCCAGAAGTTTCTGATGTAGTTTAGTGTCATTCCAATATACTGTTGAACCCATCCCGCCAACAAGGATAACCACATCATATTTCGAAAAATCTTCATCATAAACAACAACATCTGGTATTACCGAAGCACCTAACATACCTTTCGCAGGCGTAGTATCAGTGGAAGCCACTACAACTCGGTATCCTTCCTCTTCAAAAATTCCTTTTGGAGTAAGCAATTCCTCATCCCTAAAATTTTCATGGGCAATTACCATAAGTATTTGTTTTTCTTCCATTGCTTTTTCCCCTCCTGCTACTAATAAACATAAAAAAACCATCCAGACCATGACGGGATTATATCACAACATTTCTGAATTGTCAATGTTTCTATGTACTGAATTCGTATCACCTGGCACAGCGATCGTCTTTTCACACTATAGATACATAGACTAAACTAACATCAAACCCACAACATGCAATATTTCGAAGGCTATGGTATAAAATCGTACCGGAGGATGAATATGGAGTTC
>DCDE01000028.1:10341-48732 GCA_002316275.1 Caldifarciminota bacterium UBA1063
AAGCCAATACAGTAGTTGTAATAATGAAGGATGGAGAAGAGCTCCAGAAGAACCTTGACTTACTCGTGTCTACCTTTAAATTTATCCCGATGTTGACAGTTGCTTCAGCCCTCGGAATGCTAAAAGATATCAAACTGGGTTTCTGGAACGGTTCCGAATACGAACTGCACGAATTCAAAGGGCCTGTTGAACTTTTAAGTATTTCTGGAATTATCACCCCCAATACAGACCCTAGTTGCCATTTCCATATTACCATTGCCGATAGAGACGGGAGTGCTTCAGGAGGTCACCTCATTGAAGCCCGAGTTTACAATACTCTCGAAATGGTGCTAATAAAATCGCATATTGGCGTCAAACGTGTACCGGACGGCAATCTAAAAAAACTCGGATTGATTTAGCATTTAATTCTATTCAACAGAATCGCTACTAACTAAAGCCGCTTGCGAAGCACGCGCTTTTCTAAATTTACTGCTTAAATATAATATATAATAAGCTAATGGGAAGTCAAGGTGCATTTCAAAAAAGTGCTTAAAAAGGCAATCTCTAAATGTTCCCAAAAAGCTCGCTCCAATTCCCTGCATTTTTACCTACGCATAAGTAACTAAATAACGTAGCTAAAGACTCCAGTTGGTGAGTCAATAGGTGCTTCCTAAAATTAACCTATACCCACTAAACTTGAGGTTTATGAGAAACTTACTTCTTACAAGGGGCATGTTCCTTTGAGTCAAAGCTTTAACTTGCCTGAATTATACATCTAAGTTATAATTACTTTCTAACAGCGGGCCCGTAGCTCAATCGGCAGAGCAGCGGACTCATAATCCGTTGGTTCGGGGTTCGAGTCCCTGCGGGCCCATTTTTTATAGTGCCCTAAAAAACTCACAAGTATTAACCTATTCCAAATGCACACTGCCTATTACGGTCTTAACAAGAATTCTTGCATTAGCCTTCCTGGCAGTATCACTCTTCTCTTCTCCCTTCAATCCCTTCTCCACATAAACCGGAATCTCAGCGACTCCATCCTTCTTAAGGGTTACTGTACCGTTCAGTGTTGAGAGTACTGATAACCCTTTAAGCCACTTTTTACCGATCCTTGCAGTAATATTGCCGTTAATGAGATCTACCTCCAAATTTTCAAAATCCAGATCTCTGCCAAGTTTGACTTCACCATTGACACCAGATATAGAAATCTCTCGCGAATTAATTCTATCAAGGTCCCATGCCCCATTAACCTTTGAAAATTCTATATTGTCAGAAGCTTTAACATTCCTACCCGTGATATCTCCGTTAACCATCTCTGAATTAACCTCTGAGACCTCAATTTCTTTAAAGTCCAAATTACCATTTACAATGTTCGCGATAATTGCAGTACCTTTAAAATCCTTAAGGTTTAAATCACCATTCACGTTACTTACAGTGAGTTTAATACCATCGGGCACTAGAATTTGAAGCTCGCCTTCATACCCTTTATGCCCCACAAAACTATTCACCCTATCCCAAATCCCACGCCTATCTTTAACTATTAAACGGGCGATGGATCCAGTCTTTTCAAGCAAAAACTCGATCGAATCCGCACATATTATATCTCCACTTTCAGGCCTTAGTGTTAACCTCGCATCTAAGATTCTCTTAGACTGACCTGAAATATCTATATCGAGCTCTCTTATGTTTTCGCAGATAACTTCAAGGGCATCGGTTTCCTTTAAATCCTCTTTGATTATAAATTTATTAATAGCAGAATCTCCAACCTGAACCACCTCTTTTTTCGTCTCAGCTGGCTGTTCCCATCCATCCCTACCAAAAATCAAAAGACCAATCCCAACAAGTAAAAAAGCCACGATAATCAATCCCCTTACAAGTTTATTAGATATGAGAATCTCCAGCCCAATCAATACCAGAATCAGCGGCCAGAACCTCCAGAGATATCCCCAGGCACTTTCTGAAAGTATCCCGAAGTTTCTCAATAAAACTACTGCACCGAGGATTACAAAAATAACACCGAGCCAGATCTGTCCCTTTCTCATCTTCATTTCACCCCTCCCCCCTTATCGTTATCGGACTCTCTTTTTTTAGATCCGCTCCTAATTAGCATCCATATTCCGATTACAATAAGGAAAAGAGGCCATATCTTCGAAAACGTTGGGAAACCGACGAAATTCCTCATAAAGAAAACCACACCAAGGATCAAAAATAAAATACCTCCGAGGATTCGAATCTTTTCATCTTCCTGTTCGTGGTTCTCAGCCACCTCCTCTTGTTCACTACCTTCCACCGGTATTATTATCCAAGCGAGAATGTAGAAGATAATACCTGCTCCTTCTGCGAGGGCTAAAAGGACCATGACCAGTCTTATGAGGCTTACGTCAACTCCAAAATAATCTGCCAGGCCTGCACAAACGCCACCCAGCATTTTCCCTGCCTTCTTCCTTCTTAATTTTTTCATCTCAATCCTCCATAGGAATTATAATCCATGCTACAAGATAAAACAGAATCCCCACGCCCAGGGTAAGAATTAATACGGTAAGAAGCAGCCGCAAAAACACCACATCAACATTCAAATACTCTGCCAAACCTGTGCAAACCCCGCCAAGCAATCTGTCTTTCTTTACCCTAAATAGCTTCCTCTTTCCCATAGTTATTCACAAACAATTTTGTTCAAATTTCCTGTCACCGATATCACGCACTGCGATCCCCTAGCTTGCTTACCTTTGCGGCAGTTGAGGGTGTTAAAAAGCCCTTCGGTGTGTATTACAGCCCCTCCTTCCGATACCGCAATTGTGCTGCCACCGGCATCGATTTTATAGCTTGTACGAAAATCAGCCGGACTTAACATCATTTCCACAACAAAAAGAGAAAATTGTCCATATTCCGCGCATCTTTGACCACAAAGAGAAATACTTCCACCTATTTGATATAGATCGATAAAACTAACTTTTGAATACGCATGTTTTACTTCAAGAGTGGAAAATTTAGAACCTATTGAAATATTTACTGTATCAAGTTCAGGCAGATTTAAGCATCCTTCAGAGAATTCCAGCCCTAAGTCAAACTCGACGTTTTTAAATTCCTTTCCGATATAGAGATGTATTTCCTTCTTGAGGACGGGGGGGATGGTACTTCCTACATCTCCCAGATCCAAAATCACCTTTCCATCTCTTTCTTTTACACCGGGGAGAGCCCCGAGGGTGTAGGTACTCTCCCCAGGTGTAACAAGAAACTTGATACCCGAAAATTCTCCCTCAACCCTCAGGGTCGTAACGCCTGAAGGCGGTATAAGGGCTGTGATGGCAAATAAAATGACGCGTATCATATGCGTTTATTGAACCGCAGATAATATTTTATCCCATTCGATGCCTCTCTATCCCTGCAGACATACACTCCAAGACCGCTAAAGATGTTTAATCCGCCAAGAATATCAGCATAGAACTTATCTTCCGCATAGCCACCGTAGAATCCGAGTATAAAGTCAAGAAACTTCACCGGAAAAACAATGTACTCATTTGCAATGATGAACTTTTGCGTGGTTATGGAGCCTGATGTATATCCGGGTAAGGTGGTTGGGCCTCCAAGGGTAAAACTATATGGAAAACCTGCGCTGCTCGAATACCCGAGGCTTATATTGTGGTAGAGGTCAAAATATCTAAATTTGGTCTTATCTTCAAAGTTCCCGTAAACCCTTATCACTTCATCATCCTGTGGCGCGTCAATATAGTATTCGGATGTTATCCCGACAGATTTGAAGGATGCCCTAAGCTGTAGAAACCTGTTCATACCCTCTACCAGAGTTAAGTTCTCCCTGAAATCCTCCTCTCGCTTGAAAATAGAGAAGTTGGTATTAACCTTCTCCGAATATCTGTGCTCCTGAACGTATGAAAACCTTGCTGCGAGTTCACTAATGCGAAAACCCAGGTAAACATTGAATCCCCTTGTCCTATAGAAATCAAGAAGGTCATCTTTCATAAGGATAGACTGCCACGAGTTCTCTTGGAGTCTGCCCTTCCAGGGTTCACTACTCTGAGTGAAATCGTATATTCCGAAGCCCGCTCCAAAGCTGGTCTTTCCAACCGGTACGTACTTCTCCAAATCTACAAAGTAGTAAAATCTGTTGGATGCAGTCCCATACCCGCCAGCGAATATATATCGCCCCCAATCATCTTCATCTTTAATACTTGGGAATATAAGAAGCCCGTTTACCCTATTATATGAAAGGAATGGTAGATCCGTTGTTATACTTCCAACCTTTTTCACTTCCTTTTCCTGCTCAATAGTAGATTTCTTACCGACATCAGCACCTTTTGATATATTTACTAGACCTTTGATATCTTCCACCACCTCAACATCGCCTGTCACTGTTGAAACCTTGTACGAATAAAGGGAATCTTCAAATACCCTACCTTTACTTTTAATAACCACATCACCATTCACTGTATTTAAGGTTACTACCCCCGGAAGAATCTCATTAAGAAGAATATCCCCGCTTATAGTAGAGATTGATAGTTGAACTTTTCGAGCATTATCCGGATCTGCATCTATCAATATATCGCCCGAAACTGCAACCACCCGCAGACTTGAAAAACTCTCACCGCTGATTTTCACGTTTCCACTAATCGTATTAATGGAAACCTCTTTACCTTGAAACGGTACATTAAATGATAGGTCTAAGTCACCGGAGACTGTATTAATTTTTATAGTATCCACATCCTGAGGAAGAATAAGATCTGCACTGGTACGCCCACTTGCGGTTATCATGAGTTCCCCGTCTTCCAAATTTACTTCGTACCCATTCGCCTCTTCGAGAGACAGCTCATATACACTATCCACTGTAATTACAAAAGAGATGCCTTTCTTCCCTATCCCCTTTGAGGCCTCAACAATTGAAATTACGTTGACGCCTTCTACACTTACTCCACCGATAAGCATTCCCAAAAACCAGACCCATAACATTTTACACCTCCACTTTTTTGTTGTATATTAAAATGCTTAAACTTACATAGATTAAACTAACAAGGACTCCGGCCGCAAGCCCTTGGTAGTCTATGCTTAACTTTGCTACCTCATTAAAAATTACAATTTCATAAGTCTTAACTGGCAAAAATTCGAAAAAACTTTTTAACAAAGCAAAAAACTTTACCGTAAAATAAATATAAACAATAAATAATACCACGTGCCACAGAAAACCCTTCGGCTTGATTGAGAGATTGAGTATTTCGAACAATTGAAATACAAGAAACAACAAGAGAGAAACGAGGACGATACCTAAAATGATGTAAAGTAGGAGCATCGACAACTCCCCCAGTTCTTGAGAGGACAACACCTTTTGAGCGATCCCTTTACAAACGGGAAAGTGCGAAATAGCAAATAGAATAAGACCAAAAAACACCATCTCTATAAAGAATGCAAAGAATTTTGCACTGACCACCTCGAGGCCGTCGGTGGGGAGACTCATGAGGAACTCCAATGTATTTCTATCTTTCTCCCTTTTTAAACACGAAAAACCACGGTAAATTGAATAGAAAATTGCCAGTGACCCTCCAAGACCTGCTATTATGAACGCCATCATTGCTACTTCAGGCTGCGTGAGACGTCGACTTATACTGAGATACACCGATAGAGCTGCAATAACCCCGAGGAGTAACAAGGAGCTTATATAATTCTCTTTTAAATCCTTTAAAGTTAACCTCCAGATCATTTTTCACCTCCAAAAATCTCGAAATAGATGGATTTAACAGATTTTTCGTATTTTATACGAAGTTCTTCACAAATTTCATCCAATACCACATTACCCTCTTTGAAAAAGACCACTCTCTCAAGAATCCCCTCCAAGCCTTCTACGAAATGGGTAGATATGATTGCAGTACGTCCCCCTTCAAAAAGGAAATCTCTAACCATCAACATTATCCGCTCTCTCGACACCATGTCAATGCCCGAAAAGGGCTCATCTAAAAGCAAAATTCTCGGACTGCGGGATACTGCACTTATAACTTTAAGTCGCTGCCTGTTGCCCCTGGAGAGTTCACCGACCTTTAGCTTAGGGCCAATCCCCTCAGCCTTAACTAATTCAAAGGCTTTTTGAATATTAAAATCTTCGTAAAAACCGGCTATAAACTTTAAATGATCTTCAACCCTCATCCACTTGTAAAATACATCGTTCTCGGAAACATATGCAACAGCCTTTCGGTTTGCCTTTGAAGGTCTATCTCCAAGAATATTGATGTACCCTCTTGTAGGTTTTACTATTCCTGTAAGAATTCTTAAAAAAGTAGACTTACCACTACCGTTGGGTCCACAAAGTCCAACAATCTGCCCTTCTTTAATGCTCAAAGAAACATTAGCGAGTGCAACAATTTTCCCATACTTCTTATAAAGGTTAGCTACCTCAATTGTGGGACTCATCTTCACTCTCCTTCAAAAAGTTTATAATTTCTGATACATCGAGCCCAAGTTCTTGAAGCTCTCTCTTTTGTCTCTCAAAAATTTCACGTAGCATCTTCTCTTTGATTTGAGTCACAATCTCGGGGGCTTCATTGACAAAGTTACCTTGCCCCCTCTTTGTAAAAATTACTCCCTCACTTTCCAACTCTTCATATGCCTTTTGAACCGTATTAGGGTTCACTCCGAGGTGGATCGCCATCTCCCTAACTGAAGGTATCTTTTCACCAGGCTTTAGAATACCCCTCACAATAAGCTTTTTTACAAAATTCATAATCTGCAAATAAATGGGGATGTTGGGATCAAAATCCAGTTTTTCAAGTCTGTTAAGTGTCATAGTTAAATAATACACTAATGCACTTAAATTGTCAAGAGGCAGGTTTAAAACCCTTTGAAACACCTGAAATATAAAGTAAATTTGCGCATACAATCGTATAATTTTCAATTCAAAATTACAAAAATGAAAAAATATGTTATGATGCATCTGAAATCTGTTTACCCTTTGAGTATTCTCCACAATTTTAAGAGAACATAAGGGGCGTTTCATTGAATATCCACTTCTCCTAATGTAAAATTCGTGAATGGGCAAATTTGTATATATTTCAGAGCTAAAAGAAAAAATCGGGGAAGAAGTTGAAATTAGAGGGTGGGTTTATAACAAAAGATCCTCAGGAAAGATTCGCTTCATCATTGTTAGAGACGGTAGCGGATACTTACAGTGTGTAATGGCAAAAGGCCAGATAGAAGACCAGTACTTTGATCTTTTCGATGATCTCACCCTTGAAACTTCCGTTATCGTTCAGGGTAAGGTAAGAGAAGATGTGCGCGCTCCCGAAGGCGTGGAAGTTGACTTAAATTTTGTGAAAATAATAGGTCCTTCGGAAAATTTCCCCATTCCCAAAGTCCGAGAGGATAATATTCCAGATCCCGGTGTTCTCCTTCCCATAAGACACCTTTGGCTCCGCACACGTCGCCAATGGGCCATCATGCGGATAAGACACACCATTGAAAAAGCCATCCATGATTATTATGACAACCTCGGTTTTATCAGAATAGACTCCCCCATCCTGACACCGGCCGCCTGTGAAGGGACAACAACTCTATTTGAAACCGATTACTTTGGTGAAAAGGCGTACCTCAGCCAGTCAGGGCAGCTCTACCAGGAAGCTACCTGTATGGCTCACGGAAAGACCTATTGCTTCGGTCCCACTTTCCGCGCAGAGAAGTCAAAAACCAGGAGGCACTTAATGGAATTCTGGATGGTGGAGCCTGAAATTGCCTATGCAGAACTCCCCGAAGTAATGGAAAATGCAGAGGGTTTGATAGTTTACATTGTAGAACAGGTCCTTAATACAAGACAAGAGGAATTAAAGATACTGGATAGGAACATTACGAAGCTCGAAAAGATTAAAAAACCCTTCCCACGGATTTCTTATACAGAAGTCATAGAACTCCTGAAAAAGAAAGGCTTCAATATCGAGTGGGGAGAGGACTTTGGAGGAGACGAGGAAACTGCAATTTCCGAGGATTACGAAACCCCTGTCATAGTTCATAGATATCCTGCTAAAATCAAAGCCTTTTATATGAAGAGGGACCCTGAGAACCCGGACCTTGCCCTCGCAATGGACATCTTAGCTCCAGAGGGATACGGCGAAATTGTAGGGGGTTCCCAGAGGGAAGATGACATAGAAACATTGATTCAGAGAATAAAAGAATTCGATCTGCCTCAGGAAGCCTTTGAATGGTACCTCGATCTCCGGAGATACGGCTCTGTGCCCCACGGCGGTTATGGGTTGGGCCTCGAAAGGACCATTGCTTGGATCTGCGGACTCAAACATGTACGTGAGACAATACCCTTCCCCAGAATGCTTGAAAGAATTTACCCATGAGCCTTACACTACTTTCGGTGGGTTCAAATGTGGGAAACAAAAAAGAAAATCTCGAGAGGGCCATAAGTGAAATCTCACAAGTAGGGAAGGTTTTAAGGGTTTCATCATACTATGAGGCAAAGCCGTATGGGTACCATGAACAACCTGACTTCTTGAATTGTGCCGTAATTGTTGAGACATTTTTAGAGCCTGAAAAGCTACTTATAGAGCTCAAAAGAGTTGAAACAGTGATGGGACGCGAAAAAAATGATAGATGGCGCGAAAGGATCATCGACATTGATATAATATTCTATAATTCTCTTGTCTTAGAAACAAGGGACCTTAAGATTCCACATGCGGACATGCAATATCGTGAGTTTGTACTGGAACCCCTTGCGGAAATAGCCCCTGACTTTATTCACCCTATAATAAAAAAGACTATAAGAGAATTATTAGAAGCTCTCCCTTATACCCCTTTCGTAGATTTTATACCCACACCTGAGGGTAATTTTTACATGGCAGCTCTTGGTACAAAAGTAAATAGAACTTCATTTTCCGAGCTGAAGGGCAGACGAGAGAGAAACGAATATATGGTTATGTTAAAGAGGGCATTGCAGAGGTACTTCAATGGGGAAAGAGTTGGATTTGAAGAGTTCACAATTGATGATAGCCACCTTACAGACTTTCAGAAAAAGGTGTATACCTACCTTAGAACCCACGTAACTTGGGGCAAGACCATATCCTATGGAGAACTTGCTCAAAAGGTAGGTACCATAAATGCAGCAAGGGCTGTTGGCAACGCTATGGCAAAGAACCCATTCCCCATTATAGTACCTTGTCATAGAGTTTTAAAAAGGGGAAACAAATTAGGAGGTTTTAGCGGTGGAGAACACTGGAAAAAATACTTGCTTACCATTGAAGGTGTTACTTTTTAGTGTAATCCTCATCATTCAGGCTTGTACACCTCATGTCACAAAAAAGAAAGCATCTTACATTGAGATTACTCCTATCTCCTGCGAACTTGCATCCATAGAACTTTCAAAGATAGACATGCTGTTCGGAATTCGAGTTACAAACCTGGGGGATAGTGACCTAAAGATTACCAGAATGGAATATGAATTCTACATTAATGACCAGTTCGCATCCAGTGGAGAGTTCATTGAGCAACCCGTTAATATCAGGAAGGGATCATCAAGGAACTTAGAAAAATTTATCCCAGTGCCAGAGGAAAGGCAAACGGAATCACTAAAATACGCCTTGCGTGAACGAAACGGAACATATACTCTTAGGCTCACCTATAATTTGGATATTACCGGTGACGTTGAGCAAAAAACCGAGCTCAAATTAAAAATATACTAACCCCTTATGGGTATGGTAAGGCACGGAAACCACAGAACCGAGCTATAAGTCTCTCAACGTAGTAGAGAATAGGGGCAATCTAAAACAATAAGAGTTAATTTAACCTTAGTACGAACCTTGGGAAGAGTTTATTAATATTATTTTCCAAGTCCCGCTATATCTCTGCGGCGCTATTTGTAATTTTATTAAATATATTCCTGAACGTAATTTATTTCCATTTTCATCTTTACCATCCCATACAACAACACCGCTTTCAGATAATAGCTTTAGAGAACGAACGAGACGACCCGAGGGGTCATAGATCATTAAACTGGGGGAACTACCGTTAAAGTATGTCCCTTTAAGATGATAGGAGATCATAGTGTTATTGCTGAATGGATTCGGAGATACTGTGAGACTAAAATTCATACTTAGTTCGTGATCAACAATACCTGTACTAGTAGTATCATACTTAGATACCCCACATTCCTCGGTACCAAACCATACACTTCCTAATGGGGCAATACAGACAGCAGAGGTTTTATTATCAGCAAGGCCCTCACCCTGCCTGTAAGTAGTCCAGGCACTATTGTTAAAAACACTAACACCATTTGCAGTAGCAATCCACACGTTTCTATCCATTACTCCTATGTCCTTTACATCGTTGTGAGCAATACCATCCACTGTTGTATAATTTGTCCAAATAGTACCATTAAACTTGCTCACCCCTCCACGAGTTGCAAACCACTTGTTATTCTCTCCGTCGATTGCAATTTTTCTCACGCGATTGTCTACAAGACCATCAGAAGTACTATAGTTGGTCCAACTGTTAGAAAATTGATCAAACTTACTTACCCCTTCTTCTGTTCCAATCCATATTGTATCTCCGTTATCAACAGTAATGTTAATACCATCATCGTCAATCAAACCACTATTCGTTAAATAGTAGTTAGTCCAGGTTGATCCATTAAATTTTGCCACGGCGCCATCCTCACCAGAAGGCCCATTCCAACCAGACGTTCCAAGCCAGAGATTACCCTGGGAGTCTTTAGCTACTGATGTAATAGTATTTCCAAGTAAACCCGAATTGGTTGTGTCAAAATGTGTCCATGAATTCTCGTCAAACTTAAAGAGACCAGCAAATTGGGTGCCAATCCATAGGGTATCACCACCGTCCACATAAACACAATTCACATAATTATCACTGAGACCGCTATTTTCTGAGGCATAAGACCACCATATTGTCCCGTTAAACACAGCAACTCCCCTATATTCAGTGCCAAAATAAATCGTTCCATTTTGCGCACAACATATTGAAGTTATGTAGTTACAATGAGGCTCATTTGAAGTTTTGTAATAGGTCCAGGCATTATCAGTATAGTTTAGCTTTGAGATGCCTTCTGTTGATGTTCCAAAATATTTCTCTTCTCCATTAATAGAAATGCTGTATATATTCCTTTGCCTTATACCACTATTGCTGGGGTTGTAGTTGGTCCAGGTAGTCCCATCAAATCTTGAAACACCACCTGCCGACGTACTATGATTCCCTATCCAAATTACTCCACCTTCCTCAACAGCAAAGCACTCAATCTGGTCCCCCATCAGACCACTGTTTGAGCTATTGATGTTCACCCAGGAAACTCCGTTGTATTTATAGACACCAGCTGTCCAACTTCCTGCCCACACATTATCATTCCCATCCACTATAATAGAGAGGAAATACTGGCCTATGGCATTGGCATTTGGGTCGTGTCTTGTCCACGTAGTCCCATCAAAAACAGAAACTCCACCTGGGTCCCCATAATTGTTTGGATTGTTTGCCGTCCAGACTCTGTTTTGCGAATCCAATCCAATACCCCTGACAGCAACATTTGTTGCACCACCAAGATCTGTCCAAACACACCAGTCGGTGCCATCAAGGCATGCAATTCCATACCCGGTTCCAAACCACATTCGGCCCAAAGTATCTTGGATAATTGTATAAACATAATTGGAGGGCAATGGGGAATTGGTAGTATTAAAGGTAACCCACTCAGAGCCGTTGAACTTCTGAACGCCCTCTACAGTTCCAAACCATATATTACCTTCTCTATCAACAAAAACATCTTTCACATCATGATCGGCCAGTCCATCTTTTGTTGTAAATTTATTATAGGTGCTATCACTAAGATCCCACCTTACGACGCCTCCTCTCGTAGCTACCCAAAGATAATTCCCATTTATGGCTGAGCCAGATACCTCATTTGCATTTGTATAGTTTGTCCATTCACTTGCCGATAGAATTTCTGTACCATGAAACATAAAAAATAACATAAGAGCAAGGAAGGGCCACAATACTCTGGCCAAGTTCATATATGCGTGGTTTTTAACTTTAAGGTTCATACAATACCCCCTTTATGTTATGTATATAAGAAACAGCTTAGACTTTCAAAAAACTTCATACCAGTAAAACTCTACTACAAGAGAGTCGCAGGATATCCTTTGAGCCTCTCAAAGTATGGACAGAGCTAATAAAGAGTTTAATTCCAGGCATAAACTTCTTAGAAGCATGTTTCTTAAATTTTAATCCAATCATTTCTCCAAATTGTGCAGAAAACTGCCAAAATTCCTACACAACTATATTATACTCGTAAAGATCAATCATAACAACCGTTCATCCAATTGCACTGCAAGATTGCTATCTTAGAAGTTCAAGAAATTTATTTGAAATTGTTATCGGAAAACTGCCAAAATTCCTGCATTTAAAAAGTCTTATGAAGTCCTTAGATAGTGCACAATTCAGTCCCGAAAAAGTTTCGTCCTCCAATATCATTAACAGAAATAAAAGAAACTACTACCCACCTAGTTTTCTCATCTCGTTAGGTGGTGGTGCTTCTGGCATCCGATGTTTTAAAGGTTTCTCAAAAATGGCATTTTTTGCTACTTCCCTAAGTTTTTGAAACTTATCTACCTCACTTCCTCGTAAGATATCCCTAAGACTATACCTCGAGGAAGATGCCATACATGGGATAAGATTTCCGTCAGCAGAAAGCCTTATCCGACTGCAATTTTGACAGAAGTTATGCGAAATAGCAGAAATAAACCCAATTTGTACGTTACCCCCTTTTGTTTTAAGTAGATAATACCGGGAAGGTCCATCACCATATCGTGTTTCAAGGGGTGTAAGCTTTCCAATCCTACTGAGTTCGTTAAACAGGACCGCTTCTTCCACGTAATGTTCCTTCCATTTCTCATCAAAAGGCATGAGCTCTATAAATCTTAAAGGGATACCCAACTCTAAGGCAAAATTGACCAGATCCTCAACCTCATCAAGATTATATGTATAATAAACTGTATTAATTTTCACTGGGATGTGTGCGGCGTGAGCTGCCTTTATTCCCTCAATTACATCTTGTAGCTTTGGCATTCCGGTTATTGTAGAAAACCTCTCCGCTTTGAGGGTATCAAGACTTACGTTTATTCCATCGACACGTGACTTTTTAAGTATGTCAACATAATTCTTAAGAAGTGTCCCATTCGTAGTTACAGTCAATCTTTCAATCCCTGGAATCCCTTTGACCTTCAGAAGAAGCTCCGAAACACTTTCCCGTACAAAGGGTTCGCCCCCTGTGATACGGACTTTCTTAATACCGAGTTCTGAAAGAACCTCAAGAATTTTAAGTATTTCCTCATAGGTTAAAATGCTCGTATGATTCAGAGGGACAAAATTCCTATAAGAACTGCAGTAAAAACAACGCAAATTACATCGGTCAGTCACAGAAACCCTGACGTACTCAATGCTTCTTCCGAATCTATCCTTCAAATATGGGCTCCTCACTGAATACCTGCTTATATCCACCAAATTCATCAAGACCCTTTAGAAATTCTTGAGAATTAATAATTTCAATAACGTATTTAAAGCGCACATCTCTGGCAAAATCTTTTGAAACTAGCAAGTCATACTTTTCAATTCCAATTGGAATAAATTTCAAGCTGAACAGGTTTGAAACAGGCCTCACAGCCACTCCAGCATCTGCAAGGTGCTCTTTTACAAAATATCCGACTTCCACATGGGTAATTACTTCATTTTCGTATCCCTTGATTTCAGTAGGTTTGATCCCTTCCTTTTTTAGAAGAAAATCTGTCAAAAGCCTCGTTCCTGACCCCTTCTGCCGAGATACAAAACTTAAGCCGCTTTCTGCAATTTCTTTAAAACTATGAACCTCTTCACAATCCTCCCTTACAACAAAACCTTGCTCCCTCTCCAGAAACGAAAACAACAGAAAATCCTTAAGTCCCAATTCCTTAATAAATGGGATGTTATACTCCCCCGTCTCCTCATCCATCAAATGTACGCCTGCAAGATGTGCCCGCTCTCTAAGGATAGCCATTATCCCACCAAGGCTTCCCACATTTACGATGTTAAGAGGTATCCTATGCTTTTCCCACAGGATCTCTTTTATCAAATCTGTAGAAAGGTCATGGCTTCCAACGAAAAGCACGCTTCTATCCACAACTTCTCTTCTGTTTTTAAGATACACGTCCCTCTGCTGCCCTTCTTCTATGCCCTCAACACCCCTTTCCACGATGATACTGCCATTCCTATGTATGAAAGGCGATATGGGGCCTGACCCCTGTTTTAGAGGATAAAACCAATATTTCTCTTTTACTTTTGAAACAACTACATTAAAGAGATGATCTTCTCCTCCACTAGCTGAAATTTTTCTGCCTGCCGAGGCTTCAAGCAATCCTTCGCCATTAACAATACCAAGAAAATCCTTCAATGCAGGTATCAAAACATATTCATAGGAAAAAAGTGCAGCGCCTGGGTAGCCTGGAAGTCCAAAGACAGGCTTCTTATCGAGCACGCCAAAAATGAAGGGCTTGCCAGGCCTAAGATTTAAACCGTGAATTATAAGATCCCCCTTCCCATTGAGAATCTCTGCTGTAAAATCGTATTCTCCTGCAGAAGTGCCACCAGAGACAAAGATTAACTGAAAATCTTTTACAGCGCTCGTAAGAACCTTTTCCAGCTCGTGGAGGTCATCGGGAACTATTTTCTCGACAGATACGTCCAAGCCCAGATCCCTTAAAAGTTGGGCAAAAATGAAGGAATTAGTCTCGTAAATCTCACCTTCTAAAAGTTTCTCTCCTGGATTTCGAAGTTCGCTTCCTGATGGAATAAAAAGCGTTTTTATTCTCTTAAGAACCTTTACCTTTTCCACACCAGCTTGAATAGAAAGTGCCATGGTTTTGCCATCTACCACCTTAAATCTTTCTAAAATCAAATCAAAGGGAAGAACATCTTCCCCCGGAATTCTCACATTCTGATACCTCTGGTGTGGGGTCCTAATAATAATCCCTTGTTCATCCTCCCAGAAATCTTCCCTCCGAATTACACAGTCAAATTGCCGGGGCAATACATTACCTGTATTAATAACTGCAAAATTACCCTCTTTTATAAGTACAGGATTGGACATGGAAGCACTCCTCGTAAATTCCGATTTGGTTGCAACACCGTCCATAGCAGAAAGATACTCCCGGGGAACAGAAATGGTTGCTTTTACACTCTCAGCAAGAACCCTCCCGAGGGATTCGGCTGTTAGGACTTCCTCCACACCAATTATATCAGGAGTCAAAAGATCTTTAAGGGTTTCAAAAATTAAAGCTCGAGCCTCATCAGGCTCCATGCGTTCCAGGAAAAATTTCTTTCTCATAGTTCGTAAAACTCCACTTCTTCGCCTTTATGTATTCCTTCTTTATTTTCAGGTATCCTTATGAGACCACTGGCATTCACAAGGGAAGAGAGAATAGCTGATTCTGAGAAAAGCGGCGTAATATTAGAATTTACCTTTATAACCCTTACCCATTCCTCCCGCCCCGCTTTTGAAGGTATATCAGTGCCCGCTTTAATAAAACCCGAGGGCGAAGGCACAAATTCTAAAGCCCCTTGCAAATACTTAACAAGAGGAAGCACAAATAGATAATTAGAAACAAAACAAGACCCGGGGTGCCCAGGAAGCCCTATTATGGGTTTTTCTTTGATTTTCGCGAAGAAAGTAGGTTTCCCTGGGCTAACGCGGACACCATGAAAGAGGACTTCAGAATCCTCAAATTCTTCGATTGCCCTGACAGCAAAATCCCCAGCCCCTTTGGAACTACCACCCGACAAAAGTAGAAGATCATATGCCGCAAATACGGATTTTATTACCTCAAAAAGTACCTTTTGATCATCTCTCACCACGGGATGCCTCTCAGCCACTTCGCAATAGTTCTTTATTAAAAATGTTACGATAAAGGAATTTATCTCTCTTATTTTACCATTTTCAGGAACCTGCCAAGGTTCAACCAGCTCATTTCCAGTAGGTATAATGAGTACCCTTGGCTTTCTTGCTACCTCAATCTCTTGAATACCAAGGGCATTCAGCATACCGATCTCCTGGGCGCGAATCTCTTTCCCCTTCGAAATAACTAATCCACCTTGTCTTACATCGTCTCCAATCTGGAGGACATTCTCACCTGTAGCACAAGGGCTGTATATTTCCACAAATTCACCTACAATGTTCGCATCTTCAAGCATCACAACCGAATCCGCCCCATCAGGAATCCATCCTCCAGTCCAGATCCTGCATGTCTCACCTGTAGAAATCGTTAATTTTGGCCTCTCTGCCATCGATACCTCACCCACAAACCTTAGAAGGACGGGAGAGGAAGGAGTTGCTCCCACCGTATTCGAGGCTTTTACTGCAAAACCATCAACACTACTCCTGGGGAAATACGGAATATTTTCCGTAGCATACACATCTTTCGAAGCAAAATGCTTATAAGCTTCAAAAACTGACACTTGCTTACTTCCCAACGGCTTAAACAAATGAAAATAGGTCTTATATATTTCTTCTCTACAAGCAAGTCTTAGAAATTCCATGAGTTAATTTTAAACTCTCCTCACAGTACTAAAAAATCCCGTGAACTGTACCTCCACAAAATTCACACTTTCCGTCCTTCACACGATCTTCCAAAACTCGGAAACCTATTCTGCTGATTACAACTTTCTTACAAGTAGGGCACAGGGTCTTGCTCCCCTCATCATTCGGCAAGTTACCAGTATACACGTATAGTAAACCTTCTTCAAGACCAATTTCCCTGGCTCTAAACACTTCCTTAGCCGGCGTTGGGGGTACCGCGCTCATCTTATAACTTGGATAAAATCTTGATATGTGCCAGGGTACATAGTCTCCCAGTTCATTTTTGATAAATCGAGCGATATCCCTCAACTCTTCTTCTGTGTCATTATAGCCTGGGATAACAAGGGTGGTTAGTTCAATCCAAATACCTAATCTGAAGTAAAGCTTGATGCTATCCAGCACTTCCTCGAGCCTTGCACCGACAACCTTAGCATAAAATTCTTTCCTGAAGCTTTTCAAATCAATGTTAGAAGCATCAAGGTAAGGCGCGATCTCTGTAAGTGGCTCCTTTTCAATGTACCCATTGGTAACAAAGTTGTTTTTGATACCCTTTTCTTTTGCGAGTTTCGCAATCTCGAAAGCATACTCGTAAAATACGGTAGGTTCAGTGTAAGTATAAGAAATGGAAGCGCAGTGATACCTCTCGGCGAGGGATACAATGGTTTCACGTGGCACATTATCACCAAAGAGCTCGCCTTCCTTAGGTGCTTGTGAGATGTCGAAATTCTGACAAAACTTACAACGAAAATTGCAGCCAACAGCAGCTACAGAAAGGGCTCTGGACCCAGGTAAAAAATGATAGAGGGGTTTTTTTTCAATAGGATCTACATTTAGAGCCACAGGATAGTCATAAACCATTGTATAAAGTACCCCGCTATTGTTCCTACGAACCCCGCAGATTCCAGCCCCACCATCGTTTATAATGCATCTATGTCTACACAAAAAACACCTGACCCTGCCATCTGAAAGTTTTTCATAAAACTTAGCTTCCTTTACCATGTGTTAATTATATAACAGGCAAGATGGTAAATTTAAAACAATTTAAAGCCTGGCTAAAAAATGATAAAATTCTTTAGCGATGGGAAGAATAGATATCACCTTAAGAAAGGCACATAAAGCTCTACATTTATTCTTTCAGAACCTCCAACATATAATTTCATCAACAGGAGGTTTAATATGAAGATGATCGATGTAACCGAAAAGCCAGAAACCAGAAGGAAGGCAATGGCCCTTGCAAGACTTCTCGTTGAGAAAGATACTATTAAGCTTATAAAGGAGAACAGGATTGAAAAGGGAGATCCAATTGCTGCATCAAAGATCGTTAGTTTAAACGCATTAAAGATCGTTCCCCAGCTCTTACCTTTTTGCCACCCCATTAGAATAACGGGAGCTAAGGTTGATATTGAACTCTTCGATGAAGGTGCAGTTGAAATACGATCCGAGGTAAGTTGCGTGGATCGCACAGGGGCAGAAATGGAGGCCCTCGCAGCTTGCGCTTCTGCAGCACTCAATTTATATGATATGCTAAAAAGATACGAAAGGTGGATAAAGATTGTTGATTTAAGAATCCTTGAAAAAGAGGGAGGAAAATCGGGGCATGTAAAACTGGAGCACGAATTCTCTGGAAAGGTCATTTTCCTCGGGAAATCTCAAACCCGTGGTCCTAAAACAAAAATTGACCGTATAAAACTGATCGAACATTTTGGAGTCGAGGGAGATATCCACGCGGGCACTCAAAAGCAGGTAAGCGTTTTTCCACTGGAAGCACTTGCCAGGATGCCAAAAGAAAAATTCAACTTTAATATAGATGAACTTACGGAGAACATAACTATCATTGGCATACCTGAGTATATTTTACTCCCAGGGAAAAAACTAAAGGTTGGTGCCGCAGAACTAGAAATAAATGAGATCGGAAAGGAAAAGTTAGTAGACGAGGGAAGACCATATGCTGTATCCAGATGGGGAAGATTTTGCAGTGTAATTAAGGGTGGAGAGGTGCTTTTATACGATGAGGTCATGGTGGAACTGTAACTCGTATATTACTCTGCTAAAAATCCTAATTCCGTATTTAGGTTTTGTCTTCTCCCTTAATGAAGCTTAAATTAGCGGTTTTTACACTAACACCATGCAGAGGAACTTATGCAAATATTATTGTTCTTTCATTATACATATACTAAAATTATCATGTAATGGGAAAGTTACTAATTAAGTTTGGGTTATTGCTTGCCCTCCTGGGGTTTATAGTTTACCTCTTCGAGAATACTTCATTTAGAATTCCAGGAGACATGATGATAAAAAAACCAAATTTTACCCTTATTATCCCCATAGGAACCTGCATATTGCTCTCCTTGGTACTTACAGTTCTCTTAAATCTTCTATTAAGGTTTAAAAAGTGAAAAAAATTGACAGATACATATTGAGAAGTCTGCTGTCTCCTTTTCTCGGAAGTGTTTTTGCATTAACTATGATACTTTTAGTCAATAGCATCTTTCAACTGATGGATTTGCTTGTAAGAAAAGGCATACCCTTCATTACGGTTTTGAAAGTGATCCTCCTCACTCTTCCTTCTATTATGAATATGACCATCCCCATGTCTTTTCTGGTAGCTGGACTTATTGTTTTTGGAAGGATGGCAGGACATAATGAAATCCTATGTATAAGAAGTTCTGGAATATACTTCAAAAACATCTTCTTAAAACTCAGCGCCGTCATGGCTATAATTGTAGTGCTGAACATGACTTTCAACCTTTATATCCTTCCAGAGTCTAACTTTCGGTTAAAGCAGATCCTCTTTGAAATACGAACAAAAAAACCTGCAATTGAGATAGAGCCGGGCATCTTTAACAAGATGGAAAACTACCTCATTTACGCATCCTCAAAGGATGAAAAAACCGGCGAACTCAGAGACATAAAGATTCAGGAAGTAAAAGAGGACGGTGTGAGGTTTATTTCAGCATCGAGAGGAAAAATCTATTCCGTTAAGAAAGGCGAAATCGTTATGGAATTGTACGATGGGGAATTTATCGAAGCTCGTGGAGAAAAAAAAGAGGAGTTCAGGAGGGCTGTCTTTAGCGAAGACAGACTATTATTGAATCTTGACGAGGAATCTTACTATAAAAACATGATTTTCCGTGCTGACAAAGATAAGCCCATAGGAATGCTCATTGAGGAGATTAAAGACTTGGAAAGGGAGTATAAGTTCTTGTCCGAGAGAGACGAAATATCGAGGACTTTCACTAAGAAACGCGAGAACACGCTGCTTTCTGAAATAAACTCTCGCTTCGCTCTGCCTGTAGCATCAATTATCTTTATCTTATTTTCCTTTCCAATTGCCGTTAAATTCAAATTCTCCGGGTATGGTTCCGCCCTTGGTGTCTCCTTCTTTTTCTTTATTCCTTACTACGTAATGCTTCTGGCTGGGAAAGAGCTTTCTCGAAGGACCCTATTTAACCCCTACATTGCCATCTGGGCTCCGAACCTGATCTTCGCCTTCATCGCCATTTTTATGCTACGGAAGGAACTGGCGAAATGACCCCAGGGATTCTCTTTTTTGTCATTTTACAGATCCCTTTCAGCATCCCAGAATCCCTAATTTACAGCGTTCCAGATACCATCTTTCCGGAACGTGGTGAAATCGCCTTTCCCCAGGCAGCTAATACTTACAGTCTCCTTTTGGCACAACGTACCGTACGCCTATCTATGAACAACATCTTCTTAGAGAAAGTTAGAATGCCCGTAAACTTTGCAAACCTGTCACTTTCGAGAATCAATGCAAAAATACATATTCCTTACACCTCCATCGAATTTAATTCCAGGGTACGGGAGTTCCCGAATTTTGTTGCCTCTGAAAATGTGCTCGATGCTAATTTTACAACTCAAAAGGTTTTTTTATCATTTCAGATGAGGAACTGGAGTAACTATTTTCCTAAGCTGGCAACTGCAAAGACTAAGACTTACTCAAACTTTTACAGTTCAACAGGTTACAGAATAGCTAACTTCTTACCTTACTTGAACTTCGACAGGGTCAACCTCAAAAACTCCCTATACGGAGGTATGGTATGGCTCTTCGGCTACGGATTTGTAGGATTTCAATTCAAACACAATACGTTGGATGCCTTTTTCCTAAATATAAAGAGCAGTAAAATGAGGATGAACCTTATACTTGATGAAGACTACACGTATGGCGAACTCGGACGTTTCGACTGCCTCCTGGCGGGCTCCCTCCTTCACTCCCTTGAGCCTTTTAAAATGAAGACCTTTAAAATTAATGTATCAGCTCTTCCTCTTATTCTTGGATATGAAAAAAAGCACGCTGATAATTACATCCTTCCTGACGTTCATACCTTAAAACCTGTATATAGTTCTCCTTACACAGAAGAGAATTACTGCTTGGAGATCCATTCGGATATATTTGCAGTCGGCTATTGTCACTTTGAAGGGGCATCACGGATACTTCAGGATACCCTTTACTTTAATGTATCGATTAAAGAAAAATATTATGACCTCAATTTTTATTACAACTACAGACGGCATGCGAGCATTATTAGTGTGTTGAATATCGCACTAAACCTTCATGCAATTAAGGACCTTAATCCTTATATCAAGATAAACAACGCTTTTAACGACATCGGTGAGTTCCTACCGGGCGTTGAATTGAAAGGGAGGTTTGTAGAAATTGGATGCCAGTTCCAAAGACAATTTTAAGGCAGGCTACGTTGCCATCGTTGGGAAACCGAATGTAGGCAAATCCACTTTTCTTAATAACGTCATCAATTTCAAAGTTTCAGCCATAAGCCCTAAACCCCAGACTACGCGACACAAAATTCTTGGTATACTGACGGGTGAAGACTTTCAGATGCTTTTTCTCGACACCCCTGGCATTATGAAGGAACCCCGTCACGAATTGGATAAATGGTTACTCAAAAGGGCGTTTGAAGCAATTGACGATGCAGACGTAGTCGTAATGTTAGCAGAGCCCGAAAAGCCAGAAGAAATTGACATTAGGATTGTAGAGAAGATAAAGGAAAGTAAAAAACCTGCAATATTGCTCATTAACAAAGTTGATACTGTTAACAAAAGTTCTATATTGCCAATTATAGACGAGTTCGCAAAGACAGAAACCTTTAAAGAAATTATTCCCGTTAGTGTTTTAAAGCATATAAATGTTGATATTGCGTTGAATTCCATAAAGGAGCTATTGCCATATTCCCCGCCTTTTTATCCCAAGGATGCTATTACAGACAAAACAGAAAGATTTTTGGTTCAAGAGATTCTAAGAGAGAAGTTGTTTTACCTTTATGGAGAAGAAATCCCGTATGCCTCAGCTGTTGAAATCGATATATTCAAAGAAAAAGATGAAAATCATGGAGGAAAAGACTATATCAGGGCAGTAATTCATGTAGAGAAGGACAATCAAAAAAAGATAATCATCGGAAAAGAGGGAAACAAAATAAAAAAATTAGGGACCATTGCTAGGCAGGAAATAGAATACATCCTCGGGCGGCCAGTTTACCTTGAGTTGTGGGTTAAGGTAAGCGAAAATTGGAGGAAAAAACCTGGCTTCATAAGAGATGCTGGCTACTAAGGTATTGACTTTTCGTAATATTATCAGTATATATAGTTATAACAGGAGGTAAAATATGAATGTAGTAATGATGTTGATCATGCTGATGCAAGCAGGCGATGCAGAATGCAAATGTGGGAAATTGGAGGTAACAGGGTACTCGCATATGATATACGAGTATGTGATGGATGGATCCGAAGAAAACTATGGACTAATGACGCTCCCTTATGTCCGCATATCGTTCAAGGGAAAAATCACTGACAAGCTCTCCTTCCGGTTCGAGCCAAATCTGGTTAATGGGAAGATTCAATATGCTTACGCTGATCTCAACCACATTCCATATGTAACCTTAAGGATGGGTAAGATGAAGGTTCCTTTCGGCTATGAGTATCAACCGTATGCTACAAACAATGTCACACCGTATCTATCCGGGGCTACGAGGCTTTTCTACGATCTTGGTTATGGAGCAGACCTCGGTATTATGGCTATAGCAGAACTTCCTTATACCGAGTTAAAGCTTGCCCTTTATGAAAATGAATTAAATGAATACGAAAAAGGTTACGTTGGAAACCTTAACCTGAAACCCGTAGATATTTTGACTGTAGGTGGTAGCTATTACAAAGCCCAGATTACAAACTGGTATACCCTGTACGAAGGCTACCTGGGATTAAATCACGACATTGTGAACATTGAAGGAGGATACATATACAGGGAGAATGATGATATAGATCTGGCATCTAACGGTTTCTACGCCCAGATCTACAGGAAATTTGATCTGCCTGTGGAAAATCATTACATTTGCCCTGCTGTGAAGTTTAGCATGCTGGAACCAAACGACGCTGTCCCTGATGACAAAACTACAGAAGTGTGGGCAGGCTTCAACCTAGGATTTTCAAAAAATATAAGGCTTATGGTATACTACAACTTAAATCTTGAAGAGACCAATGACGTAGATAATGATCGATTTGTAATGGACCTCCATTTCAGTTTTTAATTAGAAGTATAATGAGACATTTAAAGGGGCCCCGGTGCGGGGCCCCTTTTTTTTTTCACACTCGAATTTTATAATTACGTTGTGAAAAGCAAAATAAATTATTTACTTTTGGATCTCGACGGAACGTTGATCCTCGGTAATAGGGTTTTAAAGGGTGCGGTAGATTTCGTGTCGGAGCTGATTCACCACAAGAAAAAATTCCTCATACTAACCAACAATTCATCAAGGAGTTCGAAGGAATACCTTAAGTTTATGAGAACAAAAGGGTTCCCAGTGGAACTCAAACACATTTTTACCTCCGGAAAGGCTACCTGCCTTTTTCTCAAGGAAAAAAATATAAAGGATGCTTATATATTAGGAACACCCGGAGTGATTAGAGAATTTGCTTCATATGGTGTGACGTTCAATCCCGAAAGTGCGAACCTCGTCGTAACCTTTGACACATCCCTTAATTACAGGAAACTTGAGGTAGCAACGAAGATCTTGTTGAAAAGAAAGGGCATTTTTGTAGCTACCCATCCAGACAACGTATGCCCTGTAGAAGATGGCTTCATACCCGATGTGGGCGCTTTTTTAGCCCTCCTCCGAGAGGCTACAGGCAGGGTTCCCGACGCTATTCCGGGTAAGCCGAATGAATACTTTTTCCAAAAAGCAATGGAAATGATGAACGCTAAGAAAGAAGAAACAGCCATCGTGGGCGATAGAATAACCACGGATATAAAAACAGGAAGAGATTTCGGAATCACCTCAATACTTCTTCTTACAGGCGAAACTAGGCAGGAAGACCTCGATGTAGCACCTGTAAAACCAGACCTGGTCTTCCGCGATCTAACTGAGTTTATGGCATCGCTGTGGGGCGAATTGTGAAGAAGCAAGGCCCATTCATAGATCAATTGCACATAAATTTTTTGAAACCTTCACACTTGAGAGGGTCACGGCACAGAAAATTTTTAACCACCTTATGTTCAGCTCAGGGCCATACAAAAGATGAATTACAATGATAGTACCTGAAAACCTTGGCAAATACAAAATATTAGAATTCCTGGGATCGGGTTCTTTTGGCTCAGTATACTTTGCAGAAGACACGATACTCAAGAAAAATGTGGCGTTGAAAGTACAACCAAATAAGGGAGAAAGGGGCGAAAAACTCATCCAAGAAGCAAGAATCCTCTTCGAATTAAATCATGAGAACATAGTACGTTTTTTCACTATCGAAACCATCGATGATAAAATCGTCATGGTTATGGAACCAGTGAGGGGATATACCCTTAGGGATGTTATAGAAAACAAAGCGCCTCTTGAAGTAACTGAAGCCCTTAACATTATTAAAGAAATCCTCAAGGCTTTAGAATACGCCCATGGCAAGGGGCTAATTCACGGTGACATTAAACCTGAGAATGTACTGATAAGTGAGGACACAGGTAAGATAAAACTCGCTGATTTTGGTCTCGCAAGAATTTTCAAGCAAGGACAAACATTAGGAAATATCGGAGGCACACCATTCTACATGGCCCCAGAAGTTTGGAAAGGTGAATCTTATGTGCAGTCCGACATTTACAGTGTAGGGGCGCTTCTTTTTGAACTCTTAACGAAGAAATTCCCATTTAGCGCTGAAAACATCGAAGAACTACGAAACAAAGTTTTCAACGCTCGGATTGAGAATATACCTGCGGTTTCTCTCGAAGTTAACACTATAATTAAGAGCGCCCTAAGTAAGAACCATACCAAGAGACCCTCCGCAGGGGAAATGCTCTCTTCAATTAACAAGATACTGAAAACACCTGAACTCGATATAGTAAGCCTAAAGAAGGTCCAAAAAGATATTTCTTTCGGGAACTTATCCCCCGAACAGATTAAATTCGTGGAAGACCCATCAAAGGTAATCATACTAAAAGGGATTGTGGGAAGTGGCAAAACCACTGCTTTAGCGTACAAGGTAGCATACTACATTAAAAAGCAAAAAGAAGATCCCCAAGGCTTTCTTTTCCTTACCTTCACTGGAAAAGCTGTAAACATATTTAGGAGCCTCATTGAAAAAATGCTTGACGAAGATAGTGCAAGGGCAGTAAGTTGTCTTACATTTCACGAGTTTGGGAAAATGATACTGAAGTATGCAGGGGATAGAATAAACATACCGGAAGACTTCAAGATTATCACGGACAAGGAAGGAATAGAAATTCTGCGAGGTGCAGGCTGCGGCCCCCATACTGCCAAAGCCGTTTTAAGGGAGATCAAGCTTGCAAAATCCAATCTAATAACTCCCGAAAGGATAGAGACATCGGAAGCGTCTGATTGGAAAAGGGAAGTCTCATCATATTATAAGATTTATCAGAACTCCCTTCTAAAGAATAAGTATCTTGACTATGAAGACCTAATTTTTCACGCAAACGTTTTGCTTCAAAACTATCCTGACGTCTGTGAAGATATTAGAGAAAGATTCAAATTCATTATAGTAGATGAATTTCAAGACGTCAACAACGCAATCTTTCAAATGATACTACACGTAGCTGGAGAAGCAGGATACTTATGGGTTTCAGGTGATGAAACTCAATCAATTTACACATTCAGAGGAGCTTCGCCAGTCTACTTGAATATGCTCACCTCAAAATTTCCTAAAGCAACCAAATATTTTTTTACAAAAAATTTTAGAACAGCGCAGAAAATCCTTGAAGGGGGCTATAATTTAATTATGCACTGCAAAGAGTTCACAAAAACTAATTTACTCGCGTCACAACTTAAGGACGAAGGTTCGATAACATTTTCATACTCTGAAAATGAGCAAAAAGAAGCCGAATATGTTGCAGAGAAGATCAAAGAACTGCGAGAACAAGGGTTCGATTACGCTGATATTGCTGTAATATACAGAATCAATGAATATTCTCATCATATAGAAGAGGTTTTTAAAAAGTTTGAAATACCATACACTATACTCGAAGGTGGGAATTTTTATGATCTTCCTGAAATTCAGGCAATCACGGCAATTTTAAAACATATTTCTGGAATGTACATCAGTGAGAACATGGAAGTGCTTTTATACCGATTTCTGAAAACCCCAAGAAGCGCTATCACTAAAATTCTAAAAAACTACACCACAACTGGAAAACTCTCCACCTCTGGGATTTCAGACGAAAATGCCATCAATGCACTAAAATCCCTGCAAAATTTCTTAAAAAATAGTCAGAGCGTGCAAGCAACCGACCAGATTCTGGAGCAATTTATAAATCTCAGCGAAAGGGAGAATTGGCTCACTCAAAAATCCCTGGAAACCTTACAGGAATTCTCACTCATAGTAAGAGAACAACATTTGAGTGAACCGAGAGAAGTACTGAATTTTATATCCTTAATGAAAGAAATTGGTGTGTCTAGTCATCGGCACCATGGCGTCCTATTGTTAACAGCGCACAAGGCTAAGGGGCTCGAATTTCCGGTAGTTTTTATCACAGGACTCGTGGAAGGCTTATTTCCTCTGGGAAAGAGAGCCATTAGAAAGGACCACTTAGAGGAAGAGCGTAGGCTCCTGTATGTTGCACTTACAAGGGCACAGCTTAGAGTATACTTAACATACCCCTTGTACTATAAGAATGAAAAAATGGAACCTTCCAGGTTTATTCTGGAATTGACGAAAAGGAGTTAGAATGCTACCGTTAAAGGACGTAAATCCTTCAAGAAAGAGGCCTTTTTTAACCTACACTATTGTAGCAATTAACATACTTGTATTCTTTATCGAACTTGCACAGGGGGTCGGAGCAAATTTGTTCTTCATGAAGTATGGTTTTATACCATATAGATTTAATCTTTTTTTGAAGGGACTCTCAGAGGAAACGTATATTCTACCTTTATTGACTTCTATGTTCCTCCATGGAAGCTGGGCACACATTATTGGAAACATGTGGTATTTAATTATTTTTGGAGATAACATAGAAGATCGCCTTGGGAAAGTGCATTTTATCATCCTTTACCTAATATCTGGCATTGTAGCCGCGATAACCCAGTTTCTTGTGTCACCTACATCAAGAATTCCAATGGTTGGCGCCTCCGGGGCGATTTCAGGGATTCTGGGTGCATATATAGTGTTTTATCCAGGTGCCCGAATTTTATCGCTGGTACCTGACCCATTCACTTTTGGGTTATTCTTCCGAATAATACCGATAAATGCTTTTATATTCCTCTTTATATGGTTCGCTCTGCAGCTACTCCAAGGCGTCGCAATGATTCCCTACGCCGGTAAGGTTGGTGGAACTGCCTTCTGGGCACACGTTGGTGGATTCGTTTTTGGAGTGGTCTACGCCTTACTATACTTACTTTACTCTAAACTTACTGGCATTAAAAGGTATAGGGTTTCGTAGTCAGTTTCCTGAGCAGGCTTAATCATGCAAGCTAATTTGGGGCCATAAAAGTAGAACAAAACCTCTTCGCTTTTAATTCGTCTCACTATTTCGTGGAGGAACTTCACATTAAATCCAATTCTAAGATCATCTCCTTTATATTCGCCAGTTAGATACTCTGTCGCCTTTCCACTCTCTGAAATCCCATTAATCATAGAACCTCCCTCAGAAAGGGTCCACTCTATAACAAAGTTATTCTGGGAAACCACTTCCTGAATCCTTCTCAAAGCGCCATCGATGTCCCTTAGAGAAATACGGAAACAAGAACCTTCTTCCTTTGGTATTACTTCTTTATAAGGGGCATACGGGCCCTCAATAAGCCTTGTAACGAGCTTTGAGGTTGTGAAAGAAAAGGAAAAAATCCCTTTGTCTTGTGCAAGACTTACCTGTGGTTCCTCGGCGTTTCTGAGAAAGTCAAAGACCTCTGTACTAAGGATTGCCTCAATTTTAGTATCTGCAGGTTCAATTTTCTTAACAAATAGAGCGAGTTTATGTGCATCGGATGCCACAAATCGCAACTCACCATCGTCGATTTCGAGCAGTACGCCGTTAAGGAAAGGTCTTGGGTCATCTTTTGCAGCACAGAAGCTAACGAGATCATACCCCGTGAGTAGCGCAGATGTATCGACAGTCACACTCTTTTCTTCATGAAACTCCTTCATCTTTGGGAATTCCAAAGGATCGAGGCTGGGAAAGGTATATTCGCTTTTATCCCATTTTACGGTAGTTACTCTATCTGCATAGACAATTTTGATGACTGGCACTTCAAGGGTAGAGAGAATCCTCAGGACTGACCTACCAGGAACAGTAAAAGCGACGTTTTCCACAGATTCCACATCAACAAGTCCTCTTATAGAAAAATCCATGTTTGATGCATATAAGAACATCTTGCTGTCCTTGACTTCAATTAGTATATTATTAAGTATTGGTAACGTCGACCTAGTTGGGATTGCAGTGGAAACTTGCTGAATCGACCTGCGGAACCTTTCTTTATCCACAGTAAATTCCATACTAACCTCCTATTTTTTTATTATAATAAATATAGTAGCAATAGTAGTTTCTTGCTACTGTGAAAAACACACAAACTCCCATTAGTTCCAGTATTTTTACACGTTGAAAAATTGTGGAAACCATGTTATAAAAGCTTTAACTTTCTGTTTATTTCGTTTAACAAATATTCAATTTTAGGGTTATTTTTCATCTCCTCGATCTTCTGGATACTGTGAAGTACCGTAGTGTGATCCTTACCTCCAAAGTAGCTACCAATAGAACTCAGAGATAAACCTATAATGTTTCTTGCCAGATACATTGCTATTTGTCTCGCAAGAACTATCTCTTTCTTTCTCGATTTTGATTTTAGATCGTAGGAAGCCATCTTGAATTCCTGGGAGACTACCTTCATAAGTTCTGCCATAGTAATGTTGGGTACAGGACTGATAAAGTTTGCCAAAAGCTCTTTTGCTTTCTCTAAGGTGACTATGTTCTTTGTGAGAGAGTTATATGCTTTTAGTATTTTTAGCGAGCCTTCGATAGATCTTACATTATCTCTAACATTCTCTGCAATAAATATGATCACATCCTCAGGAAGGATGAGCCTTTCCTCCTCAATTTTTTTTCTGGTAATGGCAAGTCTAGTTTCAAAATCTGGCCTTGTAATTTCTACTACGAGCCCCCACTGAAATCGTGAGACAAGCCTCTCCTCAAGGGCATATATCTGCTGAGGAGACCGGTCTGATGTCATTATGATCTGCTTTTGCTTCTCAAAGAGATAATTAAACGTGTGAAACAGCTCTTCTTGGAGTATGTTTTTGTCTTGAAGGAATTGGACATCATCGATAAGTAAGATATCTACGTTTCGGTATTTACTTCGAAAGTCTTTAGTCCGTTTTTTTTGGATAGAATCGATCAATTCATTCATTAAATCCTCACATCTTATGAGTGCAGCCTTCACTTTTGATGCCTTTGTATATATAAAATTTCCAATGGCATTAAGTAAATGGGTCTTCCCCAGCCCTACCCCGCCGTAAATAAACAGAGGGTTATAATCCTTCCCAGGGCTCCTTGCGACTGATTGTGCTGCGTGAAAAGCAATTTCATTCGATTTTCCGACGATGAAACTTTCAAAGGTAAATCTTGGATTGAGAGGATACCTTAATTGTACTCCAGTCTTTATGTCTTCAACTGAATCTTCCTGCGTATCTTCTAATCCCTGAGATTTTGGAGTAAAAACAACATTTATAGTTTTCCCTAATCCTCTTATTACTTCATTTAGGAGTTTTCTGTAATTGGTTTCAATCCATTCGATCCAGAAGGTGTTCGGAGCCTCCACGAGTAGCCTGTCACCCGAAAGGGCAAGCCCCTTTGTTTTTATAAGCCATGTATTAAAAGCACTCTCCGGGAGTCTGGTCCTCAGAATCTCGAGAATATCGGACCACAAACTAACTGCAGAAACCTCTTCACCTTTAGACACGAATTGATCCATAACATACTCCTTTTTTCACAACCGATTAGAAACTAACCTACTTTGTTACAATAACTTGCATAGTTTTCCACAGAAAACCTGTGGATTTTTTGTAGAAAAAAATATAACTTTTTGGTTGTGAACACCTTACATAACACCTTAGCTTTCAAGGACTTACGACATCTATATTCTCTCATACTTTTGAGAATATACTGGGTTATGTTCAAATGGTCAAGTGGTTTTGTTTTTCTTCTTTATCCCTAATGTTCTTTCTTTGTTTCATAGTCAATGCCAAGGCAAAATATAAATTTAAGGAGTTGAAACTTTTATCCTATTCTTTCCTGCTTCCTCTGTTTTTTGTATTTCACAATGAGGGGCATAAGAATTATTGCAAAAATGAATATTACTAAAACATACCAATCTGATGGCACCTCTATGCTGTTCCCGGGGAAATTGCTGAATACCTCAGCGAGGCGGAGTGTACCACTTGCGATAAATAGAGCGCAGTTACTAAAGGCTTTCCATATTGGTAGCCTTACTTCTAATAAGACAATGGTAAGCATCGCTTCAAATATCGTTAGGGAAACGAGTGGCACAAAAATTGCATTGGAGACTACTGGTAGTAATGAGACCTTTTTAAAAAACATCGCCTGGAAGGGAAACGTGAAAATAAAAGGTACAACAACTGATATAAGATAGTTGAGCCCCTTCCCCATTAACGTAGCTTTCGAAATTTTAATTTCAAGGATATCACCTACGTAAATGTAACCGAATATAGAAAAGTAGGAAAACAAAAATGAAGGGTCTTGAAGCCATTCGGGCTTCAAAAGGATGGATAGAGCAAATGCTGCCCCCCAGACGTTCAGGGACAACACTTTGCGCCCCGCCCAGCGACTTATCGTATTAAGAAGGGTGAACATGAGTGCTCTTAAACAAGGGGCTAAGGGACCGAGAGAGATTGCATAGAAAGTGATCAGAAGCAGAGCAAGAAAATCAGAAATAAAGCGGTTTCTAAATAGGAACATTGAAAAGCATGATAAAAATGAAAACAGAAAGCTCACGTGAAGTCCAGAAATTGCGAGAACATGTGCAACCCCAGCTTTTCTAAAGTTCTCGTTTACTTCTTTGCTCATGTCTTTCCGATCTCCCGTTATTAGAGCCCTGATTAATATGCCCTCCTCGTAAATTCCGAAGGCCTGAAACAGGTCGAAATTGATTTTATAATGAATCTTATCAAATATATTCTCACTTTCTTCAAGGAATTGAACTCTTTCAGGTAAAATCATGTTGTATTCACCAATGTATTTACCGGTAATCTCAAGGAGTGAGCCTTGTTTATACCCTGGTAATGATGTCTTAAAGGAAAGTCTGGTCCCGTCCATATACAGAAAGGCTTCATTGTAAATTTTAAAGGTTCCGTGGATTTTCGAACCTGAGGCGTGCTTCAAGAGTTTTTGTGAATGGGCTATTGGGTTCGCAGATAGCCAGCCCAGGAAAAGAAAAAGCGAGAATAATGCGACATCAGGATTTTTTATCAGAATAGCAACACCAATTAAAAGAAGGCTTAATACAATTAGCAGAGTAGATGTTGCATATAACGAAATCGCAGCACCAGTTCCGATAGCTCCTGCGATGTAGAACCAGGGGACAAGAGCAAGTTTTAGCTTAGTCAATCTTCACAAATTTAAAGGTCTTCTCGAAATTTCTTGAGGTGGAACTAATTTTTACGAAATAGACACCCCTTTTAATCTTGTGTAAACTTAAATTTACCCTGCCATGGGAGGCTATAAATTCATCTTGCATAATGAGTCTGCCTGTTACATCAAACACCGAGATCTTGCCAAAGGGTATATTGGCTATTTCTAATAATAGCATGTTTTTTGCGATGGTCGAACCGAGCTTTACAATCGGCTGAAACCATTCAGGAACTGGAGTTACTACTGGTGGGTCAGTGGTTAGTTTTATGAACTGACCGGCTCTTAGCAAAGATATGGATGGGTCATAATTGCCGTTGTAGTAAAGGAGAAGGCCTGTGGAGTGTGAAGGGCTTTCTATCCCTGTAGTGGCATTTATATGCTGTGGCATATCCCCGAAAATGAATATAATTTCACCATCACCAGTTAACGTACTATAGTATGAAGGATCCCTGAGCACAATCTCAAAAGTTGCATCGGAAGCACTACCCCATACCTTGACGTTCTTCCACATCAAGATGAACTCGTGAGCAGATAAATCGTAGTAGTAATATATATCCCCAGAAGCGGATGGATCAAGATCCATAAAGAGCGGCGCTATTAAAGCTGGCGGATTGGAGGGATCGGGGATGGGTCTATTAACGCAGGTGTTTATGTTTGTTATACCCATGGCAATCCATCCGTTGGAACATACTGAAATATTGTTATAGTTAATTCCGTAATACTTGAAGGTGAAAGGAAGATCGAGTTGAGTTGTAGCATCATCAGAGTTTGTGATTTGCGTTATTATGGTCCCGATGGAAGAGATGTCTCTTAGGGATAGGTTTTCAAATTCGTTATATAAGGAGTCCACAGAGTCGTATGCGAAGTATCCATAATCATCAGGGCCTGCGTATACCGTAGAATCTTTTTGATTAAGCACAAAAGTCAGAGGTAGGGTATATATATAGGGTTCCACATGGAGTTCCAGGTTGATACTAACTTCATAATCGTAAGGGAGGTTTGACTCTGTAAGGAAAGTAAAAGAATCCGTTGCGATACAACCGGGTGTTAAATTGAAGAGTGTGGTGCTATCTTCTAAGAATTGAATGTAAGGGTCAATACATATGGGTAAGATCGAAACCTGACTGATTGTAAATGAAGAGTTGTTTTGAATGGAGAAACATAAGGTGCCCAATTCGCCTGGATTTATAAAACCGTTTCCGTTGCCACTTCCTTCATGTACTTCGTAGGTGAGAAGTTCCAGGTCGGGTTTAACCTTTACCACTATAGCATCAAGGTCGTATCCACATTTCCGTGAAGAGGAGCTTCCATCGCCATCGTCTACAATCTTTATGTATCTGAAGTTGCTATTGCAAGGAATAAGCGCATTTCCGTATGCTCTCCCACCGACTTGGCTCCACGGGCCGTAGGGATCGTTTGAAACGAATAGTTCAAATCCTTCGCTTGGCACTGCATCGACTCCTTCATAAACGTAAATGGAGTCTCCTTTGACTTCTGTCCCTAGGTCGAAGATAGCATATCCTGAAATACCAAGGCTATAGTACAAACTATCCCGATCGCCGAGAGCATAATGGGTCTCAAAGGTATCCACTGTTATTTGTTGTGAATTTATATAAATTAATTCGGGTTTGAAAAGGTTTACGCGTTTATCTTCTCTTGGAGCAAGGAGAACTGTAATCCATGTCAGATTGTCTTGCTGAACGTTAATATTTGATATCGTTTTTGCTGTATATCCAGGTGCTTCAACTTTTATAGAGTAGTTCCCTGGTAAAAGAGGCCTGATGAAATCACCTGTGTACCGGTCAGTCCATATGGGCCAGTCAAGAGGATAAAGAGTAATCCTTGCGGTTTTTACTGTATCTTGAGTAATTGAATCAATTACAAACCCTGCGATCCCTTGCCCGGCCTTTTGTGCAAATAAGTCCATAGCGGGTCTATTAGCATTAAAAATGATGTCTATTTGGGAAGGGTCGGGGATATAGTTATTAGAAACTTCTATAGTCCAGTCAATGTCACCATTAATGCCATAGGAGTAGTCGTTTAAGTCTCCCAGAGTTTGGTACCAATCGTACCCTTCGGTTACCGAATAGCCTGTTATATTTCCATATTGTACAGAATATTGATAGATCATATTATTGTATCTGTCGTCTGCAGACCGAACTGGTGTATAATTCCATATATAATTTACATACTGTGCGCCAGAGTGGAACGAAAGGCTCATGTTGAAGTTCCTATTTTTTGAAAATTCATGAATGGATCGCGTCTCGGGTTCACTGTAAGGCACACTGCCAGAGCCATTCTTTATGTATCCGTAATTTCTGTTAAGGTCTACACTATTGCTATTTGTCCTATTTTGGCTCTCGTGTCCATCGGGATTGACTATGGGTATTATATATATTTCTCTTGAGTTTACAAGACTCTTCACTGAGGGGTTTGAAGAATAGTTTTCCAGGAGGTATTTTGCGTAGAGGAATGGTACTTCAGCAGAGATCCATTCGTTTCCGTGATGAGCTCCGACAAAGCGAATCTTAGGCTCAGGGTCATTTTGAGTTGGATTATCTGAAATTTTCAGACACAACATCGGCCTTCCCTGGACGCTGTACCCAATAGTATCCAGTTTAGCTATATTTTGATAAGTTTGTGCAAGCTGTGCAAGCTCGGTAGCCATCTGACTAAATGTATGGTATTGAGTTTTTCCTGTATAGTATAGCTTTTTCTCCTCTGTTAAGTCCTCCAGTATAGTATAGGTGAAGCCCATTTCTTTCAATTTGTTGAGGTTATCATCCTCGACGAGGATTGCGATTCCCTTGTCTGTGGGTCGCGAGAAGTAAGCTCCTTCCATCATGCTTTCCAGCTTTATCCACTCATTTTTTGAAATAGGAATCTCTACAACTTTTTCAGCCTGCACCAAGTCTGTAATTGTCAGCAATGTCACAAATACTACAAGTAAATTCTTCCGCATCTTCTTACCCCTTTTAGGTTAAGTATAAATCTATTTAGTCGGAATTTTATGGGTGGGCCGCATTCTTCAACGTGCGAAAAATCTTTCATACTTCACGCGGATCTTGAAAAGGACCAGGGATGCTATTATCATATTTTTATGACACAAGATATGTTAAAGTTAAAAAGTTTTAGTGATTATGTGTTCTTATCATTTGTGGAGTTGTTACTCCCTAAGCTCACCATGTCACAGTCTCAAGCAGCCCGATTCGCCAAAACTGTTAAAGACCATTTCAATGAAATCTTGTACTCTACAGACTTAGATGGTATTGTCACAAGCGTTGATATCATTGAGGGTGGGGATAGTAGCAATGGGCCGGTATTGACCTGTGGAGATGACCAGACGGTATTAATGCAAATTCCTCTAATTTCCTCTAAAAGGATTTGGTACTTTCAGCTGAAGGCAAAATCGTGTGACGTTTCATGTCTTTCTGCCTTGCTTTTGATGCTTCACCTTTCTATTACTCGCGTAATTTATTCTGAACCACCTACAGATTTTACCGAAGAGACTCCCGTTGGTATTCCTCCTGAAATTGTTGCAAAGATCAAAAAGGCTGCCTCTTCATCCCTTCCGTGCCTGATTCTCGGTGAAACGGGTGTTGGAAAAGAGATCGTAGCGGAGATGATCCACCGTTTTTCCGGTAGGCCAGGTCCTTTTATTGCATTAAACTGCAGTGCTATTCCTCATGGACTTTTTGAGAATGAGCTTTTCGGGCATGAGCCAAATTCCTTTACAGGTGCATCCAAAACAGGGGCAAAGGGAAAGATCGAACTTGCCAACGGTGGTACGCTCTTCCTCGATGAGATTGGTGAAATATCGCTTTTTACTCAGTCGAAATTGTTAAGGGTCGTCGAAAAGGGAGAATTCTGGAAGATTGGCGCTGTAAAACCGGCAAAGGTAGACGTGAAGTTCATCGCTGCAACAAATCGCCCTTTACAAGATTACATCAGGAGGGGGAAATTTCGGAAAGATCTCTACTATAGACTTAAAGGTATTGAAATCTATATTCCACCGTTACGAGAGAGAGTTAAGCAAATAGATGAGCTTGTAAGTTACTTTTTGCAGACTTTCAGCAACGGTAAAGTCTATTTCACAGAGGAAGGTATGAATTTACTAAGGGCATACCAGTGGCCAGGTAACGTTAGGCAGCTTCAGTATACAATTCAATCTCTTGTTGATGAAGTTAAACAAGGCCCAATCTCGATCCAGAAGATAAAGTCAACCCTGGAATTGAGAGGCACGATCAACACGTTTGATGAAGCGAGAAAGCACTTCGAGCGGCGATATATACATGATGCCCTTGAATTGAACAACTGGAATGTTACCCGAACAGCTCAATATCTTGGCATGTCTCGTCGCTGGCTTCAGATTAAGATGAAGGAGCTAGGCTTCAGGGACATGACTGATGGAGAGCAGGGTTGACCGTTTTTGATGGGTGTCAAAAATTTGAACACTTTGGAGCATTTACGTCTCAAATGGTTTAAAAGATTAAATAACATTAGTGTTCAATATTTTGACACTTTGTATTATGATAATTTTCTTTTTCTCACATGTGATAGGTGTTTCAGATGTTTTTGCATTTTGGCACGAATTTTGCAGTATAAAACTGTATAAAAAGGAGTGTGATCACATGAAGAAGTTAGTTGCAATAGTGGGTATCCTCGTAGCGACGGGTCTAATGGCCCAGACTACCATAATATCTGACAACATGACCAACTTCCCAACAGGCTGGACAACATACTCATCATCCTCAACGCACAAGTGGACAAAGGTCTCATCGAAATACTATTCATCCTCTTACTCTGCAAAAAACACTGCGTATGTTACGTATGGGAACAGTGTGACCGACTATTTTTACAGATCCGTCTCTCTTTCCAGTTATGCATCTGCAACATTGACCTTCTATTATTGGATGGATACGGAAGCAAACTATGACTTTCTTTACGTTGACTACTACAATGGTTCTTCCTGGAAAACAGCGTGGTCAAAGAGTGGAAGGTACAGATCGTGGCAACAGGCTACTGTATCAATCCCAACCACAGCGACTCAGATTAGATTCCGTTTCTACTCTGATGGTTCTGTTACCGATACAGGTGTGTATGTAGACGATATAGTTTTGACTGCTACTTCTGGACCGACACCACCACCGCCGCCGCCGGACCCCACGACTAAAGAATGGACAATTATGGTCTACATGAACTCAGACAACAACCTGGAAAGCTATGGGACCGCTGATATAAATGAGTTGGAATACGGTGGTGGATCAAATAGTTATAGAAATGTAATCGTTCAGTGGGATAGAATTTCTGGTTACGATTCCTCCAATGGAAACTGGACAACCTGTAGGAGGTATTATATTACGAGTGATGCAAGCAATTCATCTACAGTAGTTTCCACTCTCATTCAGGACATTGGCGAAGTGAATATGGGCGATCCCAATACCTTAGTTTCCTTTGCCCAGTGGACTATACAGAATTATCCTGCGAACAAATATTTCCTTGTATTATGGGATCATGGTGATGGCTGGTATAAGTCTGAAGAAGATTCGCCGTTATTTAAGGGAGTTTCTGTTGATCAGACTTCCGGCAATGCTCAGATAAACGTGTATAACGGCGAACTGGGCAATGCCCTTTCTTCTATAAAGAACTATCTTGGAAGAAAAATTGATATTGTTGGTTTCGATGCATGCCTTATGGGCATGATTGAAGTTATGGATGTTTGTCGGAACTATGCTAATTATTTCGTGGGTTCTGAGGAAACCGAGGCTGCCAATGGGTGGTATTATGCCGGCTTTCTAAATACAATGAATAGCAATCCAACGATCTCTGCAGCTGATCTCGCGAAGGCTGTGGTAAATTCTGCTACAGGGCTTTCCACTCTTGCATCGGTGAATCTTGCTAATGTTGGAACTCTTGTCTCATACCTTAACACTTTTGCCCAGGAACTTATCTATGCGAGAAATGCCGGATACAGCAGTGCCATAAGCACAGCGAGGACCAATGCTAAAGGGTTCTATATTTCTGACCATAGAGACCTTTATATGTTTGCAAATAACATCTACAACAACACAAGTCTACCCTCTGCTTTGAGAACCGCTGCAAGCAATGTTAGGAGTGCAATTACCAGCGCGGTTTTAAATTATAAGAATTCTTCTACCTATTCTTCTTGCCGTGGTATTGCTATCTACTATCCTTCCTCTTCTTCAAGCTATAACACCAATTACAACTACCTACCTCTTGCCTCCTCTACAAAGTGGGATGATTTCATTAAGGGTGCCACTTCGGTTTCTCCTGACCCTGACGTCGAGAACTATACGGATGGCAGGGCATCCGGCGTAACGACATTTGATGTAATCTCCAGTGTGGCTTCAGGTCCTGTCTACTTCAGATATTCCATCAACAAGCCTCAGAGGGTTTCCTTGAAGATTTATAATGCCCTTGGACAGCTTGTGCAGGTCGCGGTTAATGATTATAAAGAGCCTGGTGAGTACAATGTGAAGATAGATACGGGTCTTGAAAGAGGTGGTGTATACTATTATCAGTTCGTGACCGAGACTGAAACTAAAAGCGGAAAGTTTATCGTAACGAAGTAAAAATAGCTGTAGAGTTGGATTAAGGCGGGCCCCTTCGGGGGCCCGCCTTTTTATCACCCTAATTGAAGGTTTCAGCTTGGGTTTTAAGTTGCCTTTTTTTCTTTTTGGTTGACAGTGCGGGA
>DCDE01000021.1 GCA_002316275.1 Caldifarciminota bacterium UBA1063
CTACTTCACAACAATAAACTTAGAAGTCCCCAAATTTTTCTCTCTTACAAGGTACAATCCAGACTTTAGTCCTCCAAATTGAACATCGGCAGATCCATTAACAGTGACCCTGCGAGTTAGTACTTTCCTGCCATCAACGGAATAGACTTCAATATTAAAAGTTCCATTACCTGTAAGCCTCACACCATTCAAAATAGGCTGCATGGTAAGCTTAGCAATATTCTCCCTGGTACTGAGAGTATGATAAGTAGTAATAGTATCCCAGTCTGTCCATTCCGCATCACCACCCGTTAACGAAACAGTCTCATCATATGGAAGGATATCAACTGCAGAACTATTGTCACCACCTACAATATAAGCACACGCTTTTTCCGCTTCGGGGTTACCCAGGCTTTCAAGTGGAATGGCAACCTCAAGGGATTGAAGCCCATTCGTACTGATGGACGCTGCATAATTAAAAGTCGCGAAATCATATTGCCATGAACCTTCAACGTACTTATTGAAATCATTGGATGTAATGGAATCCTCCTCTCCACTATACCAGAAATAAATCTGATAATCCGGCTGCCACACAGGGAAGTGGAGTCGTCTACCCCACGAATCGCCAGTACCTGTAGGATCACCACTATAACCACCGTCTATAGCGTCGAGAACAAATCCATATGCAACGCCCCAGGAAGCACTATTCTGAGTGGTAATTGCAAGGTAAAGTGATTCGGATGAAACTGCATAATAAAATGCCAAAAGATCCGCACCAGCTTTATCGGTATTTTCTGCATTCTCAGCAACAAGGGTGTACCCCTCAACATCAGGGTTTACAGTACCATCAACTACTGGTGCTGCAAACACAACACCAATGCCTAAAATCAGAGTTGCGAATACTCGAAATTTCCTCATCTCTTCTCCTCCTGTTCTCTTTAAAAATTAATGCACCAAAAGCGTTTTGTCAAGTAGAGAAAACACTTTTCAAATGCATAGAAAAGAACATTAAAACCCGTTTAAAACTCCCACTTACATTTCACGCCTCAGTAACTCACCAAGCCTTTTTATGCCCTCAACTATGAGTTCTTCCTTCATATTTGAAAAGTTGAGCCTCATTGTATTTTTCCCTTCCTCCGGGTCGGCATAGAAGGCATTCCCCGGAACAAAAGCAACCTTATTTTCTACCGCCTTTTCAAGAAGCTCAACGCTATTAATTCTTTCAGGCATTGTAACCCACAAGAAAAGCCCACCCTGAGGTCTCGTCCAATGAAAACCCTCGCCCGGAAAATACTTCTCCATAGACTCCACCATCAAATCTCGTCTACGCCTGTAAACGACCCTAACCTTTTCAAGGTGAGGATCGATAATATTCTGCTCACAGAGCCTCGCTGCAAGATACTGAACATAGGTAGATGTGTGAAGGTCTGTACCTTGTTTTGCATGCACCAGTTTCGTGATCACTTCCTTTGGCGCAACAATCCAACCGAGGCGAAATCCAGGAGCTAAAACTTTGGAGAATGTCCCAAGATATATGACTCTCTCGCGGGAATATGCAGCAAGAGGTGGAATGTCGTTACCCTCAAATCTCAACCGGGAATATGGGTCATCCTCAATTATAATAGTATCATATTTCACTGCAAGTTCTATAAGTTTCTTTCTCCGGTCCTCAGGCATAGTGACACCGGCAGGATTATGGAAAGTTGAAATTACATACATAAATTTAGGGTGCCTCTTTTTAAGCACCTGCTCCACATCTTCAGGAATCAAACCATCATCATCCATCAAAGAACCAATATATTCAGGTCCATAAGAATTAAATGCTTGAAGTGCTCCAAGGTAAGTGGGTTTCGAGACAAAAATCACATCGCCCTCATTTATAAAAATTTTACCAACAAGGTCAAGGGCTTGCTGAGAACCTGTGGTAGGCAGCACCTCTTCTGGTGTACACTTTACGCCCATCTTATCCATATATCTTACAATCTCTTTATTCAAAAGAGGATAACCTTCAGTAGGACCATATTGAAGCATCATCTGACCTTCTTTTTCAAGCAATTCGCTACTCGCCTTCTTTATGGCTTCAATGGGAAAAAGCTCAGGGGCTGGAAGCCCGCCCCCGAAGGAGATCACATCTGGTTGTTGAGTAAATTTTAGAAGCTCCCTAATTATGCTGCTCTTGATCCATTTTGTTCTTTCAGCATAAAAACTTTCCCACTTTGGAGATGATATGGTTAAACTCATGATACCTCCTCTGTTTCATAATCCTAAATATAAGCTCAAAATTAGAGCTTTTCAAGCCAGAAGAGCCGTAAGTACTCAGGTTGCCAAGTACGTCGCACTTTGAAGTACGTATTGAGGGATTTAACCTAACATATATGATTAAAAACAAGGCTCTGCTTGTAGAAAAAACCCAAAATCCCACCCTCAAAGCCGGAAGGGAGGTTTTAATCGAAGCAGTGGAATATGCTTTTCACAGTATAGATCTTGCATCCATATTTTCAAAATATTTAGACAAAAAATTAAACGGGCAACCTGTCACAGCAATTGGGAAAGCGAGCGTAAGTATGCTCCAGAATTTTCAAGAGATATTTGAAGTAGGTAGCTGCATTGTTGTATCGAAGGCTGATTTTCCTGTGAATAAAGAGAAGGTAGAGTTCTTTAAGGCAGGACATCCCTTTCCCGATAGAAATAGCATGAAAGCAGCAAAGTTTGTTTTGAAAACACTGAAAAATGCAAGCCCCAATTCAAGCTTCGTGTTTTTGATCTCGGGTGGAGGCTCTTCGCTTTTTGAGCTGCCTAGGGTGCCCCTTGAAGACCTTGCCAATACCACTAAAATGCTCTTATTCTCAGGAGCTACCATAGAAGAAATCAATACAGTTAGAAAACATCTATCGCAGGTAAAGGGTGGACAACTGTTGCGACACTTGAAGAGTAAAGCTACCGCTTTCCTGATGTCCGATGTAGTCAATGATAGAATTGATCTCATAGCTTCTGGATTAACAAGCAGTGATCCCTCTACATATCAGGATGCACTTAATGTGTTGCAAAAATATGAGCTCTGGACGGTGGTGCCTAAAACGGTGCAAACTGTAATCTTAGAGGGTATTCAAGGCCATATCCCCGAAACTTTAAAAGACTGGGAACCAGAGGCCAAACTTGTCGAGAATTACCTCATTTTGACAAATCGGGACTTTTTAACGCATATGGAAACATACTTGAGGAGTAGGGGCTTTGAAGTTATTTCTCTTGGATCGGACAACCACATAGATGTGGATTTACTTGCCAACAAATTTACATCAGTAGTGCACTCTCTTAAAATGGAAGGGACTTCTAAGAAATTTGCAATACTCGCTGGTGGCGAAGTAGGAGTAAAAGTAAGGGGAAACGGTAAAGGCGGAAGGTGCCAAGAACTCGCATTGCGTTTATCTTTGGCTCTAAGCAAAGAGAATCTGAACTATACTTTTCTTACATTGGGAACCGATGGAATCGACGGTCCAACGGACGCCGCCGGAGCTCTCACAGATAGTGATACCATTCATAAGGCTTTTCGCCTCTCTCTAAATCCAGAAGAGAAACTCTTAAACAATGACTCATATAACCTTTTCAAAACCTTGGGAGATCTTATCATAACCGGACCTACAGGTATAAATGTAAAAGATATTTACGGAATGTTGATCCTCGAGAAGCAAACGAACTAAGAACATTATAATTATTCCTAAATTTAAGGAGGAAGATGCTTTCCCTGGAACTTTTTGACTATGACTTACCTTCTGAACTTATTGCTCAGGAGCCATTGAAGGAAAGAGATCAGGCGAAAATGCTGGTTTTAAACAAGAAGGATGATAAAATAATCCACTCCCATTTTTACGAATTACCACACTTTTTAAAGCCAGGAGATTTAGTTATAATCAATAAAACGAGGGTAATTAAAGCAAGGTTAGTGGCCAAAGCTGAAGATACAGGTGGAAAACTTGAGATATTCTTCTTAGAATCTATAAGTAGAAATATCTTTAAAGCGATGGTTCACAGTAGGAAGAAAGCCAGAGTAGGTAGAACCTTTATTGTGGGGGAAGAATGTAGACTTGCCATAAAAGATTTTGAAGAGGATATGGGCGCGGATGCTAAGGCTATAGTGGAGATCTTATCAGAGATTAGTGTATTCGATTTACTTGAAAAATATGGCCAGGTCCCACTCCCTCATTATATAAGGAGAGCTCCAAAAGAAGAGGACATAGATTATTATCAAACTATATTCGCGGAAAAAGGACCTTCCGTAGCTGCCCCCACTGCCGGGCTCCACTTTACGGAAACGGTAATAAAAAACCTGAAAGAAAAAGGTGTCAGCGTAGAGCCAATATACTTACACGTAGGACTCGGAACCTTTAAACCCGTTAAAACCCAGGATATTATTTCCCACAGAATGGACGCTGAATATTACGAAATACCTGAGGAAACAGCGAAAAAGATTATTAAAACCAGAGAACAGGGCAATTGGGTAGTAGCCTGTGGAACTACATCAGTCCGTACACTTGAATCCTGGAAATTCGATAAATCAAAACTTTCAGGCTGTACCGATCTCTTTATATACCCAGGATTCAGATTTGACGTGATCGATGGCTTAATAACAAATTTCCATATGCCAAAATCAACGCCTCTCATATTGGTCTGTGCCTTCGCTGGGAGGGAAAAGATCCTCAATGCGTACAAGGAGGCAATCCAAATGAATTATGGGTTTCTCAGCTATGGCGATGCTATGTTGATTCTCCCAGAAATTGATAATTCTTCAGCCTGACTTGATACTAATCTTATGGCCGATATAGTAGTAGGGTTGCAGTGGGGAGATGAGGCAAAAGGTCGATTTGTTGACTTTATTGCTAAAGAATATGATTTAATTTGCAGATTTCAGGGCGGGGCAAATGCGGGGCATACCATTGTTAAAGATAATAACAAACTAGTTCTCCACCTACTACCTTCGGGAGTTTTGAGACCCGACAAAAAGAACCTTATTACCGCAGGGGTACTTGTAGATCCTGATAGTTTTATGAAAGAGGTGACCGAAATAGTCTCAATCTCGGGAAGCCTTGAAGGTAGACTGTTTGTAGACGAGAGGGCTACTCTCGTACTTCCTTTTCACAAGGAGGAAGATGCCCTCGAGGAGTCAGCAAGGGGAGGTGTCGGAAGCACGAGACAGGGCATTGCATACGCTTACAGGGACCTTTACCAAAGACTCGCTATTAGAGTAGGAGACCTGTTCGATCCCAAAATACTAAAAAGGAGATTAAAGGACATTACAGAGTTTAACAACCAAATTATCGCTGCACGCTTTGGCCACCCACCATTTGATTATAAAGAAATCCTCAATAATTTAGAAATATTCTCTGATTTCATTAAGCCGTATGTCGTTGACGGCGTGGAATTCATCCACCTCGCAGAAAGGGAAGGAAAAAGCATTCTCTTTGAAGGTGCACAAGGTACCTTACTCGATATTATTTACGGGACGTACCCTTACGTTACCTCTTCTCATACCATTTCCTCGGGTGCCTTGGTCTTTTCTGGCATACCCCCACAGAAAATCGGAAAAGTGTACGGCGTATTTAAAGCATACATTACAAGGGTGGGGAAAGGCCCTTTCCCTACAGAAGAAAAGGGGAAATGGGGAGAACTACTTAGGGAAAAGGGAAGTGAATTTGGTTCTACAACCGGAAGACCGAGAAGATGTGGTTGGCTCGATCTACCACTACTCAGGTATAGTGCAATGATTAATGGTGTTACCCACCTTGTCATCACAAAATTTGACGTTCTGAACGGAATTGACCCTATAAAGGTTGCGACAGGGTACGAACTCAATGGTAGAGTGTCCGAACTTCCACCTGCATCAGCAGAGCTGATGGAACACGTTGAACCCATCTATGTAGAGAAACCAGGGTTTACCCTCTCGCTAAAAGAAAAAAACTACGGGGAATTACACGATAACGCAAAAAAATATATTGAATTCATTGAAGAAAATCTGCAACTGAGCGTAAACTATATTTCCATTGGCCCCGAAAGAGAAAAACTTTTAATTAAATAGAAAAACCCAACTCAAAAGCATCAAGCTCCATATCAACATATTTCTGTGGGACATTATCTTTCAGCGCTTCTATCGCAAAATCTTTCGTGAAGAAGTCTCCAAGGTGCCTCAGCATGTAGCCAAAAGCAACAATGTTCATAAGGAATGCCGAATTGAATTTCTCAAAGCAGATTCGCGTAAAAGGGACTCTAACAAATTTATACCTTTTACTGATTTCCTTTATGCTTTCGAGCGTTACTATGGTTTCATCAACTACTATAAGACTCTCCTCCTTTAAGCTCTGAAGGTAGTAATGTAGAGACTCAGTAGTAAGCGCCATCAGTATATCCGACTTCTCAACGTAAGGAAAAGCTATCCATTCTTTACTCAGTACCACATCAGCAGAAGTAATCCCACCTCTCACTTGTGCACCGTAATAGGAACCTTGGGTTGCATAATTACCCGCACGCGTGGCTGCGTCAGCAGTCAAAACCCCAAGTAATATGATTCCCTGCCCACCGGTTCCGGTGTATCTAATTTCAACCTTACTCATATCAGAACTCCCCTATTAATATCTTCCCCTTAGCATCCTCAGGAGTACGCACATTTTTTACATTAATTGAGTTATTTTTCATATACTCTAAGAACTCGTAAGGGTCTTGAGTGACGTTTCTTCGACCATAGTGAGTTGGGCATGTGCTCAAAGCTTGAACAAATGAGAAACCTTCAGTGGTTATTGCCCTCTTAATTGCATTAACAAGCTGCGGAAAATGCGCCACAGTGTACCTTGCAACGTAAGAAGCTCCTGCAGCTTTAACAAGCGAGGCAACATCAAAAGGCGGCTCAAGATGTCCCCTTTTTGAAGTCAAAGTCTTTGCCCCCATCGGTGTAGTTGGCGAATACTGTCCCCCCGTCATCCCATAGTTGTTGTTATCAGCCATTATACAGGTTATATTTATATTTCTTCTTGCTGCATGGATTAGGTGGTTCCCACCAATGGAAGCCAAATCCCCATCACCACCCACCACTATTACAGTAAAATCGGGACGAGAAAGTTTAACACCCGTAGCAAAGGCAAGAGCCCTTCCATGAGTTGTGTGTATTGAGTCTGTGTTAATGTATGGACTGGGAATCCACCCCGAGCACCCAATGCCCGAAACGAAGACCACTTTATCCTTATCTAGTTTTAGCTCTTCAAGAGATTTCACAATAGCTCTCAGCAATATCCCATGACCACAACCAGCACAAAATGCTGTAGGGAAAAAATCAGTTCTTACCCACTGCATATAACTTTTCATAAACTTGCCTCCACGACCTCAACAATACTTTCTGGTAGAATTACATTGGAACCAAGCTCCGTAATAGGAATAACTTCACAACTAAGAATACGCTGTAACTCTCTCGAAAAATGGCCTGAATTCATCTCCGGAACAAAAATTTTTCCAGCATTACCAAGCCTTTCGGCAATATAATCTTCATAAATGGGCCAGACCACCTTCGGCCTGAAGAACCCGACTTTTAAGCCTCTATCCCTCAGCCTTAAAGTAGCCTCATAGGCACTTCGTGCTGAAATCCCATAAGAAGCGATAATAACATCAGCATCCTCAATAAACTCTTCGTGAAACTCACATATATCGACCATATGATTCCTAATCTTTCCTATAAGGTGCTTAACTATTTTCCGGTGAATATCGGGATCCTGGGTAATCCTTTTACCCGACTCCGTGTGAGTAGAACCAGTTATAAGAAGTGCCTTTCCATCTCCAAGGAGTGGCATCGGAGGCGGTTCCTTTTCATCAAAACTAAAAGGTAGCGCATTAGGGTCATGTTCTCGATCAAAAACTTCTATCTCTTCAGGAATAAATACTGGCTCTCTAAGGTGTCCAACTGCCTCATCGGTTAGCACGATAACAGGCACACGATATTTTTCGGTCAAATTAAAAGCCTTTATGCCAAATTCAAATAATTCTTGACAAGACCATGGTGAAAGAGCAATAATCTCATAATCTCCGTGAGTAGCATATCGAACCTGGTGAAAGTCCCCTTGAGACGGCCTTGCCGCCTGTCCAGTAGATGGGCCAGCCCTCTGAACATCCACAATTACGAGAGGAGTTTCAGTGAAGATCGCATATCCAAGGTTTTCTACCATCAAATCAAATCCAGGTCCGCTAGTAGCGGTCATCGCCTTAGTGCCAGTCCACGATGCACCAATACAAGCCGCTATAGAGGCTATTTCGTCTTCACCTTGAAAGTAAACACCCTCACCAGATTCCTCAAATCTACCCAAGACCCTCGATATTATTTCACTGGCTGGTGTTATTGGATAACCTGCATAAAACCTCATACCTGCGCAGAATGCACCATCAGCCACTGCTTCATCGCCCTGGACCATAAATCGCCCTGGTTTTATAGCTGTTTTAACCTTCTTCCACGGCATGTTCCTTCTCCTTCACTTCAATAGCAAAATCGGGGCATAAATTCTCACACATCATGCAGCCAATGCATTCCTCTATTCTTGCAGGAATCACCTCTTTAAATCCACGGTGACTTTCGATTTCAGAAATATCAAAAACATTCTTTGGGCACGCTTTTACACATATGTAGCAAGCTTTGCACCAATCCTTCTGAACCTCAATCTCAAAACTCTTTTTCATATAACACCCTTCCTTTTAAATGCCTTTACATCGTCCAGTCGATACCCCAATTCAAGCAAAATCTCTTGGGTGTGTTCCCCAAGGAGTGGTGGGTGTCGGTATATGTCGAGAATAATGTCTCCAAAATGGATGGGATTTCTCATAAGTCTAACTCTACCAGCAGTCGGATGAGCTACCTCTTCGACGAATCCTCTTGCGTGTATTTGCTCATCTTCAATAGCCTTATCTACAGTGTTAATAGGGCCTGCTGGGATACGCACTTCCTCCAATTTTGCAAGCCAATACTCAGCATCCTTCTCCAAAATGATCTCTTCGATAATGGGAATTAAAATGTCTCTGTTCGCAAGCCTTTTTGCATTGGACTCAAATCTCGGATCAAAAGCCAGGTCTTCCCGCTCAATAACTTTGCAGAACCTTTTCCACTGCTCTTCATTTCCAACCGCAATAATTATGTACTGGTCGTGTGCTCTAAAAACCTGATAAGGAACAATGTTGGGATGGGCATTTCCATACCTCTTAGGAATTTTGCCACCAACAAGATAGTTACTTGCAACATTTACAAGGCTTGCAATTGTAGATTCAAGCAAAGAAGAATCAATAATCGTTCCTTCCCCCGTCTTATTTTTACGAATGATTGCTGCCTCAATGGCTATAACTGTGTAAAGTGCGGTAAGCACATCACAAATAGCAACACCCACTTTCATGGGCTCACCTTCAGGCTCTCCTGTAATGCTCATCAGCCCACTTATTCCTTGAATAAGTACATCGTAGCCGGGTTTGTTAGCTTTGGGACCAGTTAGCCCAAAACCTGTAATGCAAGCCCATATTATGTCTTCTCTTATGCTCTTTACATCTTCGTAAGTTAGCTTTAGGCCTTTAAGTACATCTGGAAGGAAATTCAGGATCACAACATCCGAGTTCCTTATCAGTTTTTCGAGGATTTCTCTCCCCTCCTTGCTTTTCATGTCGAGAGTCATACCACGTTTATTTTTATTTGCGCACATATAATATGCGCTCTCACCACCTGCAAAGGGAGGACCCCAACCTCTTGTTTCATCGCCGACTCCGGGTTTTTCCACCTTAATCACATCGGCGCCAAGGTCCCCCAAAATCATACCTACTGTTGGACCTGCAAGCACCCTAGATAAATCTAGTACTTTAACTCCCTCAAGGGGTTTCATCACACCTCTCTTTTTTTGAATAACAAGCGCTCCACTAAAGTTACAAGTAAAAGAAGAACAATTGCACTCCCTAAAGCCCATACATTCTTGTCAAATTTGAATTCTGGATTGTTGTAGCTGATTATTGGGAATAAAACTGAAATTACAGTCCCTCCAATCAGAGCAATAGTTGCAGCAAGGGAAGTAGTCACCCTCCTGCCCTTCGAAACCCAAAATACACCAGCAAGCACTATTATTGCAGCAGCACCTCTTATAGCATAAGAAATATAGCCAGTGTCGAGTACAAAACCTTGCATGTACGCTGCAAGTGGTATCAGAAGGAGGCCCACTATAAAAGTAAACCACCTTGAAACCTTCAATAGTTTTTTCTCATCGGCTTCTTTATTAATCAGATACTGATATATATCTTTTACAAGTATCGTAGAAATAGCAAACATAACAGGACCAATAGTTGAGAGGATCGCAGCGAGAACTCCAGCTATGGCAATTCCACCAAACCACGGTGGAACAAAATCGGAAGACATTAGAAGACTGGGCAACGCCTGCTTCGGGTCTGGAATGGATGCAAATTTGCCTGTCGCTGCAATCATGCCAAGGGTAGCAGTAATAATACCTGTTGGCAATATAAGCAAAGCACTGAGGAGGGAAGCTTGCTTTGCGGTCTTCTCATCCCTCGCAGCAAAAACCGGTTGAATAGACGCCTGGGCTGCAAAAGCCCCAAATACCCCACCTATAATCCAGCCAATTACCTGATTCAAGCCCACACCCACGGGACTTTTGTATACTACAAGATCCTTGCCCGCTTCAGCCAATGCAGTAAAAAGACCAGAATATCCGCCAATTTTCACAAGACCTATAATAAACGTCGAAATGATCGCAAAATAAAGCAAAAATGTGTGAATGACATTAGTCAAGGTAATGGACCAAAAGCCACCAGCAGTAACGTAAATAGTGACAAGGAGACCACCAATAATCACTCCACTTTTAAAACTGATATTTAAAGTCGATGCAAGCACAGAGCCTACTGTCTGAATCTGCGCATAGCCAAGAATTATATATGCGATAAGAAAAGCAAAGGAAGAAATAATTCTTGTATTCTTATCGTACAATTTTTCAATCATTTCTGAAACGGTGAATACCTGATGTTTACGATAATATTTCGCCAGCAGAAATCCGAATAACGCCATACCAATCGAGGTAGAGACATTATACCATGCTGAAGAAATCCCAGATACATATGCACGTTCTGATACTCCGATGGTGCTCATACCTCCGAGCCATTCACCTACAACAACTACAGTACAGAGCCACAATCCGAGATTACGGCCTGCGATCAGGTAATCAGTCCCAGATTTAGCCAGCTTTTGCGCAAGAATACCAACTACAAGTACAATTACAAAATAAGCAAGCACTATAAAAAACTGCACTGTAAATTGCATAGAATCACTCCTTTAGTATAATTATATTCCGTGCTTGGTACACCATCAAACTAATATACACAGGCTACACTCCCTTCATACCTTCGTAATTTATATACAAGAAAAAATCTCAAAATTGATCTAACCCTCACAGAAAAAATGTTATACGGATATGCAAGCCTGCAAAATGCGGGCACTGTCATTACAACTGAAAGCAATTTTCCACTCAGATCGTGAGACCCTACACCAAATTTTCCTCAATTATCTCCCCAAAAGTTTCATAGATTTAAAAAGATGTATAGATCTAATCACAAGGCTGTCAAAATTTTCAATGGCAATGCGATAAATCCTTATACTTCGAGGACTCGCCCAAATTCAAATTTGCACACGTGGGACATTTCACAATTCAGTTACTACACTTAGAATCTGCTCAGAAGTTAATGTATTGCATTACCAACTCTTTTCAAAATATTTGCGTGGGAGAATAAAACAAATATATAGCAATTAGGAAACAGTGATTAACAGCATACAATGCCGCATCGATATTACATTGACATTTGTACGTATTTTCCTTATTAATAACTTTTTCGAAAGCCTGTATAACTCTAAAAATCGCAATTTTCATCCTGTAACAGCGGTTCCTTGAGCACCGGAACAAATTCTTTAAATATAATTTTATTGGTATCTACATTACATGTAAACGCAAGTAAGTAGTCTACGTGCCCGAAAATATCCCTGAATGCATCGCCAAATTCAGGATCCATAACGTAGTTCGCTGAGACTGCTTTTGCATCATTTCTTTGAACTACAAAGATAAGTCCTTTCTTCCCTTGCCACTCAAGTAAAGTCCTAAGATGTTTTACTCCCCTCTTTGTTGGTGCATCTGGGAAAAGCCCAATGCAATGCTCAACAAGGGTACACGATTTAACTTCTATTATAATTTCATCGTTAATTAGGAAGTCAAACCTGGATCCTCTATAAGTAAACTCCCGTCTTACCGATTTTATGTTAAATGGCATCTTATCAATGTTTTCAAGAAAAATCTCATTTGCCTTTGATGCATTCAAAGCCACAAATGTGTAGTTAGTAAGCCCAAGTACTGCTTCATATCGTGTCTTCCTCGTTGGTGCTTCTCTCCTTGCAACGTAAACCTGGGCTCCATTGAATATGATTTCCTGCAGTCTTCCCGGATTTGGAAGGTAAGCAACTTCAGTTCTACTGTCAATTTCAACCAGTAATCGAAAACGCTTTTCCCGTGCTACAACTCTCGCCCTACTAAGCTCCGGTAAATACATCAACACCTCGAACAAGCTATAGTGAAAATCAGACTACCCCATATTTTTAAGTATAGCTGGCAACTTTCAATATCCAGGTCAAAAAACAAATTTCTAATGTTGTTTTCAGCTTCTGAGACCCCAATCGCTCCATATAAAGTGTTCAAGGAATGAATAGAACCATTGGAGATTTCGTGCATCATATCCACAAATTAATTTTAATGAAAATCGTCCGCTCAGTGAATTTCTAGATATAGAAATATGCGTGGACCATCTAAAGGGCTACTAAAAGTTAGCTTCGCAAAGAAACGATACTTTATGGGATAGTTTAAATACATTAAAGAGCAACTTCTAAAACTTGACAGAAGCATTACCCTCCTACAAAATAAAAAGGATGGCTAAGACAAAAAGGCGCTTCCCTTATGAGGAAGCAAAAATCATAGCAAGACGCATCCTCGAAACCTCAAACAACCACAAGATCTCCATTGGGATCTTTGGTTCTTACATTCGAAAAGAAGAGGACATCGGCGACCTGGACGTACTCGCCTTTGAAGAAGACTGTGATACAATCCGAAAACTACTCCAAAAAGAGCCATTCTTCAGCCTAATTGATCTATATTGTATACCAAATGAATACCACGATTCGTGGGAGACTTTTGCCCTTTACCTAACGGGTTCCGGAGCATTTAACATCTGGATGAGAAGCCTTGCAAGAAACAAAGGATACCTGTTAAACCAATATGGGCTTTTCAAAAGAGATTCTGGTAAACTTATTTCTACAAAAGAAGTAGAGATATTCAACCTACTTGGAGTTGACTACATTGCACCCGAATTGAGATCAGAGAAGTACAATAGAGAGTGGAAAAAATACTTAAAAAAGTAAAATGGAATTGTAAGCAAACGTAAAAATAGTGCTTAAACTCTACCTGAAACACTATGACATTGAACTTATGCCTGTGCCGCCAAAGCTGGGACTCCTCACATTGTTGTAACCCTTATCACAAAAGCAACCGGAACCGGCAAAACACAGCAGTTTACTGCAAAAACGCAAGATATAGACAATAGTCAAGTCACCGAGTTGATTTTGCATGATCTTCTCCTAATTCCGCAGTCGCAACAGTAAACACGAGTGGTCCCGCTACTGGTGTGGTCGAGGTGCCTGCATTACAACAGCAATGGCTTCTATAATTACACAATTGACGCATCGTGTAGATTAGTAAACTGTATAATTTAGTATGGAGACGGCTCCAGCAGCTGACCTAGAATAATCTCGTAGATAATGCTATCCCGACAATCAGGGCAATTCTACTGCCACCAGCTGAAACTGGTGTATTTATCTCACTGATACCCAGTATCCTACAACTAACGATTTACTCAACAACAATACACTCTACGACTGCCCACGTGGTTACGTCTATGTAACATCAATTTCATAAGCCGTTCATATTTATAGAATAATACTGACAGAGCTTCAAGAGCACTAATTTTTGAATGGCTTTATAAGACCTATTAAAATTATTTTGTGCCGAGTCGCTTAATTTTATTATTCCTCCTTTTATACCTCGCGTTCAATCTGCCCTTCCCCGGCTTTAAATCCATCGAAGTGAAAGCCATTAAGAGTCAAAAGCCTGAACTAGTGTACGAACCCATTACTTATAAGAGTTACGCGGAAGTCTCAACAAAAAGTAAATTCGACTCTATCATTGTTGTGTCTGATGGAAATATACAAACCTCTTATTTGAATTCTCTCAGGATCCCCCTACATAATGGATTAAACGAGATAGAGTTCCGCATATTTACAAAAGATAAGTCTGACACAATAAATGCCGAAATATACAAAGCGAGAAAGACAATTAATATTGCAGTTTGTCTCGATCACATTTCCCCACTACCAAAGGTACTAAATGAGTTCAGCAGGAAACACCCGGAGGTAAGCTTCTCTTTCTTCTTAAAGAGTGCAGAAAAGTGGTATAAAATCGAGGACAATAGAATTGTGGAAAGCATTACTCCAGAAATCCGGAGTTTTAACGGTATCCTTATATATGGGAGCACACTCCAGCGAGATTTTCCGACTCGCAACACACCGGCACTCTTCATTATCGACGATGCACCAGAGGTTCATTCCCTCAACTTTACCTACCTTTCTGGTGAGGGCTTAAGAATTCCCTTGGAAAAGATTGTAGTGGCGACTCCTCCGACACCAATTACTGATACAATCTTCTGGCTTGAACCTCAGAAGCTTGTAGTTCTTGGACGCAATGCAAGAGGAGACTATTACTTGACGCTTCAGGATGTCCTAGAGTTTTCAATGTTGTATAGTGATGTCCTTCAGGACATTATAAATAGATCTATATATGCTATTTCCATTCCCGAATTCCAGTTTAAAACCATCAATGATGAGGAGTATCTCGTAGCCGAACCCCCGCTCTTCAGTGAAAACTATCGCCTTGAAATTGACATAAATGGCAAAAGAATGCCCACGAGTAGAATGCTCAAAGGGTATATGCGACTTGAAGCCACAGATTCACTAAACAATGCCACTGTAAAGGTTTTATCGGGTGAGAAGCAGATATATGATATTAAATACACATTTTTAAAACATCAAGTAGAAAAACTGGATGAAAAAGGCGGACACCTGAAAAAGAAGATCGTATTCTCCTTCTTACCTGCTCAATCAAACTTCATCTTTCTGATTTCGATGTTTGCAGCCAATGCTTTAACCTTTATTTTCGCTATGACAGGAAGGAACAAAAATGAGAATGGTGGACATAATTAAGAAGAAAAGAGACGGGGGTTCTCTTACAAGAGATGAAATTTTCTTCTTTGTTAATACCTATACAAGAGGGCAAATACCAGACTATCAAGCATCGGCTCTCCTTATGGCAATTTTCTTCAGGGGGATGGATGACAGGGAAACCTCAACGTTAGCAGAAGCAATGATGAAATCAGGCGAGGCACTTGACCTTTCAGACATAAAAGGCCCCAAGGTAGATAAGCATTCCACAGGGGGCGTAGGTGATAAAATTTCGCTCCCCTTAGCCCCCATTGTATCATCACTGGGAATCTACGTCCCGATGATTTCTGGAAGGGCACTGGGGCACACAGGCGGAACCCTCGACAAGCTTGAATCTATTAAAGGTCTTAAAACTGCACTCTCTCTCGAAGAGTTCAAAAAGCAATTAGCGGAAATTGGTGTGGTAATGGCGGGGCAAACGGAAAATCTTTGCCCGGCTGATAAAAAACTGTACGCTCTCAGGGACGTCACAGCTACCGTTGAAAGCATTCCATTAATATCCGCAAGCATAATGTCAAAAAAACTTGCTGAAGATATCGATGGATTAGTACTTGACGTAAAAACGGGTAAAGGCGCGTTTATGTCGGATTTACAGGATGCTAAGAAACTTGCTGAAACAATGGTCACCATAGGGAAAAGTTTTGGTAAAAATGTAAAGGCTCTCATTACAAATATGGACCAACCCTTAGGACGGAAAATCGGGAATGCACTTGAAATAGAAGAAACTGTTGAAATATTAAGAGGAGAGGGGCCAGAAGATGTAAAAGAGCTCACTTTTAGGCTTGCCGCAGAAATGTTGATAATCGGAAAAAAGGCAAATTCTTACAAAGAAGCTTATGAAATGATATCAGACACGATAAAGTCCGGCAAAGCATTAGAAAAGTGGCACCAGCTTGTGGAATATCAAGGTGGAGAGGTAGAGCACATTTATTCTCATGAATTCACAAAAACCAAGTATACATATGAGCTCGCTGCGAAAAAAGGCGGATTTCTTTATTCGTATGACACGTATGCTATTGGCATTGCTGTTTCTGTCCTTGGCGCTGGGAGGAGTACAAAAGATGATACGATTGACCACAAGGTTGGAATAGCACTTCACAAGAAAGTAGGTGACTTCGTCAGCTTTGGAGAACCCATTATGGAGATAAGATATAATGAAGTAGAAAGATTCGAGAAAGCACTAAAAATACTCACCAACTGTTATGTACTCGACGAAATTCCTCCTCAAAAACCACTGCTCGTAATGGATACTGCACAATAAAACCCTTGATTATTCTATCGATCACTATTATAATTCTTTCAATAGGGAGGATTTGATAAAATGGCAAAAGAAGTTAAACGAGCACGAAAGGAAGAGCTTAGGCACGATCCCATAAGAGAAGCAATTGTTGCAGTTATAAATTTTTTCAAAAGGGCATCAAAAACAAAGTATTTTCGATATTTCTTGTATGGGCTCGGAGGGCTCCTTGTAATAATAATATTAGTTGTCATTTATAATAATGCAAATAAACCAAGGGCTTCTACAGAGGCTGACTTTGCACTAATTCAGGCAATTGTTTCCATATCTCAGCAGGATACGGTGAACGCTCCACAGCTGCTCCAGCAACTTACTACTACATACAGAAGTACTAGCTCTGGTATGAGGGCATTTTACTACAGTGGTGTCTATTACCAAAAAATAGGAGACCCAAAAACGGCTCTCGAATACTATAAGAAATTCTTAAGCACAAAAATCGAAGACAACCTATTGAGAACATTTGCGTATGCAAACCTGTCAGATATCTATGTAGATATGAATAACCTGGACAAGGCGTTATCTTATATTAATAAAGCTGAAAAATTGGCTCCAACCGAGTCCTTAAAGGCTTACTATTGGTACAAGACAGCAAGGGTATATTACCTTAAGGGAAATGTTCAAAAAGCGAAGGAGATGCTTGCTGAGTTCAAGGAGAAATTTCCAGAATCTTCAATTTCCTCAGTTGTAAATGAGGAATTACAATTTTTAAAAGGAATGTTGGGGGAGGTGAATTAATCCCCATGAATTTACCCTATTTTAATGATTACACCGCTAGCCTCCGCAAGGTGGTTGAGCGGGCAAAAGAAGAAGCAGCAAAAGAAGGTATAAGCAGCGCAGTAAGCCTTGAGCACTTAATCCTGGGCATCTTGAGTACCCAGGATGGTAGCGCATACACTTTCCTTGATGAAGAAGGAGTCTCTTACGATAGATTTAAAAGAGCCCTGGATAGGCTAAGGCCCCCAAGGCTTCTCATCGAGCACCCCGTTAGCTCTAAAGAAATCCGCTTCAGTGCAAAATGTATAAAAGCTTTAGAGCTTGCAAAAGATGAAGCATTAAAACTTCACAAGCAATACATCGGCACTGAACATCTGCTGCTTGGTATTTTGAGGATCGAAGAAGACATTACATATCGAATACTTGCTGTTGACTTTGATATTACATACGAAAACATCCTCGAGAAAGTGCTGAAGAGCTCAAAGGACCAGGATAAAACGAGCTTTAAAAGCAATAAACTTAAGAATCTCGAGACCTTCTCTACGGACCTCACTAGACTTGCAAAAGAAGGGAAACTTGATCCAGTAATAGGAAGAGAAAGAGAAATAGAAAGATTACTTCAAATTCTCGCTCGAAGAAAGAAAAATAATCCAGTACTTATTGGAGAACCGGGTGTTGGAAAGACCGCCATTGTTGAGGGCATTGCTCAGCGCATCGCACAGGATAAAGTCCCAGATTCGCTACTTGATAAAAGAATCCTACAGCTTGACCTAACTGCAATCGTTGCTGGAACAAAATACCGTGGGCAATTCGAAGAGAGATTAAAAGCCATTGTCGATGAGGCAAAGGATTCACCAGACATAATCCTCTTTATAGACGAACTCCACACTGTAGTTGGGGCGGGCGCTGCAGAAGGCTCGCTTGATGCATCAAACATTCTGAAACCACCACTCGCCCGAGCACTAATTCAACTTATAGGAGCAACAACACTCGAAGATTATAGGAAGTACATCGAAAAAGATGGTGCTCTCGAGAGGAGGTTCCAACCCGTTTTTGTTGATCCACCAACTGTTGATGAGACCATTGAAATTTTATATGGCCTTAGGGAAAAATATGAATCTTTTCATGGGGTTAAATTTACTGATGAAGCCATTGAGGCCGCAGCAAGGCTTTCCGATCGATACATCACAGACAGGTACCTCCCCGACAAGGCTATAGACGTCCTCGATGAAGCAGGAGCCAAAGTAAAACTAAAGACTCCGGAGAGTGATGAAGTTTTAGAAGAACTTAAAGCAGATTTGGAAAATCTAAAAAGCGCAAAAGAGATAGCAAAAGAAAGACAAGATTTTGAAACTGCTTCACTCTTAAAGGAACGTGAAGACCAACTCAAAGAACAAATTGCAGACAGAAAAAGGAATTTGAGATCAAAGGGTGAACCTCTTATCGTGACTAAGAACCATGTGACAGAAATAATTTCGCTCTGGACCGGTATCCCCCTCACAAGGCTGGCCGAAAGCGAGATGGGTAAACTCTTAAAAATGGAAGATGAAATGAGAAAGAAGATTATCGGTCAGGATGAAGCTATTTCCGCACTGTCTAAGGCTATCAGAAGGTCACGTGCCGGGATAAAGGACCCTCGGAGACCCATTGGATCTTTTATATTCCTCGGGCCGACCGGTGTAGGAAAAACTGAAACCGCAAAAGTGCTTGCTGACTTCCTCTTCAACGATCGAGATGCAGTAATTGAAATAAATATGTCAGAATATGTGGAAAAATTTAATGTAAGTAAACTAATTGGTGCGCCACCAGGGTATGTAGGATACGAAGAGGGTGGCCAGCTTACTGAAAAGGTGCGTAGGAAACCCTACTCGGTGATTCTCTTCGATGAGTTTGAAAAGGCAGATCCAGAAGTATTTCACATCCTGCTTCAGATTATGGAAGAAGGGGTACTGACCGACAGTTTTGGCAGGAGAGTTAGCTTTAGAAATTCCATCATCATCCTAACATCTAACATCGGGACAAAGGTACTGAGTAAGAATAAAATGCTCGGATTCAAATCCGATGATACCACAAAAACCTATGAAGAAATGAAAGAGTTTCTGTTGCAGGAACTTAAGAACACAATACCTCCAGAACTTTACAATCGTGTTGATGAAGTTATTATCTTTAAGCCATTGTCAAGGGAAGATCTCCTTACAATTGTGGACCTCCTTCTCGAAGACTTAGAAGGTAGGATCAAAGAGATGAACATCAAGATCGAGTTAACTTACGATGCAAAAGAGTTTCTGATAGATAAGGGCTACGAACCAGATTTTGGCGCAAGACCGTTAAGAAGAACTATCAGAAGATATGTTGAGGAACCACTTTCAGAATTAATTCTTGGTAATGAGCTTAAAGAAGGCTCTTACGTGAAGGTATCAAGAGGGGAAGATCACCTCAATTTCGAAGTCATAAATCCAGAGCCAGCCAAAAAAGGAGGCTAAATTTTGCTTAAGGCGGTAATTTTCCTGCTACTCGCCGGGCAGGGGACATATCTAGTCAAAGATGTACGAATCGAAGGCATAAAATGGTGGGACCAGCAAGCTATATTAAATGCCATAAATCTCAGAAAAGGACAAAAATTTAATACCACTGTAGTTCGAAATACTTTGAAAAAAGCATACTTGTCCGAGTACTTCAATGAAATATCTTTACAAACAACAATTTACAACTATGCTGCTGACATACTTGTAAATATTGTCGAAAATCCTAAACTAAAAAATATTACTTTCGAGGGGATGCAAGCGGTCAAACAATCAAGAGTAAAAGACACTCTTAGCATCAAGGAAAACATGCCTGTTAGTAGTGCGAATTTGTTTAAAATAAAAAGATTTATTTTAGATGAATACAAAAATAAGGGATATTACGGAACACGGGTGGATATAGAGGTTTCACAACCACAGGAAAACGGATATGCGAACGTATTGGTAAAGGTTAAGGAAGGTAATAAAGCGCGAATAAAGGAAATCGTTTTTCACGGAAATGAAAACTTCCCATCTTCGCGCCTTAAAAAAACCTTGAAAACTAAGGAAAAGAAAAGTATATTCCGCTCAGGTAAATTCGATGAGCAGAAATTCCAAGAAGATTTGGGAAGGCTAAAAGAGTTTTATCTTAACAACGGTTATCCTGAAGTAAAAATAGATTCTTTCAGGAACGAGGTACAAGACAAGGATCTCTATGTCCATATTTACATTTCTGAGGGACGAAGATTCTATTTTGGGTCTGTTTCTTTTGAGGGAAATGAGTTTTTCGGAAACGATTACTTGAAAAAATTTTCAAGAATCAAGGAAGGAAACATATACTCCCAGAAAGACTTGAACCAAACCATTGAACAACTTACGGGAGTTTATGGAGACTCAGGATTTCTATACGTAAATATTACTCCATTTCAAGAACAAGAGAGAGACTCTTTTGTCGATTTAAAGTTATACATATTTGAGGGTCCAAGAATCACAATACGTAAAGTTGATATCATTGGAAATACCAAAACCAACGATGAAGTGATAAGGCGCGAATTGGATGTGTTCCCTGGCGAATTTTTTTCAAGAGAAAAGCTGATAAAAAGTCAGAGAGACCTTTATTACATGAATTTTTTTGATAATGTAGAAGTAAACTTTAGGCCTACTGAAGACTCAAATTGTGTAGATTTAAGTTTCAAAGTTTCGGAGAAATATACTGGAAATATAGGGCTCGGCGCGACCTATTCCCAGCTTGATGGATTATCACTCTTTTTACAGATCCAGCAACCAAATTTTAGGGGTAAAGGGGAGATAATCAACTTTCTTGTAGAATATGGATTTCGAAAGAGAAACTTCCAACTGAGTTTTACTGAACCATGGCTTTTGGGCAAAAAACAACAAGCAGGCTTCAGCCTTTACTTGCTCTCAACCTATTATCCACAGTACACTGTAGACCGCAACGGTGGTAACCTAAGCTATGGCAAGCGCATATTCAATGATTACTGGAAGATTTACACTCAGTACACCCTTGAAAAAACCAATGTTTACGATATTGATCCTTCGCTCCTGAATCATCCGTATTATTCTTACTGGTCTCAGAAGGGGTGGCAGTGGTCTTCTTCAATTTTCTACAATATATCCTTTGACAACCGAGACCGAATCTTCAATGCCACGCAAGGTAATGTACTATCCTACAGAGGTGAACTTTCAGGTGGACCTCTACAAGGAGATATCCATTTTACAAAGCATGAGTTTGAATTATCAAAATTGATTCCTGAAGCAAAGAACTTTATCTCTGCATTTTCACTAAAAAGTGGGTACTTAAGGGGACTATATAATCCAGACTCCGTACCTTTTTACGAGAGGTTCTTTTTAGGTGATGTTGGCACATACGGGTTGAGAGGATATGAACTCAACAGTGTAGGACCTGTCGAAAATAATGTAAACATTGGTGGTAGATTATATTTCATATTTACCTTCGAACAAAGGTACCGAATAGATGACAACATGTATCTCCTAGCGTTTTTTGATGCTGGCAATGCTTTCAAGAATGTGAACACTCTGAGACCTTTTATCGTCAAAAAAGGTGTTGGGCTTGGAATAAGGATTGAAGTTCCGTTTATGGGTATCATAGGGTTTGATTTTGGTTATGGCATCGATTCTAAGAAATGGGTACCTCATATTCAGATAGGTACTTCTTTTTAAAAGTAAAAGGAGGAACGCTATGGCAAAAAAAACGAGACTTATTGCAGCTGTCGTTGCAATATTCTTAGTAGGAACAATAAGTGGTTTTATAATAACAGCACAACTTAGAATTTCAAATTTGAATGGGGACGATAACCGTGTACCCTACGTCGAAGGAGCATCTGAAGAGGCTGAAAGCCCCTTTGCGAAAGTTGCAGAATTAGTTACTCCTGCGGTAGTTAATATATCAACGGAGAAAGTCATTAAATTCCAAGAAAGCCCCTTCTTTGAACAGGGAGACCCTTTTGAAGAACTTTTCCGGAAATATTTTAACATCCCCATACCCTCAATACCCCGAGAATACAAATCTACGAGTCTTGGATCAGGATTTATTTTCAACAGTGATGGTGATATTTACTATATTCTCACAAATAACCATGTGATTGCAAATGCCAGCAAAATCATAGTAAAACTGTATGACGGCACGAAAGTATCTGGAAATGATGTAAAAATCATTGGATCTGATAAAAATACAGATGTTGCTGTGATTTCCATTAAAGTAAAGAAGGATCTGCCACTACTCAAACTTGGTGATTCCGATAAAATCAAAGTTGGAGATTGGGCAATTGCAGTCGGAAATCCCTTTGGACTCGAAGGAACTGTAACCGTCGGAGTCATTAGCGCAAAGGGCCGTTCTGGTATTCCACTTCCCGATGGACCTGTATATGAAAACTTTATTCAGACGGATGCTGCCATAAATCCTGGTAACTCAGGTGGACCTTTGCTTAACATAAAGGGTGAAGCAATAGGAATCAACACCGCAATTACATCACCTTCTGGTGCTTATGCAGGTGTAGGATTTGCAATTCCAATAAACACAGCAAAATTTGTCGTAGACCAGATCCTGAAAAAAGGTAAGGTAATACGTGGTTACGTAGGAATATACCCCCAAGAGCTAACTCCGGAACTCGCGAAAACATACAACCTTGACAAACCAAAAGGTGTCCTTGTTGCTCAGATTGCAAAGGGTAGTCCAGCAGAAAAGGCCGGAATTAAAGAAGGGGATGTAATCATAAAATTTGATGGAAAGGAAGCGGCAGATGTGGAAGCATTCCGCCTAATGGTGGCACAAACACCCCCTGGAAAGATTGTAAACGTTGAATTAGTCACTGAAAGAGGCGAAAGGAAAACCGTAAAGTTAAAGGTTGAAGAGTACCCAGAGGATACCGCTCAGAGTGAAAAACCCAAGGAAGATAGTGAATCCGAAAGCGACAGTATTTCTGAGGCCACATGGATTGGTATGACTGTGATTGATATTGATACTGCACAAAGGCTCAGGCTATATTCAGGTGACGAAACATCTGGAGTAGTTGTAAGAGATATTACACCCGGATCTATTGCTGACTTTGCAGGAATTATGAGAGGTGACCTGATTCAGAAAATTGGTGACTTGGAAGTTAAAACTATAAAAGATTTCAATGCAGCAGTGAAGAAATACAAGGATATTAAGGGCCCTCTGAGGTTTAAGATCCTTAGAAATGGAATTCCAATTTACATAGCAATAACAATAAGATGATAAGGTATCCTCATCACGCAGGAACTTTTTACCCCGAAGCGAGGGAAGAGATTTTATTACTTTTTGAGAAATTTGAAGCTAAGAAAGTCGTTGTGGAGGAAAAACTGCAGCCTCTCGGTGCAGTCGTTCCTCATGCAGGATATATTTTCTCGGGCCCCACAGCTTACGCTTGCTATTCACAGATATTTTCTAGCAAAAAATATCAAAATGCTCTGGTGCTCGGTCCCTCCCATTACGTCTATTTTAAAGGCATTGCTTTATGGCCTCATGGGAAATGGGTTACACCACTTGGTGAGATCCGAATTAACGAATCATTTGCCAATGCATTAATAGGAAAGGGACCGTTCATAGACGCACCGGATCTGCATGAAAGAGAACACTCTATAGAAGTTCAGATACCTTATCTTCAATTCTTAAATCCCGAAATAAAGATAATCCCTTGCCTCGTTGGTGACTTGAGTTTTTCTATGATTACAGAGACTGCAAGAATCTTAGCAGAAGTTGTAGGAGAAAACGATGTTATAATGATTGCGAGCTCGGACCTTTACCATGGATACTCTTACAAAGAATGCATTGAAACTGACCAGAAGACCATAAAAGGAATTCTTTCTCTTGACGGAAAATCCTTCTATGAATCTGCAAGCCGTGGTGAGGTTATGGCATGCGGAGAGACGGGCATTACTATTTTACTTGAAGCAATTAAAAAACTTGGGAAAAACACAAAAGGATACCTTGTGCATTACACTAATTCTGCAGATATCACAGGTTCGAGGAGTGGATATGTGGTAGGTTACGCAAGTGTTCTAATAGGTGAAAAACAATGAATGAATTCAATTTAAATGAGAAAGAGAAAAAAATCCTCCTTGAACTTGCAAGAAAATCCATAGAAAATAAACTTAAAGGCGAAAAAGAGCCGTTCCCTGAAGTAGAAACTGAAAATCTAAATGTAGAAACTGGAGCGTTTGTAACCCTTAAAAAAAATGGGGTTCTAAGAGGATGCATCGGATATATAAAAGGCATAAAACCTTTGTGGGAAGCTATAGTTGACCTGGCAAAAGAATCTGCCTTTCATGACCCACGATTCCCAGCTGTGAAACTCGACGAGATAAAGGATATCAGAATAGAGATATCTGTTCTCACACCACTAAGGAAGATAGATAATATTAATGAGATTCAAGTTGGAAAACACGGACTTTTCATTAAGAGAGGTTTTTACCAGGGACTTCTCTTGCCGCAGGTTGCTACTGAGGAAAATTGGGATCTGCAAACGTTCTTAGATAATACCTGTTTAAAAGCCGGCCTATACCCTGGGTGCTGGAAAGACGAAAAAACAGAAATCTACATCTTCGAAGCCCTTATTTTTAGTGAAGACTAAAATAGAAAATTGTATCCAGCACGCGCCTTTCTTACAGCAACTATGCCCTCTTGTAAGAACAATTCAACAAAAAATTCACCTTGATTAGCTTTCTTCCTTAAATTTAAATTTACCCCGTATCTCTTAGAGGTAGGAACAAGGATTGGCAACCTTTCAGCCTCAGAAAATGGATAACAGATAAATGCTTTCACGAAAAACTTAATCTTATCGTTCCCCAAGTCCCCCAGTAAATCAAAAAATAATCCCGGTACATCAACACCTTTGTAGTGTGTGGAGCTTACTCCAGACTCTACGTGTAGGAATTTCTTTCCCACAAGAAGAGATGCTTTTCGGATCGAGTATTCAAAAGAATACTCAAAATACTGTTCGTATGAAAGACTGGAAGACAATTGTTTATATACAGGGAAAAAGAGGACATATCTGCTTTCCTTTTTCGTCTGGGTATTGATGTATAAACGGTCTGTATAATCTCTTCTTATCGCAAAAAATTGAAATGCCCCTCTCGCAATCTGCAGTTCAAGCCCATTTATTTCCTCAGATTTGGAAACGGTATTGAAATTTGTGAAGGATCCATGAAAAAAGAGATCTAAATCAAAGCCCATAGTATATGTGCTCTGAAGAGCAGTATCCACTACGCCAAGATAGAAAACATCTCGTTCAAAACCACCGTTAGAAAATGGAACAAATAAACCTGTACTAGCATCATAAGAGTAATTGCCTGATTCGGTATGGTAGTATCGTTCTTCCTTTAAAGATTTATATGTGGGTTGGAAGCTTGCGCTGCCCCTTAATGTAATGCCTTTCATTAGTTCGAACGACACCCCAACATCATATAGGATTTGATTCCAATACTCTGGTAAATAAGAGATTCTTCCATTCAAATCACTTCCCTCAGAGTGCGTCTTAACATCTGCTTCGGCTATTGGGAGTATTTTTCTTTCCTCACTTGTCCAGGTAAATCCGAAAAGATATTCTAAATCCCGAAAACGATCATGTATAAGAAATCTAATAGGCCGATCAGATTTCAAGTATAATATATTTCCATCAGGCAAAACCTCCGACTTCCAACCCAAAATACCGCTGTAACTAAGCGAATCTCCCTTTTGAACCTTCCCTTCTCCATAGAAAGGGCCGAAACTCGTTAATAATTTGGCAAAATACGATTTTCTCTGACCAATGTTTCTCAATGATACTTTTAGGCTGGTTGGATCATCGTCAAGTGTAAAAATTGCATCCATCTGACTATACCCTGCATCAATCTCAGTTCCCCAATCAGGATCTACACCCTTCTCAATTTGACTGAATCTATCTGATCTATACTTTGCAAGAAGGTCAAGGTGAGCAGTCTCAAACTTAAACTTCTTTGCCAGCTCAAGGTTGACACCTAAATTATCATCGTCATCTAACGAGCTTAATGTATTTTGATCCTTGTAGCTCAATTCTCCTGAGACATCAAAATTACCACTGTAGTCCACACCGGTCACCAAGATATCATAAGGAGGTTCAACCTCTATCTGAGGTTCATAAAAGCCATTTCCGTTGCCAACAAACCTATATCCCCCAATCAGATTATCGAATATGTAGCTCCCCTGACCATAGCCAACATACTTGAAATAGACCTTGTGATTCCCAAGGCCTTCTCCTACAAAAATGTATATTGAATCTTGTTTTATGTAATCTCCGTCAGCACTTTCAAAACCTCCATTCAACGTGCTTGAGCCTATATCACCACCCTCCACGAGAAGATCATATAGGCCAGGTGGAAGGCCTGTGTAAGGCCCTTTTTGTACTGTATAACGTTCAAAAGATACCTTTGCACTTCCGCCACTATAGGCGGCATAACTATATAATGCAGGCATTACAGAATAAGAGGCATATTCAACATATACGATATCATAAGGATTTGGCACATAAAGCTGCATAAAATACAAGGCACCTGAGCTATAATCAAAAAAGTAAGACTCTTTACCTACCTCTATACCGTTAACAAATAACCTTAAAGAGCCAGGAACAATCTCATACCCGTAATCAACAAAATATGGACCTGTGTAAAGCGGTTCTATCTTAAGCTCTTTTCTGATGCTTTTCTGCTCCGTAGTTCCATAAGCACCAGAGACTCCCATATATGCGAAGCCAAATCCGATTATCCTCTGCCAGTTTGCGAAGATCTTTCCAATGTTCACCATTAAAGAATCTGGGCCATTTACCATAAGATAGACTTCATCAACGTCGCTCAACGACTTACTATAGTAGTCACTTCCATAAGATACATCACTATCCCTCAACCTCGCCTTAACTCCAAAATCTTTAGATAACTTTCCAAAGATGGCAATATCCAGGGCTTGTGAAAAAGAGAGGGAAAACCCATTTATTGAAACAAAGAATCCTTTTGATCCGGTAAAATCAAGCTGATTAGAATCCTCAGGCATACCTTCTCTCTTTAATGTATCTCGTACATCAACTACTCGAGGATTCTCAAAAGATAACAACGTATCAGAAATTAGTACTAAAATTAAGAAAATCAATTACTAGATGTTCAATAACGCTTTAACAATTTCCTCCCCGACATCATATTTTCTTATAAAGTCTTCGCGTTCTCGCTTCATCCTTGTGACCCACTCCTCATATTCAAGGATTCGCCCTTGTTTCTCAAAGAGGATTCTGGGCTGCAAGATTTCAGGTGGTACCTTTTCTAAAAGTGGGCTATTTTCCGGAGCATTAATATCTACTATAAGATAGCCAAAATCTGGGTCTTTGGTCCACTTGATTTCATTACGGAAAAGAGCTTCTAACATTGCCGTAGAATGTGAAATTTTAACCTTAAGAGCAATACCTTTTTTCTCGTCAAGCTGGTCACCACCTACATAGCCCGTGTTCATCATCCACGTTATGATTCCCCTATTTTTCTCCATAAGTTCCTGAAACCTGTGGGCCTGAAGCCTGTGGTTTAATGGGAAAAAAGGCTGGGTAAAGGGAGAGCGGGTTTTTCCTCTCTCCTTACCAGCTGCAGAAGTTTTTGATGTCTCACCCAGCATAAAATATGCCGTAGCCTGCTCAGGGCTTGAAAACATCACAATGCCAGGCGTAGCTGCATCTCTACCCTCATCCCTATTAAGGATTCCTATATATTTTAAAGGTGGAAGATGATAAAGGTCAGCCACGTTATCAATTGCACTTAACGGAATTATCGATCTACCATTTTGCGTCCATACAACAAAATCCCAGCCGTCCTTAGGAACACCATACTCATCAACTATATCCTCAAATTTAACTTTCCCATTTATATAATCATCGATATGAGCGGGATCATTCCCCGTCAAAATGAAAATCTCTCGGTAACGCTTAACTTCCTCCGGGGTAAGACCCTCCTTCGAAAAATCGTAAGTTCCGTCAGGATTCATATAGACATTTTCAACCCACGTACCTGGATCCAAAGTGCCCCTGTAAATAATTGGTTCCGTCTTCTCAGTTAGCCCAAAGGTCTTTGCAAAACAACCATTCTCAGTTATCGAATACGTACCATCAGGCCAAAGGGTAATCATATCGTCTTGAATGGGCTGAGAAAGTTCGCCGTGTTTTGCAAAAGTAGTTGTAGTTTTCCCTGTTCCTGAAAGCCCTAAAATAGCTACCGCGTAGCTCTCATTATCAACTCTAACCGACTTTGCACCAGCATGTAGAACAAGGCCTCCCTTCATATAAAAGTAATGATTCAACATTCTCAATATACCTTTTTTCGTTTCACCGAAGTAATCTGAATTTATCACATACGTAACGTAATGATCAAGATCAACAATTATAGCCATTCCCCCAGGCAAACCATCGAGAACCAACCCAGGAGTATAAACCAGCTTAAATAGTGGCTTGAATTCTTTACTACTCCACTCGGGGCCTTCAATTTCACTTCTTGGAAACATCATAATCTGCTGCATTCCAGCTACATTCGCAGCATCAAGCGTATAGAAAGCATGTATAGGTACTGCAGTCTTGCCAACTCCATAATACCCTTGGATTTCGATAAGAGTCCCTCTGTTTTCTATAAATTCTTTTTGAATCTGCAGGTACTTCTCAGCATCTTCGGGCGTTATAATTTTTGAAGAATAATTACCCTCTTTACCTCGGGGGGCAACAATATAAGTAAACTTCTCCATCCTTGCTTTCCTTAGGGTAATTCTATTTATGTTCCCGTAAGAAGATACGACACAAGTAGGAATATTTTTTAACGCAAGATCCCTCAACTCACCTTGGGTTGGGTTTTGTATATATTGAACTTTATAAGGCCTCAACTCATGTGCCACCAGATCGCGTATTGACATTCTGCCCTCCTTCTATAAAATGAGATCTTTTGGCACGTGCGTTAAGTTTACGGTATTCCCATTTTGATCAATATAAAGGGAATCCTCAATCCTAATTCCAAAACCCTTCGCAGGATAATAGAGGCCAGGCTCAATGGTAAATACATCTCCCCTTTCCAAGTGATACTCAGAATTCATGTTTATCACTGGTAGCTCGTGAACATCAAGCCCCACACCGTGTCCAAGACTGTGTACATATCCCTCCTGGGTTTTAGGATTGGTTCGTAAAGTGGCGTGCCCATTTTTCTCAAAAAATTCAAGGGTTATCTCTTCCAGTTCCTTACATGCTTTACCTTCTTTCGCTTCCTGAGCAGCCTTCTCTTGAATAAAACGAACCTGCTCATAGGCATTTATTACATCCTTTGAAGGTACTCCAAAACTGTAAGTTCGGGTCATATCGAAGAAGAACCCGCCACCATACTCGTTAGGATATATATCAAATACTATCGGAATACCTTCACGCACAGGTTCAGCATCATTTCCACGATTATGTGGAACTCCTCCATCTGCACCCTGGGCTACAATCATGCCATCAGAATCCAGAAGTCCCCTATCAATAAGCTGCATCCTTAAAAAAAACTTTGTCATACCAATAGTAAAAGGCGCCCCATTCTCGACCAAAACTCCGCCGGATCTTTTAAGACCTTTCATGTGCTCTATAAGGGCCATGAAAGCATCTTGCGTCCTATCAGCAACGGACCTGATCTTTCCTAACTCTTCAGTAGTCTTGTTTCTCCTGGCGAGATAAATTATATCATTTTTTATTTGCGGAAATTCAATTTCTCGAATATCACGAGTAATCTTTTCAAATACTTTAATGGACGTATTGTTAACTTTTCCGCCAGAAAAGTAGACTCTACCTCGAACCCCAAAATGATCAAAGATCTTCTTATAGTAAGCAAAACCCCTTTCAACAGGATCTTCTATCGAATTAAGATCCACAAGATTTAATGACGAATATGGTACCTTTTCGTAATCTGTAAGATGCCTGACATTATCGCGCTCCATATCAATATAGACAAGAATGGGCTTTCCACCACATGGCATGAGAAAAATACCGGAACCTATATGTGCTCCCTTTGTAAGATAGAAAAGGGATGTGGCAGATCCACTATCTTCCACCACAATCCAGTCAAGGCTATTCTTGTGCATAAGGAAATTTAGCTGATTGTAGTTCATAAAGGTATTATAAGTGACAGAGCTGGGAATGACAAACGGGTAATTAAATTAGTGGTTCAAGAAGACCGGTCAATCTATCCAATATCCCCTGCACTCCTTCATCCCCCTGTATATAACTTGTAATTGCAGTAGAAAATTTTATGTTTTTACAGGGAGGAAAGACATTATCTTTCAAAACACCTAATGCCCTTGAATACACAACCTCTACACCAGAAGAGTTTGTAAATGGGAGAAGTATCAGGAAGGAATTTTTTGAAAGCCTCCCCACTATATCGGATTTCCTGAGATTTAATTGCAACGCCTTTGCAATCTTCTGCATTGAAGTTTCAATAGAATAGTTCCCATAGATATTAGATAGCTTGTCATAATTTTCTATCCTTATCATCATTACGGAGAAATTAAAATCGTATCTTTTTGCCTGTTCACATTCCAACGCAACAAGTTCTTTCATCAAAGCCTCACTATAAGTCTGACTTACGAGATCTTTATACGAAAGTGCTTCGAACTCTTTTTTGAATTCTGTTTTCTGCAGAACCAAGGAATAATAATAGGAGAGGAAAACCAGAAGATTGTACTCATCAGTTCCAGGTTCCTTCACATCGTTAAACAACAATATGCCAATTGAATCTACAAAATCCTCTTCCACACCAAAGGGCACAGCCCACACAGAATTAAATCCCGAAATTTTCAGAAAATCGCTAAGACTGCCCCATTGTTCACCATTCCTATTAGAAACTATCGGCATCCCCACATTTAAAATAGACTCGGATTCGACAATAATCTGAACCTCATCCCGCAGCTCTTTATAGGTGTCACAAGTACCGTATACAATATAAAAACTGCTCATATTACTCCTCTGCCTTTTCAACAACATTACACATGACGAATCAAATATCTCCTGTAACACCGGAAAGGTTGAAGCAATAAACTCTGGAAACGTTGAAACTTTTATAGAAATCTCAAACAAGTCTCTCATATGAACAAGAATGGAAGATGTAGGGCTTTCCAGTAACTGCTCAATTTTATCAAAAGAGAATATATAAAATTCAAATCCTTCGATGTCATACTTCTGAGTGCGAACCCTGTAAAACTCGCCGTTTACGCTAACTTCCATATCGAGATCGTCAACTATCTCTATTTTAATGACATCTTTCAAATTAACACCCATCAGATCGTCCCTTTGGACCTCAAACAAAACTGCAAATCCTATTGAAGCATCAAGAATGTTGCCTTGAAAATCGGTCAAAACAATTGGCAGAGGATTAGCTCCAAAGGCCATCTTATAAAGTTCTTTTTCAAACATGAAAGAATTATAACAACCTAAGCATGATTTATCAACTGCAACTTTATTAATTGACTGGATACACGATTAAAACTATAATTTTAAATAACTTGGAGGTCGGAATGGCTAAAGACGACAAGGTGAAGTGGTTTGTATTTGCAGCAATTACAATTGCCGTATGGTTCATCTTTTTTATTACCACTTCTCCAACTATTGTCTTTTGGGATGTAGGTGAATTTCTTGCCTGTTCAGCTATCTTCGGAGTGCCTCACCCACCCGGAACACCCCTTTACGTTCTACTTGGAAGATTTATGACCATTTTGCCCTTGCCTCTCGATGCCCTTTACAAAATAATTCACCCCGCAAGCTACCCAGTAAACACTGTTTTGAAGATCACATTGATTGCTATGGTATCTGGCGCGTTGACTTGCGGCTTCGTTTATCTAATCCTCTATGATCTTTTAAGGATCCTTTTCAAAGATACACCACCGATCTTTGCACACATAGGAGGTATATTTGCGGGATTTATGTCAATGCTTGCTAAAGTAAACTGGGAAAACTCTATAGAGGCTGAAACTTACACACCTGCAAATTTCATCATAGTCATGCTAGTCTGGCTAGCTCTTAAATGGTACCGGGAGAAGGATGATCCGGCATCTACAAGGTACCTGATTTTTTCTGCATATATTCTTACCCTTAGCATAGGCTTTCATCTTACCTCTTTCGCTTTCTTCCCCGCACTTCTATTATTCACATTCGTCGTAAAAAAGGAGTTGTACTGGGATAAAAACACCCTTGGACTCCTTGGAATCTCATTGTTTTTACTTGCTTCGCTTCAATTAGCCTATGAACCCACTGGTATGGGATTCGGAATGCTCATTATTGGATCCGCACTTGTAGCTTACTATCTATTTAGCACCACCTTCAGTAAAATAAAGGGATCGGATACGCCATACGAAATTTTATGGATTCTCCTTGTAATTTTACTCATAATTGGTCTTATTACAAAAAGTCCGTACTTGACAGTCGGTAGCGGAGTGATGATCGGCGTACTCTTTTATCTCCAGACCAAAATTTACAAAGATTGGAAGGGGCTTGCTATCTTGGTGATGTTCCTTGGTTTCTTCCTGGAAATTACCATGGTATTACGTGCGATTCATAGCCCATACATAAACGAAGCAGATCCGTCAACATTCAAAGCCTTTATGGACGTGCTCACAAGAAAGCAGTATGGTCCAATGAACATGTTGCCAAGAAAAATCCCGTTCATAGATCAATTAAAAAATTTCTGGGTCTACTTTAGTTGGCAATACCAGCACCTGCTTATTCCAATCACGATACTTGGCATCTTTGGCATCATTTCGCATATCTCTTCTGACCGAAAAACTTTGTGTCTTGTGGGGTTTACGTTTCTCATATTAAGCCTTGGATTCCTCTTCTATTTAAATCTTAAAGACTCTCCTTCACAACCTGTAAACCCGCTGAACCCGACGGAAGTCCGTGATAGGGACTATTTCTACTCAGGGGCATACATTTTCTTCGCCCTCTATGCCGGATTTGGCTTATTTGAGATTCTTAGGTTACTCTATGAAAATCTAAAAAAGAGAGTTTTCTTACCTTCTGCATTAGGAGTTATCGTGACCTCGGGTGCCATTCTTGGGCAGATGTACTATTACTACCCTATCCTCGATCGGCATGGGAACTACCTTGCTGAAGATTATGCATACAACTTGTTAATCTCACCAGGATCCCAAGAAAAGTGTGTGCTCTTTACTAATGGTGATAACGACACATTTCCTCTCTGGGCGGACCAGACAATACTCGGTTATGGTGACAATGTAATAATAGCCAATATGAGCCTACTGAACACAAATTGGCATATAGAACAGATAAAACAACAAGGTGCACCTATAAGTTTTCCTGATTCAATTATAAAGAAGCTCCCGCCAATTTTTGTTACACTTGAAGGTAGACCAATGTATCTTGTCGATCTCATGATCAGAGACTTGATTGCTACATCAGCAGGATACAAAACAACAGATTATGTTACTTTCAATCCTGCCAGAGCTTTCAGAGGATACGGGTTTGAAAACATAGACATCAAAATCCCTCGGATATACCTTGCCAGCAAAGAAGAATTCGCAAAAGAAGTCATCGAAAAGGCAGACACATTCAATATTCCCGTTTTCTTTGCTATGACTGTTGCAGCGGAACATTTCGAAGGTTGGAACAGATACTTAAAACTGGAAGGAATGGCTATGAGGGTTATGAGTACCCCCCAGGAAACGCTCCCTGAAATCAAGGAGGGTATAGATATCGAGAGAACAGTTTATCTTTTAAGGGACCATATGCATTTCAGCGAATATATAGACCTGTATAGTGAAAAACTCCCTCCTACAGAAACTTTTAGATATAGAGGTGTTTTTAATCCAAAAGTTTACAAGGATGATAACCAGGAGCGAATGCTGAGACACTATGCAAGTATCACCTTTAGGACTGCACTTTATTACGAATCTAAAGAAATGTACAAGGAAGCAAGGGACGAATGGGATTTTGCAAGACAATTTCTCAAACAAGTGAAACTGGATCAATATGCCCTTACCAGAGAAATGCCGTATATTTACTACAAAATTGCAGATCTATCCCTAAAGGTTGGAGACTACGAGAAAACAGTGGAAATAGCCGATGAAGTCAATGAAATCGTTCAGATCAGCACATTCTATTTATTAAAAGCAACTGCTCTAAAAAAAATGGGAATGATCAATGAAGCCGTTTCTAACTTTGAGGTGGCAGTCCAATTAAATCCACAGGATATAGATGCCCATATTGGTCTTGCACAAATTTACTTAGAAAGAGGTGAGATTGAAAAAGCCCGTAATGTTGTTAGAGAGATACTAAGAATTGATTCCACAAATCAGTGGGCAAGAGAAACTTATCAAAAGATCTTTTAGGAGGTAAAAATGGCACATGCATATACACCGGGTTTGAAAGTTACGAGGCGAACAGATCTTAGAAAAGAAAGACGTTTACCATTGCCAGGAGAGGTAGTTGTGAAAGAAGGTGACCGTGTTACTGCGGAAACCGTTGTTGCCCGAACTGAGCTCCCGGGAAATGTACAACCAGTCAATGTGGCTGGCCTCCTGTCCATCCCGCCTCAAGAGGTTAAAAGTGTAATGTTAAAAAACGTAAATGAATCTGTGAGAAAGGGCGAGCCAATTGCCGAATCTAAAAGTTTCTTTGGGCTCTTTAAAAATAGCGTAACTTCACCCGTTGACGGAATTATTGAAAGCATTTCAGACATTACAGGCCAAGTGATTATCCGCGAACCTGCAATTCCAATTACTGTCAACGCATACATTGACGGAGTTGTAGTTGAAGTGATACCCAATGAAGGAGTTGTTGTGGAAACAGCAGCAAGCTTCGTTCAGGGAATATTCGGAATTGGAGGAGAGACCATTGGGGAAATACTTGTTGTAGCGGACTCACCAGAGCAAGAACTCACTAAAGAAATGATAAAACCTGAAATGAACGGGAAAATTGTTATAGGAGGTAGTTATGTAACCTCTGATGCTCTTAGAGAGGCGGTAAAATGTAAAGTGCACGGAATCGTCGTAGGAGCTATTGATGATAAAAACCTGAAAGATTTCCTCGGTTACGACATTGGCGTAGCAATAACTGGTAATGAACAGAAAGGTATCACCCTTATGGTTACCGAAGGATTTGGGAAGATTCCAATGGCAAAGAGGACCTTTGAGCTTTTCAATGAACTAAATGATAAAAAGGCGTCAATGAATGGAGCAACCCAGATTAGAGCCGGTGTGATAAGACCAGAGGTAATTGTTTCATTAAAAGAGAAACCATCAAATGTAGCAGAAGAAAGTGAAGGCGATTTGAATCAGGGACTTATAGCTGGAACTATGGTTAGAGTTATCAGGGAACCTTATTTCGGGAAAATTGGAAAGGTAACTGATTTACCACCCGAACTAAAAATTATCGAGACCGAGGCTAAGGTCAGGGTTCTGGAAATCGAGTTTGACGATGGAGTAAAAGCTATTGTGCCAAGAGCAAATGTAGAAATAATAGAGGAGTGAAAAAATGATAAAATCTAACAAAATCCTAACTGCAGAGATCATTGATAGAATTGAAGAATCGGCTTCATTCTCCGTCCTTGGAAAAGCAAAAGAGTTGGAAAGAAGTGGTGAAAAGATTTTCCATCTTGAGATAGGTGAACCTGATTTCACACCACCTGAAGAATCCATTAACTCTTTAATCGAATCTCTGAAAAGAGGTGAGACTCACTATACAGCGGCCCAAGGAATCCCGGAATTACGGAGAGAAATAGTAAAGTACGAAAAACGGTTTCGCCATATTGATATCACACCTGAACAGGTAGTAATTACACCTGGTGCAAAACCTATGATACTCTTCACACTCCTCTCAGCAGTAAATCCAGGTGAAAAAGTACTATATCCAGACCCGGGATACTTATCATATAAAAGCTTAATAAACTTTGTAGGTGCCGTACCTGTTCCATATAAACTTAAAAAGGACAAAAATTTTGAAATAGATTTAGATGATTTAAGGGCAAGAGTTGACAATAAAACTACTTGTATCATAATAAATTCACCATCAAACCCGACTGGAATGGTACACTCAAAGGAAGAGTTAAAGGAGATCCTGGCAATTGCCAAAGAAAACAATATGCTCATTATCTCCGATGAGGTGTACTCCAGAATATACTTTGATGGTCAAAAACATCTTAGTATTACAAATTTAACAGAAGATCGAAGCAATATCATCCTGATAGATGCCTTTTCAAAAACATACGCAATGACGGGATTCAGGCTTGGATACGGCATTCTCCCCGTAGAACTCGTAGGGGCTGTAGTAAAGCTGATCCAGAACTCATTTTCTTGTGTACCAGAATTTATTCAGCATGCAGGCGTTACAGCCCTTTCTCAAGGAGAAATGTTCATTTCATCAATGGTCAAAGCCTTTGAAGAGCGAAGAGACAAAGTATATGCTATTTTAAGCCAGATCGACGGCCTAAAAGTATTTAAGCCTGCTGCAGCGTTTTATTTCTTTCCAGAGCTTCAGATAAATATAGAATCGCGAGAATACGCCGAATATGTTCTAAATAACTATAAAATTGCACTCTTGCCTGGTGAAGCCTTCGGTACATATGGGAGAGGACACATCAGAATTTCCTTCGCTAATTCACTTGAAAATCTTTTAGAGGCTGCGACAAGAATTGGGGATAGTATAGACAAACTAAAAAAAGAAAAAGGCATCAAAACTTAATTAAAAGATATATTACAAACAAAGCAAAAATCACTGAAAAAATATTTAACGAAAAGGCAAAAGAAAAGGAAAGTTCAAAAATCAAAAGATCAAGGTGTATTTGAGGGATACCAATTCTTACTTCGTTAAAGACTACAGTTTTCGCAGGACTATCAGGAAATACATAAGAAAGTAGTTTCCCTACGATACTCCCAAAAATAAGACCTAAAACTATAGCCAGAAAAACATTTTTTGTTGTTCTTTGAAGTAGCATATTTTACCTATTTATCTCTATTTTTGCCGGGGGCGGGACTTGAACCCGCATGGGATTTTGTCCCAGGGGATTTTAAGTCCCCTGCGTCTGCCTTTCCGCCACCCCGGCGAAGGCGACGCCCGGACTCGAACCGGGGAATAGCGGTTTTGCAAACCGCCGCCTTAGGCCACTTGGCTACGTCGCCACATGTAGAATTATAGTAAGTTAATTGCGAATATTCAAATATCCGAAGCTTGCATTTTAAAAATACCATGCGTGTCTTAGGAAGTAATGTTAAAAATATCCTTTCAATTAAAAGTTCTCTTTAGAAAATAAGGCAAAGGAATAAACATTCAATTCTTTACAGCAATTGCAGGTTTTAATATTTAGATTTGTTCTTAACATGAAAACAGGCTGTTTTCTTGAGAGACGTGGGCTTTCTTGAATAACAGATGGTTATAAAAAATTTAGCAAAAAGTGAAATCGATGAATTGATTAAGCTTTACTAACAAGTTAAAATTCAATCATGAGATGCCCAAAGTGTGGATTTGAAAACCCAGAGGGGTTTCAGTATTGTGGCCGTTGTGGTTACAAACTTGGCACCGGAAAAAGACGAGAAAGGAAAAGAGTGACAGTTATGTTTGTTGATGTAGCTGGATTTACATCCCTCTCAGAAAGAAGGGACAGTGAGGAAGTTGCAGAAATTCTGAATCAATTTTTCTCGAATGTAGAAGAAATAGTTACAAAATATAATGGATTTATTGATAAATATATAGGAGACGCTGCTCTATGTCTCTTTGGAGCGAAAGGGCAGTACGAAAATCACGCAGAAAAAGCCATAATGGCTGCCTTAGAAATCATAAAATTCCTAAAGTCTGGATCCCTCCCCGTTAAGATTGGTGCGCACATTGGCATTCATTCAGGAGAAATTTTAATTACAGGTATTGGAGTTGATAAGACATTAGATTACACTGTGTTGGGAGACACTGTAAACTTGGCACAACGCATCGAATCTCACGCAGGTTTTAACGAAATTCTAACAAGCGAAACAACAAGAAACCTTGCTGAAAACGCCTTTGAATTTGAGGCACTTGGTGGCATTAAATTTAAGGGGAAAAGCAGCAAAATTCATGTGTACCGGGTGAAGGGATTCTCAGAAGGACGTATAGTGAGGTACAAATTCCCATTTGTTGGAAGAAAAAATATCATCCAAAAACTCGAACAAGAGATTAACTCAAATAGGGGTACAAAACTCCTCATTTTAGAAGGTGAAGCAGGCGTCGGTAAGACGAGGGTTTTACATGAAATCTTTTTAATGTTTAGAACCAGCTACCATATCCTTTACTTCAGAGCTATGCCTTTTGGTGGAAGTTTGAACATACTAAGAAAGGAAGAAAGAAAAAAATACGAACCTCGAGAACAACCTTACACCGAAAAATGGCTTAGATTTGTGAGTGATATTGAAAAAGGCGGCCCGGCAATTCTAATCTTTGATGATATGCAATGGGCAGATTCCCTTTCATTTGAACTTATAAAATTCCTTATAGAGAAGATTGAGATCCCAGCATGTTTTATAATCTCTACGAGGGACAAGAAAATTGCAGTAAGGCGGCTTGGGAATATAAAATTTAAGACTATCAAGATAACACCTTATACCTATGATGAATATAGGGAGTTTTTAACCAAAGCAGGTGTGAACCTTCCTGTAAGTGTTGAAGAAGAAATCTTCATGAAGACCAAGGGGAACCCATTATTTATAGATGAAATCATCAAAACCAGAGGGGAAATAATTACAGATAAGATCGAAGCTATCATTGCAGCGGAAGTTGAAAACCTTGAAGAAAATCTTCGAGAAAAGCTTAAAATGTTGGCAGTCCTCGGTCCATCTTTTGAGATAAGCTCGCTAGAGCTTATAGGCATAAAGATTGATGAGATTAAAGAACTCATAGAGCTTGGATATATTGTGAAAGAGGGAGAAAATCTCTCCTTTAAAACCCAACTGCTCCAGGACACTATTTACAACATGTTACCAAAGGATGAAAGGAGCCAAATCCACTCTGAAATTTACAAAAGCATGAGAAAATCAAGGACTCTTAATGCCCTCTACCATGCCTTCAAGGCTCTGGAATTAGAAGAAATTACAAAGAACTGGAAAGAATTTTTAGGTTATATTTGTGCTACAGGTAGCATAAGCGACATAAAAATTGCAACAGATTTTATTATTGAGAGTTTCAAAGCTCTAAATAAGAATGTCCCAGATGAAGTGCTATACCAGAATGCGCGCGCATTAATTTACCTCGGATTTCATGATGAAGCAACATCAATAATTGATCATCTTAACAAAAAACAGGTTGAATATTATGAACTCCTGTCTCTTTATTATAGAGTGAAGGACCAACGCAGAAAATCCATAGAGATACTGTATAAAGGTCTTACCAGTGTCAACAAAGACAGGGCTCAAGAGACAAAATTATATATCATCCTTTCAGAGACCTTACTGGACAGTGGGGAGTTTAGAAAAGGAATTCGCATCCTTAAAAAAATTGAAAAAAATCTGGATATACTAAACGAGCAGGAAAAACTTAGATTTATGAATCTTTATCAGACGGCACTAGAAAATGTCGGTGAATATTCAAAGTCCCTCAAATTGTGTGAAAGCCTTTATAAAAGAAAAATTTTATCACTTAGTGACAGAGCAAATCTCGAGTTCAGTATAGCTGTAGATAAGTTTATGCTTGGCGATCTCGAAGAAGCTGAAAAGTGGTTTAAAACCTCGATTAACACGTATACTTTTCTTAGAGAGTACTCGTCACTTCCTCTCGTTTTGAACGAATATGCATATCTCCTTTACTCAAAGGGAGAATACGACGCAGCTTTAGGGAAACTCGAAGATGCCCTCTGGTATGCACGGAAAACTGGCGATCTCGAGGAAATTGCCAAATCTAATGCGTATAAAGGTATAATTTATCTGGCCCTTGGAGAAATTGGAAAATCAGAAACTCTCTTCCGTAAAGCGTTAAATGTTATGGACCCTCAAAAAATACATAAGGCTATATATACAACGATACTTCACAATTATGCTACGGTATTCCTTTATAAGAGAAAATTTGCGGAAGCAATTACTTATTTTACCCAGGTTATTGAAATGTCTAAGAAAGAAAGGGATGCTTTTTCCGAAAACCTGAACCTTTACTCCCTCGCTTTAGCGCATTTCCTTTCAGGTAACCTTGAGAAAGCCTTAGAAAACATTAGAAAACCTCTAAAATACTCCAAAGAGGAGAAACTACCCATTTTGAGATTCAGGGCGTTATCACTTTTATATAAAATTGAGACGTTGCGGGGGAATGAATGTCAAGAAATATATCCTGAACTCTTAGAAATAGCAAAAAGCGTAAAAAGGGAGGACCTTATCGCACTTTGCAAATTCTACAAGATGTTAAGTGATCTTAAGCATGGTTTTACCACAACTAAAGAAGTAAAAACAACACTTCAATCAATTAAACCACTTCAAACATATAGCAGTTTCTTGTTAGAAAAATACTCTTTAGACCTGTTCGAAAAAGCTATTCAATCAGGATAACTTTCTTTAAGCCGACCCCACTTTTAGCCTTCAGGAAATAGACGCCACGACCACTAAGCTTACACCTTTTACCCGTAACGTCGTATATGTCATAATTTTCATCTAATACATATCCCTCTCTCGCTATGATAAGTTCGTCAAAATCCTTATAAGGCCTTTCCGGAAGATCCTCATCTATTTTGACAACAATAGTCCATAATAAAGAGGTGCCCCTTCCCGTACTGTGATTCGCGAGTATATGAAAATCAGGTGAAGAATCTGCAAAGGAAAATTCCTCTTTAACGAGCCCATAAAAATTGAGGTTTTGTCCCAAGCTTTTTGGAGTCCACCATCTATGGAGCTCGGCTTTATGTGTAAGGTCAGTGTATCCATTCCCAAATTCACCTATTCCTTCATATTCTAAAAGTATATGCCATGCTTGTACATATACACCACCGGGTGATTGGACCTCTTCGATACCAATAACTCTTCCATAAGCATCCACTATGGTCACTGTATCCATTAGGAAATCTCTATCAATGTCTAAAATAAATACATTCCCGAGACCGCCGGGCATCCACTCATATCCTGGAGTCAGATTTATAGTATCGGGAATAATTATGCCCGTAATGATAGGGAGATTGTTACCAAAGGCCGGGAATATGGGGCCTAAAATTTGTGTCTGGGAAGGCGAGGACGTATCCTCCTGAAAATAAAGGAGGGTTTCACTCACAGGAAATATCGACGAGGACCTCGAGTAGTTAACAATTGACTGATAAGGAACAACATCAATAATCGAAATATTAGTAACCGCAGTGTCTCCCCAGTCTAAGTAAGGTGTTTTGATCGTATCTCGCCCTTGATACTGAAAATCTATAATCTCATCAAGTCCCCAGTAGGAAAGGCCTCCTGCGCTTACAGTTGATACACACAACGCAAATACTAAAATTTTCTTCATTTTCACCTCCTTTGAGAATTTTATAACAAAAATTGCGTTTTGTAAAGAATTGCAAAAGAAATTAATCAGATTCTCCTTCAAAGAGGTAATCGCATCGCTTCAAGGCACCACTAAACGAGACCTTTTATCAATAAATCCTTTGAATGTTCTCCGACCCTATTTTAGTATTACAAAGTGCTAAAAAAGTTAACTCTATTTTTCTTATCCATATTCATTTTGTGCATTGCATGTGCTCCTCGAAAATATAAGGGCGTTGAAGAAATAAACATTGAAGAGGTAAGACAAAACCTAAGGGATATCTATTTTAATCTTTCTTCAGCTACGACAAGGGGAGAATTTTTATACTCCTCACAAAACTTTGAGGTAAGAGGTAGCTTTGTGCTCTCCAAAAATGATAATAACTGGCACCTAATCCTGCAAAACCCCCTGAAGCCTTACATCTTTACCGTTAATGAAGATACTTTCCCTGTATGTGATTTCATTGAAAACCACGGGGATCTTCCTTTTGAGTATAGAACCGAGGGGAATAATATTATAGGGAATTTCGAAGGCACTCCCTTCCTCATCGAAATCCGAAATTCTCTACCTTATTTGATAACTTCAGAGAAGGCACAGATAGCTTTAGTTTACAAAGGAAAAAATATCTCTCAATTGAAAATTTCCGGAACCGATTTCTCCCTCATAATGAAATTCATAAAATAGTTTTCAAAACACCCTTGGTAATATAAAATTTATTCCATGCAAAGAAAGAGGATAAGAAAAAGCAAAACAAAAAAGACAAAGACTAATATACAGACAAAGAAGAAGGTCATTCACGATGATGACAGAGCCAAAGGACCACCAAAGAAACTTCTAATCGTAGAATCCCCAACGAAAGCAAGGACAATAAAATTCTATCTTGGTCATGAATTTGATGTAATCGCCTCAAAAGGGCACATTAAGGATCTCCCAGAAGGTAGGCTTGGTGTTGACATAAAGAACGACTTCAAGCCGGAGATTGTTATACTCCCTGGGAAAAGGGAGGTTGTAAAGGAGATTCAAGAAAAATCATTGAATTCCAGTGAGATTTATTTGGGAAGTGACCCAGATAGGGAAGGAGAAGCTATCGCACAACACGTAAAGGAAGAGATAGAAAAAAAGAGTAAAAACAAACCGATAAAGAGAGCGCTCTTCTACGAAATCACTAAAGAAGAAGTTGAAAACGCTATCACAAACTCTGGAGATATTGACAAGAATAAAGTTGAAGCACAGAAAGCAAGGCGGATCCTGGACAGGCTGGTTGGGTATATGGTAAGCCCGCTCTTGTGGAAGACTGTTCAAAGAGGGCTTTCAGCCGGAAGAGTGCAGACTGTGGCGTTGAGACTAGTATGCGAGAGAGAAAAGGAAAGGCTGGGATTCAAAAAAGAAAAATTTTTCGTCGTTAAAATTCTTGTTGCCAGCGATAGTGTAGAGTTCTGGGCTACATTAAAAAGCGATAAACCGTTGACGAAAAAAAAGGAAGTGGAAAATATTCTTACAGAACTCAAAAACCAGGATGCACTGGTAAAGAGTTTCAATAAGAAAATGCTAAAAATAAAACCTTACCCCCCACTAAAAACTTCTACTCTGCAACAGGAGGCATCAAAGAGATACAGGTTCAGTCCAGGTAAAACTATGACTATAGCTCAAAAACTGTATGAAGGTGTCCAAATTGATGGTAAAAACACAGGGCTCATCACTTACATGAGGACAGACTCCTTAAGGCTTTCGGAAAAGGCAATATCTGCACTTCGCAATCAAATTAAGAATCTTTACGGAAGTCAGTATATCCCACACACTCCCATTAATCACGAAAAGGGCGGGCGGCTCGTTCAAGGTGCCCATGAAGCCATAAGACCTACAAAGCCCGAAGTTTCGCCTGAGACTCTTACAGACAAACTCGAACGCGATCATCTCCGTCTCTACGAGCTTATTTGGAAAAGAGCGATGGGTTCTCAGGGGAATTACGCCGAAGAAGAAGCCAAAGAGGCAACACTACATGTTTCAAACTATAATTTCGTGGCAAGGGGTAAAAAATTGCTCTTTGATGGGTTTTACAAAATCATAGGAGAAGTTCCTCAATATGAAGATATTCCCGAATTAAAAGAAGGAGAAACTTTAAAGATAATTGATGCAACTTACGAAGCAAAAGAGACGGAACCACCTCCAAGGTATACCGAGGCTTCACTTATTCGAACTATGGAACATTTGGGTATTGGGAGACCTTCTACTTACGCCCCTACTCTCGAAACTCTTTATGAAAGGAGATACATTACAAAAGAAAAAGGGTATCTTTTACCAACAGAATTGGGTATGCAAGTAAGCGATATCCTCATCCCAAGATTCAAAGACATCTTCGAAGTAAAGTTCACTGCAAAGATGGAAACATCCCTTGACGAGATAGAAAATGGAAGGAAAACTTCCATAGAGGTTTTAAGAGAATTTTACATGGAATTTGAGAAAGACCTCGAGGCATTCGAAGGCAGTATTACCGAAATTAAACAAAACTTAGAAAAAACTGAAGAGATTTGTCCTGTATGTGGCGCCCCTTTACTCTTAAAATGGAGTAAATACGGAAAATTCTACGCCTGCTCGAGATTTCCCGATTGTAAATACACAAGGCCAGCGGATGCTATTGTATTTGAAGATAAAAAGTGTGCTCTGTGTGGAAAACCCATGATGCTCGTTTTAGGGAAAAAGGGAAGATACTTTAGATGCTCAGACTATCCATTATGCAAGGGAACAATGCCCTACTCTATTGGCGTCAAATGCCCCGAGTGTGGGGGAGAAATCATTGAAAGAAAAAACTCAAAAAATAATAAAGTATTTTATGCATGCTCAAATTACCCTCAATGTAAGTTTGTATCCTCATCTATGCCCGTGGCGATCCTATGTAATAAATGCAATTACCCAATTATGGTAGAGAAGAAAATAGGAAAAACTGTCTACCTGGTATGCCCCAAGTGTAAAAACAAATATAAGGAAGAAAAACATGAAGAAGATCCTGGTCTTTGATTACGGTGGTACAATTGTCACCGATGAATCAGACGAAGTTTTGCACAAGAAGTTTTATGAGAAATTTATTGAAATGTTCGGCATCCCAGCATCCACAGAAGAAATGTTTTTGTTTCTAAGAAATGAAATCAATGAAATTCTTAAAACAAGCCATGAAAGATGGGAGAACCTTTCCACACAATATGCAAAGGCAGTAAAAAAATTTCTGGAAACCAAAGAAATTCAAGCCAGAGATCATCACTTAAAGACTTTTCGAGAGCTATATCTAGACTTCCATGAAAGGTACACCGAGCCATTTCCTTATGCAGTAGATTCACTGATTAAGTTTAAGTCGATGGGGTTCCGGCTTGCTATTATTTCCAACATCGATAACGAAATAATTGAACCCGTTCTAAGACGCCTTGGTATCTTAGGGATCTTCGATGTCATTGTAACATCAGAGGAAATGGGCTTTGGTAAACCAAACCCAGAAATATTTAAAGAAGCTTTAAAAAGATTAAATGTAAAACCTGACGAAGTAATTTTTATTGGAGATTCACTTATCAATGATGTCGAAGGAGCAAGAAGAATGGGTCTTGACGTTGTACATTTCGGCGTTGAGTGCAAAGATTGGAAAGAACTTTATGAAGTTTTAATAGACAGGGGGATATAAAATGGCAGTAGAAATAAGAGAAATTAACCCTTTAGATCATAGGGCTCTAAGGCAGTTTATTCTTGTAGAATGGAAAATATACAGAGAAGACCCTAACTGGGTCCCTCCCCTAATTAATGAAGATATCAAGCGTTTAAGCCCAAAGTTAAACCCGATATTCCGACACCAGGAAGCAAAATACTTCATTGCATACAAGGATAATGTACCTGTGGGCAGAATTGATGCACATATCGATTCAAAATACAATGAACTACACGATGAAAATGCAGGATTCTTTGGATTTTTCGAATGCATCAATGATATAGAAGTCTCTACTATGTTATTTGATCATGCTACGGGGTGGCTAAAGTCAAAAGGGGCACAAACGGTATATGGGCCTATGAATTTCAACACCAACGACGACGAATGTGGACTTTTGACAAAAGGATTTGACTCTCCACCTGTTGTTGGTATGAGCTATAACCCACCTTACTACATTGACCTCATAGAAGCATACGGATTTTTAAAGGCAAAGGACCTTTTAGCCTATCTAATGAAACTTGATGAAGAGTTCCGTGCCTTCGTTGGCAAGCTGGAATCAAGGCTAAAGCCTCTCTCTGAAAAAGCGATGTCCTACGGTTTCAACGTTAGAAATGTAGACCTTAAAAAACTTAATCAAGAGGTTAAGACCGTATTCGAAATTTACAATGATGCATGGGAGCAGAACTGGGGTGCACTTCCTTTTGACCCTGAGGAGATACAGAACCTTGCAAATAGTCTCAAACAAATTGTAATCCCGGAGCTTGCAAAAATAGTTGTACATGGTAATGAACCAGTTGCATTCGGTCTTGTAATCCCAGATATAAACCAAATATTAAAAAATCTAAATGGAAGGCTGCTCCCGTTCGGAATAATTAAATTCATAACGGGGTTAAAAAAGGTTAACGGACTTCGCCTAATGGCCCTGGGAATAAAGAAAGGATACAGGAGAAAAGGAGCAGACTCACTTTTATACTATCACCTGATGAAAGACGCTTTAAAGACAAAAAGATTTGCGTATTGTGAGGTCTCTTGGCTCCTTGAAGATAACTACTTAATCATAAGAGCCACCGAGTTTATGAAAGGAAGATTATATAAAGTCTATAGAGTTTACAGGAAATTCCTGTGATCAGGGAGATAGGAGCCTCAGGGCTTTATTCACACAGGTTATTTCAACAGGTAACTCACCCCCGAATTCCGAGTCCAAGTGGTAGTAAACACCTTGTGCCACGAGCCTACAAGACTTACCTCTGTGAATATCAATAGTACCCATCTTATGGTGAAATCCCATTAAAAATCCGAGCCAATGACTTATATCTTTTATAAAACCTGCCTCTCTAAAGATAACCACATCTAAGAGCCCATCATCGGGCACAGCAGCCGGCGCCATCTTCATTTTCCCTCCATAGTTAGGTATATTAGCTACTACGACTTCGTATCCAATCCCATAGTCCTGTCCATCAATTTCTATATAGATAGGTACCGGAGAGTATTCAGGATATTTCATAACCGCTATCACTACATGAGCAGGTGCCCCTAAAGCTTTTTTGAACTCATGAGGTATTTCTTTAATCGTAAACCCATCGATCCCAGCACCAAGCATCATATGAAAATACCTTTTCTCATTAACAAGACCAAGATCTACCAGCTTAACATGGTCCTTTACTATTATTTGAGCAGCTTTTACCAAGTTCCGCGGAATCTTTTGGGATATCGCGAACACATTCGTCACACCCAGCGGGAGAATGCCAACTTTAACGTCTTTCCCTGCACATTTATTTACTATCTCATTCAACGTACCATCTCCACCTGCGCTTATAATTACCCCTGCACCAAATTCCAGCGCCCGTTCTGCTAACCTCATTCCATCCCCTGCCTTCATAGTTTCCCATATATAAACGTCAAAAACCTCACTCAGAATCTTCAGTACATCAGTCCTCTTATCCTTAAATCTACGGGAATTTCGTGATTCAGGATTTACGATAATTACTGCTCTTTCCATTTCACTTTACTCTGATTATCTTTCCCGTTTTTAAAGTTTTATCGCCATCACTTATCTCGAACACATAAACACCGTTTTTCAAATCCGCAACATAAAATCCACTTTTAAAATATTCACCGCTCTTAATAAGTCGGCCTTCAATACTAAATATGCTGATCTTACCCCTTTCAATCCCGGGTACTGTAAAGTAATTACCCGTTAAAATAATATCAAAGGATCGAGATACGAATGGCTCAGATATTTTTAAAAACCCACTTTCTGCGAGCCATGTCATAAAACTAACCACATCCTGTTTCCTCATATAATAAAGTGGAAAACCAAGATAGACGATACTATCTCCCACCTTAAAGCCACAAACTCGACTCTCAAAAGCCGGATCATCCGAATTGGAATCAAAGTAAAAGAGCGGCTGACCTCCATTCAGGGTATAAGCTTCTACATTAGAGATGTTACCATTCCATGACGGCAGAAGTTTTGACATATCGGGCATAAATTCAACACCTATTGTGGAGGTTGCACCTGAGAAATCAGTACGCGTATTTAAAAATACTGAATCCACTGGTAGTCCAAGATAATTTAGCCCAACTCGAGCGGGATAAGTATTTACTATCCCAAGATTCACTGAGTTTTTATACCCCTCGAATAGAACCTTACCACCAAAATGTAAATAACTTGGCACCGCATCTTTGTATTTTGAACCAAGAAACTCTGTCACGTCATCGCTCATGACCCACACCATACTGTAAATACCCATGTCTGAGAGTGTAACGGTAGGAACCTGGCTTACATCAATAACTTCAAAGGTGTCAACACCTGTTTCTTGGAGAACAGAATCAATAAATGCACGCTGCGCGAATCCATTTGGAGAAATAGGTGTGCCATTGCCGTCTCTGAAGTCGTCAATAACAAGAATCCCTTCGCTCAAAGTTACAGGCCTTCCTCTGAGGGAATCGCTTGGAGAACTCTCTTGCAAGGACTCATCCACGGCAGTAATACGATAAGAATACCAAATTGGAGACGTGGCACCCATGTCAACAAAAAAGGTATCAAGGACGGGGTTAGGCGTTATCCTTTCAAAAGATCCATTATCAGAGCGGTATACATGATACCCTAAAAGATCGAGCTCCGAATTTGGCCTCCAGTATAATTTTATTCCATTCCGCAAAGGCTCTAAAGACAATAGTTGTGGCGTACTCGGAATATTATCCACAAGGATCGACTCCACTGGGGTCCCGAACCCACTTCTACCCTTGTAATGTGTTTGTACCATATAGTAGTAAGTCAAGTTCTGTTCATGACCAGAAACAATGGAAAAAGTGTCCGAAGTTTCCATAAGAAATGAAAGAGTATTAGGCGAAGTCCCACGATAAATCCTATAGCTTACGGAATCAGGGTAACTAACCGAGGGCCAGCTTACCTTTATTCCCTCACCATTGCCAGTATTAACAACCACGAGACTTTCCGGCGGAAGGGGTAACAATGCAAAATAAAGAGCAGTACCAAGTGCTACCTTAACGGAACTTACCATCTGAGCAGCATCCAATGTGGAGACGAGATCCGTAGTCCTATGATAATTAGGGTTATATTGATAGTTGGACTCTATAAAAAATGCCCATGGATACCCCCGCATTGCAAACGGATAATGATCAGAGCCCGAGAAAGGTGAGTAGGTATATCTATTTGAAGTCGGCACATAATTCTCAATAACATGTTTCACAATCTGTCCAAATAAGCTCAGTGAATCCATATTAACATCAAAGTCTAAGCCATCTTGGGGGTTGTACCCAACCATATCAAAATTTAACACCCCCATAAGGGGAAGATTGTTTTCAACCACGTAATCGGCATAATTTTCACTCCCAATAAGACCGAGCTCCTCCGCGGAAAAAGGCACAAATTGGATGGACATCATCGGCTCAGATATGTCCTGGAGAAGTCGAGCACATTCGATAACTACTGCAGTACCTGAAGCATTATCATCGGCTCCTGGAGCATAGTTCCATGGGTCCTGGGAATAAGAATCCAGGTGTGAAGTAATCAGGATGAAATCATCTTTCTCTCCATCCCGCAAACCAACAGCATTATTCATGACATATCCATTATGGGTAAATGGCCATAAATAAGCTGAATCTGAGTATTCCTGAAGTTTATTAACAAGGTATTGCTCTGCTCTTCTACAAGAGTCCGTATACGCAAACCGGGTGACAAATTCCTGCAATCTATTCAATATTCCATAAATTGAGTCCTGGCTAACCATTGAAAAGTAGTAATCTATTTCAGAAAGATCCGGAATGTAGTATTTTCCTCTATTTAAATGGGCTTTGCCGGCCTTTACATATGGCTTAAATATTGCAATCTCATACGGCGTATGATCCATCTCTTCAATATTACCTTCCACAAGATATGTTACACTATCTACCTGTTCAATCACCTTTGCACCTTGATCTTCAAGGTATTTCATCCCTGTACCTTTAACATCTATCACCAGATACCGAGGCACGCTCAGAACTACAAGAAACAAAATGTTAATCATCTTTTACCTCCCCTTTATTCATACCTATACTCACCAAAACCATATTTACCTTTTAAAGGAACAAAACTACAAAAGGTAAGCTGTTCCCCCTTCATTTCATCCCCCTTTTTTCTAAATCTATACAATATATCACCAAATCCTTTATTAATTGGGATTACAACGATCCCACCATCGGCAATTTGTTCCTCCAAGGGAGGTGGTAGATCAGGTGCCGAAGCTGTCACAAGAATTCTATCGTACGGTGCAAATTCCTTAAGCCCTTCACTTCCGTCACCTATTTTGAAGGTTACATTCGAGTAATTGAGCTTCTCGAGCAGATCTCTTGCACGCTGTGACAATTCAGGTATCAGTTCAATTGTATAAACCTCTTTAAAGATCTCAGCGAGAATCGCCGTAGTGTAACCTGAACCGGTACCAATTTCCAATACTCGAAGTGATTTATCAGGCTCAAGGGCTTGCACCATATAGGCAATCATATAAGGTTGCGAGATGGTTTGCCCGAAGCCTATGGGTAATGGGTAATCTCCATAAGCTTCATCAACCAAATTTTCAGGCACAAATAAGTGCCTGGGAACCTTAAGAAAGGCGTTCAATACATCACTATTTGTTATATCCCTACCTTTCAGTTGGTATTCTACCAATTTGTTTCTCAGATTTGCGTAATATTCGCAACTTTTCATAATCCGTAATATCAATCAAAAGGGGGGATATGGACACAAATCCCTCATTTACAGCCTCAAGGTCTGAGCCCTCAGAGACGTTCCAGAGAGGTTCACCGCCGATAAGATAAGTTCCTTCCCTCAATTTCAAAACGGGGTCCTTGTACAGCCGTGTAGAAAGCCTTGAAAACCTTACGCCTTTGATCTCATCAAGAGGTGCATTCGGAACGTTTACGTTAAGAAGCTCTCCATCGAGTTTTTTAGTCAACACAAAATGTGCAATTTTATATGCATAATGTCCAGCGGTATAGAAGTGTTTTCTACTACTATCATGTTCAGCAAAAAGGGAGACAGCCATTGCAGGAATTCCACACATTGCACCTTCTCTAGCAGCAGCAACAGTACCAGAATAGAACACATCTTCGCCAAGGTTGTGCCCAAGGTTTATACCAGAGACCAGAAGATCGGGTTTCCTTTGGAGTACACCATATATAGATATGAGAACGCAATCTGCCGGTGTTCCATCTACGGCAAAAACATCCTTTTCTACCTCTTTCACTTCGATTTCCTTACGTAAAGTTATAGAGTGACTCGACGCACTCCTTTCAGAAAGTGGAGCAAAGATAACAACCCTACCCAGGTTTGAAAGGCACTCCTTGAGCACCCTTATACCTTCACTGGTGTAGCCATCATCATTTGACAAAAGAATTAGCTTTTTTTCCATAGAATCTCAAAATACATCTTTAAAAACCTTATGGTATCCGTTACTCTATTTATCTTACTTTTGAGTTTTTCGTGATACAATGCGGGTATGGGAACATAGCCAATCTTTTTCCCCTTTAAGAGAGCACGAATTAGAATCTCCGATTCAGCTTCAAACTTGTTCGACTCAAAGGTGATCATTTCAAGCACTTCTCTCCGATAAGCTCTAAATCCGCTTTGCGAATCTTCAACCTTCCTGCAAGTTAAAAGAGAAATAGCAAGAGTTGTCAATCTATTTGAAAGAAAACGGTCTTGTGGCATCTTCCTTAGATCAGCCCACCTCGTCCCTATAATAATATCGTATCCTTCCTCAATTTTCTTTAAAAAGATAGGGACAAACGAAGGGTCATGTTGAAAATCACCATCCATAGTAATTATAATCTCAGCACCCCTCTTGAGCGCTTCTTCGAAACCTCTTCTCTGCGAAAATCCCTTTCCAGCATTTTTTTTATTCCTAAGATATAAAACACCAGCCCCTTCGAGAATCTCTCTGGTACTATCCTGAGAACCATCGTCAATGAAGATAACGTTCTTCAAAAAGCCCAATCTCGAGATAAAATCAATTAGATTTGGAAGAGTCCTTTCTTCATTATATACTGGAATTACAATGAAAAATTTATATATCGGGGCGAGTGGACTCGAACCACCGACCCCCAGCCCCCCATGCTGGTGCGCTAGCCAACCTGCGCTACGCCCCGATGCATTTGGATAATTATAATTCTCCACCATAGCTCAATCAAGGGACAAATCTCAAGTTAAAGCTAATTTTACCACTTTCCATAAACTGCTCATAGGTCGTTCCGGTAATGTAAAGATCAACCTTCCCAATACCATAATAATTTAGAGTATCATCGTAAATGGAATCTATCACATACGCAGAATAGTTGTCAAAGTATATGTAAAAACTAAGCCTCCTCTGCTGCCCATCCTCCATGGGGATAGGAGGATAAATTATAGCACTAAAAGTCTTTATATTCGCGCCTTCCAATGATTTCAAGACCCATAGAATCTCAGTCAGATAACCAACAGTTGCACCCTCGTATTTTACATTAAGGTTAATTTGAATTGAATCATTGGTAATTACAGAGTCAGGACCGCCGTGCCAACTGTTAGTTGGATCGCCATCAGGATCATGTATCCCTATAGAATCTGGAATACTGAAATCTAAAATCTCAATCTTCGGCTCTTTCGGCGCACAGGCCACGAATAGAGTCAATATTATAAATAAAAGCTTCTTCATAATTCTACTAAAAATTCACCCTTTTTGTAAATCAGCTCACCGTCAGCATAAATCTCACCATTCTGCCTCATATCGTAGATCATGTCCCAGTGTACTACCGATTTATTGACACCTCCAGCCTCAGGAAAACCACGGCCGAGGGCAATATGGATCGTTCCACCTATCTTCTCATCGAATAAAATGTTTCTCGTCAAATTCTTAATCCCATAATTAGTGCCAAAAGCAAACTCTCCGGGCCTCTTTGCACCTTCATCGGATTCTAGAATTCTCTCCAAAAAATCCTGCCCTTTATCCGCTCTAACTTTGCATATCTTACCATCTTTAAACTCAAGGGAAACGCCTTCAGCCTCTTTTCCCATGTAATACTGAGGCATATTAAATGTAATGGTGCCTTGTACACCATCTTCAATCGGTGATGTAAAAACTTCACCATCCGGAAAATTGCATGTCCCTGAAGCATTTATCCACTTTCGCCCATTAACTTTAACTTTAAGGTCTGTCCCCTCCCCCTTTATACTGATCTCTCTCTTGCTTTCAAGAAACTTTGCTATTTTCTCCTGTTTTTTCTCGACCTGCCGCCAGTATTCAACTGGATCATCCTCATCAAGATGACAAGCACTCATGACAAACTCCTCAAACTCAAAGATAGACATATTAGCTTCCTGAGCCTCAGAATCAGTTGGGTACAGGGTAATACACCAGCGGAGCTTCCCCTCATTATAGCGCTCATCAAAAAACTCCTGAATTTCTTTTGTCGCCACATTAGAAATCCTCATCTTCTCAGGATCTACATTTGCTAAAGACCTTGCATTTTTAGTAGCAATAACATCCAATAAACAACTGGCATTTGCGATCTCTTCCTTTGACCATGGCGGAACAAACTCCAATTGATGTACTTCTGCATACCTGTAGTGATAATAAGAAGCCCCTGGCAGTGATACCTTGAGAACAGGATGAGCACCCCTGAGTAATGCCCCCTTGTAAACCTCAAGCAAAAAAGGTTCCGCCAAGTATGACGAATCTATAATTAGTATTTCGTCTCTTTTTATCTTTAGGGAATGATCCAGAATTACCGATGCAAATTTTTCAAGGGTTCCAACATTCATAAATGCCTCCTATTCGTATTCCTTTGGTGTGATTTCGCCCTTCAATACCCTCATCACTCCATAAGCAAGGGCTTCCATCTCATTTTCCCCTGGGAATACCTTTACAGGAGCAATCCAGTTCACGTACCCCATGACATCCTTCTGCAACTTTGGTGACCTCGACATTCCACCGGTAAGAATAATATAGTCGACCTTCCCTTTTAGCGCACAAGCCATTGAACCGATTTCTTTTGCAATTTGATATATCATTGCCCTGTAAACAAGGTCCGCTTCGGTATCACCTCTTTCTATCCTCGATAAAACCTCTTCGAGGCTGTCGGTCCCAAGGTAATCAACAAGTCCACCAAAACGAATTACTTTATTTAGTAATTCCCTTTTGCTATATTTTCCTGAGAAACAGAGTTCAATAAGGCCCGTAGTCGGAAGGGTCCCCGCTCTCTGAGGGCTAAAGGGTCCACCATCATTAGCATTATTTACATCTATAGCCCTGCCATCCCGAGAAGCAGAGATTGAGATGCCGGTCCCGAGATGGGCAACGATTAGATTCATAGTTTCATAAGGTTTTCCTACTTCCTCTGCAAGCTTTCTCGAGACATACTTTGTATTAAGAGCATGTATGAGACTCTTCCTCGGAAGTTCCTTTAGACCTGAGAGTCGAGACACATCATCAAACTCATCAATGGAAACTGGATCCACAAAAAAAGCCGGACACCCCATTTTTTTAGACAACTCCATTGCAATGATTACACCAAGATTCGAAGAATGCTCTGATTGGACATACCCATTTAAAACATCGGATACGACTTTTTCGTTAACCCTATACACCCCAGATTCAAGACTCTTGAAGGTGCCTCCTCTTGCGGCAATGGCGTCAATCCCTATCTCATTGATTTTCTCTTTATCAATGAATTTAAGCACTTCCTGGTATCTAAAATCCTTCTGAGAGATAATATCGGGAAACTTCTTTAACTCATCAATATTGTGCCTCAGCTCTTCGTACTTTAACAAATTCTCATCCTCAAACAACGCTACTCTTGTAGACCCACCACCAGGATTAACTACAAAAATCTTAATGCTCATCTCCACCTCCGCGATGAATTATAACAGATGTTATAAGTAATTGAAAGAAACAATTGAATTTAAAAGGTTCTTGCTTTAACATAATTAAATGGTAGATATCTTCTGCGAACTCGAGGCTGAAGACTTAAAATTCCAGAGTGAATACCTTGAGATGCTACAGAATTCCAAAGAGCATGTTATAGTCAATTTTGACATACTCCAAAGAGAAAACATTAATATAGCAAGAGTTTATGTTGCAGCTTTAGATTGGCCAGGCCTCGGGGAGACGGTCATTGGACTGTTTCACGGCAATGGATATAACGTCGGATTTATATATGGGGTAGTCTCACTCGATGAGAGATACGCATTCTTAACCGTGAAGGTCCCTTTCAATCCAGATAAACTCGAGCAGGTAAAAATTGACCTTGAGAGCATAATGGATCAGATCAAAAGTATAGCCCGGGAAGGTAACCAGACAAAGACAAAACTTGTAACAACAGGAATAGAAAAGCTCGAAATCCTCGAAAATGTGAGAAATGCCTTACGAGAAATTTCATTCCCCGAAGAATATGAAGAAATTTCGAGAGCCGGAGGGGAACTCGAGAAGTTTGTTTTTTCGAGGTCCTTAGCTTACTTAAAAGAAAGGGATGCTAAAACACTAGCAGATATAATTCTCACGGGGCATAGGTTCACTAAAAAGCTACGCCAAATTGGCATTGGAATCGAAGTTAATGTAAAAAATATTAAAACTGCAAGAGAAGAACTAACTGGAGTTACTGTAGGTGGCTTTGAAAAAGACCTCAGTATGGATACCGTATTTGATGTAATAAAGGAAATATTCCCAAATTTCCGCAGGAAATTTGACAAAGAATTCATAACTAACGATGGAATCACTATAATAAGAATTGAGTTCACAGTAGATGAGAGACCTCTAACTCCCGAAGAAATAAAAGCACTTGAGCAACACCTTAAAGCAAACCTGAAACAGGCAAAGCTTCGTATCCCTCTCAATATAAAATTCGGTGGGGAAATCTTTGGTAGAGCATTAGTTCCAAAAATGCTCGATGAAACAATGGAAACTGGCATTACTCAGGTTGCGATAATTCCAGTAGACCAAGATAGGACCACTATTACATTTCGAATTGCGATAGTAAATAAAGATCCTAAAAAAATTGATACCCTTATAGGGAACATTACAAGGTCAGATGGCTTCGTTCTCACATCTTTTAGGCCTCCTGTAAAGATAAAAGATGTATTTGCCGAATTTTTGACTGTGCGAGCCTTACTTTCATTTTTCAAAAATGACATAGAATTGTATGAAAAACTTAAGGAAGTTATACGAGAAAGCATCGGTGACTATAGAGATTTTGACGAAGGGCTGAGAACGCTTGATAGAAAAAATCTCGAAAAAGTTTATGAAATCACCAGCAAAAAGGGAATTGCCGAAGAAATTACGCGTTCATTCTACTTCGCCATCGACGACTTCATTAGAACAACAATTACTCCCGAGCAAATAGTCAACGACCTCGAATTTGTCGATATGTGCATAAAGAAACACCTTGAACAGCCGGGAAATAAATATTTTACCATGGAAACTAAAACTTATTATAATATAGTTATAGTATATCAACCTGAAGAGAGGATTTTTGACAGGGTCCTAACTATTATCGAGGACCTGAGGCCACTCCTTGTGAGATTTGAGATTTATGGCCTTAATGTGACACTTGTACAATTGAATAAAAAAGAGATTAAAAACATTGACGAAATTTATAAAAAAATAAAAACGGAGGTATATCATGAAGATAACCCTCTCAGTGATAAAAGCTGACGTAGGTGGTTATGTTGGCCATACATCAGTTCATCCTAGGATCATGGAAGTTGCTGAAGATTACCTTCAAAAAGCTAAAGACCAGGGTCTCCTCATCGATTATTTTGTAACAAGAGTCGGGGATGATCTGGAATTAATAATGACACACAAAAAGGGTCAAAACTCGGGAGAAATCCACAAATTAGCATGGAATACCTTTTTAGAAGGAACAGAAATTGCTAAATCACTGAAAATGTATGGGGCGGGGCAAGACCTTCTTTCAGATGCCTTTAGTGGAAACATAAAAGGGATGGGACCCGGTCTTGCAGAAATGGAGTTAGAAGAAAGGCCCAGTGAACCTATCATTATATTCATGGCAGACAAAACTTCCCCAGGTGCGTGGAATTTGCCCCTATTTCGCATGTTTGCAGATCCGTTTAATACCCCAGGGCTTGTGATTGATCCAAAACTTCATGATGGGTTTACCTTTGAAATATTAGATGTTTACGAACATAAGAAAGTATTAATCAATACACCCGAAGAGCTTTACGACCTTCTTATCTTGATAGGAGCAGCTGAACATTACATAATAAAGAGCGTCTTCCGTAAACATGATAACGATATCGCAGCTGTTTCATCTACCCAGAGGCTCTCAATGATGGCTGGGAGATATATAGGTAAAGATGACCCTGTTCTTGTTGTCAGGACTCAGAGCGGTTTTCCTGCAGTAGGAGAAGCGCTTGAACCATTTGCATTTCCACATCTTGTTGCAGGTTGGATGAGAGGTTCCCATTATGGTCCCCTCATGCCGGTACCTCTTCACCAAGCTAATCCATCAAGGTTTGATGGTCCCCCAAGGGTATGTGCATTGGGATTCCAACTGTGTGAAGGCAAATTAATAGGCCCGAGAGATCTATTTGATGATCCTGCATTTGATGAGGCTAGGAGAACTGCAAACAAAGTTGCAGATTATATAAGGAAGCTCGGTCCATTCGAACCACACCGCCTTGGGCTTAAGGAGATGGAATACACTACGCTGCCTGATGTTCTCAAAAAAATAAAAGACAGGTTCGTAGACCTTGATTAATGGCAACATTCCTTTTGCTTACAGCTATCCTCACAGCCAACCTAACAGTAGGAGCTGTAAAAGTAGAGGGCGTAAAAGCGTTATCAAAACGTGAAATTAAAAATCTCCTGAATATTAATGAGGGTGATAAGTACTTTTCTCCATTATACAACAGTAACAAGTTAAAACTATTGGACGAATTGGCACAAAGGGGGTATTTTGACGCGCAAATTGTCGAGGAAAAGATCGAAGAACGGGAAAATAAGGTATTTCTCTATCTAAAGATTTCAGAAGGTCAAAGGTATAGAATCAACTCTATTCAGATCTCCTGGATAAATTCAGATACGACTTTCTACCAGCACGTCGCAAATTTTCTCAACCTACCATTGCCTAGGTATTACTCCTACTCAGAATTAGCAGAATGTGAATCAAAGGCTAGCGAGTTTCTGAGAAACCTCGGCTACCTTAATGCAGAAATCCAGCGAACTATTGTTAGCAACCAGGATGATAAAACGTGTGAAGTCAAATATACCGTTAGAAAGGGAACGAGATATAAGATCTCCAGAATACTTATTGACGGAAACAGCACCGTCAGGAGAACGATTATTGAAAGAGAGCTCAAAGTGAAGCCTGGTCAATATGTTTCACCCGCTGCAGTGCTTGAAAGTATAAGAAGAATATACATAACAGGTTTGTTTTCAACGGTCTATCACACCTATGAATTTCATAACGACTCCTTAGTTTCCATCACATTCCATGTAAAAGAGAGGAGGTCAAGGTATATAAAGTTTCAGGGAGGGCTGTACCCTTTTTCCCTAATCAATCTAAATGCAGAAGGAGGCAATAGAAATTTATTAGATAACAATCAAAGCATTACGTTACGAATTGAAAGTAGCATTAAGCCTTTTAATTCATTAGAACGGATTTATGGTGAAGCCCTTTATACCGAACCATATTTCTTGAGCACACCACTGAAGATAAACGTAAGACTGTTCGCCGGTTCATCCAAGATCGATTCCACATCACACATTGGTGCAGAATCATTTCTTTCATATTATTGGACTGAGAGTGAAAGAAGCATTATTGGGCTCGAGTGGAGAAAACTGCTAGGGCAAAGGCTTACCGATGGAATTATAAATAAAGCAATTTTTAACACCGTAATCGATAAAAGAAACAACCTCTTGTTTCCCACCAAAGGCTACTATCTGTGGTTCGATCTATCAAAGGCTGGAGGGATTTTAGGGGGAAACTACAACTTTTTTGAATACCAGATAATAGGTTCCCTGTATAAACAGGTATGGAAACCCGGAGGTATAATTGCTTTTAGAGTATCGAGAGGACATATAGTCCCATTTAAAGACTCTAAAATTCCAACTATAGAAAAATTCAAAATTGGAGGCGATGGAACCCTGCGAGGTTATGACTATTCAAGATTCTATTCATCGGATTACGTCCTCTTAAACGCAGAACTGAGAGCAATGCTTTCTTCGAAAATTGGAATCAATCTTCTCGTAGATGTGTTCCCTGAAGCCGGCAGCAAAGTGTGGTACAGCGCTGGAATAGGCTTTCGATACTTCCTCCCCATTGGAAGCCTCCGAGTTGACTGGATGTTAAACCCGTATAAAATTGGGGACAAGGGGTACTACGGTAACCTTTACATAAACCTCGGTGAAATGTTCTAAGGAAAAACACGGTCTTTATTTGCATATACCCTTTTGTCGGTCAAAATGTAAGTATTGCCATTTCTATTCTGAGAACATATCAAATTCAGGGGAAGATTTCTATATATACCTTGAGGGGCTTCAGAAGGAAGTTGAGTACTTTAGGCAATACAATTTTAAATTTGAAACCCTATATGTAGGAGGCGGAACTCCCAATGCACTGGAGCCTAACCAACTTGCGCTTATCCTCTCAATTGTTCATGAAAAACTAGAATTAAGTGATGTAATCGAGAAATCAATAGAACTTAACCCAGAATTTGTTGATGTGAATCTTCTGAACCTACTTATTAAATTTGGTTTTAACAGGATCAGCCTCGGGGTTCAAAGCTTTGTAGATACTGAACTTGAGTTCCTCGGAAGGAATCACAACTCAAAAAAGGTCTATGAGGCTTATAATCTCATAAAAAAATATAATTTTAAGAACGTGAACATCGATCTCATATTCGCTTTTTCGGGGCAAACCACTGAAAGCTTTGAATATTCCCTTTGGAAAGCCTGTGAGCTTGATCCTACTCACATATCAACATATACAATGACCTTCGAAAAGCCTGCCAAGGAAAACCTCGAGAACAAGAACGAAACAATAACTATAAATATGATAAGAGTAAGAGACAAAATCCTCGCAAAATATGGCTTTTTGCGCTACGAGATCTCAAATTTCGCAAAAAAAGGCTACGAGTGTATGCACAACATGAAATATTGGCTTAGGCAATATTACGTGGGCCTTGGGCCCTCGGCATCGGGATTCTCTATCGATGGTGATAAAGAGTTCAGATATACAAACCCTACATCTATACAATTGTACGCAAAGGGGATCAGAGATATTGAAATACTAAGCGAAGAACAAAAGCTTATGGAGGAAATTTTCCTAAACATTAGAACTCGGTATGGTTGGAAAACTGAGCGAAATTTTATAACTATTGCACTAAGCAAATTTCAAGGTCTACTAAGAGCGAAAAACAATGCACTCATTTTGACTGATGATGGACTTTTGGTCGCAGACCAATTGGCCCTTAAAATATTAGAACTCTATGAAGATTACAAGAAGGGAATTGAAATATAAAGGACTTATCTTTGATGTGTGGCAAGAAGAATACGAAACAGAACATCACATCTTTAAGCGAGAAATTGTTGATTTTCCTGAAACCTGCGCAGTCCTACCTATCTTCAATGACAATTCCGCAATTCTAATCTCCCAGTATCGGTTCCCTTTAAAAAGGGAGATACTTGAAATTCCAGCTGGTAAAGTTGGCCAAGGAGAACTTCCCGAGAAAGCTGCAGCGAGAGAAATGATGGAAGAAATTAAAATGCGACCCGAAAAACTTGCCAAGATCGGCACCTTTTATCTTACCCCTGGGTATTCAACAGAAAAAATCCACATTTTTATAGGCTATGACCTCAAAAATGCCGAGTTGCCGGCAGATGTTGGAGAAGAGATACAGGTATGCAGAATACCACTTCAAAGTCTGAAAGAGATGATGGAAATGGGGGACATTGAAGATGCCAAAACTATGCTGGCTCTTATGTATTTTTTCACTATCTTTAACCAAAAGTGATTCCAGAAAACTCAACCCAAATACCGCAACCTTTGAAGAGCTCATCGCAATTCCGGTTTTGGATGAAGGTGATGCCCTTTTAATTATTACATTAAGAGATATTGAACCCTATAAATCCATAGAAGATTTCGCTGAGCGAACAGAAATAGATAGTACTAAGATCGACTACCTGAAAGAGATCTTCGTCTTCGAGTACAAGGGTATACATCGAGGGTTCTACACTTTGAGTTTCCGGAAATCTACCAAAAGAACAATATCAACTTTAGCCGCTGAGCCTTTTACGTTTTCGTTATCTAAATACCTTGGTGCTACTAACTTCTATTTGAAATATAAAGAACTCACAATTGGGCAATTTAATCTTACAATCCCTAATAACAATGTATGGGCTTACCCGACACTCTATGGCTCAGATTATTTCCTCTATATAACAAAACCAATTCCCATTGCAGTTGGTAAGGATAACTTCTTTACCGGTTTAGGACTCCAATTACGCTTCTTCGATATCTTCTTAACCTCGGAATTCAAAAAAAATGACCGAAACTCTCTACAGGGAGGTCTAAATGTAAAGCATACCCCTTTTTCCGCTGATATCTCATGGTCCTTCACTGACAAAATGGGAAGAGGGAATCTTATTTATTCTGCTGGTAAGACCTTTTACCATTTAAACTGGCACCTTAAGGAAAACCAGCTCACAGCATCTTATAATTTCAGCAGGAAAGTTTCAGCAAAAACGGGAATATCAATCAGGTTCAGTAACTTGAAAAACAAATATGTATACTTTCAACTCAACAAAAAACTCAACAAAGAAACAGGACTATGTATTAAGTCACGATTTGCGGGACCTATTACAGAAGTATATGAAATTAGACTCGAAAACAAAAATCTAAGTGTAGGCTATAATTTGCTGAGCAAGGAGACAATATCCATAAGAGTAGCGCCGGGAGAGAGCTACCTAAAATTCTCACTCTATCCGGGAAAGAAACGATATGACGTCACCACAACCCTATTCTTTAACGTACGCAATAAAGAGATTAAAATACAGGCTGGCAAGTCTTATTCAGGAGAAATTAAGTTTTTTATAAGGCTAGGGGCAATTGATTAAAGTTGACTGTGCATTAGTGCTAAGAGTAGAAGAATTTATGGAAAGCTCTTTAATTATTACGGCACTTTCACAGCGTGGGGGGCTCATAAAACTTGTAGCAAAAGGTGCGCAAAGACTGAAATCTCCTTTAAGAATGTCCTTTCAACTATTTTCTCTCAGTGAGTTTATTTTCTATTACAAAACTGATAGGGAACTCAACATCTTAAAAGAGGGAAAAATCCTTGAAGTCTTTGATCATCTTCCAGAAAATTACAATAAATTCAGTCTCGTTTCTACAATCTCTTCCTACATCATTAAAAGCGTTCCGCAGGAGGCAGGTGAAGACATCTATACTGATACCGTAAACTTCTTTAGATTTGTAAATAAAGCAAATACTCTAAATCAGGACCTTTACAACTTCTTTGTTATCAGAAACCTTATGAGGCAGGGAGAGATACCATATTTTAATGCCTGTGGGAGATGTGGAAATGAGCCTATCGAGTTTTTTTTACCTTCCAAGAAAATCGCAGTATGTAAAAATTGCATCAAGGAGGGTGAAGATACTGGAATCGCTATAGACAGAGGTACGACCTCAGAAATAAAGTTTGTACTCGAGAAAAACTGGCAGGAAATTAACGCTCTTTCAATCAGAGATAAAACAAGGGAGGTTTTTGGAGTACTCCTAAGAGAACAATGAAGAAACTATCGAATGTGTTAAAAGTCGTTATCTCGTTAGCATTGCTTTATTTGATCTTTACAAAGGTAAGTAAGGAGAATCTTCTTACATCAATTAAAAGCACCAATTACATTTACCTCGTCCCCGGTGTTATTCTATATTTCATTGCAATTCTCGCATCTACATGGAGATGGCAAGTATTTTTAAAAATAAAGCTCATCGACCATAGCTTATTAAAATGTCTTAAATATTATCTCATTGGTATTTTTTCGGGAAACTTCCTCCCATCGGGCGGGCTCGATGTAGTTAGGGCTTATTATGCAGGGAGAGGCAATTCAGTCTCAAGTGCATTAGCTGCAACTTTCATCGACAGACTCTCTGGATTCTATGCAATCCTCTTCTATCTCATCATAGCTGGAATCTTTCTCACAATAAAGATACAATCTCTTTTCCTCATTACTATAATCGGGATTGTGGCACTGCTATTTTTAAATGTAATCCTGTTTACTAAGAGTTTTAATAAGCTCCTTAACAAAATCAAAAAAACAAAATTGACCTCTCCAGTGATCTCTTTTATTAACTCTATTTACCAATTCCGTGAGGAATGGCCTCTAATTCTAAAAACCCTTCCATTATCTATTGCCATACAACTTTTCTTTTCACTGGTCCCTATAGTAATTAGCCCAGGGCTCGGGACACCTATCCCCTTCTTTGAGAGCATCCTCCTTTTACCAATTATCAATTTTGTAATGATGATCCCTGTCACCATCTCAGGGCTTGGACTTCGAGAAGGCGCCTTCGTCCTCTTATACGGTGATCTAATAGGCAAAGAAAAAGCTTTAATACTTTCGCTAATGTATTATTTCACTTCTCTTGCATTGAGCATCGTAGGTTACATACTATTTCTCATTGACAAACCTGAAAAAAATCTCAAATAGGGTCTTTAGGGAATCCAGGTCCACCCACTCATCGTTCCCGTGAATGTTACCTCCACGGGGTGCCGTAATTAGAACAGCCATTCCCCTTTCAGTAAAGAACCTCCCATCTGTTGCACCATGCTCTTTTATAAACGATATGGGCCGTTTGAGTACAGACTCCGCTACCTTCTTGTACCTTACGATGTATGGATTTTCCCTCGGTGTAAAAACTGGTTCCCCTGTTGATATAGTCTCAAATTCTGTCCCTGGATATTTTGAAAGGACATCTCTCACCATACTCTCTATCTTACTTACAGTAAAAGGGTGAACAAAACGTACATCAAGGTACATTTCAGCATAATCAGGTACCCTATTTACAGAATCGCCTCCGACCATTTTACCTAAATTAATGGTATTGTGCCAGTGTTCGGGATCTCCACATGGTTCCGGATGAAAGTGGGATTTTAACTCAGTGTATATAGAAACAAGCTTGTCCAATGCATTTTCTCCCTCAAAAATGCGCGATCCATGAGTGGCTTTCCCCTTAGCAACTATTTTAACATGATAAACTCCCTTACCTTCTACCACGAGTTGGAAGTCTTCTCCTCCATCAGGAATTATTACAAACTCACCTCCAATCCCCTCATGTTCTACAAGATATTTTACACCGTCTTCACTTCCAACCTCCTCATCAGTAGTAAATAGAAACCCGACATTGGGCCTTGAAGTTTCCTTTGACATCTCTCTTAAAAGTTCCATCATAACTGCACACGAGCCTTTCATATCCATCGATCCACGACCATAGAGTATCGAGCCTTCCCTCCTGGGGATAAAGTCTTCATCCTTTGCATCAACAACATCAAGATGCCCAACAAAAAGGATCTCTGGATGATAAGTATTATTGAAAGCATAGTAAATCGAAGGCTTTCCATTAACTGTATATCGTCTTATATGAACACCTTGGATATCCTTTAAGTAATCCTCAACAAAATCTATAACAGCGTTCAGCTCGGGTAAGCTATTACTCCTCGTTTTAAACTTTAGTAAGTTCTCTAAAAGTATATTTATGCTTTCCATTACATGACCTCCCAAATTTATAAAATTATACCCAATTGTACTCGAAGTAAAAAGTAGATACAAATTTCTCAAAGAAATGGGAAACGGGCACTTTTAAATTCGAACAATGCACTTTAAATTCCACATATTCTTTAGGAGGTCGCAGTGAAAAATATTTTTAAGGTAATTATATTGGTTTTGTTTGTATCTATACCTCTCGATGCAGCAGAAAAGATCGTTAGGCTGCCCATAAAGACGTATGGTGAACTAGAATATCTATTAACATCAACATTTCAAAAAGATCAAATACCAGAAATTGCAGCAGGTAGACCCGGAGAATGGTATGACCTAATCGTTGATGATTACCAACTAAACCTAATTAAATCCACGGGAATCGATTACCAGATTATCATAGAAGATCTGAACCGTGAAAAAGAGAAAGTAAAGGATTCATACCATTCCTATACTAATATCGTTGAAATATTAAGGACGCTCTCAAATAACTATGCAAACATAGCAAAGATTGAGAGCATTGGCCCCACATATGAACGAAGATGGATCTATGGTCTCAAGATCTCTGACAACGTTCTTGAAGACGAAGAAGAGCCCGAACAGCTTTTTTCCGGCGTTCATCACGCCAGAGAGTGGGCAACCGCTGAAGTATGCCTATTCATTGCGGACTCGCTCCTCCGGTCTTACGGTACAGATCCAACGGTAACAAGTATTGTAAATAACAGAGAAATATGGATATTCCCTGTAATAAATGTTGATGGATATGTATATGATTATTCAAATGGCGGAGACTGGTGGAGAAAAAACAGAGAGCCTTACGCCTCTGCAATAGGAACGGATCTAAACCGAAACTACAACGGAATATGTGACACTGCAGCAATAGACGGCTGGGGATACATTAACAGCAATTCGGTATCCCACTACCCGAGTGGCGAAACTTTCTGCGGAAAGCATCAAAGCTCAGCATATGAAATTAACAAATACGCTGAATTTATAAAATCAAGACATTTCTTAAGTATCCTTGATTACCACTCTTACGCAGAAGTCGTGCTCGTACCCTGGAGCCATAAATATACTGCCACTCCTCATGATGACTGGTACAACGCCATAGGACAACAGATGGCTCAGATAATCTCAAGATTAGGTGGTGGATATTACACGTACCAGCGATCAATTGACCTTTATCCATCTTCTGGATCATCATCCGATTGGCAGTACGGTTGGAATATTTACGTTAATGGGACACCATGTTTTGCATTAACAATAGAAATGGGAACTGCGTTCTACCAAGACGCCTCGGACTTGCCATTCCTGAAAAGGGAAAACTTTGATGCAGCGTTTTACCTGCTTCAAAAGGGTGATTCCATTTTAAACTATATGAAAGGGTTTGTCCCAGCCCCTATAATCATAAGTCCCGAGGGTGACACAATAAGTGATACACTAAAGATAGAATGGCAAGTTCCAAATAGCTCCTTTAACCAACCATCATCTTTTGAAATACAGATGCTGAAAGGACCTTCATTAAATCAAGAAGGGTTTGAGTCAACTTCGGATCTCTGGGTTAGAGAAAGCTTTTCAACCTCGACTCAGATGTACCATGGTGGAACTAAAAGCCTTTACTCTGGTAGCGCTAATTACATCGCTGCCCAGGCACGCACAAAGTATCCTTACTTGGTACAGAATGAAGATTCATTTAGCTTGTGGATATATTACAACACTGAACAAAACTACGATGTAGGCATCATAGAGATTTCAGAAAATTTAAGAGAATGGATGCCTTTAGATAATGAGCGATTCACTGGGGCGAGTCAAGGGTGGGTTAGAAAAGCATATGACTTAACACCATACACAGGGAAATCCGTATATTTCAGGATAAGGTACATGACCGATGGCGCAGTTTTAAATAGTGGGATTTATATCGATGACGTATTCCCTGTTGTGAGTTTTGACTCAATATGGACCATTAGCCCCATCTCAGATACTCTTTACATACTTACAGATCTCGAAGAGGGTGAATATTACTTCAGAGTGAGAGGCTCTTCCGCAGCTTTTGGCTTTGGGAATTACAGTAACCTCAAAAAAATATATTTTACTAATACTCAATCGGGGCAAGATGAAAGCACATTGGTACCCTTCTTAGTCTCAAACCCTCAAATAATAAAGGGTAATTTAGTTTTGTTAGTTAAGGCAAAAGATCCGGTTATTAGTGTTTACGATCCACAGGGCCGCTTAGTATATACACACCTCAAACAAGGAATAGTTGACAGCCCTGTTGAAATACCTCTAAGCAAAAAGGGAATATATTTCTACTCGGTAGAGGCAGCATCTGGCAAGATTAGAGGTAAGATTGTCAAAATAAACTAATCTAAGTAAAGAAGAGGGTTTATTGCTTTACCCTGTTCTCTAATTTCAAAATGTAGTCTTGAACCAAAATAATGGGTCTCACCCCCAACATCCCCTAACACCTGACCTTTATTAACTTTTGAACCTTTTGCTATTTTAAATGAATTAAGATAAGAATAAACAGAAAAAAAACCTCCGTGATCCACAACCACGGTATTTCCATACCCTGTAACAACTCCTGCAAAGATCACCACCCCGTCTTCAATACATAAAACTGGACTGCCAGGGTCAGTTTCTATTTCAATTCCCGGATTGAAGATCTTCGTATTATACTTAGGGTTAATTATAGTCCCATAGTTCATCACAACTCTACCCTTTACTGGCCAAGGGTACTTTCCCACTGGACTTTTTGCTTCAATCCTTTCTTCTTTCCTTTTCTTCTCCTGCTCTTTCTCCAACCTGGCTATCAATGCTTGCATCTCCTTAATCGCCGCCTCAAGCTCAGCAAGTCTCCTCTCCTCCGCACTTTTCTGTCTCTTTAATCCTGCCAGTAAATTCTGCTTTTGTCTTTTCAAATCTTGTAGGTTTCTCTCCTGAGCAATAACCTCATCTTTCATAGCCAAAACGAAATCCAAGTTATCTTGCTTTAACTTTTTATACGCATTGAGCTCCGAATAGATTTTTAACACCATATCTCTTTCACGCTTCTCATTTTGGATGGCATAATCTAAGAGGAACAACGCCTCTTTATCACCCTCCCCAGGTAAGAACCTCAATATTTCATTCTCTGGTAAGGTCTGGTATAGAAAATTCAAGCTGAATTTTATCCTATCACCATGTTGACCAAGCTCTTTCTCTTTCTGATCGATTTGAATCTCGAGCTTTGAAAGTTCATTCTGAATAGTATTAATATCCCTGTTCAATTTATTTACAAAACCCCTTACTTCCCTCTCTTTTCGTTCTATACTTTTCAGTTCCTCTTCAGTACCTTTCACCTTTATCTCCATTTTAGCGATCTTCCTCTTACCTTCTTCAAACTCGCGCTTCAACCTTTCAAGTTGTGCCCGCTCCTCACCTATCCCTTGAGTTTGTTGAAATAGCAAAAATAGCAAAAAAACTTTCATCTCTCTAAAACATCGACGCTGAAAAGTATCTGAAGCAATAGAAAGAAGAGCATAAGGTATACCACGGGATACAACGGAATATTTAAGGCTCCCGCAAGACTCTTAAAGACAAACAAGTTAATAATAGATACAACTATCAGAGGAATGGCAACTGTCGCTACAAAAGTTACCTTGAGTTTAAAATTGCTCTTGCCGAAGACTTCCACAAGAAAAAAAAGCTTGCTCTCCCTCTCAAAAATGCCCTTTACAAATGAGAGGTTTAACGGGATATATAGAATAAGAAACGCCAAAAACAAGATCGTTCCAAAACTAAAAATTGATTTTTTCAACTTGTAAATCTGTAAAGCAGAAGCATAATTATGTTGTACATTTGTTACAGATGGGAAATGGGAATAAAATTCGACGAAGTCATCAATCACTTCAAGACCAAGGACATTTTCATTGAACTTTATCTCGAGATTTTGTGGAAATGGGCTACCTGGAAATAACTCAAGCAATCCAGCATATTTCGGGAACCTAACTGCAAACTCTTCTTTTGCCCTTTCTTTAGAAATCAATTCAACTTTACTAACCACTGGATTATTTTCAGCATATTTCCTGAGTATCAAGATCTCATTCCTCTCTACATCATCGTTAAGAAAAACCTTCATATAGCTAACCTTAAAATTTTCATCAAGAAGCTTTGAAAAATAGGAATAAGATTGAATAACCGAAGAAAAAATAACAAGGCTTAGAAAATAAATAACTGCAAGGAATATAAAATCACTCCACGACTTTTTGAGAATAAAACCCATTTCCTGTAAATAAAACTTAATGTTCAAGAGTAATTCTCCCTTCTTCTATACTTAACACCCTCGCCCGGGGAACACGTGGAATTACCTCAAAATTGTGTGTGGAAAGCACCACCGTAAGTCCTAGCTCATTATAGTTGTTCATCTTTTCGATCAGCCAATCTATATCGGTTTTATGAAGATTGCTAAACGGCTCATCTGCAAGAAGAATCTCAGGTTCATTTATCATTGCCCTCGCTAAAGCAAGCCTTTGCTGCTCACCCCTTGAAAGAGATTTTACGAGTTCATTGGATTTATGTGTAAGCCCAACATCTTTTAAAGTAGACACTACCCTTCTCATTAAATCCTCATCGCCTTTAAGGCGAACGGGGAATGCCAAATTTTCAAATACACTTCTATCGTCAAGAAGCATTAAATCTTGAAAAACGATACCCATCTTTGTTCTCAATTCAAGTAACCTTGCTTTGCTGATTTTCTTTAAGGGGAACCCATCAATTCTAACCTCACCTTGATCAGGCATAATATCACCATATATAAGTCTCAAAACCGTCGTTTTCCCTGCTCCAGTAGGCCCAACCAAAAATACAAAATCGCCCTTCTGCACAGTAAATGATACATTATCTAATGCAAGCCATCTTTTATTGAATTTTACTGTTACATTTTCAAATTCTATTTTATTTGCCATAGATTTCTCTATTAACAATATTGGGGGGCATTTCCCCTTCAAAAAAAGCTTTAAGATTCTGTACCACCAGTTCTGCCATTCGCTGTCTTGCTTCAAAAGTCGCACTTCCGATGTGAGGCAAAAGAACTACATTATCCAGATTGATAAGCTCATCTGGAACATTCGGTTCAAACTCGTACACATCTAACCCCGCACCGTATATTCGCCTTTCTTTCAAAGCTCTAATAAGTGCAGCTTCATCCACAAGCTTCCCTCTTCCAGTATTAATAAATATTGCGCTTTCTTTCATAAGAGAAAATTCCCTTTCTCCTATGATATGGTAGGTTTCCTGAGTTAATGGCAAATGAAGGGAGATAATATCAGACTTTCTCAAAAGTTCATCTAAACTGACCTTTCGCGCTCCAAGCCGTTGCTCAAGGATTTCATTGAGCCTTCTTGAATTATAGAGCACATTCACTTCAAATCCTGAAGACTTAAGCGCAAACGCCTGTCCGATACGACCTGCTCCGACAACTCCCAAAGTCTTACCCTTCAACTCCATTCCAAGAAACAATGTAGGAGACCAACCTTTCCACATTCTGCTTTCAATATACTTATGAGCTTGTACTACTTTCCGCGCAACAGCAAAAACAAGAGCCCACGCCAATTCACCAGTCGCATCTGTTAGAACATCCGGTGTGTTAGTCACTGCGATACCTCTTTTCGTACACTCTTCCACATCAATATTATCGTACCCTACTGCATAATCAGCCACAATTTTTAGACTGGGCGCCTTGTCGAGGACTGAAGTATCGACTTTTTCACTTAAAAGCACACAAACCCCATCCACACCCTGCACTTTTTCAAGAAACACTTCCCGAGGGATTGGTGGTTCTCCCTCATAAATCTCAACATCAAACTCCTTTAAGTGCTCCTTGACATCATATGGCAACTTTGCCGTAAAAAATATCTTCTTACGGGACATACTGTTCCACCCCCGCTGGATCAACGTAAAGTTCTTTACCCTCGTATTTTTCTAACTTTGAAGATAAATTTGTTACAACTCTTAAGATTTTATTCTTTTCGGGTCTGTCCTCTCGCACCTCAGACATCTCATTTTTACATGCTTCCGCGTAAAATAAAGCTCTCCTTTTATCACCGGTAATATAACTAGATATGGAGAGATAATAAAGAGAAAGGGCAATATTATAACTGTTCCAGGGCTGATCCCTTAAAGTTAAATAGAGTATAACTTCGTGATTTTTGAGGGCATTTTTCCAATTTCCTGAGCGCCTTTGAACATATGATAAAGTCCACCTGAAAGTCCTCGAGCCCGGGTACAACTCCACAAGTTCCTGTGCAACCTTTAACGCAGAATCCAACTGATTATCGTAGCTAAGCACCCATACATACGCATTTTTAGCTAGTATACCAATATACTTTGATTTCTGTATGGAAAGTTCTATCTTCCGCAATGCCTCGTCCTTCGAGTAATCTCCGGGTACAACCCATCTAAATGCCTTAGGGATCTTTACCATTGCAAATTCAAATACGCCTAAAGGAAGATATGCATCATATATCGTCGAGTCAATGTCAATGCACTTTCTTAATAATTCTACACTCTTAAGACCTCCATTGAGTGCGGATAAATATTCTTTATTCCGTCCCTTCCTTATAGCTTTATATGCATGCGCAGAACCTTCTGTAAAATAGCTCAAGGCAAGAATTGCACTATCCGATCCATACCTATCCCTGATACGCTGAGAGCGCATAATTGCCTCATCGCAAAGTTTGTAAAAAGTGCCTTCATACACATCGGTCTCAAAATCCAACATGTACAGGTCCAAAAGGCCAGCTTTATAAAGGTAACCAATAGGACTCTCTGGATAATTCCTTATAGCAAGCTCAAAGTAGAATTCAGCCTCTTTATATTTCTCCGCGTAAGAGAACTCTAAGCCCTTCAATATCAACGAGTCCAGTGGCTCCCAGAAAAGAGAATCGACCTCATTTATTAAAACAAGACAGATTAAAATCTTCATTTAGCTGAAAGTTCACATACCAGTTTTGCCCCCTCAGCCATACTTGATACTCCATACAACGGAAGACCGGATCGGGCAAGTATTACCTTCGCTTTTTCTTCATTGGTTCCTGTGAGTCGTATTACTACAGGAAGTGATATATTCAATTCTCGATATGCCTCAACAAGCCCCATAGCAACATCATCACACCTTGTAATGCCTCCGAAGATATTAATTAGAATTGCTTTTACCCTTTTATCCCTCAGAATTAACTCTACTGCGTTCTTTATTTTCTCAGGATTAGAACTACCTCCTACATCAAGAAAATTCGCAGGTTCTCCTCCATACAATTTAATAATATCCATAGTTGCCATAGCGAGCCCAGCACCATTAACACAGCATCCAATATTACCATCAAGTTTTACATAAGAAAGTCCTTTAGACCTTGCTTCAAGCTCTTCAATATTCTCATAATCCATGTCTCTCAAAGATTCCAAATCCTGGTGTCTGAAAAGGGCGTTATCATCCAAAATGATCTTCGCATCAAGAGCTATCACGTTACCATCTTCTTCAACAACAAGTGGGTTAATTTCCGCAAGTTGTGCATCAGTCTCCAGGTAAGCCCTGTACAAAGATTTAATAAAATACTGCACCTTGTTAGCCACTCCGCTTTCACTAACAATCTTATAAGATAGATATTTTGCTTCGAAATCTTGAAGCCCCAGATATGGATGAAGTGAAAGTTTTATTATCGCATCAGGATGTGTCCTGGCAACTTCCTCAATTTCAACGCCACCTTCTTTCGAAACCATAATAATATTCCTCTTTGTGGCACGGTCAAGGACAATCCCTAGATATAGTTCTGATTTTATTCTTGCTGCTTCTTCAATTAGAACTTTTTTTACCGGAATCCCCTTTATCTCCATACCCAGTATTTGTTGTGCAATGTTTAAGGCCTCACCCTTGTCCTTAGCAAGTTTTATCCCTCCAGCCTTTCCTCTACCACCTACTGGAACTTGAGCCTTAACAACCACCGGAAAAGTAAACTCATCAATAATTCCTTGAACTTCTTCAATACTTTTACAAAGATGGTTCTTTTTTACAGGGACACCATACTTTGTGAGGATTGCCTTAGATGCATACTCAAGAAGTTTCATCTTAGAACCTCCTTTGAATGAAAAAATTCTCCATCAAGATGCCTTCCAACTATAAACTCTTTAGCTCGCATCACCCTTTTCCCCTCAGGTTGAAGTTCCAAAATCTCGAGGGCTCTATCGCCGGTACCGACTACAAGCCTGTATCCTATGACTCTTATCTCACCAGGCAAAAAAGAAAGCCCCTCTTCACAAAGCTTAGAATTCAAAATCTTAATCAGTTTCCCTCTAAAAAATGCCCTCGCTCCAGGAACTGGTGAAAGGGCTCTAATTTTGTTGAATATAACGATACTCTTCTCACACCAATCAATGAAAAGTTCCTCTTTTGATATCTTAGGTGCATAAGATGGTTCACCTTCTTGAGGCTTCTTTTCTATAGTTCCATTCAGGTAACCATCAAACACCTTCCTCAGCATCTGAGGAACAGGCTTCGCCAATTTTTTCATAAGTTCACCTTTAGTTTCATTTTCACGAACACTTACTTTCTTAATAGCTAAAACAGGACCAGCATCAATATCCATAGTGATCTCAGTGATTGTTACACCAGTCTCCTTAACACCATCCATTATAGCTCTTTCAATAGGGGCTGGGCCTCTGTAACGGGGTAAAGTAGAAGGGTGAATGTTAATAGCAGGATATTTCGCTACGGAAAGAATTGGCTCTTTTAAGATCTTGCCAAAATCACACACAACGAGGAAACTAAGGTTCAAGCCTTTAAAATATTTCACCGTATCTTCGCTATTTACCTTCGAGACTTCGTATAGAGGAAGCCCAATATCCAAAAGAAAATCTTTAACAGGATTGGGGGATGGTCTTAGCCCTCTTCCGGCAGGTTTATCAACAGTTGTCGCTACCAAATTAGGGATAAACTCACTAAAATACAACTCTTTCAGTACTTCGCGCGCAAAATATCCACTACCTATAAAAACCCAGCTATAATGAAAACTTATTGTACTCATTCCTCCATTTCGCAAGTAGGATACGTCTTAAATCCTCATCGAGATAATCAACAAAAAGAATTCCATCAAGGTGGTCAATTTCATGAAGAAATGCTCTGGCAGCAAATTCCTCAGCTTTAACTTTTACATCCTTTAACTTACCATTTGGCTTTAGCTCTATAGCTTCAAATTCGACGTATCCTGGCCTCGTAATATGTGCATAAAGTCCAGGTATTGAGAGACAGCCTTCTTCTTCAGTAACTATACCATCCACAAAACTAACCTTGGGATTTACAAAAACCCGATACGTATTACCCAATTGCAGTTCCCCAGCATTAATCACAAATATCCTCTTCACTACACCAATTTGATTACCTGCGAGTCCCAATCCACCTTGCGCGGAAAGAGTATCCACCAAATCCTCCGCGATACTTCGGATTATCTTTGGATCAAGCTCAGAAAAGCTTTCAGCCTTCTGACGTAGTACCGGATCGTCAATGATCCTTATAGGTTTTACCAAATCTATTCTTCCTCTGAACCCTTCTCAAGAACACCTTTAACGGCTTGCTTCTCAATCTTTATATTCACATTATCCGCAACTTTCACAGTTACGATGTTCTCATCGATTTTCTGAATTACACCAATAATACCACCAGAGGTTACAATCTTATCTCCCTTCTTCAGACTACTAAGCATCTGCTTACGTTTCTTTTCATACCTCGACTGAGGTAGTATCAAAATCACGTAAAACAAAACAAAAATGAGAATTAATGGCAAAAGAGCTCCCAACAAACTCGATCCCCCACTGGGGGCTTGCTGAGCCTGAGCATAAAGTTTGTCCACATTACATACTAATAATTGCATCAAAACCTCCATCTTTACCTCCTCTCTCAATAATGATAAACTTTAACTCCTGGCCTTTCAAGGAGCATATTATTTAAAAATCGAATCCGAGTGAGACTCTGATATTTACGGGTTTATATATTTGCAGAAAGTCAGTATTATATGCAAAATCAACTTTTAATTTTGCAAAACCAAGCCAAAGCCTCAAGCCGTAGCCAAAGTCTGCATTTAAATCTCCGAGTCTTGGGAATCCATGAAACACTTGAATATCCTCTAATCGTTTAAGAGTGCAAGTTCCCATATCAAAAAACAGCACACCATCAATCCCAGATATATCTAACGGCAGTGGGAAGCCAAGGCTAAGTTTTTTCACAAAGGGAAAGCGAAACTCTGCGTTAAAAAGTATATACTTATCTCCAATGAACTCAGCATAATGAGATCCCCTTAGGTCACTAAACCCATCAAAAGTAAACAAAACCCTATCCTTACCAAAAGATTGCATCCATTTAAACCTTAAAGCAAGTATGTAGCTCTCAGAAAAAGCGTAGTAATGTCGAAAATCACTCACAGCAACCGAGACATCAATATCTAAAGGGATACTTTTTAGTAGGCTTAGATAGTACCTTGTGCCATTTAGCGGATCCTGGATATAATTGTAGTAAACATTGTCAAGCACATGAGATATATAAGCTGCAGTTAAATATCGATCCTCCTGAAGATCGGTCAACTCTATATAATTACCAAGCGGAGTTTCCCAGAAAAAATAGTTGGTCTGGTATTCGAAATCAAGGCCAAGCTCCGTTCTTCTTGATCTCGAAAAGGGCTGACTCAAAAGTAACATCAATCCTCTAACCCTTGAGACCATTAAAGTATCGTATGCAATATAACCAGCATCCCAAAGCTGATAGATAGAGCCACCATAATCTGCACGGTTTTTCAAATTAAAGTACTGAAACTCAAAATTAGAATTAGCGAGATCACCTGATAAATCGGAGGCAAATGAGATCTGGTGGTCTCCAAGCTCATCGGACAGTCCGAAAGCAACTGCCCCTTGGAAACCAACAATTGATGCATATGATGCGCTCCCATAAATCCAGTCAAAAGAAAATTTCGGGGAGTATGGTTTTGAAGTAAGAAACAATGTATCCTCAAAGACATAAAAGGCCCCTTTATCTATCCCATCAAACTTTTTCTGATTCGGCATCTCATAAATATCATATCCATTAGCGTAAAGAATCGATGCTACTGTCCTTCCACTCTTTGAAACACTGAACCAACGAACCTCGGTCCCTAAATCTGACACCCGATGGACCTCTTTTGTGCTTAAATTATATGCAAAAATATTAATCGAAGAATACGTGTCTCTTGCCAAAAAGAATAGTAAAGAATCACCGAATGAAACAGGACTGGATAACTCTTTATAATAATCCGTTAACCTCTCAATACTATCATTGGTAACATTATACCTAAATACAGCATAGCTACCATAATAAAATCTACCTGAGGCAGTGGAATCATTCCTGTCTGATGCAAAAATTATGTTACCTTTTTCATCAAAAGATGGATCGATATCACTATAATAGTCCGCTGTAAGTCTTTTAAGTTCTTTAGCCTTCCATATGTACAAATAAAGATCAGATTTCCCGTCCTTGAGACCTGTAAAAACAACTTTCTTCCCATCAGGAGAAATTGACGGGGTATATATAGCATCAACATCGAAACTCAGGCGCTCAACAAGTTTCCCATGCTCAGTATCGAAAATATATACGTTATCACCTTCTCCCCCCTGTGCAGAGAATACAAGTAATCTACCATCTTCACTCAATGAAAGCGATGGCCTCAGAATATGAATATTCTCAAAGTCTGGAATGCTTGAGCTCTTAAAAACAGTTCCAAGCTTTTCACCAGTCGCAACTGAATACTTTACAATATAAAACTGTCCCCTTCTCTCCTGGATATAATATAGGACACTTCCGTCTGCAGATATCAGAGGCGCAACATTGTAATAATTTTTCCACTTTTCATGATCTGAATATTTCTTAAAATAAATTGGAGTAGAGGTCTTGGTAAATGCATGATAATAGTTCTTTCTAATATAGTCTTTAAGCCTTAAGTCAAAGTCTTCCTGACTTACGCCAAAAGCCTTAATAAATGCTCTCTCAACAGAATTCATATAATTAACGAGTGAATAAAACTCTCCAACCTTTTCTCTACCATAAGTATCATCCACATACTTGTAAAAGAGCTGCCCCAATTTATACACAATGTAACCTCCATAATAGTTGAGTTCAACAAGGCTCGGTAATTTATCGGAAAGTAGGAGATTTCTCAAGTATCTTTCAGCATCTGCAGTCCATCCACTTGAAAGATATTCCGCCAACCCCTCAATGCACCATAATGGGACCATCGAATACGCAACACTTTGAATAGTAGAACGGTTATCTCTTCTGAGCATTGCATACTGGAATGCATGAACCAGCTCGTGTCTTAGCACATGCCGGAAATCCTCATACGAACCACTGAAAGGTATGACGATTCTGCTCTTAAAAATCTCTGTAAAGCCACCAGTCCCTTCTTCAATTACATCTGTAATAACATTCGTTTCTCCGAAATGTTTTGGTGAGTTATAAAGTATAACAGGGGTTTTACTTCCAATACCAATCCCAAACACAGCACTGTACTCGTCGTAAGCCTCTTCAAGGACAGATTCCGCAAATTTCACCATAAATGTATCAGAAGCATAAGAAAATATCCTAAAATGATCGGATTCAAAAACTTTAAAGTCGTAGTCCCTCGTCTGAAACTTATTCTTCCCAAAAGAATATCCAAACAATTGAGAAGTAAAGAAAAAAAATATCAAAAAAATAAAAGACTTCTTCATTACCTAATTATGAACTATATAATGAAGACGAAAAACAGTAAGTTAAGGTTCGAAGAAAATCAATCGTAATAGATCCCCGGAGGGATTATATACTTGATGGGATTTACTGCTTTATCATTAATTCTCACCTCATAATGCACGTGAGGCGCAGTGCTTCTACCACTATTACCGACGTAGCCTATAATATCGCCTCTTTTTACATGGTGGCCCGGAGAAACTCTAGCCCTTAAAAGATGCGCATAACGTGTCATTATACCGAGCCCATGATCAATTTCTATAGTAAGTCCATATCCTTGATCCCATTTTACAGATCTAATCACTCCCGCCGCTGGCGCAACAACCGGGGTTCCCTGTGGTGCTGCAATATCTAATCCTTCATGAAACGACATCATACCAGTAAACGGATCCCTCCTCATACCAAAACCTGATGTATAATAGCCAGCAATTGGCATGATGGATGGGGTATGCTCCCGTAGGTGTATATCCTTCTCAAGCTTCGATGAAACTTCTGAAAAGCTCTCTAGTTGGAATTTTGCTACATTCACAAGTCTATCTAATTCCTGTCTCAGATACTCCGCCTCATCTTTACTTTCCATCGAAAGTTCCTCGATATTACCACCCTTACCCATCAAAAGAAATTCTTTAGGGAAAGGATCAAGACCAGTAGCAGCCCGCAGTCTATTATTCGCATCAAACAATTCATTAAGCATCTTGTTTACATTAACTGCCTCTTTCTTCAAATATGCAATTTCATCCTTCAACTTACGATTCTCTGATTCAAGTTTCCTCACACTGTACCTGTCTGCTTCAAAAGAGACGTACCTAACAATGGCAACAACTGCAAAAACGAATAAAACTGATCCCGAACATATGAGGCCTCTTAAAGCCCATGGCTTCAAAGTAACTTCAGTTTCTCTCTTTTTTGTTGTAGGAAATAAGACCTTTATTTTCAACGACCATTTTTGCATTTTTAAAATATAAAATATGGTACCAAAAAAGTCAAGTGTAACTTAAACAAAGCACAGAAAAACGGTACATAGGAAGAAAAATAAAATAATTAAGCTTGTAAACTACCACATCTATAGAACACACCTTTCGATAAATATGCGACATTCAGTGCCTAAATCTTCTTATGCCGGTAAACACCAGATTTAAGCCCAGCTCCTTCGCCCTATTTATAATCTCTTCATCCTTTACTGAGCCGCCAGGCTCGACTATAAGCTTTATCCCGTACTTATAAGCAATCTCAATAGAATCAGTGAAAGGGAAAAAACCATCGGACACAAGTATTGCACCTTTAGAGCGATCACCTGCCTTTTCCACGGCAATTTTCAGCGCGTCCACCCGGCTTGTCTGTCCACCTCCAATACCTACCGTCATCCTATCCCTCACTAGCACTATAGCATTAGACTTCACATATTTCACCACAACGTCACCAAAAATAATATCATTGATCCACTCTTCATTAAGCTCACCTGAAACTACATTCAAGTCCTCTTTCGTCAACGGCTTCGTGTCTTTTTCCTGTACAAGGAGGTCAAGGTCTATAAACCTATAATCCAATTTATGTTCAAAACCATCTGAGACCTTTAAAACTCTACGTCTCTTTTTCCTTTTAAAGATCTCAAGGGCACTTGATGAAAAGTCCTTTGCAAGAATTACCTCAAAGAAGAGGCGGTTTATGGCTTCCGCAAGGTAATCCTCAACAGTCCCATTAAAAGCCACAATACCACCATAAGCTGAAGCTTCGTCACTCCTCAAAGCTTTCTCATAGGCCTCAAATAGAGAGTTGCCTATTCCAACCCCGCAAGGCACATTATGCTTTATTATCGCACAGGCAGGTTCGGAAAATTCATTGACCAATTGCCACGCGGAAGCAGCATCAACAATATTATTATAAGAAAGCTCAGCTCCACCTAATATTTGCAGCCTATTAAAAAAAGTATTCTCTGAGGCTAAGTTCCTGAAAAGATATCCTTTCTGATGGGGGTTTTCACCATACCTCAAATCGCGCGCTTTGCTGAATAGCATGGGAATAGTACTGGTCTCAATGTTGAGACGCCGGGAAAGTTCCGAATATATAACAGCGTCATACTCTAACACCTTCTGAAATCCCTTCAGTGCAAGTCTTTCACGAAGCTCCATATCAATATTGTTTTCTGCAACTGCCGTAGAAACCATATCATAATCCGAAGGATCACAAACCAGTGTAATCCACCTATAATTTTTTACTGCTGCTCTGATAAGACTCACACCACCTATATCAATAAACTCTAAGAGCTCCTTGAGATCAAGATTTTTTTTCTCCGAAAAAGGGTACAGATTTACGATAACAAAGTTAATAAGTGGTATTTTATTTCTTTCAATGTAATCCATATCCTCAGGATAATCTCGCCTTGCAAGGATTCCTGAAAAGATCATAGGATGCAGTGTTTTGACACGGCCTCCAGGCGATTCCGGGAACTCCACAAGATCTTCTACCTTAATAGTTTCAATCCCTTTGCTATTTAAATATTCTGCTGTACCTTTCGTTGCAAGAATTTCATACCCAGCTCGATTTAGTTCGTAAGCAAGCCTTTCAACTCCGTCTTTATAAAAGACACTAAAAAGGGCGAATTTCTCCATAGATTAATCTCCTAAAAGTAGCTTCTTAATCACAAGAGGATAAAATTTATGTTCCAAGCGGTGAATCCTCTTCTCTAAGCTCTCAAGACTTTCGCCTTTTCGAACTTTCGTGCAAACCTGCTCAATAATAGGGCCTGAGTCAACTCTTTCATCAACATAATGTATAGTAATACCTGTAACCTTACAACCCGCCTCGTATGCCCTCTCTATAGCTCTCACGCCTGGAAATGCAGGTAAGAGAGCAGGGTGAATGTTTATGATTTTATTGCGAAAATGTTCAACTATGAAGTCGGGTAAGATACGCATATATCCAGCAAGGATAATAAGGTCGGGGGTATTAGCCTTCAACCTTTCAAAAAGCATGGTATTATAAGCAACCTTATTAGGAAAACTCTTGAAATCAAGAACTTCATATGGGATCTTAAGTCTTTGGGCTCTTATGAGTACATAAGCACCTGGGTTATCAGTAATTAGGGCTCTTACTTCAATAGGCCAGTTATTACTCCTAATCTTCCTAACTATAGCTTCAAAATTCGAACCGTTACCGGAAGCGAGGATTACCACACTCTTCATACTAAGTTAAAGCTCAACTTTTTTTTAGCTGTTCCAGAACAAATTTTCTTATCTCATTTGCTTGAGGCAGATCGGTTACAAGTTTACCATTATCAAGATATTGAGTAAGGTATGGCACCATAGAATGTCCACACTTCTCACATTGCACAGGTGAATCCTCTCCTATTATCACTATGGTATTAAGGCAATTTTCACATCTCAGTACCTGCTTTCTACCACTAAATTTACCTTTCTTAGAAACAGGCTTGCTCTCAATTTCAACTATATCCATTGCGAAGTCCACAGTCGGAGCATTTGAAATACATGTCCCAACACCAAAGCTATAGGCACCGGCCTCTTTCAGTGCCTCAATGTCATCCTCATCTAGGCCACCTGAGACATAAATTTTTACGTCTTTATAACCCCTTATATCAAGTTCCCATCTAACTTCTCTAACAATTTTTGCAAAATTGCCCCTTCGGGAGGCGGGAGTGTCTAGCCTAATACCAAACAGATCTTTAATCATAGCAGCAGCTTTTAAGGCTTCAAACTTCTCATCTCCAAATGTATCGACCAATGCAATTCTCAATATATCCTGAGAAATAATATCATCGAAAGCTCTCCATGCTTCATCTTCACCCATAACAAGCATAAGTGCATGGGGCATAGTTCCTGAAGGACTAATTTGCACCGCCTCTGCTCCAAGTATAGAAGAAACTCCATCACATCCTCCTACAAAAGCATTTCTGTCAATGAATGGAGCAATAGCAGGATGCATCCTTCGTACACCGAAAGAAAGTACAGGAAGATCTCCAGCAACTTTTTTAATCCTCGAAGCCTTTGTGGTGATACCAGAACCTTGGCATATAAATCCAAGTGCAGGGGTTTCATACTCGGCAAATTCCTTATAATCGCCTTCAATCACAATAACTGGCACTGGAACTCCACGCGAATCCACTGGGGTAAAAATTGTTCCCTCTTTCAAAGCGAACAAGTTAATAGGTAGTCCTTCCAAAAGTTTAACTACATACTCTAAACCAGCAAAAACAGCCCATGGGTAAGCCTTAGGTAAAGATGTGGTAGTGAATTCAGCTGCCACAATCTTTGTAATATTTTTCTTCCTGAGAATTTCAACGGTCCTTTTAAAGTAGACATCGGTGGTAAGCCCTTCACGAATTTCCTTGTCACTGGCCGTATGAAATTTTTCCATTATCTACATCCTCCAAAAGCCTTGCAAAAACTATTCTCCCTGTTTCGGTCTGTAAAACTGAATGGACAACCACGTCGACCTCCTGACCAATAAGTGGCAGGGCACCATCTACTACGACCATGGTACCATCAACAAGGTAACCAACACCCTGCCTTTTCTCCTTCTCCTTCCCTTCTCTCACTAATTTTATCCTGATCTGGTCCCCCGAACTAAGTGGCAACTTTAACCTTTCAGTAAGTTCATTTACATTCAAAACAAAAACACCTTGGTGTTCAGCAATCTTCTTTAAATTATAATCAGTGGTCACCAATTTAGCTCCTGTTTTTCTTGCAAGTTCAATCAATTTTTCGTCAACATCACGTTTCCCAGGTATATCTTCATGCGAAATAATTAACCTTTCATTGAGAATCTCCTTAAGTTTGTCAAGCATTTCTATGCCTCTCCTTCCCTTGTCTCTCTTATCAGGATCCTTAGAATCAGCGATATTCTGCAATTCTTTAAGCACAAACGATGGGACCGCAATATTACCCTCTAAAAAACCAAGCTCCACCATATCCACAATTCTACCATCAATCAATGCACTGGTATCTAAGAGTTTATTGTATTTCTTGTACTTTTCCTTCTTACCGCTCTTATCTCCTTTCCCTTTAAGAATCTCTTCTTTCCTTGAAAAAATGTATGCCAAGAGAATGTAAATGACGGATACGTTTGAAATGAGAAAAACCCAGCCTCTTATTTCGGAACCTCTGAAAGTGGAAAATTGTGTAATAAGAAATCCGATGAATGAACCAACCACAGCACCGATCACTATCGAACCTACGATGATCGCAACTTCCCTTAATGTCCTGCGAAACAAAAGTTTTTCTATAGTTATAATTAAATAAGAAATAATCAGCCCAAGAATAATTGCAGCATAATAAGGCAAGTTAACTTTGATACCCGCAAAAGCCACGAGGCCACTTATGATAATAAATACTATAAACCTTCTAATTTTTAACCAAGACATATCCTTAATACCTCCTCAATACTATTGTATTCTAATGGTGAATAAACATTTGTAAAACCAAGCCTCTTCGCCTCTTCAATCCTTTTTGTAATACCGGGGACCTTTCTGATTTCCCCGCCCAATCCTACTTCTCCCACAAAAACCGAGTTTTCGGGGAGAGGCCTCTTTCGGTAAGAAGATACGATAGAAGCTATTACGGCAAGGTCACCAGAGGAATCCTGGATTCTGATTCCTCCGGTTACATTCAAAAATATGTCCATTCCCCGCAGATTTATCCCTGCGAATTTTTCAACGACGGCAAGGAGCATGTAGAGCCTTTTAGTATCAAAACCAGTTGCAACTCTTTGAGGAACTGCGAAAAAAGTTGGAAGCACTAAAGATTGAATCTCCACAAGAATAACCCTCTTCCCTTCCATAAGGACAGTATAACTTATACCGTCCCTTCTAACATGATCAGTTGTTATAAAAAGGGTCGAGGCATCAGTAACTTCTTTTAGCCCGTTTCCTGTCATCTCAAAGATACCTATTTCATTAGACGTACCAAACCTGTTTTTTGAGCACCTTAGAATGCGCAAATTGAATCCATTGCCACCTGAAGGAACTCTATCTCCTTCAAGATAAAGCACTACATCCACCATATGTTCCAAAGTCTTTGGACCCGCAAGACTACCATCTTTAGTTACATGACCGACAATAATTGTGGTTATTCCTATTTCTTTTGTAACCCTGAGGAGTTCAGCCCCACACTCCCTAATCTGTGAAATACTACCAACAACCTGATCCACGTCAGGGTTAAACACAGTCTGAATGGAATCTATTATCAGAAAAGATGGATCGACATGCTCCAATTCTTCCTTTATCTTTGAGAGGTCTTGCTCGTTCAAAAGGAACAGGAAATCACTCGAAGCTCCCAGCCTGTCCGCCCTAATTTTAACTTGCTCAAGGGATTCTTCACCAGAAACATAAAGTACCTTGTAAGATTTATCGGATAGTGCCTTCGCTACTTGAAGGATCAAAGTCGACTTCCCAATGCCAGGGTCACCTCCTATCAAAATAAGACTCGAAGGGGTAATTCCATCGTCTAACACTCTGTCAAATTCGTAGATTCCAGTACTTATCTTTTTAAAATCTCTTATTTCTATTTCTTTTAATCTTTTTGCAACAGCGACGGTACCATCCCTTCTCACAACCGGTTGCTCTCTGAACTCTTTAAAACTATCCCATGCACCACAATTTGGACATTTACCAAGCCATCTTACACTCTCATACCCACAACTTGAACAAACGAAATAAGTTTTACCCTTTGCCATGTCAAAATAGTTTTAATCTTGCTTTAATCTCCACACCTTCTTCAAGCTCGCGAGAGATCTTACCCAAATCATCAAGCAGCGCTCCAACTTTAATGTAAACACTATCATCTCTCATCAATGGGTGATTCCTCACAGAGTACAATGTGGAATCTAACTCCATTAAAGTGACATTCAGCTTTTTAACCAGAATCGTGAGATTTTCATTCTGGGTTGATGCAATACTCACAGCAGTGTCTTTTAATTCTTCTATGCTCTTTTCAAGAACGTCTATTGTACTCTCCAACTTAACTGAAAGTGGTTTTAATTCAGATATAACTTGATCTACTCGTTTCAAAAAAACCATTAACGTGTCACTAAAATCAACAAATCCCGCTACTAAATCTTCAAGACTTCTTGTTTCCTCACCCAAAAACCTCGTACCCGGCTTGACTTCAACACCATCACCAGGAATTATCATTAACCTTACCTGTCCAAGGACATTCGAAGCATCCATTATAATCCTGGAACCCTCACTTAATGGGTATTTCTCTGTGTAAAACTCCACAATCACTTTGCTGTCCTCAATACTAATCTCAGAAACCTTCCCCATCGTTACCCCAAGCACAGCCACCGGATCGCCTTTCTTAAGACTTATAGGGTTTTCAAAAACCACCTCATAATTAATCCTGTTTTTCCTCACAGCAAAGTCCCTCGATAAAAAGATACCACCGACAAGAAGTAAAATAAGTAATGTGACAGCTATCCCAACCTTTTCCTCAACGCTCATACCATATCACCTTATTTCCCTTTTAATTTTTCCCAATCCTTAAGGAACTTATCAATTCCTATATCGGTAAGGGGATGATTTACTATTTGCCTTATGACCTTCGGAGGAATTGTTGCTATATGAGCACCCATAAGTGCAGCGTCAAGCACATGCAGAGGGTGCCTTACGGAAGCCACAATTACTTGCGTTCCAAATCCATAATTTTCGTATATCTGTAAAATCTGTCCAACGACCTCAAGTCCCGTATGGCCTATATCATCTAACCTGCCCACAAAAGGAGAAACGTAAGTTGCTCCCGCCTTTGCGGCAAGTAGCGCTTGGACGGGCTGAAAAATCAGTGTAACATTGGTCTTAATTCCATCTCTACTAAGAATCTTTACTGCTTTAAGTCCCTCTACGGTCATGGGTATTTTTACTACGACATGTTCATCAATCCTTGCAAGCTCCCTGGCTTCTCTAACCATCCCATCACAATCCTGAGAGACTACCTCAGCAGAAACAGGCCCCTTAAGGATTTCACAAATTCTCTTAATTACCTTTACAGGGTCACCCCCCTCCTCTGAGAGAAGAGTGGGGTTCGTTGTAGCCCCCTCTATAATACCCCATTGAGCAAGATCTTCAATTTCCTTAATACTTGCCGTATCAACAAAAATTTTCATACAACCCTCCTCTTTAATACCTTACTGTAACCAAAGTCAAGCCTTTAGCTGGAGATACTATCACTCTGTTTTCCTGACCCTTAAGAAAACGCTTAAAAAAACCTTCACTACTATACTTTCTAACAGAATAAACCATACTTCCGACTAAGACCCTTACGAGTTTATAAAGAAAATACCCTCCTTCAATTGTAAAAACCAGCTCATCATCTTTTCTCTCCCATGACGAACTATAGAACTGCACTTTTCGGAATTTTTTCTCATGGGTCATCTTTAGAAAGGAAAAATCAACTTCACGCTCAATTAAGAAAGCACAAGCTTTTAAAATCTCCAAATCAAGACTATAGGGCAGCTCCCAAACGTATCTGGAGCGTAATGGCGATCTTCTTCCATCAAGAATTCTATACCTGTATACTTTAGAATGTGCGCTAAATCTAGCGTGAAAGTCTCCATCCGCAACTGCCATGGATCTCACGTATATATCTTCGGGTAAGACCGCATTCATTGCATCAGCAAGTTTACTAACTTCCATTGGTATACTGTCTTTCAAATGTAAACTAAAAGTCTGCTCCTCAGCATGGACACCTGCATCGGTTCTCGATGCACCTATGAGCTTAAAATCTATATTACCGAGAATCTTTTTAATTGACTCTATTAGCAATCCCTGGGCAGTTCTCTTCCCCTTCTGGACTTGCCAGCCGAAGAGATCAGTCCCATCATATTCTGCTGTCCCCTTTATCACCATCCACTACTTTTCCTCTGGTGCAAACCCCATTTTTCTCTGTTCCATACCGTAAAGCTTCACTTCACCGAATTTTGCTTCATATTGCTTTATGTTATCCTCAAGGGCTTTCAAAAGGAGTTTTGCGTGTTGCGGAGTCATCAAAACCCTACTCTGTACCCTTGCCTTGGGCAAACCAGGTAATATCTTAGCAAAATCGAAAACGAACTCCGAAGGGGAATATGCTATCATAACCATATTCGAATAAACACCTTGAGCAATATTTGCGTCCAACTCAATCTCTATAGGTTTCTGGACTTCCATTTTACCTCCTTCCTAAACTATCAAATTTTACATGATTTTTCCAAGTCTTTCAAAAGACCTTTAAAATTCTTAAATGCATAAAAATTACTATCCCAAAATTGGGCTTGAGATTCATATTCAGCTTAAAACTAATACAAAATTGTTCTGCGGTTGCAAAAACGAGTACGGGGCAATACCAAATACCAATGTCTGCCCAGTATGCCTTGGCTACCCCGGAGTGCTTCCTTCCTTAAATATAGAATCAGTTAAAATGGCTCTTAAGACCGCTCTTGCCCTAAATGCTAAAATAAACACTAAATCCAGATTTTACCGGAAGAACTACTTCTATCCAGACCTGCCCAAGGGTTACCAGATCACCCAGTACTCCGAATCCATCGCAGAAAATGGAACTATGAAAATTCTCACCGAAAATAGTGTTAGAGAAATCACTATCGAGCGGATGAACATCGAGGAAGAAGCAGCAAGATCCATTCACACTCAGCAGGATGAAGTCCTCCTTGATTTTAACAGGAGTGGAATTCCACTCCTTGAAGTAGTCACAGAACCGTGTATAGAATCGCCAGCCGAGGCAAAGGCTTTCCTCGAAAAGTTTAGGGATTACATAAGATTCCTAAAGATATCTGATTGCAATATGGAAAGGGGCGAGCTTAGGGTCGATTCGAATATCTCCGTGTCGAGGGATCCATCAGAATTAGGAGTGAAAGTAGAGTTAAAAAACTTAAACTCCTTTAAGGCTGTCAATGAAGCATTAAACTATGAGATCGAAAGGCAAATCCGCACCCTAAAACATGGTGGAAAAATCGTGAGGGAAACAAGACTCTGGGATGAATATAAGGGTGAATCCAGACCTATGCGAAAGAAAGAAGAAAGCATGGATTATAGATACTTCCCTGAACCCGATTTACCAGTCGTAATCCTCAATGACGAGTTTATCGAAGATATCAAAAGAAATATGCCAGAATTACCTGACACAAAGTTTGAAAGATATGTGAGGATTTACGGCTTATCCACGGAGCAGGCACGACTTATAGCTTTTGATAGAGAACTTTCAGAGATTTTTGATAGTGTCTCAAAAAAAACAAAAGATCAAAAAACTGTAGCAAACTGGCTTACAGTGGTAATACCCGGGTATATGAGAGAGAATCAGAGTATCACAGACATCAATTGTGAAGACCTTGTAAGGCTCGAACAATCTTTAACATCTGGCTTTATAACCCACAATCAGGCAAAGGAAATCCTGGCAAGATTTTTTGAGAAGGGAATCCCTATACCCATTTCATTAACAGAATTTGAACACCTTCAAAGTTCCGTTACTGATGAAATGCTGGAGAAAGTTGTCGATGAGGTACTCGCAGAACAAAAAGACCTGGTAGAGAAATATCTCTCGGGCAAAACAAGCGTACTCCAGGCTATCCTCGGGCAGTGTATGAGGAAGCTAAAAGGTTTGGGTGATCCAATTAAATTAAAAGAGATTCTTGAAAGAAAACTTAAGTAATTAGTTGTCGATCAACCTGTTAATTAACCCTTTTTACGATTGTCCAATAATTTAATGTCCTATCTTTAGCTTATTCGTACTACTTGACGGAGCGGTTTCGTTAGTATACATTATATTGATGATGCTAAGTCAAGAAGAGTTTGAAAAAATCCTTTCATCGCGAACTTTAAAAGTTAAAAGGAGGTGTATATGTCGGTGAGAGCTTTAACTTGCGATGAGCATGGATTTGGTAGTAAACAGCAAGAATGTGTTGTCTGTGGCAAATGGCCTGCAAGAAATCCAGCATTACTTTGTGATGATTGTGCCTTTGGTAGCAAGCGTGAGGAGTGTTGTGTCTGTGGCAGATGGCCTGCTCGAAACCCAGCAATGGTTTGCGATGACCACAAGGGAATATGTGTCAAATGTGGATGCCGACTTTAGGCAACTCCGCCTTACCCAGCATAAAAGGCTCGTGCTTTATGGCACTCACCCAAACCCTTCGCTAACGCTCAGGACTTCTTTTATGCTGGGAACGTTAGGCGA
>DCDE01000013.1 GCA_002316275.1 Caldifarciminota bacterium UBA1063
TGAGCCCCTTTCAGCATGGAGAAGTTTTTGTTACCGACGACGGTGCTGAAACGGATTTAGACCTTGGGCATTATGAGAGGTTTCTTGATGAGAACCTCTCGCGAGATAACAATGTTACTGCAGGCCAATTATACCATACCCTCATAGAAAATGAAAGAGAGGGTAAATACCTCGGCGCAACCGTTCAGGTGGTGCCACACCTTACCGATGAGATTAAGAAGAGAATCAGGAGCCTTGGGAAGATCAATGCAGATGTTGTACTCGTGGAAATTGGAGGGACTGTTGGAGATATAGAGAGCTTGCCGTTCCTTGAGGCCATTAGACAGATGAGGCTTGATGAAGGGCCTCATAATACCCTTTTTATCCATGTTACTCTTGTTCCTTATATAAAGTCTTCAGAGGAACTAAAGACAAAGCCTACGCAGCACAGTGTTCAAAAACTCAGGGAGATAGGTATCCAACCTGATATTATAGTTTGCAGAACTGAGAAACCTCTGACTGATGAAGTAATCAAGAAAATTGCGCTATTTTCAAACGTGCCCGAGAAAGATGTTATTGAGGCAAGAGACGTTCCTATCGTGTATGAAGTTCCAATAATGTTGTATAATCAAAATTTAGACCTTGAAATTCTTTCAAAGCTACACCTGCAAGGTAAGGAGCCAGACCTTACAGGCTGGATTAATTTTATAAGAAATTTTGAAGCTACAAGTGTAGAAGTAAACTTAGCATTTATAGGTAAGTATGTCAAGTTAAAAGACGCTTACAAAAGTATTCTTGAAGCTTTGACCCATGCAGCTGCAGAGCTCGGTGTGAAGATCAATATAGGTTTCGTAGAGTCAGAAGAACTGGAGAGGTGCAGTCCAGATGTAGTTTTTTCAAACATTGATGGAATACTGGTTGGACCTGGGTTTGGAGAAAGGGGCATTGAAGGTAAAATAACAGCTTGCAAATATGCAAGGGAGAAAAAAATACCATATTTTGGAATATGTCTTGGTATGCAAATTGCGGTTATTGAATTTGCTAAGAATGTCCTCGGGCTTAAAGGTTCAAACTCTACAGAATTTGAACCTTTAACACAATATCCTGTGATAACTCTGCTACCGGAGAAAAACAACTTATCCGAAATGGGTGGCACATTGAGGAAAGGGGCATACCCTTGTGTTCTGAGAGAGGGGACCCTTGCAAGATCACTTTATGGAGATAATAAAATTTCAGAACGTCACCGGCATAGGTATGAAGTTAACTGTGAATATATTGAGCTTTTCGAAAAGAATAACCTCATCCCTTCGGGTGTTTCACCGGATGGCAGGCTGGTGGAGATCTTCGAGTATAGAGATCATCCGTTTTTCATTGGAGTTCAATTTCATCCTGAGTTTAAGTCAAGGCCACTCAGGCCACATCCATTGTTCGTTGGTTTTGTAAATGCAATGAAAAAACACAGGGAGGGATTACTATGAGACCATGGGCATTGATCCTTGGTGCATCAAGTGGCTTTGGGAAAGCTACTTGCCTTGAATTCTCAAAACATAACACAAACATAATCGGAGTCCATTTAGACCGGAAACACACCTTAAAAGAAGTAGAAGAACTCGTCTCACTCATTAAAAGTAATGGAGTGATGGCAAAGTTTTATAACATCAATGCTGCAGATGGTGAATCGATGAATAAGACACTTGATGAAATAAAGACTTTTTTTGATGAGGAACAAAAAGGCGATTATGTAAAAGTCTTATTACATTCCCTTGCCTTTGGTACTCTTAAGAAATTCATTTCTGAGGAAGAAAATGAAATGATTAGCAAAAACCAGATGGATATGACTCTTGATGTTATGGCTAATACGCTGGTTTACTGGGTTCAAGCATGTTTTAAAAGAAAGCTCTTTAGAGAAAATTCAAAGATTTTTGCCATGACCAGTTCAGGTGACCTGAGAGTAATGCCTTATTACGGTGCAGTTTCTGCCGCTAAGGCGACACTGGAATCCCATATTCGGCAGCTTGCCTTAGAACTTGCACCTTATGGAGTTACCGCAAACTCTATCAAGGCTGGAGTCACAGATACACCTGCACTTAGAAAGATACCAGGTCACGAAGATATCATTGAAACAGCCCTAAAACATAATCCTCACGGAAGACTAACCACGCCGGAAGATGTCGGAAAGGCCATAGTTGCACTTTCCCATGAAGATCTTTATTGGGTAACAGGGAACGTGATAAATGTAGATGGCGGAGAAGACATTACGGGCTAATTTGCTTTTTCATTCTCCACTACGTAAAAAGTGTAAAGATCTCCGACATAAATGCCCCTAACAAATCACCTTTAATAAGACAAATTATTAAAAAAAGACGCTAAGCCATACTAATACATACTACTTACTTGCGTTTCCATAGAAAAGAATTTAAATTTACATCTTAGCAAGCTATTTACCCTAAAATTTAGATTTTCAAATACTTTGTTTGATAGTAGAAGCAAAATCCTTTAAAATTCTTAGGTTATGAAGTGGAGTAGAGTGCTAATACGAACGATGAAAGAGAATCCTAAAGAAGCAGAAACTAAGTCTCATAGACTGCTTCTAAGGGGTGGGTTTATTACACAACATCAGTCTGGTGTGTATACTTTTCTGCCTCCAGGGTGGAAGATCATGCAAAAAATTCAGAATATTATAAGGTCGGAAATGAATTCGATTGGTGCTCAAGAGCTTTTAATGCCTTCGCTTACATCAGGTGAAGTATGGAAACAGTCTGGGAGATGGGAAACCTTCGGTAATGACATGTTCAAATTCAAAGATAGAAAGGGAAAGGACGTAGCATTGGCACCAACTCATGAAGAAGTAATTAGTCTCCTTGCTCGAGATTATCTTCACTCATATAGAGATCTTCCTCAAATATGGTATCAATTGCAGACGAAGTTCAGAGACGAACCAAGGCCAAGGGGGGGCATACTGCGAGTAAGAGAGTTTATTATGAAAGATTCTTACAGTTTCGATAGGGACTGGGACAGCTTAGATAAAAGTTATCAATTACACAAGGATGCCTACTCGAGGATCTTTGAGAGATGCGGCCTTGAATTTAAAATAGTTGAAGCATCTTCGGGCATCATGGGAGGTGGGCATTCAGAGGAATTTATGGTTTTTACAAAAACAGGCGAAGATTCCGTCGTAATTTGTGAAAAATGTGGATATGCGGCGAACGCTGAGGTTGCTGAAGCTAATATCATAGAAAACGGATCAAAAGAAAATTTTAGCGAAAAAAAAATAGTCCACACCCCAAATGCGAGAAGTGTTGAAGATGTGGCTCATTTCCTCGACGTGGAGCCTTCACATATTGTAAAGAGCCTCCTATATGTATCGGAGAAGGGGCAAACTGCCATGGTCTTAATTCGGGGCGATTATGAAATAAATGAAGCTAAACTCCTCAGTAAATTAGGAACAGATTTTCAACTTGCTTCTCCAGACTTTATTAAAGAAAGATTTGGAATAGAACCCGGTTTCATAGGGCCAGATGGGCTTGCTGCGGATAAGATTATAGCTGACGAAAGTGTAAGACAAGTTGAAAGATTCGTAGCTGGTTCTAATAAAGATGACTATCATATTGTTGGGTTAAAACTCAGTGATATTAGAATAGATGAATTTGCTGATCTTCGCCTTGTCCGCGAAGGCGATTTATGCAGCCGTTGTAATGCTCCACTAAAAATATTAAATGCTATAGAAGTCGGTCATATATTTAAATTGGGAACAAAATACTCTGATAGTCTGGATGTAAAGTATGCAGATTACGATGGCACTCTAAAACCTATAATAATGGGCAGCTATGGCATCGGTGTCGGAAGGATAATGGCAGCAGCTATTGAACTATTCAATGATGAAAAGGGTATAATATGGCCTTTTGCAATCGCTCCGTATGAGGTCAATCTCATTGAAATTAATCCTGCCAAAACAAGCAATTTTAGCGACAATGTATACGAATTAATGACTAAATCGGGCTTTGATACTATTTGGGATGAAAGGAACATATCAGCAGGAATAAAGTTCAAAGACGCCGAACTCATCGGAATTCCCATAAACATAATTATAAGTGAAAACAAAGCCGCCAGAGGAGAAGCAGAAATTCAAATTAGAAAAGATGCATCTAAGTATGATATAAAAGTTGAAAATCTTGTGCAAGCGATTAACACCATTATCGAGGAGAAGAGGTTGTGAACGCTAATAATTATAAAGACATTGAAGAAAGAGTGCTCGAAATGATAGAAAAAATTACCGAAGGTACAGGTATAATGATTGTTGATGTTTCAATAAAGGGTATCGGCGGCAAGAAAAAACTGGAGGTCTCCATTGACAGAGAAGGTGGAATAACTTTAAGCGAGTGTGAGAAAATATCCAATGAGATATCGCTCTTATTAGACTCAGAAAATATAATTCCTGGTTCTTACATACTTGAAGTTGGAAGTCCAGGGCTTAATAGAATTCTTAAGACGGACAGAGAACTCGCCTGGGCGAAAGGTAAAAGGGTCATCATATATACTAAAGATAAAAGTTATTCGGGTGGACTAAAGGCCGTTGATAATGAATTTATTTATATTGATTCAGGGGAGAAAATCCCCCGAGTTGATATTAAAAAAATAAAATTGAACGAGGTGTAAAATGGCAGTAAATGAAATAGATCAATTAATACAAAGGATTGCAAGTGAGCGAAAGCTGTCTAAGGAATTTGTCGTCGAAAAATTTAAGGAAGCAGTCGTTGATGTACTAAAAAAAAGACGTGGACCAAATTCCTCTTTTCATGTCTTATACGACCCTAAAGATGGATTCTCAATTATCACAGAAAAGATTGTAAAAGAAAACCCCCAGGATCCTAACACAGAGATCTCTATTGAAGAGGCTACAAAAATCTCTCCGGATGTTAAAGTGGACCAAAAAGTTGAGATTAAAGAAGATTTTAGGACTATTGGAAGAAGGTACATGAGTCATATCTCCGAAGCATTCCTTAGAAAACTTACCGAGGAAACGAAGAAACGGGAATATGAGAACCTAATGAAAAAGATTGGTGAGAAAATTGAGGGAACTGTTCTAAGAATCGAAAGGGATGAAATTGTATTAAGTCTTGGAAATGTCGAGGCTTCACTTCCATTTTCGGAGCTTTTACCTGGAGACAAAATCCAGAACCTTAGAAATGTTAAAAGACTGAAAGCAGTAATTTTAGAAGTGCAAGACACAAAAGAGAAAAAGGAAAAGAAGAAGTATACTTCTCCAGTTATCTTATCGCGTACTCACCCAAACTTTCTAAAAAAACTCCTTGAAGATGAGATACCCGATATTGCCACTGGGCTTATAGAAATAAAACAAATTGCCAGAATCCCCGGAAGGAGAGCAAAAGTATCCGTAAAGCCTAAAAGACCAGAAAGTGTCGACATTGGATCAATAATTGGAGTTAAGGGACAGATAATCAAGTCAATAACCGATGAGTTGGGTGGTGAAAGAATCGATATAATCAGGTATAGTGAAAACCCCTATAAACATGTGGCAAATGCATTATCACCTGCAAAAGACATATTGTGCGTCTTTGATGACGAGGAAAAATACGTAGCAATTGTATCAGATGCAGACTTGCCAATTGCGAAAGGAGAGGATGCCATTAATGCAATACTTGCATCTAAGCTTGTGGGCAAGGATGTTCTGGTATGCCCTTTAAAGGACTTTGAACGAGTTAAACCTGCAAAGGGTATCACAATATTAGAGCTGGGGGAGGAAGTGCCCGCGAATATTATCCAAATCCTGAGAGAAAATGGGCTTTATTACTTCAAAGATTTGAAATCGTTACCCACACTCTCTGAGTTAAAGAGAATCGGCTTTAAAGAAGACCAGGCAATAAAGCTACTTGAGATACTTGAAAACAAAATTGTTGAGAAGGAGAAAGATGGAAAGTAAAGAAATTAGGAGAATTGGGGATCTTGCGAAAGAATTAGATTTGACTGCAAAAACAGTCATTTCCATTCTGTCTGAGATGAAGTTTAAGGTAAGTTCTCCACGTGATCCCCTAACTCCTGAAATGGAGTCAGCCGTCAGGGAATATCTTCAAAAGGAAAAAGAAGAAGCCCGGAGGGAACTAGAGAGAAAAAAACAGATTTGGGGAGAGAATAAAGAAAATTCAGAACAGAAAGTAAAATCGCCACAGAATAGCAAGTCGCCTGCAAAGCCCCAAGAAAGGTATAAAGAAACTATCGCAAAAATGACAAGAAGGCATGAAAAGCCTAAGAAAAAGTTCATAGAAGAACCTGTTAAAGACATTGAATACGAACCGAAGAAGCTCGAATTGTACAACAGATCTATAACAGTTGGTGACCTTGCAAAAATGTTGGGGATATCTCCAGCTGAAATTATCCAGAAGCTATTCAGCATGGGAATGATGGTCACAATTAATCACACCCTCGATGAAGAAACTATCGATATAATAGCAGATGAATATGGCTACAATGTTGAATTTTCTGAAGGGAAAGGCAGTGTATCTGTTGAGCATGAAGTTTTTGAAGAAGAGCGATCACCGGTGGTCACAGTCATGGGTCATGTAGATCATGGTAAAACTACACTTTTGGACTTTATACGCCATACTAACGTTGCAAAAAAAGAAGTCGGTGAAATTACACAACATATAGGTGCTTATCAGGTCGAATATCAGGGTAAAAGGATTACATTTCTTGATACCCCAGGTCACGAAGCGTTCACAGCAATGAGAGCAAGAGGGGCTCAGGTAACAGATATAATAGTGCTCGTTGTATCAGCCGTTGAAGGAGTGAAGGAACAGACTGTAGAAGCAATAAATCATGCAAAAAGCGCTAGAGTCCCTATAATTGTTGCAATAAACAAGATAGATTTACCAAACGCTGACCCTGAAAGGGTAAGGAGGGAACTTACTCAATATAGTCTAATACCTGAAGAGTGGGGCGGTGATACATTGATGGTAGATATTTCAGCCAAAACAGGGAAAAATGTTGATGAACTACTTCTTGGGATTTTACTCAAAGCCGAGGAAATGAAATTAAAATCTACTTCCTTAGGCCCTGCAAAAGGAGTTGTCATAGAATCAAGAATTGATAGAGGTAAAGGCCCACTTGCCTCAGTTCTAATACAGAGGGGCACTCTTAAAGTTAGGGATAATTTTGTTGCTGGTCTGACCTATGGAAGAGTTAGGGCTATGTTTAATGACTGGGGCGAGAAAATTGAATATGCAGGCCCATCAACACCTGTTGCAATTCAAGGTTGTGAGGAATTACCCGTATCTGGCGATTCATTTGAAGTAGTACCAAGTGATACTGATGCAAGAAGGATTGCGGAAGAAAGGAAGAAGCTGAAAAAGGAACAAATCCAGAGAGGTGAATATACTTTAATTCTTAAAACAATTCAAGAAAAGATTAAGTTAGGTGAGCTTAAAGAACTCACTCTTATTGTAAAGGCTGACTGCTATGGCTCTGTAGAGGCAATACAGGACTCTCTATCAAAGATGTCTGTCAAGGACGTAAAGCCCAATATAATCTATTCTAGTGTCGGTGCGGTCACAGAAAACGATGTAGAGCTTGCCCATACTGCACAGGGTGTCATTATAGCTTTCAATACGCCAGTGGAACAGAAAGCCAAAATTAAAGCCAAAGAACTTGGAGTAACTATAAAAACAACGAGACTAATCTATGAACTCATCGAAGATGTGGAAAAAATGCTAAAGGGGCTCGTTGAGCCTGTTACAAAAGAAGTAATACTTGGCAAGGCTGAAGTTAGAAGACTCTTCAGAATTCCCAAGATTGGAGTGGTTGCTGGTAGCTACGTTATTGATGGTACAATTCAAAAGAATGCAAGAGCAAGAGTGTATAGAGATGGAGAAAAGATTTTTGAAGGTAGATTCTCAAGTCTAAAGCGGTTTCAAGATGACGTAAGAGAGGTTCAAAGCGGCTTCGAGTGCGGAATTAAGATCGAAGGATTTGATAAGCTAAAAGAGGGCGATATTATTGAGTGTTATAACATTGAGCAGGTCTTTGAATTTTAAATTTTAAAAATGCTTATCGGAGTACTTGTACTTGATTTATATTTGCCCATGTGCAATTCGTTAAAAGAGAAAAGAAGTGTTGTTAAAAGATTAAAGGATAAGATAAGGAACAGTTTTAATGTCTCGGTATCCGAGCTTGACGATCAAGATATTTGGAGGCGCACCCAAATTGGTGTTTCGTGTATCTCTATGAATGGGAAGGATGCCAACAATATACTCTCAAAAATTGTCAACCTTGTTGAGTCCGATGGCTCAGTAGAAGTCCTAGATTACAAGATTAGCTTTCTCTGAGAGAAGAAAAATTGTAATGAAGGAACGAAAAGTGCCGATAAAGAATAAGTTAGGCATTCATGCCAGACCAGCAACTTTAATTGCCCAAACTGCCAATCAGTTTGAATCCGATGTTTATATATGTAAAGATGATATTGAAGTAAATGGCAAGAGCGTCCTCGGATTAATGATGCTTGTGGCGCCACAGGGTAGCGAAATAACTATAAGATGCGAAGGAGCAGACGAAGAGGAGGCTATTGAAGCAATATCGAAAATTATAGAGGAGGGATTCGGTGAGGAGTAGCCAAGAGCTCAAACTTAAAGGTATTCCTGTCTCTCCGGGAATTGTAATTGCTCCTGTGAAAATCTTTAAAAGAAAACGGGCCCAAGTCAAAGAGAGAATACTTAAACCGACAGAAATCGAGGACGAGGTTTCTAAGTTTACGAAAGGTACTGAAAAACTTATATCGGTGTTGAACGAACTTAAAATGGAGACTAAAGAAGAGAATCTTGCTCGACTCTTAGATGTAGAGATTTCCATTCTAAATGATACAGAGATGCAAAATGACGTAATATTATTAATTCGAAACAAAAGACGCAATGCTGAGTCAGCCATTAGTTCAGTTTTCAATAATAGAAAAGAGTCTCTGTTGAAACATGAATCTTCTTACATGCGTGAAAGGGCAAACGAACTCGAAAGGTTGGGTATGGATCTTATAGCAATGATCAATGATGACTATTCCAGAGAAGACTTTGGATTCGATGGAATTATTGCGACAGAAAGCCTTTCCATAGAACAAGCCTTGAGAATAGTCCGCAGTAATGCAAAGGGCGTAGTTACAGAGGTAGGTGGGCGTACAGAGCATTCCGCGCTTATCTTGAGGAATTTCGAAGTCCCGACAGTCTTTGGCATAGAAAAAATTACAAAACTGGTTGAAGACGGGGATACAATGATTCTTGATGGCGGAAAGGGAGTTGTTATAATAAATCCTATGGATTCAACTCTGAACAGGTATTTTTTCATTAAAAGCGGATATGAGAGGTATGAATCAGGTCTGGCAAGCGAGAGAGATCTTCCAGCAATAACCGTTGACGGAAAAGAAATTGGGCTCTATGCTAACATCGACATTCCGGAAGAAGCGGATAGGCTTTTAGACTTGGGAAAATATGGTATAGGATTATTCAGAACAGAGATGGTTTTCAACGAATATTCATCGGATGAAGAAAAACAGTATCAGATTTATTACGATATAGCCAAAAAAGTATATCCAAATTCTGTAACTATCAGGTCGTTTGATGTCGGGGGAGACAAGTTTTATAGCGATTACACTGAAGAAAACCCTTTCCTCGGTTTGAGAGGTATAAGAGTATTATTAGAAGAACAGGAAGTCTTCGAGAGGCAAATTAGAGCTGTTATCCGTGCCAATGTTCATAGCAACATTAGGTTTATGATTCCAATGGTGTCAAATTATGAAGAAGTCCTTGAAGCAAAAAAAATATTCCTGAGGAATAAGAAATTACTCGAGAAACAGCAAAACAATGTGAATCAGCCAAGATTTGGTGTTATGATAGAAGTTCCTTCTGCAGTTTTTATTCTCGAACACATTGCAGAGTTAGTTGATTTTGTTAGCATAGGTACAAATGACCTTACGCAATATACCTTAGCTGTTAATAGAAAAAGTTTACGGGTATCTAAATTGTTTAACCACCTTCATCCTGCTGTGTTAAAATTAATTCAGATAACAACGGATATTTGTAGGGAAAAGAATATTGTTGTAGCATCCTGTGGTGAGATGGCATCGGATCCCTACGGAGTCGTGTTACTCGTAGGTTTTGGGATCGATGAGATTTCCTGTCCTTCTTCAAGAATTTTAGAAGTAAAGTCGCTAATAAGGAGGATCAATCTCTCAGATGCTGAGCAAATTGCTGCTGAAGCCGTTAAAAAAAGCAATCATAGAGCGGTAAAAGATCTCGTTGGTGAATATCTTAAAAGTGTCATGCCAGAATTATTAGAATTCTATGAATGAAGGATTCTCCATAGAAAGCTCTTCTCCTCGTAAAACAAAGAACATTGGAAGAAAGCTTGCAAGCCTAATCGAACCACCATTTGATATCCTGTTAAAAGGCGAGCTTGGTGCCGGAAAAACTGAATTCGTAAGAGGGTTCCTTTCATACTGGGGGCATAAAATTGTCCGGAGTCCTTCATTTACAGTTGTGAACTCCTTTGAAACCCCTAAGTACACAGTTCACCATATCGACCTTTTTAGAATAAGAGATACCGAAGAAATTTTAGTAAGAGGAATTTTAGATCTACTACTAGAAAATGATTCAATTAGGTTTATTGAATGGCCTGAGCTCGTGCAGGATTTTATAAGCCCGGAAAAATCTATGATGTTAGAAATTGAAATATTAGGAACACGCAGAAGAGCTTTACATTTCAGATGTATGGATAAAAAATTATTAAAAGATTTAAAGGTTTTAATACATTATGAGATTGAATGAAGCAATAGACAGCTTTATTGCATTTATTCTTGATGAACGAGGTTTGTCACTGAATACAATTTATGCCTACAAGAGGGATCTTACGAAGTTTCTGGAGTTCAGAGGTGATGTTGATGTATCTCGATTGAATTTAGAAGACATCGATGCCTTCGCTGAATTTCTGAGTTCACAAAAGTTATCACAAAATACAAAATCCAGAATATTTTCAAGCCTCAGATCGTTCTTCAGTTACATCGAAATCGAAGAAATTTCTAAAAAGAGTATAGCCTCTGATATTCAAGTGCCACGAAAAGTTATTAAGCTTCCCAATTTCCTCACTGAAGAAGAGGTAAACAAGCTGCTCGAGACTCCAAATTTGGACACGCCTAAAGGTATTAGAGATCGTGCAATACTCGAATTTATGTATGCAACAGGAGTTAGAGTTTCTGAATTAACAAATTTAAAACTTCAAGATCTTCTATTTGACGAAAAAATAGCAAGAATTAGAGGCAAAGGTGGGAAAGAACGCATAGTTCCTTTTAACGATTATGCAGAAAAGTTCTTATTACTATATATTTACGAGGCACGTTCGAAGATTTTAAAGAAGAGAGGAGAGGATAAAGTTTTCCTAAATCTAAGAGGGAACCCAATTTCAAGGGTCTCAATCTGGAAAATTTTAAAAGAATACACTCTAAAAGCTGGTATCTCTAAGAATATTTATCCACATATTCTAAGACATACGTTTGCAACCCATATGCTAAAAAATGGCTGTGATCTTCGTACGCTCCAATTATTCTTAGGTCATTCATCGATGATCACAACTCAGATATATACTCACCTTGACAGGAAATACTTGAGGGAAGTTCATAAGAAATTTCACCCCAGGGGATAAAACTATTCTTCTATTTTTAGATGAAGCTCTTTTAGCTGTTTTGGATCGACATCGTTAGGTGCAAGCTCAAATAAGGCTTGAGCGCTCGTAGTTTTCGGGAAAGCAATACAATCTCTTATGCTATCAAGGCGAAGAAGCATTGCAACAATTCTGTCGAATCCCAGTGCTATTCCACCATGTGGTGGTGCTCCATACTCAAGAGCCTTCATAAGGAATCCAAAATCTCTTTCAATCTTATCATCATCAAGTCCGATGAGCTTCATTATTTTCCTTTGTATATTAACGTTATGATTCCTTATTGAACCAGACGCAATTTCAACACCGTTTAGTACAAGATCATATTGATTTCCTATTACTTTTAGAGGGTTCGTTTCAAGTATCGATATATCCTCTTCTCTTGGCTGGGTAAACATATGGTGGCACGGATCAATCCGCTGTTCCTCTTCATTCCATTCAAATAGTGGGAAATCATGTACCCAGAGAAACTTGAAATCGTCATCTTCCGGTCTAAATAAGATATTCCTTAGTTTGCCCATAAGACTGTAAGTCTTATAATCGTCTGGACCAGCAATAACAAAATATTGCCCATTATCTAAGCACGAATACGGCGGGATATACTTTCCAAGCTGTCCTGAAAACTCTCCGCCAAAGGCATTGAAATAAAGAACACCTTCCGCTCCTTCTGCAATCATTTTATTTCTAATATCTTCAATTTCCTTTCTTGAAAAAACCTTCTCGCTCCTCAATGCAAGGATCTTTCCTCCTTCAGCAATAATTTTACTCAGGAGTGCATTGTCTGTAGAACTAAAAATTACTGCGAGGTCGATAATTTCTTCCTTAATTCTTAGATCCGGTTTATCGCTGCCATATTTTGTAAGTGACTCATGATAACTTATTCGTTGAAAAGGGGTTGCAAGTTTTTTATTAAACAATTTATCGAATATATTGACAAATAGTTCCTCTATGAGCAAAAATATATCATCAATTTCTGGATAGCTCATTTCGAGGTCAATCTGCGTAAATTCGGGTTGCCTGTCCTGCCTCAAATCCTCGTCGCGGAAACATCTTACAATTTGAAAGTACCTATCAAAACCAGATGAAATTAAAATTTGCTTATACAGCTGAGGTGATTGTGGAAGAGCATAGAATTTCCCTGGGAAATTTCGAGAAGGCACTATAAAATCTCTAGCACCTTCTGGAGTGCTCTTTGTAAGAAAAGGAGTCTCTATTTCTATAAATCCTTTAGAACTTAGAAAATTCCGTACCAGTTGAAGGAGTTCATGTCGAAAAACAAGATTCCGCTGCATCCGTGGTCTCCTCAAATCCAAAAAACGCCAGGAAAGTCTCGTATCTTCCTGGACTTTTACATCATCCTCAGGAAGAAAAGGAAGGGGTGGAGTAGTGTTTAGTACCTCGAAGTCTCTCACTTCAACCTCAATCTTACCTGTGGGCAATTCTGGGTTTATCATATTCTCAGGACGATTTCTCACAATCCCTTTGGCTTTTAATACGTAATAAAGGCTTACTTCCTTAGCCTGCTTAAAGACGTCAGCCCTTGATGGTTCTACAACTAACTGTACCCTTCCATACATATCTCTAAGTTCAATAAAAAGAACACCACCGAGGTCCCTGATTCTACTAACCCAACCTACAAGGGTTACTTCATTTCCAACAATAATTTCACTTAATTCTCCACAATTATGGGTTCTTATCATACAATATAGGCCCTACCTCCCAAAAAGGGCTGGATAGTTCAAACCGAAGCGCGTTTTATAATATCTCCTTAAAACAAATAATAACAACAGATTAATCAAAAGAAAAATAGGAAATTTTATTGAAACAAGCAAAATAAATAGCGAAGCAGGTACTCGGTATGAAATCTTTGTAAGGATCATGTCTTCGGATTCATCCCACAGAGATAGAATAGAAAATATGGCCCCTAAAATAGATGGAATTATAATCAATATATCCATTTCTAAAAAAGCATAGATGAAACTCAAAAGAAACATGATTGTAGAGAAGATAAGTGCAAGTCTTTTCCCAAGGAAAACGCCCGTAGTAACCTTACCCGCTTTCTTATCACCGGGAATGTCCGGTATAGTAGTATTTATAAATACTGCCGAAACAAGCAAAAAATATCCGAAGCATACTACCCAGGAGTGTATATTCACAGGTTCAGCTACTGACCAACCCACAACAAAGGCTATACATCCATATCCTATTGCATTAAAAACTATATCGAGAAACGGCCGTGCTTTTGCCTGTACAGGAGGTACAGAATACAAGATTCCAAGCAGAAATGAAACTATGTACAGTAATAAAAGAGTCCATTTTCCAATGACAAAAGATATCACAAGTGAAAGTATAGCCAGAACAACAGCATAAATATTCGCATTTCTTACGGATATAATGCCATAAGGAATAAGAAATAGTTTCTGATTAATCCTGTCGGATTCTCTATCTGTAATTTGATTAATGATATATGTCGCACTCATTAAAAGGGTATAAGATAGAAGAGTGATCCAAAACTTCCAAGGCAACAACCAGGTAATTGAAAAGAATTCGATTCTTGCACCGTACATATATCCGATAAAAAGGAAAACCCAAACTGGTACCCACAGGATGGGCCTCAAAAGGAAGAAATAATCATAAACCCTTACATTTGGTTCAAACGCTATACCTTTTTCCATCGCATAAGTGTAAAACTACGAAGCTGTAAAATCAAACTCAACGTGCACTGCATATAAACATCTCGAGACCAGCTAAAAATTTACAAACCGATTTTTCAACTGAACTCCATCGTACTTATTTACTTCCCATAATGTATCTTATGTTAACTAACATAACTTTAAGAGCAACAACAAGATAAGAAAATCCCTTCAATTACCCCTATATTAAGGGAAAAACCATTTTAAGTTAAAAATTTAAAAACGAAAGCTGTGTTCTCTTTAATATGCTTGTGATAAACTCGATGCAAAATTCCCGTTTTGATTTAACAGTGTTAAAGCACTACAATAAAATAAAAGATGCAGCTTCTCCTGCAGTACCATCATATAAGCAAGGGTATCAAGTTTAATCCCAATATATGCCCTCTATCTTTGTTCAAAAAGCATCTTTCAGAATTAAATCATTTGGGATTTAGTGATCTGACCCACAATTTTGAAAAAGAGTTTGGTAAGACTTCCGAGATTTCAAGGGTACTTATTACCTTCGATGATGGCTATAAAAGCATAGTTAAAAATGCATACCCGCTTATGGAACAATATGGCTATAAGGGCATTGTATTTATTGTTACTGGGTTTTTAGGTAAAGAATCGTTATGGGAAGTGCCTTTTCTAACTCCACTACCTCACCTGGATGAAGATGATATCAAATTATTACACACTATGGGCTGGATTATCGGTTCGCACTCCCATATGCATCGTGATCTCACGGGACTAACTGATAGACAGCTCCGGGAAGAAATTGGCACATCACAGAAGATCCTTGAAGACATTATTGGTAATAAAATAACCTATTTTTCTTATCCATATGGAAAATACAATCAGAGAGTTGTCTCAATTCTTAAAGAATTGGGATTCATATTTGCATTCAAATCGAGCGAATTCCCCAAAAAATATACCTCTCAAATAAATATGCTTCAAATTCCACGCAGAACTGTTTATATAATAGATATTACCCTTAAATACAAGATTGATCCCTTCTACACGCGATTTGAGACCATGAAAGAAGTTGTTTCAAACAAAATGGCATTTCTAAGTCCAATTTATGCCAAACTTTTAGAGGCTCATAAGGGTAACCCATGTGATAACAATAGAACTGATCACCTCGGCAAGTCGTAAATAATCATCAAACCATTTAAGCTTTACCTCGGGAACGAATACTATATCTCCAGGTTGTATGGTCCCAGCCTCTTCCACTGCCATTTTTTTATTTGCGCGTACTATATAAAGCCTCCGCTGCGCTGCCCTGCTGGAAAAACCACCACAATATGAGATATATGTATCCAGGGTTGCCCCTGGTAAATATGGAACAAATCCGGGTGACTTTACTTCACCTGCAACGAACACTTTATCAGTGAATGGCGGAACATAAAGAACGTCACCAACGCTAACATAATCAGTCAAAGAAACCTTACCTTTCGATGAACTATAAATCTCATTAACGAGTGCATATGACTTAAGTCCTCCTGCGCTTGATAAAGCATCCTCTACCCTCATACTATCAGAACAGGATATCATAATTACATTCGCGTCAAAAGTTACCACATAGTTTCCTGCAAGAGCTTGAAGAGCCTGGGGTTTAAATTTCTTCACGGGATACCCCCTAACAGCACCCATAATCTTAATTCCATTTTCAATTGTCGGTACATAGATACTCTTGATTTTTGCAAGTACAGGGTTATCCTTTAGATCACCCTTTTTGTAATAATTCTCGAGATTCACTATAAGAGTTTCGCCATCATGAGTTGTTGCAATAACCGAGTTTATATCCGCATCGAAACCACAAATATTTTGAGTATCCCTTAAAACATCAGAAATTCTAAGGGAAGCCCTAACAAAAACTGGACCATTGTATTCTGTAGCTCCCGTTAAAAAGACATTTAGAATCCTTGGGCTTAAAATTCTTACTTCGAACTCTCTCACATGCAAGTGTTTTGAATACCATAAGGGCAAACTATCCTTTAGATTTTTAATAGTTAGACCATAAACTCGTTTAAAATCAACGAGATTCATATACTCAGCCTTGGATTCTAATTCAGAACCTGGAGAAATAAACTTTTGGGTTTCAACTCCATATAGAGGAGCGAAGAGAGCAATTCGCCCACTAAAATCTACGTCAGTGGTGTAAGCAAAGGCTAAATCTTTGATTAAAATCTGCAGCACATCCCCTGGTCCGAGTATATACTCTTCGTCTGAAAACAATTCCACTGAAGCTTCGCCTTCTAAATTTAATGGTGATTCTGCAAATAAGTTCACATCCCCGCCGGAAAAAGCCTGAGAAACAATTATTGCAAGCCATATAAATCTCATCTTAAATCCTCCTCAAAAAAGTTTTCAATTTCCATCAAAAGTTCTTTTACTATGTTTTCCTGAGGTATTCTTTTTATCATTTTACCCCTTTTGAAGATTACTCCCCTACCCGGCTCTGCTGCAACGCCGAGATCGGCATCCCTAGCCTCACCAGGGCCATTTACTTCACAGCCCATAATGGCAATTTTTAGGGGTTTTTTCACACCTCTTAATCCGTATTCTATTTCTCGTACAAGGTTCATCAAATCCACTCGAGTCCTTGCACACGTCGGACAAGAAACGATCACTGGAGCATTGTAACGGAGATCGAGAGCCTTTAAGATCTCCCATGCTACTCTTACCTCTACCACTGGATCTTCCGTAAGGGACACCCTTATAGTATCGCCAATCCCATTCATAAGTAAGTTACCAATTGCAATGGATGATTTTACGGTACCCGGAATCAATGGACCTGCTTCTGTAACTCCTAAATGTAAAGGGAAGTCCAACTTTGAGCTCAACATTGTATAAGACTTTACTGTATCCAGAACTGAAGACGATTTCACAGAGATTATGATATCGTCAAAACCTTCTTTAACGAAAAAATCAACCCATCTTGTTGCACTCTCCACAAGGCATTCTGAAGTTACACCACCGCATTTCTCGATCAATTCTTCCTCAAGAGAGCCCGAATTTACCCCAATTCTAAGAGGTTTTTTATTCTGTTTTAATGCCGAAATAATTTCTTTGACCTTCGCCTTGTCCCCTATATTACCTGGGTTTATTCTAATCTTATCTGCTCCTACCTCTATCGCACCTATCGCAATTTTATAGTTAAAATGTACATCTGCAATAAGTGGGACTGTAGTTCTTTTCCTAATCTCCTTAAAGGCTTCGAGGGATTTAAAATCAGGAATTGCAATCCTCACAAGTTCACAGTCTTCTTTAACGAGTTCTTCAATTTGCTTTAGGGTTGCGTCAATATCTGTAGTTTTAGTAGAGGTCATTGACTGGATTCTGATTGGATTTTCGCCCCCTATTCCTAAGCCTCTAACTGATACAACCTTCGTATTCCTTTTCATTGATTTAGATTCTAAACTGCTGCAACGGTATAATCAAACACTATCCGCATCCTTATTTGATTGTATCAACCTTTCAATTCATAATAAAACCAGTAGAAGATGTGAGGAGGGAAAAATGATCAACGAAAAATACAAACTTATGACAGAAGAAGATATGGATAGAACATTGAAGAGAATTTCTCGTGAAATAATAGAAAAAGTAAGAGACTTAGAAAGTCTTATTATCGTTGGAATAAAGACCCGTGGTGTACCCCTGGCAAAGACAATTAAAGATGAAATATTGAAGATTACAGGGGTAGATGTTCCCCTTGGAGCAGTGGATATAACCTTTTATCGCGACGACCTATCGATGGTCGGCGAGAAACCACAAGTCAAAGGTACCGAGCTTCCATTTTCAGTAGAAGGAAAAAATATAATACTAATTGATGATGTCCTTTACACAGGCAGAACTACACGCGCAGCGATGGAGGAGTTAATAGATTATGGCAGGCCAGCTTCAATAAAGCTGTGTGTTCTTGTAGAAAGAGGACACCGCGAACTACCGATTTGCCCCGATTTCGTCGGAAAGAGTATTACAACTACAAAGAATGAAATCGTAAAGGTGAAAGTAAAAGAAGTAGACGGCGTTAATGAGGTAGTCGTTTGTGAGCAACGCGACGATGGGACAAATTTTTGAAATAAACATCAAAACAAATAGAAGATTCGAACTCGTAGATATTACTTCTGATATAAATAATGTAATAAAGGAAGCTGCCACGACTGATGGAGTTGCATTTATCTTCATTCCTCACACAACAGCTGGCATCATCATAAACGAGCATGCAGACCCATCGGTCAAAACTGATATTCTCAGCCAACTTTCAAAATTAGTGCCTGATAATGGCCACTATCAACACCTTGAAGGTAATGCCGACGCACACATAAAATCTGCTCTTGTAGGTAATTCTATAAGTGTCATAATAGAGGACGGGCGACTTGTCTTGGGCACTTGGCAGGGTATATTTTTTGCAGAGTTTGATGGCCCTCGAAGAAGAAAAGCATTAATCAAAATTATTAAGGGATGAAAATGTGGCTTCTATTAATAACTTTAGCATTCCCTGTCAGCTACGCAAAGCCTGAGTTTTCTTTTAACGGCGATACGCTTGTTGTCACACTGAATACTCAAAATCCGTCTCAAATGGCAAAACTTGTTTATGGCATGATAGGAGACCCCTTGGACTTTAATTTTGAAAACTATAAGGTTTCAAAATTCACAGGAACAAAACACACATTCAAAATCACAGATATTAATGAACAAGAGCTATACATATTCAAGGCAGCTTTCTTTGATACAGTTACAAAAATATACTATGCCACACAGAACTATACGTTTAAACCGAAAAAGAGAGGAAACCTTTGGGAAGAAGGTATTGTCGTTGATGTGGGACCATACCTGTCTATGATTGATGAAAGAAGTGTTGGAATTGCCTTTTACACAAACAGACCCTCTAAAGCCAAACTTTTCATTTCCGAAAAGGGGGAATTCGAAGATACAACTCCTTTGGAACGACATGAATTCATCGTCGAGAATTTAACCCCGGGTACATATGAATATTATGTTATAGTCTATGATAACCGTGATACCTCTAAGACACATAATTACAAATTTAAAATTAGTGATCCGAAAAGAACTAAAATAGGCGTTTTTGGGGACACAAGGGGGAATGGTAACAATTTAAACCCTGTATTCTACGTTGATGGAGTTAACGAAGCAATTGGACGAGAAATATCAAAATCTCTGTATCAGGATTCCGTGGACCTCATTTTTGTTTTGGGAGATTTAATCACTGGAAGATCACAAGAGATAGAATATTCTGAAGAAGAATATAAATCCTTTCTCAAAGCATGCTGGCCTTACATCTCATATGTACCTTTCATGCCTATACCAGGTAATCATGACATGATAGCACCTGTGATTGAAAATGATACAGTACGCTACGACCCACCCCCTCCAGGAAGCGCAGAAGACTTGTGGAGAAAAGTTTTCATACTTCCTGAAAATGGTCCCGACGCACCAGCTGGAATGCCACCGTATAAGGAGAATGTATACTATATAAATATTGGGAACACCAGTATATACGTCTTAAACTCGGACTACAACTACGTACTCTATAAGACTCGCCCTAATCCTTCAATACGACTTGCTGACTCTTTACAACAACGTTGGCTCAAAGAAAGCGTTAGGAATAATAATAAATACAGGCATAGGGTCCTACTATTTCATGAACCTCTCATAGGTTTGGGTATTTCTGGGCGGGGGTTAAGGGCGCCCGAAGTTGACACCTTTGCTAATTTTTTAAAAGAGATGGGGTTTGGTTTTTACATTTCTGGCCACGATCATATGTATGCACGGGGCACTATTTTTAACGGTCTTGTACAAATCGTCTCTGCTGGTGGAGGTGCACCCCTCTACGATCTGAAAAGAGAGCTTTCAAGTTCTGATATTCTGATACATAAGTATACTAAAACTTTTAACTACCTCATTATTGAACCGACGGAGAGCGGCGCGATAAAAATCACTGCTAAAAACCTAAGTGGAGAGATCCTCGATTCTTTTAAAACTAAATGAGAAACATTAGAAACTTCTCTATTATCGCACATATTGATCATGGAAAATCTACCCTGGCCGATAGGATGCTGGAATATACCAAAACTGTAAGACCTGAAAAGCTCCAGGAACAATTCTTGGACTCTATGGATCTAGAACGTGAAAAAGGTATAACCATAAAAATGCACCCCGTTAGAATGGAGCTGGAAAAGGGTGATCAATTGTATATACTGAATCTCATTGATACACCAGGTCATGTTGATTTCAGTTATGAGGTTTCTCGCTCTCTTGCAGCTTGCGAGGGTGCAATTCTGTTAGTCGATGCGTCTCAGGGAGTTGAAGCACAAACAATTACAAACTTTTATCTTGCACTAAAACAGGATCTTGTGATCATTCCTATAATTAACAAGATAGACCTTCCCAACGCACAAATTGAAAAAGTCGAAGCACAAGTCTACGAATTAACAGGTGAAAGACCACTTAGAATTTCCGCAAAGATGGGCTGGGGAATAGATGAGGTTATGAAGGAGATTATAGAAAGAATACCCCCTCCCTCTGGAAATCCATCGGGATCGTTGAGGGCTCTCATATTCGATGCCAAATTTGAAGATTACAGGGGAGTTATTATTTACGTTAGAATCTTTGATGGAAAGATCGTACCAGGAATGAAAATAACCATGAAATCTACTGGAATGACTTACGAAGTTGTTGAAGTTGGTTATTTGAAACCTGAAATGATAAGGACACAGGAACTTGATACAGGAGAAGTTGGATATTTAACCGCAGCAATTAGAGAAATCTCTGAGGCACGAGTGGGTGATACCGTGATTGATGCAGCTTTTCCTGAAACACCTCCACTCCCCGGGTATAGGGAACCCAAACCCATGGTGTTTGCTGGAATATACCCTACTGTGCCGTCGGATTACGAACTACTTTCAAAAGCTATGGCAAAGCTAAAATTAAATGATTCTGCATTACAATTTATAGGTGAGTACTCCCCTGCCCTGGGTCCAGGATTTAGGTGTGGCTTTTTAGGTATGTTGCATATGGAAATTTTCAAGGAACGGCTTAAAAGGGAGTTTGGAGTTGATATTGTTATTACAACCCCAAATGTTGAGTATAAGGTGTATTTAAAAGATGGGAATCAAATTATTGTTAATAATCCTTCAGATTTTCCAGACGTGTTCGAAAAGGTTCTGGAACCATATGCTCGTGTCGAAATCGTAACGCCAAGAGAATACCTGGGGGCGGTACAGAAATTTTGCATATCCCGAAGGGGGACTCAAACCAAATTTCAATTTCTTGATGAAGAAACGGTACTCTTTGAATTTGAAATGCCCCTAAGCGAGATCATCTTTGACTTCCATGATGGGTTGAAAAGCATTTCCCGTGGTTATGCATCTTTTGACTATGAAATCATTGACTACCGTGAATCCGATGTGGCAAGACTCGATTTTCTAATAGCAGGTGAAAGAATCGATGCATTGACCCTTATTGTGCCTACTGAGAGGGCATATCAAATCGGGCGAAAGATTGTTGAGAAACTCCGTAAAGAAATTCCCAGGCAGCTTTTTGAAGTATCTATACAAGCTGCCATTGGAAAGAAAATAGTTGCGAAGGAAAGAATAGCGCCTATTAGAAAGGATGTGACAGCGAAATGCTACGGTGGCGATATTACGAGGAAGCGTAAATTGTTGGAAAAACAAAAAGAGGGGAAAAAGAAACTAAAAAAAATCGGTAAAGTGGAGCTCCCACAGGAAGCATTCCTTAACATAGTAAAGGCGGAGGAATAGCGTGAGGGTATTAATGGCTACGGACCATTACTATCCCTACCCAGGCGGAATTACCGAACATACATATCATCTTAGTAAAGAATTGATAAATCTTGGAGTTGAAGTTGAAGTGCTAACCTCTAATTTCGAATATAACTTCATAGAAGCACCACCCGATGCAAACTTAATAAAAGTTCACAGAGTCGGCAAGTCCTTCTTTTTTAGAGCTAACAAATCTCAAACATGTATTTCCTTCTCAAGTCGAGCTATCTCAGAGATCAGCGAGGTAATTAAAAATGGCCACTACGATATAGTACATTCACAAAACTCCGTAGTCCCCACAATTCCGTATCTCAGCATATTATATTCAAAATCTTTGTGCTTCGCTACTTTTCACTCTAATCATGGGTTCTCCGTAGGCTATGAACTCTTTAAACCACTACTCTTACCCGTTTACGAAAAACTCGATGGTAAAATTTTTGTCTCAGAACCTGCCTTGAGGACCATTAAAAGACACTTCGAAGTTAAAGATTATAAAATAATACCCAACGGTGTCGATATAAACAAGTTCAAGCCAGAGGGCGAAAGGTACGAATTTCCCTTCGAGCTTCGAGAAAACGAAATACTAATTTTATTTGTTGGTAGGCTCGAGATTAGAAAGGGTACAAAATACTTGATTCAGGCTTTCAATAAGATCGGTAACCAGCATAAGAATGTACGATTGATCGTAGCAGGCGATGGCCCCTTAAAGGAAAATTTAGAGAAAATGGTTTCTGATGAACTTAAAGACCGAGTGCACTTTCTAGGTTTCGTCTCAAGTTATAAGCTTCCTTCTTTATATAGGTCGTGTGACATTTTTGTCTCACCCGCCACTGAGGGTGAAAGCTTTGGCATAGTACTTTTAGAAGCTATGGCTTCAGGAAAACCTGTCATCGCTTCGGATAATGAAGGGTATAAGGTTGTTGTCTCTGATGGAGAAGATGGATTTTTGTTTACCAGAAAAAATGTAGATGAACTTGTCCAGAAGCTTATAACTCTCATAATAAACCCAGAGTTAAGACGTAAAATGGGAGAAAGGGGTAGGGCTAAGGCACTGAACTTCTCTTGGAGCTTTATAGCAAAACAAGTTCTCGATTATTATGTAGAAGCAATAGAAAAGAATAATTATGAAGATACACATAATTGATGGATACAACGTGATACACTCTCTTTCCTTATTTAAAAAGTTCCTTAATGAACCTGAAAACGGACTTGAGCGTGCACGAGAACAACTTATAAGAGTCTGTAGTGAAAAGCTTGATAATTCTTTTATCGTAGTGTTTGATGGCAAAATGGGCAAATCTGAGAATTATAGCAAATCCGTCATTTTTACGTCAGAGATAACCGATGCTGATACCGTGATACTTAGGCTTGTTGAGAAGTATGTGAAAAAAGGATCCATAGTAAAAATATATACAAGAGATAGGAATTTAATAGATAGATGTAAATTGGGTGGGGCAATCAACGCGGACCCGGAAGAATTATTGGTAGCCAACCGTAGGAAACACATTGCTGAAGGAAAAGAGAGGAATTTAGATAAAGAACTAAGACTACTTAAAAAATATAATTGGAGTAAGGAATTTGGTATAACCGGATTGGATGGTAATAAAAATGAAGGAATTTGATGAACTATACGAGCTTGTGAAATACTTGCGATCTGAAAATGGCTGTCCATGGGACAGGCAGCAGACTTCGAAAACCATCGCTTTTGACTTAGTAGAGGAAGCCTACGAAGTTAATGATGCTATTGAAAAAAATGAGGTAGAAAAACTTAAGGAAGAGTTAGGTGATTTACTATTCTTGATTTTAATGCACGTGTGCATTGAAGAGGAAAAAGGAGCCTTTACTTTAAATGATGTGATAGAGAGCGTCCGCAACAAGATGATCCTTAGGCATCCCCATGTTTTTAGACAAAAGACCTTTGAAACCCTATCAGAACTCCTTGAGAATTGGGAGAGATCTAAAACCAATCCTTTGGAAACCATACCCGACTTTCTTCCCGCCCTTCTTATGGGCCAAAAACTCGTTCAAAAACTGCAGCGATTGAATAAAGACGCGACCTGCGAGAACCTCTTAGATCAATATATTAACAAAAATGACATACCCCCTGAACTCTATGAAGCACTGCGAATTCTTACTAAATATACCTGTAAAGGACGAAACCTGGAAAAGGACCTACGAAGCTTAATCCTAAAACTGAAGAATGAAATCGTGAAGAACTATAATGAGCCTATGGAGCAGAAATAGGACCTTCTTAACTTTCGAATAAGCAGTTTATAAGCTATTTGCTCAATATTTTTCCTCAAGCCTTTCGAGCTGAAATACCGTTGGATTAGCAGGGTCATAACAGCACAACTGAATTTTATACTCATTTGGACTATCACCAACTCTTCCACCGTATGATAAAACTCTTATCACAGGATAAAGAATGTTGAATGCAGCTGGACAAAGATTTGGAATGGTCCAGCCCTCGTACGTAAATTCATCGCCTATCCTATGCCCAAGAGGACATTTACCAGTCCCTTGGATTTCCACAACCCTTAAACGCACCTTATATTTTTCCATCTGTCCCTCCTTAACTTTAATATTCAAAAGAACTGCCACCAATAAACTCCCTCAAAATAGAGGTAGGTGGGATTTCGAAAGGCATAACCCCAATGAAATGGAAGAGAAAATTTAAAAGCCTCAAGGCTTCACTATAACTTTCCTCATCGCACTTCGCAGACCGCAGCAGAGGCTCTGCATAATTCTTTAAAATTGCTAATTCATATGTAAGTGCACTATTAAACATTACATCAGCTTCTTCCTGGTATGGGAATATATAAATATCTTCACCGGCTGCAACTCTTGGCCACATAAGGATGGTGTCTGAAGCTGAGTGCCCTCTGTACCTAAAATCTCTTACCATCCTTCTTATTATCCTGGTGTCACGCGTGGGGATTCGGTTTAACCTATCTATATTTAGCTGCGTCAAGCATGAAACATAGACTTTATATTTATGTTTTTCTTCGATACCTACTGTTAACTCAGGATTAAGGGCGTGAATACCTTCAACAATAATAATATCTTTTCCGGTCAATTGCATCTCTTCCCTGATACCATCTCTTTTCCCCTTAATAAAATCAAATTTAGGAATAAGAACCTTCTCACCTTCAATAAGTTTTCTGATATGATCCCTAAAAAGCATATAATCTATAGCATAAAAGCTTTCATAATCAGGCATGCCATCTTTATTAACCGGAGTCTTTTCTCTATTAACAAAATAGTCATCGACCGAAATGGTCTTGGGTGTCAAGCCGTTTACAATAAGCTGAGTTTTAAGCCTCTTTGAAAAGGTCGTTTTACCTGAGGATGAGGGTCCTGCTATAAGAACAATTTTGACGGTACTCCTTCTTGTAATACTATCAGCTATCTGTGCAGTCTTTTTCTCGTGAAAGCCCTCCTGAATCTTTATCAAATCTGATATTCTTCCTGACTCAATAGCCTCATTAAGATGTCCAACATCCTCTATTTCAAGAATTTCAGCCCAAGTTTTCGATTCCTGAAAGGTTTCAAAGAGTTTATCTCGTTTAACCGGCTTTGCCAATTGATGCGGATCCTTAACGTCGGGTAGAAATATAAGAAAACCATGGTTATATGGCTTGACATCAAAGATCTGAATAAAGCTCGTATCAGGAACAAGAGGACCTGCCATATATGCCATATAATTAGCAATTCTGTAAAAAGTAAATATATCTTTTGCCATATATTCGACCAACCTTTCCTGGTGATAGCGTTTCTCCTCTCGCAAGTACCTTATAGCTTCCTGCTTAGTAAAATCAACAGTTTCAATGGGCACTCCAGTATTTGATAATTCGTGCAGGCCCCTTTCAATTATCTCTACAGCATTTGTAGAATCTAATCCCACAGCCTCACCATACAGCGCCTCTCCCAGTGAATGTTCCATCTTCATAGAGTTCTTATAGCCGGCCCGTGACAATAGATAATCGCTTAAAAAAGCTATTGTCCTTTCATAAGTTCTCCTGCCTTCTCCATCTGTGACTGACAAAAGTCTAACATTATTACTTTCAGGGAACTCCGAATTAAATCCCACGAGCTGATTATCAATTATACATGCCGTATACGGATAGCGCGCTCTATTAACGATATCCCAAACTCTTTTTCTCATTTTCCACCTACCTTGCAAACTTAGATGCCAACTCTTCGAGGGAGATAAAGTATATAGTAGGTCTCCCATGTGGGCAATGGAATGGGGCCTCCGTTGTAAATAATTCGTCAACGAGCTCTGCCATCTCCTCTTTTGAAAGAGGATCCCCAAATTTTACTGCAGCTTTACAAGCCACGGTCTTCAGGAATGTATCGAGTTGGTTAGGCAAACCTGAAGAGTCCTCCAGGGAATCAATTAAATCCTTTAGCTCTTCGCGCGAAACCCTTTTTAATATAGAGGGTACCTTATCAACAACAAGTGAGCTTTCACTAAGGAAACGAAACTCAAAACCAAAGGATGAAAATATCTCTGAATACTCAGTGAATAACTCTCTCTCACGACTTGACAATTCAAGAAGGACAGGAAACATCAAGCCCTGATTAGAAAACTTTTTCTTCTTCAATTTATCATAAATAACCCGTTCGTGCGCAGCATGTTGATCTATGATCATAACCCCACTTGCAGTCTGGACTAATATATAACTATTATGAGCTTGCCATATTCCAGGAACCGGATGCTTCTCCTCTTCCCGATCTAGAGTTTTATAAGCCGATAGATCTGATATTTCACCAAACTCAAGCTGTTTTGTGATTTGGCTTGTCGTCTTGTCGTTTACCAATTTAAGTGGTACTTGGAAAACATTTTCAATTGAAGAACCAAGGTCATGCTGATATTTTGCAATTCTTTCGCTGACTACTCTAAAGATCTTTTCGTTGAGCCTTACGTACGGTGCAATTTTTACCTCCCTCTTTTGCGGATGTATGTTAAAATCCACAAACTCAGGTTTAACTTGAATTCTAATAATAAACGAAGGGTGCTGCCGTGGATGATCGTAAGCCCTGTAAAACACTTTTCTAATCTGATCTTTTTTCACCTTTCTACCGTTAATAAGAACTATTTGCTCGGCCATTTTATTGGAGAGTCTATCTGGTTTTTCACAGAAACCAGTTACTTCAACGTAATCATCTCCATAACTAAAAAACAACAATCTTTCAATAAAATCGCGCCCATATATCGCCATCACGGTGCTTGCAAAATCCCCTTTCGGAAGGTCTAATTTCTTCCTTTCGTCATCATACAACACAAACTCTACACCATTATGCCATAGCGCATATGATATTACTTCAGAGAAAACATATTTTCCCTCTTCTCTCTTAGACATCAAGAACTTTCTTCGGACAGGCACGTTAAAGAAAAGGTCGCGCACAATTACCGAAGTCCCCTTCTTATGGGGTGTAGGCTTACAGTCTTTGAGTTTACCGGCTTCAAATTCACATTCCCAACCATTCTCAATGGACTCATCCTGGCATGATTTTATCGTTAGCTGCGAAACCTGTGAAATAGCATATAAAGCCTCGCCACGGAACCCAAGGGTATTGAGATTTTTCAAATCGTCGAATGAAGTTATCTTACTTGTGGTAAAATGTTGAACTGCTAATGTAATTTCTTCTTTAGATAATCCACAACCATTGTCAACAACTTCTATTGAGTCAATCCCTCCTCCTGTTATTCGGATAACAATGGAATCTGCTCCTGCATCCAGACTGTTTTCAATTAGTTCTCTAACACAGGAAGCCGGATTCTCGATCACTTCCCCCGCTGAAATCTTTTTTATTACATCATCACTTAATCTCTTTATCACCCTTACCACCTAATACGCTGTCAATTATGCTTTTAGTATTAAACCCAAATTTTCTTAACTTTATTGTCAAAACTATGGTTTCTATCGTAGACACAGTTAAAGCTTTCTCCTTTACAGGTAGTCTTACAAAGTTGACTTTTTTTTGAAGCAGCTCGCCCTTTTCCAGCATACCCCTTTCATTCCTTGACTTATCGTTACCTTCCATAAGTTCAACGACCACAGACAATGTCGTTTTGTCCCTAACCCTCCCAGGCCCATAAGTCATCAAAAGATCGATAATTCCAGCCCCTCGCAATTCAAGAAAATATCGAAATTTCCTCTCGGGAGTCCCCGATGTAAGAGTTAGAGTTCCAAAAGGGAAAGAGATTACTTTAATTAAATCATCGGCAACAAAGGAATGCCCACGTCGCATCAATTCAAGCACGATCTCAGATTTACCGGAGCCGGACGGCCCTGTGATTAACACACCTTCTCCAAACACCTCTGCAGCACTTCCATGCAGCAATGCAAAAGGAGAAAATTTGAATGAAAGATATGAATTTAAAGTAGACCAGAAATTTGTAATTGGTACATCAGAACACAAGATTGGGACCCTCGAAGACAGTCTTTCCAAGAGTAAAGGAAGCTCCCCTCTGATACCTTCAGTAATTACAATTCCGCCCAGTTGTGACCAATCCACTGCGTCAATTTTTGACTCAAAGTCCTGGGGAGGAATTCCCTTTAAGTTTTGTATTTCTTCCTTAGAAATTACATACAGCTTTCCTCTCGAATTTAAACCACATGATGACAAAACACAAGAGAAACTTCCCACGCGTTGATTTAGTATCTTCGTAGATTGAAACTCCTCTTTCTCGTTAACAAAAGAAAGCCTCAGTTCTTCACCTATTTCTTTAAAAAGAGTTGAAATAAGAATGTAATCAGGCTCTTCTATCTTTAAGCTTTTTCTCATATTTAACCAGCTGCTGTTTAATGCGATCCTTTAATGCATCAATTAAAATATAAGGGTCCTTTTCTGTAGACTTTGCTGTAAGGGTCTGACCCTTTACTTTTACAACTAATGTTCCCGAATACATACTTCTTTGCTCCTCCATTGTAAGATCAGCACTGATAATATATTCTTCAAACTTGTTCAGAACTTTCATTCTTTTATCTATGTACTCTTTCAGTGCACCAGTGATTTCAAAGTTTTTCACGGTTATATTTACGTTCATCTAAACCTCCTTTAGGTTGCATAAAGAGTTTATTCCCTCCCACTTAAAATATCAAAGATATCCCTTCCAACAGACTCCGGCGCAAGGTTATACATCCCATAAAGTTCCTCTGATGCCCCGGATTTAGCGTAACCAGAAAGGCCAAATTTATAAAGCTCAACTGGTATTTTGCTGGAAAGATAAAAATCCGCAAGGATTGCGCCGAGACCTGTATTTATATTGTGATCTTCATATACAAATATGGGCTTACTTACGATATATTTACTCCTTAGGACGCCACTATCCAAGTAAAAAGGCGACGAAACGTTAATAACGTTAACGTAAATCCCGTATTCAGTCAAATAATTGTAAACTTCAATAGCTTTGTAACAAGTTGCGCCATATGCAATAATAGAACCAGCATCGCCACGTCTTAAAACATCTGATGATCCATACTCAAACTCGTAATGCTCTTCAAAGAATGGCTTTCCCTCAATATCTGCTAATATCGGCCAGTTTGAGCGACCAACAGCTAAAACATAGTTGCCATAATTAGACATTATATAATTAAAAGCCTTCTGCGCCTGATTAGCATCAGCTGGAATTATCAGTTTATATGAAAAAAGATTTCTCAAAACTCCAATATAATCGATGCAATGATGAGTCTTACCATCTTCACCAACATCGATACCAATATGGGAAATTAAAAGTTTTAAGTTCGTGTAATTGATATCATTGAGCCTATGTTGATTATAAGTTTCGTCAACACCAAAAACACCAAAGTCTCCAAATACAGAAATTATGCCGTTAATACTTAGAGCTCCGGCGACTGTTGCTGTGGAGTGTTCCTGTACACCGTTTTCAAAGAAATTAGAAGCAAATTCTTTCTTAAATTCGAGAAATCTTAATGATTCAGCGAGGTCACAATCAAAAACTGCAATTGGGGAACCCTTATCAGAACTAAGGTTTGCCCTACCCCAACGGGTGAGTTGATTGCCCACAGCAACTCTCGTTGCAACTTCTTCATCCACTGAGTGAACAACTGTCTTTGGGATTGAAACTATTGGATGATGTACAAGATTCCTCTTGAATACTGGGAAAGCAGCTTTATTTCTTTTTTCAATATAAAAATCAAGGTCATCTTCAATACCCAGTTCCATCAATGCTCTCCTACACTCTTCCTTGCTAAGCGGCTTCCCGTGGTAGGCTTCAACATTTTCCATGAAAGAAACGCCCTTACCCATTATAGTATGTGCAAGAATACACACAGGAGAATCTACATTCTCTACTGCTTCCCGAATAGCTCTATAGATTTGCGAGTAGTCATGTCCGTTAATTTCGATTACCTTCCATCCGTCGGATTCATAATTTTGTTTAATGTTAACTGGCATTACCTCTTGAACGTTACCAGAGATCTGTTTATTGTTATAATCAATCAAGATGGTAATATTGTTCAATTCATACTTCTTTGCAATTCTGCGGGATTCAGCTACCTGCCCTTTTGCCTGCTCCGCATCACTCATTATAACAAAAACATGATTATCTCTTTTTAAAATTTTTGACGCAAGAGCAAATCCGACTCCTGCTGACAGGCCCTGTCCAAGATTACCTGTCGTCCACTCCACTCCGGGGATTTCCCTTTCTACATGACCTTCAAAAGGAGAACCAGCCTTCCGGAAATATGCAATTGCATCATCCACGTCAAAAAAACCTAATCTTCCAAGAACAGCGTATACTCCCGGTGATGTATGGCCATGGGAAACTACAATCCTATCTCTCCCATCCCAATCAGGCTCATCCGGCCTGACTTGGGCGAACTTCCAAACCACTAAATATAAGTCACACGATGACATTGACCCTCCGGGGTGCCCAGACCTGGCGACAGTAGTCATTTTTAATATATCCCCTCTTACAAGTCTCCCAAGAACTTTGAATTCTTGAAGTTCTTCAGCTGTTAACTGCGGGTTTACAAATGACATAACTACTCCTTTAGACAATATTATAAACCAGTGAACTAAGAAAAGAAAAGTACAAAGCCTTGCGTAAATCCTTAATAATTATCGTCAGCACCTTATATAATCTTATTAATAGCAGAAAAACAAGCTCACTTGACTATATAAAAGGAAAGCCTTATACAATAAATATGACTACACTTATATATATATTAGTTTCGATTGCGTTAATAGTGCTAATATGTGTGTTTGTATACTTATTCATCATACTACTTCAACTTAATCAGAGCCTTAGAAAATTTAACACCCTATTAGATTCAGCTAATGCCCAGCTCCCGGAAATTATGGAAAATATTAGAATCGTGACACTAAAAGCAAAACTAATAAGTTCCAATGCAGAAAAGGGCTTCAAACAGCTTTCAAGGGCAGCCTCTTTCCTTTTCCCGTTTCCTTCGTTCTTAAAAATGTTTCGAGGCTTATTCAGAAAAAACAAGGAGGAAAAAAATGAGTGAAAAAAAAGAATGTGAGATGCTCCCATTCATTGGGGGTATAGTTGTAGGAGCACTGTTAGCCCTTGTTCTTACTCCAAATACAGGCAAGGAAAATCGCGAAAAAATTAAATCATACGCGAAGCAAGTATCCCAAAATATAAAAAAGAAAATGGGAGAAGAAAAATCTTAGATTTCTAATATAAAAGGAGGATTCTCATGGGTGCAAAAGTTGGAATAAATGGGTTTGGACGTATTGGCCGTCAAATTTTGAAAATAGGGTTTGAGAGAAAAGATATTGAGTTCGTGGCTGTAAACGACCTCGCCGACCCCGAGACGCTAGCAATACTTCTCAAATACGATTCTGTGTTCGGACGGTACCCCAAGGAAGTTCGTGTTGAAGGAGATTATTTAATTGTAGACTCCAAAAAAATTAGAGTGTTCAAAGAAAAAGACCCTGCAAATATACCATGGCATGAACTTGGAACCGAAATAGTAGTCGAGTCTACAGGTCTTTTTACTAGCAAAGATAAGGCAGGTGTACATTTAAAAGGCTCTGTCAAGAAGGTTATTCTGTCCGCCCCTGCAAAGGGAGAAATCGATGCAACAATAGTAATGGGCGTAAATGAAAACATATATGACCCCGCAAGGCACCATATTATCTCAAATGCATCATGCACAACCAATGCCTTTGCCCATATAGTTAAAGTTCTACATGATAACTTCAGAATCAAGCGTGGAGTTATGACCACAGTACATGCATATACTAATGACCAGAAAATCCTCGATCAGCCCCACAAAGATGTTAGAAGGGCACGCGCGGCAGCTCTTTCAATTATCCCTACTTCTACAGGGGCTGCAAAAACTATATTCGAAATCTATCCAGAGTTACAGGGGAAGATTAAGGCACACGCCTTACGTGTACCTGTTTCAGATGTTTCTATTGTAGACTTTGCATGTGAAGTAGATAAGCCTACTTCTCTCGAATCAGTAAACGAGGCATTCAAAAAAGCCCAATCGAAATACGTCATGTATTGTGAGGAACCATTAGTTTCAATCGATTTTGTTGGTGACACCCATTCGGTAATATTTGACGCATCACTAACACAAGTTGTCGATGATACGCTTGTGAAAGTATATGGATGGTATGATAACGAATGGGGATATTCGACGAGGTTAGTTGATTTAGTTGAATTTGTGGCACAAAAATTATGAATTACTCAAAGCTTTCTATTATTGATTTACCTGATAATACCTTTAAAGGTAAAAAGGTCTTCCTAAGAGTAGATTTCAACGTTCCAGTGAAGGACGGGAAAGTCATTGATGACATAAGAATAAGGAAAACAATTCCGACAATAACTTATTTGCTTGACCGGGACGGCAAACTTATCGTTGCTTCTCACTTAGGAAGGCCAAAAGGTTCCAGAGACCCAAAGTACTCTTTAAGACCAGTAGCTGAAAAACTATCAGAATTACTCAAAAGTAGAGTAAACTTTGTAGACGACTGTGTTGGTGAAAAAGTAGAGAAAGCCGTTCGGGATCTTAAAGAAGGTGAATTATTACTCTTAGAAAACCTGAGGTTTTATGAAGAAGAAGAAAAAAATGACCCCGAGTTTTCAAGAAAGTTAGCTTCAATGTGCGACATATATGTTAACGATGCTTTCGCCACTGCTCACAGAGCCCATGCCTCCACATACGGGATCGCACAGCACATTGAGTTACGCTTAGCAGGGATACTTATGAAGAAAGAGATCGATGCACTCACTAAAGTAAGAGAAAATCCTGAACATCCCTTTGTTGTGCTACTTGGTGGGGCTAAGGTAAAGGACAAAGTTGGGCTTATCGAATACTTGCTACCTAAGGCTGACGCATTCCTAATAGGCGGTGGAATGGCTTACACCTTCTTATATGCCATGGACAAAAAAATTGGGAAATCTCTACTTGAAGAGGATTTAGTAGATAAAGTGAAAGAATATATCTCAACGGAGAAAATTATTCTCCCTGAGGATCACGTAATTGCTGACAAGGTTTCTGCAGGTGCTAATTACAGGGCTGATAGGGAAATACCCGATGATATGATAGGTGTTGACATAGGCCCTATTACAATTCAGAGGTACGCTTCTCTCATACCAGATTCTGGCACCCTTTTTTGGAATGGTCCACTCGGTGTCATAGAAGTTGACGAGTTCTCGAAGGGAAGCACTGAAATCTGTAGAGCTATAGCTTACAAGACAAAACACGGGCTTTTCTCAGTCATAGGAGGTGGCGACACCTTAACAATACTGGAGAAAGCAAAACTGGACGAAGATGAATTTAGCCATGTTTCATCTGGTGGTGGAGCTACCCTTGAATACCTTGCTGGTATCGATTTACCCGGAATTAAAATTCTAAATGACAAAGGTTAACGACTGAATTTACGTCAATTTAAAGTATAGAAAATTACTCTTGATAAAGTTCTTTAAAAAGTTCATTTGCCCTGTCACCATACTTTTCCCGTAGTCGCTTTAAAGCCCTATCTCGCAACTGGGAAACCCTTTGTTTACTAATCCCCAATTTATTTCCAATTTCCTCTAAAGTATGCTTCTTGCCATCCTCAAAACCAAAAGATAGTTTTATGATTTCAGCCTCCTTCTTGCTTAAAAAACTGAAAATTTCTTTGATAAGCTGATTCATCTTAATTTCAGCATAATATTTTTCAGGTGAAGGAAGAGCTTTTTGCCCAATTATATCGATAAGTGCTTCTTTACTCTCATCTTCTTCATCCAACGCACGATCGAGGCTCTTTGAAGATAGAGACAAAGCTCTAAGTGCTCTAACCTCATGGGGTGAGAGCCCTACTTCGTTTGCTATGTCCTCATCGGTGGGATTTTTATTAGCTTTTATAATATAATCTCTTTCGGCACGCTTTATTTGTCGAATTTTTTTTACAACAGAATCAGGAAACTTAACATCACCAAGATAATTCTTTAAAAACTTCACCATATAGTCTCTCGCCCAATACCATGCATATGAGAAGAGCCTATTGGATTTTGAAAAATCGAATTTTTTAATTGCTACTAATATACCTCTGTTCCCCTCATTGACAAGATCAGGAACCACATCATACCCCAATTGGAAAATATTAGCAAAATATTTCGCCATTTCGAAGACTTGTGGGAGCAAGGCAACTACAAGTTTTTCTATAGCTTCCTTATCTCCTGCTTTAGCCCTTTTTATATACTCTCTCTCTTCCTCAGGAGAAATTTCCTTTGATATTTGTTCTATCTCTTTTAAGAGATATTCAAATGAACTATCAGATCTCTGTTTTTCCGCCATTAAAAGACAAGTTATATTAATAGCTGCTTATTTCAGCAGCTTTTCATACAATTCAATAGGATAAACATCTAAAGATCTAATCCAACTTGAAAGTTTCTCAACTCTTTCCTTCGGATCTGTAGGGATAGTAAGTGGTCTTCCGCGACAATCTACAACAATTCCCACTACTCCACCCTCAACATCCGCCTCAAGCTTTTTGCCTTTTCCTGCACCTACATCAAAATTCTTTGAAGGTTCAATTATAGCCTTCGCCTTCTCCCCAACACTTAGAGGAATTCTCAGAAGCTCACCAAAATTTATTTCCTTCTCAATCTTTGAACCATCCTCTTTAATGAGTGTAAGATCGATACATTTCTTACCATCTTTATCGAGACCAACAGGCGAAATTGATGATCCAAGCCTAATAAGACAATCTCTATCAAATACTTCAGTAGCAGCTGATTCGTGCACTTCTGAAAGGACACCAAGGTGTGGCATCATAAATATTGAATCTACTGCAAGCATCGTAACACCCTCAGGCTGAAAAGCATCGAGTATCATAAGGGCTGATTGAACTCTCCTTGGAGCGTGGGATAAAGTACCACCTGAACCAATTATGATGGCAAGAGACATCATATCCACAAGGGTAGTACCAGAGAGTGTCTGTGCAAAGGCCTCAGAAATGGTTCGCTCCTGCTGGACTCCCTTAAGTCCCACCGCCATAGTCTTATGGTGTTCAAAGGCAAGCCTTAAAGCTTCTCTTGCAATAGCCTGTTCAATAATTAACTCCTCAAGAGTTTGAGGAATAGTTGTAGGCCTGATCATTTTATTTCTAATTCTATTTTTTAGGTCATACTCATCGATAGTAAACGGGACCCACCGTAATATGTTCTCAACCCCCGCTGAAACCAGAACATTAGATACGGAATAGCTCATTCCAAGGTTCGCAGATACCGTCCTATTGAAAATGCCACTAAAGACAGAAAAGACATCCGTTGTAGCACCTCCAATGTCTACGCCAAGGACATCGATATTTTCATTCTTTGCTACTTTTTCAACGAGGAGCCCAACAGCTCCCGGCGTTGGCATAATTGGATGGTCAGTCCAGGTCATCAGTTTCCTATAACCTGGTGCATGCTGCATCACGTGCTCCATAAATAGATTATGAATCTTATGCCTTGCAGGCCCAAGGTTCTCTCTTTCAAGAACAGGCCGAATATTATCAACAATAAACAAAGCAACCTTGTCTCCCAGTATTCTTTCAATTTCCTCCCTTGCATCCTTGTTACCCGCATATATTACAGGCAACTTATACCCTGTTCCGAATCTCGGTTTCGGGTCGGCAGCCCTAATCAGCTCTGCAAGTTCTACAACATGCTTAATAGTACCACCGTCAACACCACCAGCAAGGAGTATCATATCAGGTCTAAGTCTTCTAATCAACTCAACTCTCTCATGAGGCATTCTACCATCATTAGAAGCTATAACTTCCATTACAATAGCACCAGCACCTAAGGCAGCTCTGGCAGCGCTCTCTGCAGTCATCGTCTTTACTACACCACAAACAAGCATCTGTAGTCCGCCACCGGCAGACGAGGTTGAAACATATATATCTACACCCATATGCTCATCGCGTTTAGGTTTTATAATCAGTTCTCCGTCGAGGATTTTTACATTCGTTAGCTCTTCTACTTCTCTAAAGGAATTTAAAACTCCTTTTGTCACATCCTCATAGGGCGCCTCCACTGTTGTGGGGGCCTCACCTCTTGTGATCAATCTGTAACCCTCGGGTTTTTTCTCGATTAAAATTGCTTTTGTAGTTGTACTTCCGCAATCTGTTGCAATAATTCTCTCGAGATCCTTTGCATCAGCCATTATAACCCTCCCACTCTGCTAGAAAATATTTTAATGAAAAACCCTTAAAATATCAAAAATAGTTATAACAATCATCAGTGCTATAAGTAAACTAAAACCAACAAATTGGATAATTCTCTTTACCTCTGGCGAAAATTCTCTTCTGAGGATTCCTTCAAGAAAATATACCCAAAAATGCCACCCATCTAAAGCAGGAATAGGCAATAGATTAATAATAAAAAGGTTAATCGAAATAAGACCAAGTAAGTAAAGAAGTTGAAACAGACCATAGCTCGACACACTATAGATAACCTTTCCGATCATAATGGGCCCGCCAAGGCTTGAGACTGGTACCTTACCTACGAAAAGTCCAACTAAGTAGACAATTAAAGTCCAGGTTACTTCAGCGCTTCTAACGACAGATACACTAACGGCATCAACGAGATTGAGTCTTTTCCTAATGGAAGGGGCAAGAATACCGATTCTTCCAATCTCTACACCCTCTGTAGAGGCCTCAGAACCTACCTGCAAAGGGACAAGAAGGGTGTCATTTGATCTTAAAACTGTGAGTACAATTTGATGCCCCGCGTTATGTCTAATAGAATCTACGAGTTCATTCCATGTGCTAACCTCTACATCATTAAATTTTAGGATAAGATCTCCCACTTTTATGCCCGCTTTAAAGGCTGGACTCCCCTTCTCCACTCTATGAACAAGGGGTGGGATATTAAAAACCACATTAAGAGAATCAAAGTTCCTTCCAATACTTGTAATATCGACAACTTCATTATTACGAATAACTTTTACAGTGTGCGTATCTCTTTTTGAGTAATAATAATAAAGATCCTCTACAGTGTTAATTGTTTTACCATCAATGGAGATAACACTATCGCCCTTTATAAATCCAGCTGCAGGGTTGCCGACGGCATATATACTATATAGAGGGACCGTTTCATACCCTACGACCGAGTAACCCAGAATAAACGTGACTATAGCGAGTACTAAATTAAAAAGAGGTCCAGAAATCACAACAAACATCTTCTTATAAAATGGCTGTGGCCAGAAATCACCAGGCGAAGGAGCACCAGATTTCTCTTCTCCTTGTATTTTGACAAAACCACCAAAGGGTATCAACGAAAGCGAGTATTGAGTTCCATGCTTATCTTTAAATGAAAATAGTCTCGGGCCAAAGCCAATAGAAAACTCTTCTACATTAATATTTGAGATTCTACACGCAAAGAAGTGCCCAAACTCGTGAACAGTTATCAAAATACCCAGAAAAATAAGGACAAGAATAACTGTAACCATTTATCAAAAATCTTTCGATTGAACAAGGGTGTATTTCATCACCCTTTTCCAATTTTTAAAGCCGCCTCTTAGCATATAACTGTTTCCATATCCCTCTTTCCTGAGCCAACTGAGGACATCCCTATCTTTGTCAGAATCAGCCACGATAATAAGGAGAATATTTTTCGGAACGCGCATGCTCTTAATTTGGCTTTCAAAATCGTCTTTACTTAGCCAAACTGATCCCACAAGATGTTCACGTTCATAACTTTCCTTACTTCTCACATCAAGAATTACGGTGTAATATCCCTGAAGCGCCTCTGGGTCCAAACACATTTTTAACACTTTACCTCGCAAGGTCAGATAAATCTCAGGATCTTGTTTAGAAAATGTGGTTATTTTAATATATTCAGACACTTCCCCAGAGCGCCCCTTTGTATTTAGTGATGCCCTTATCATTATGGAATCACCAGGCAGAATATACTCGGATGAATATGTGGTATATGTACATCCACAACTCGCCCTTATGGACTTTATTTTGACTGTATCTTCTTGTGAAATGTTCTTCAGCCAAAATATCGCGCTTACAACCTCACCTTCCTCAACTTCTCTAAAATCATACACCTCGGGGGAGGCAGCAAGTGATAAAACTAAAGATAAGAGCAATATAATCCCTCACCTCCATTTGGATAATTCTAAGGTTCCCCTCATATACAATCAAATTAAAGATATCCACCAAGTGTTTGAATATGTATAGCTCAGGTTATACACTTAATGTAATAATGAAATGTCCACAATGTGGTTCGGATAATCCTCAAAATGCCAATTTTTGTATGAATTGTGGTACATCTTTTTCTGGTATTGCAATACCAGAAAAGAGGAATGTTACAGTTCTCTTTGCAGATCTCGTAAATTTCACAAGAATAAGTGAAAATAAAGATCCTGAAGATGTTCTGAATATGCTTAATTCGATTTTTCAAGTTTTTGAAAAAATTGTTTACGAATATGACGGGACTATTGACAAATATCTTGGCGATGGTGTAATGATACTTTTTGGCGCTCCAGTAACTCATGAAGACGACTCAGAAAGAGCCATGAGGTGTGCAATAGAAATCGTAACCAGCGTGCACAAAATTAGAGAAGAATTAAATGAGGACATTAAGATTAAAGTGTCGATAAACTCTGGATACGTAATTAGCGGTTATACGGGAGGCACCAGGAAAAAAATGTACACTGTTATCGGCGACACTGTTAACGTTGCGGAAAAAATAAATGAACTGGCAAGTCCAAGCTCAATAGTGGTCACTGAAAATATTTATAAAGAAACTAATGGTTCATTTGAGTTTAGAAAACTTGGAAACTATGTAATACCTGGAAGGGAAGGACCCATTATGCTCTATGAATTCCTTAAGCCTAAATATGAGAAATATGTTCCTTCTACTATAAAAGGGAAACTTGTACCTCTCGTTGGAAGACAAAAAGAGCTTAGCACACTGATAAATTTCTTGCACTCTTCACTTAATGGAGAAGGCAGAATTGTAGCAGTTATAGGAGAAGCTGGTGTCGGAAAATCCAGAATGAAGTATGAAATTAAAAATTACTGCAATGCCTATTTGGATCTACTAATACTTGAAGCTGATTGTAGAAGTCAAGATAAAGAAGCAATCTATGCACCATTTATTGAAATTCTAAACACATTTTTTGATATTAAACCCTATGATGACAAAGAAACGAGACGAAATAAAGTCACAAAAATTATAGAGGATTTAAATGTTACAGAGGATATCAGTAGTGTAATTAAGAACCTGCTGGGGTTAGAAACAGAGCTAAAACCAAAAGAAAAAATCGAAGTCTACAAAGCAGTATCTGAAATATTAAAACTTGCCTCAAAGAAGAAACCCATCTTTATAATAATTGAAGATCTGCACTGGGTTGATGATGCTTCTATTGAACTTCTAAAATTTCTCCTGGAGAAAATAAAAGAAATGCGAATGTTTTTGCTGCTTACTTACAGACCATCGCCGAAGATCTCTCTTCCTGACCTGCCGCATTTTGAAACTATAAGTCTACCAAATTTATCTAAAGAAGAATGCATAGAATTGATAAAAAACTTGCTCGAGGTAAAAGATGTCCCAAGAGAATTATCAGATCTAATTTACCAGAGAACAGAGGGGAATCCACTATTCATTGAAGAGTTAACAGAAATGCTCTACAAGGAAGAATTCCTACAAGTACAGAATGGAGCCATCGTAATATGTAATAATCTCGATTCCGCCTCCATCCCTGACAAAATTATTAACCTTTTTTTACAAGAAATCGATAGATTGCCTCCAGATACAAAACATGTAGCAAAAGTGGCATCTGTCATTGGAAGGGAGTTTAGTAAATTGATTTTACGAGAGGTAATCCAGGAGGAAAACCTCGAAATTCATCTTAGGCGACTTGAAGAGTCGGGCTTAGCATTCAAAGATAAGGTAAAGGAAGATTATTATGTATTTAAACACTCTTTTGTAAGGGATGCTGCAAGTAGTCTCTTGCCAAAGAAAGAGCAGAAAGAACTCCATGCGAAAATTGGAGAGTGCTTCGAGAAAGTCTACAAAGATCGAATCGAGGATTTTTATGAAACCATTGCATTTCACTTCGAGCTCGGGGGAAACTACCCAAAAGCGTTCCTGTATAACTACAAACTGGGGCTTAAGTTTACAAGTATTGGGATGTACTCTCCCGGATACTCGAGATTGAAAAAGGCGGAAGATATTCTGAAGAACGTCACAAAAGAGGAATTTAATACAATTAGCATTGAAGATCTGTATACACTTTATATTTCCACTGCAAAAGTTCTTCATAAGATGGGACAACTTGCAGAAGCTCTTCCAAAGTTAGACCAGGCTTTGGATATTGCTCTCCGAATAAGTGACACGAGCAAGTTAAAAGAATGTCATAAACTAAAAATAGAGATACAATATACATTGGGGGACCTCGAATCAGCGGAATTGAGTCTTGAATCTGTTAGATCCTATATTGACAAATTTTTCTACGAATTAATAAAATTTAAGCTCTCAGCTGAAAGTGGGCTTATCGAGCCTGAGAAAACTTCCATCCAAGCTCTAAACAGGGTATTAAAAGGAAATGATAATCCTATTGAATCTGTGGAACTAGTTAATTCGTATCTCAATATGTTGTACACCTTTTCTCAGAAAGAAAAATTTGTGCCTATATTGAAGATTCTTGATGAGCTTGAAAAACAAGTTCAGCAAGAGTTAATGCCTGATTTTAAGCTTCACAAAGTTCACTCGTATATAATTTGTAGGAATTTCGAAAGAGCGAAAAACGAGGTAGAGACTCTTAGACTGTTGGTCAAACGAGAATACAATGAAGAGAAATATGCACGTTTACTTATTGCTGATTCTATTCTTAAACGAGAAGAGGGAGAGTACGCAGAAGCGCAACAGCTCCTTAATTTTGCAAAGAGTGTCTCTGAAAAGATACCTAATAGTTATATCAAAGCAATTTCGCTTTTAGAGCTCGGAAAACTTTCATTATATTACCTCGGTGAAAGGATAAACTCTATCCAGTATTTCAACAACGCATTGGAGACCTTTCAGGGTACTGGTGAAATGAGATACGTTGAACTATGTAAAATCCATCTTTGGCAGTCAAATTTAATAATTGGTAACCCAATCCAATATGAGCACTTACCTCATCCTCTAAAACTAAAAACACCTCAAAAATCCGCAAGGGTCAGTAGCTGCATTAAAGTCTTAAATGCATTAGTAAACCTGCTTTGCGGAAATATTAATGATGCTCTCTCGTCTCTTGGGAAGACAAACTATTTTTATTGTGACTCGGAGCTCCTTATTCTCTTAGCGTATACGTTGTTGCTCCTTCCTCTATATCTCGACGTCAATGACCTTTTAATTGAATTTGATAAAACCATGTCTGTCCTTTCAAATAGGACTGAGTCCCTCCTTGAATATGCTCATTATTACACAATAGGTATTCTCCATTCGTTACTCACTGGAAACTATGATAAAGGTATATCTATTATGAAACAAGAGGGAACTAACCCAAAGATGCGAGCCCTACGGGAAAGCGCCATAATCTGTGAAGTTGCGCCTATATTACTTGACCCTGAAAGAGACAGAAATGATAAGGCGGAAGCCATCGAAGAAAGCTTAACACAACTTGAAATCGCGAGATTCTCCATCCTCACTACTCTGTTACAGACAATCCAGTTCAAGTTGATAGAACCTTTTGAGATTCCTATTAAGACAGACAAATTACATCAACTCCAAGAAACCTTGCGAAAATTTAAATTTCGGAACTTACTTTCATCTGTTGAAAATTTGAACCGAGAGTTAAATTGATATAAAATTAGAAAGATGGATATGACGAATTTAGTTAACTTGTTCAACAAAACTTTTCGTGCATATAAAATATACCCCAAGGGTCATGATATTCCTAAATTCTTTCTTAGGCAGCTATGGGACAATGTGAAGTCAACGCTTTCTGAGGTTAACAAGATCGAATGGATCTTTGACAAAGGAAAGTGTCTCGATAGTTATGGTTCTGAGATCTGGTCAGAGGAAGAAAATGATGACAATATCGCATGGGTATTCTACCGTTTCGGAGTCAGAGTAGTTACAATCACTCAAAATGCCTTGGTAGTAGATCTTCAGAACATCTTTGAAGCAATTCAGAGTGCTTATGCTTCAAAAGATAAGTATTCTCTTATATATGAGATTAACCAGCGAGATTACAATGGAATCTCTTTCGAATTCATTCCTGAATTTTTGCAAGATCAAAATGTATATATTCCGGAAACGTATCAGGACCTTTTAAAGTTCAGAGAGAAGGAACCGGCCTCAGAACCTGTTGAGGTTGAAGGACAGATTTCAGCATCCATAGAGATCCCAATAATCATCGAGTCAAGGGAAGTATTCACTATTAATTCTGAAGAAGAACAGGCCCTCAATGATGAAATTTCAAAAGAGAGGGAAACATCGCAACTGGACAAATTCATGAACTACTTGTATACCATCATCGAAGTTGAACATGAAGAGGTGGTCTACAACATATTGAAATCGGTGGAAGAATTTATCCTTGTAGACATAGGTAATTCAGGTATTCGTCGAGTTTCAAATATCCTATCTGATCTTAGAGTGCTTTCGTCTCATCTTGAAGACAAGGGAAAAGCTAGCGTCATCGAATCTCTGTTTAGAAGGCTCAGTGATCCGACACTCCTCGATACCATTGTAAGAGCCAATATAGAATCAAACCTAAAAGATCTGGAATACTTTTTGACAAATTTGTCCGAAGACGCTGCTTTCCCGCTATTCAAAATTGCCACAGAGTTTACTCAACGAAACCAGAGACAACTCTTGCTAAGATCAATATTAAATATCGATGGCACTGATCGGAAGAAAATCTTACAGTACATAGTATCAAACAAAAAAAATGAAAAAGTACTACTTACTGGGTTAGAATTCATAACCTTAGGGAAATTCAGCGAAATGAAAGACTTTTTAACCGAGCTTCAGCTGGAAGCTAGTCCTTCTATAAAGAAGTACCTCCTCGAAGCCATCTCTGCAATTGAAGGTGATTTAACGCCATTCTTCTACGATCCTGAACTTGATGTAAGGATGAGCACTTATATTGAAATGAAGAAAAATCCCAAAAAAGCTTTCACTAATCTCATCTTGGAACGCCTTAAAAGCCCTGAACTGTTTTACAAACTGGATGCTCTTGAAAAAAAGCAGTTTATGAGCCTCATCCCAGAATACTTAGATTACCAATTTGTTGAAGATACTGTCAAAAATATCCTCAACCAGAACCTCTCAATAATAAATAAGATCACAAAGTCACGAAAGTACTATGAAACCCTTCAATTTCTTATAAACTCGCTGTTAGAATCAAACAAAAAGGAAGTATTTATCCTCCTCATTGAAACGATTAAAAGTACAAAAGATTCAAAAGTCAGAGAGATGTGTTCAGAAGCTTTGAAACAGTTAAAGGAGTAACGGAATGAATATCCACGATGAGAGAAACCAAACGATGATATTTACACGATTTCTGTCGGCCTTCCATAACATTAAACTTTATGGAAGCACACATAATGTGAGTGAAAAGAGCCTTATTGAATTAAAGGATACAATAGATAGCATACTCCAAGAAAACGATGAATTTACTTTAGTATTCAGGGGTTGGCACGTATATTTCTGTGGAGAAAGGGTAAAAATATCATCAGCTAACTTCTCGTATATAATGCAACTTATAGATTTATTTCAGGGAAAAAATACCGGAGGAATCAAAATCTCGAAAGGTTTTACGATTCAAGAGATTAGCCTTTTTATGGAGCTTCTAACAAAAGAAAACATTACAATTGACGAGATAACTCAAAAACTTACTGAATCCGGTTGTATTTCAATTGTCGTTATTCCTCTATTTGTTCAGCCTACAGAACTGCTTGACCCAAGAAAAAGAGTAAAACAGGTCTATTTTGAAACTATAAACCTTGTAAAAAACCTTGCAACCCAAAGTAACTTACAAAGAAGCACATATACAAAGTTTACTGTTGGAGTTTTATACTTGATTGACACCTTAAAGACTTCAGAGAGTTTGCTCCTCGGACTTACCGTCGTTAAAAATTACGATGACTTCCTTTACAATCATTCAGTTAATACTGCAATTCTTTCACTCTCCCTTGGAGTCAGGATTGGTCTTAAGAGTAAAGAACTTCTTCGCTTGGGCCAGTCTGCGATACTTCATGACATTGGTATGATCAATGTTCCACGTCATATTCTAAAAAAGGAATCTCTACTCAGTGACGAAGAGTGGAGAATTGTAAAAACCCATCCTATAAGTGGGGTACAAATTGTCTTGGACCTGATGGGGCTTTCCGAAGAAACTGCGCCTATATTAATTACTGTAATTGAGCACCAGAAGGGATATGATGGTACAGGATATCCAGAATTTATTAAGAACCAAAAAATCTCTTTATATGCCCGGATAATCCAGATTGCAGACTTTTATGATGCAGTCACGACACCGAGATTCTATAATCCTATCCCTATGTCTCCAGCGGAAGCAATAGCATATCTTATAAGGTACTCCGGGCAACTTTTTGATCCTATCATTTCTAAACATTTTATAAATATACTTGGTATTTATCCCTTAGGAAGTCTCGTCTTTCTCTCAACGGGAGAATGGGGGCTCGTAATCGGTCAGCCACAAGATCCATCAACACTACACAAGCCCTTGGTATTAATTATCAAAGATAGTGATGGTAAAGATATAGACCACAAGATGATAGACTTGAGCCAGTCAGAAATTGAGATTATGAAAGCTGATTCCCCATGGAAGTATGGAATTGATCCTGCAGAATATTTGATTTAGTTTACTTTCTCTTAGTATTCAGAAGCTCAATCAGATCTTCTAAAGGTCTCGTATTGATAACATCATTTGGCATGAGCCATGCTCTCCTCGCCTGCCCTATGCCAAGTCTCACCATACTAAACTGACCGGTGTGGTGGGCATCGGTATTTATCACAAGTAAAACATCTTTTTCCTTCGCCTTTTTAGCATTTACATCGTTGAAGTCAAGCCTCTCGTAATAAGAATTTATCTCTATAAAGGTCTTAGTCTCAACTGCTTTTTCTATGATTGCATCAATATCAACTCTGTATCCCTCTCTCTGGCCTATCAACCTTCCGGTAGGATGTCCAATAATCGTTACAAATGGACTTTCCATAGCTTTTAAAATCCGTTCTGTGGCATCTTCGTTTTTCTTCCACATATGGATAGAGGCAACAACAAAGTCAAGTTCAGCCAAAACTTCGTCAGGGTAATCCAGTTTCCCATCAGCTAAAATGTCAACTTCCGTGCCCTTTAACAATCTAAACCCGCCAAGTTCTGAATTTAACCTGTCTATCTCCCTATTCTTTTCCCTCAGTCCATCAATGGCAAGGCCCCCCGCATATTTAACAGACTTGGAATGGTCACATACTCCAAGATAGCTATAGCCAAAACTAATAGAATACTTTGCAAGCTCTTCGAGACTGGAACTCCCATCAGAATAACTAGAATGGACATGCAAATCTCCCTTAATGTCTTTAAATTCAACTAAATTTGGGAGATTACCGGCCAATGCTGCTTCTACTTCGCCCTGATCTTCACGAAGTTCAGGTGGTATCCATTCCATCCCTAAAGCCCTATAGACTTCTTCTTCCTCTCTTCCAGCTACATATTTATCGCCCATAAAAACGCCATACTCAGAAACTTTCAGTCCTTTTGATTTGGCAATAGACCTCACTTTTACATTATGGCTTTTAGAGCCAGTAAAGTACTGCAAAGCCGCACCCCAAGATTCTTCTGACACAACCCTCAAATCCACCTGATATTTGTTTTCGATTACAACCGATCCCTTGGTGTCACCGCTGGCAAGCACATCTGAAACAAGGGGGTACTGGGTAAAATATTTTATTATTTCACTCCCATTTGGCCCTACAACAAGAATATCAATATCTCCAACGGTTTCCTTCATTCTTCTGTATGATCCACAGGGTGAAATAAATTTTACATATTCACACTTGTTCATATACTCGAGTAGTTCTTCTACAATGCCCATAGCAACACCAAGTGGCATTCTTTCCTGCATGCTTAGATACAGTTCCAGCCCCCTCTTAATATTTTCGATCTTTTTTTCTCCCATTCCCGGTAGCTGAAGTAATCTAGGATCATCAAGTATCTTCACAAAATCTTCCATTTTTGTAACCCTGAAGTTATCGTATATTTGCTTCAACGTTCTGGGACCAATACCTGGTACATTCATCAATATAAGGAGGTCTGGTGGAACCTGGCTCATTACCTCTTCGTATTTTTGAAATGTTCCCGTCTCGAGGAATTCTGCAATTTTTTTTGCAATGCCTTCACCAATCCCTGGTATCTTCTCAAGTCCAGATAAACCTTCCATTTTGTAAATCTCGGAAACTTCTTCATCCATCTCATCTAAAATACGAGAAACTTTTAAATATGCTCTAACTTTGAATGGATTCTCTCCAAGAAAGTCAAGTGCACTTGCTAATTCCTCAAACCTTTTTGAGAGCATTTTGTTTATTTTCATATGATAAATTTAAAACAAGGAAGAAAATCTTTCAAGATCCATAGTAAACTTTCACTTTATATACTTGAGGCATAAGTCTCAACACTTGAATATGTGAAAAGTAAATAATATAATAAATGTTATGAACAACGATGAGTTCTCTTTCCAAGACATAAAAGAAGCAATAGTAAGAAAGGGACGAATTGGTCTTATAGTTTTGACCGTGACAGTACTCGTAGGCGTAATATATATTATTACGAAGAGCCCTGTATACGAGTCAGAGATCAGGGTAAGACTATCTGGAGCATCTTCTGTCACAGAAATGGTAATTATGGGAGCTACAACGCCATGGAATGATGTACCCACTCAATTAGAACTCATTAAATCGAAGAATATTCTCAAACGAACCGTAGATAAGCTCAACCTCAGATTTCAACCTCTGAGCAAAGATTTCTCACAGTTCGTAGAGATAAAATCTCTCACTGTTCACCACGACAATGTACCAAACGCCACATACCTTCTCGAATTAAAAGAGAAGGGCTTTAATATCATGACGGAAAACGGCGACACAATACTTAAGGGTGCATATGATACCTTAGTTACATCGGATATTATAGATTTATGCCTTACCCCAGTGTCACAAAAAACCGCTGGTAAAGCTCTAAAATTCACAATTGTAAGTACGGACAATGCCGTAAATGCCTTATCAAAAAATGTTAAAGTAAATCAGGAAGGGAAATCTTTCATTGCAGTTGTTAAAGCCCGAGCTGGTGATCCCATCCTCGCAAAACGAATTGCAGAAGAGATTGCCACTGGATACTATGAATTTACATTAGAAGATGTAAGGTCCCAAGCTAACTCTCTAAGACTCTTTTTGGAAGAGCAGATAATAAACATAGAAAATGACCTAACAAATTACGAGAACCAGCTTACAAAAATAAAAGATGAACTCGGTACATACAACTTTTTTGCTCTGGAAAATCTTTCAGAAAGTATGAAAGATATCTTTTCGAAGATGAACGACTTAGAATTTGAGAAAGTTAGGGCAACTATTGAGAAAGCCGAAGCAGAAAATGAGATTAGTATAATAAAGCAACAGATGGAAGGCCATGGTTATTTTAAGGAATATGCACAGATTGCCGCAAATTTGGAAACCAGTGGAGACCCGAAGCTTACTGCCCTCCTGAATAGGCTTTATGACTTAGAACTAAAAAAGGCCTCCCTTAGCCAGAAGTATAATGAGGAAAATCCTGAAATTAAAGCCATAAATTCACAAATAGAAGAAATAAAAAAATCGCTCATAAAAACTCAAGAGGAAGGAACATTTCAGGCTGTCTCTACATCAGATCCAGTATTCCAACAGTTAGCGCAGCAGCTAATTAGAAACCAGGTAAACCAGTTAACACTTGCTACAAGGGTAACAGCAATAGATTCATCCTTGAAAATATATGAAAGTAAAATTGGGAATTTACCCGAAAATGCTTTAATGCATAGTAGGATAAAACGTAAAATTAATGCTCTTTCAGGCATTTATAGCTTACTACTGGAGAAATTAGAACAAACAAAGATCGAAGAGGCTTCAAAGATATCTGACGTAAGAATCGTAGACTACGCTATGATACCCACTACCCCCGTATCTCCTAAGAAGTTTCAGACTATATTTATCACTGTGATTCTTGGGGCCATTCTTGGTCTTTTTACCACTCTAACCCTTTATAATCTCGATGACACAGTAAAGTTCGCATCCGAAGTTGAAAATATTACGGGAAGGCCTTGTTTAGCGAAAATACCCACCTTTAATAACTCAAGAGGAAAAGCAAATGAAGTCAGACTGGTAGTTGACAGAGATCCCCTTAGTCCCGTAACTGAATCATTCAAAAAACTTCGGTTTAACATCGAGATCCTCTGCAAAGAACACCCAAAAATTATCGCAGTCACAAGTTGCATTGAAAATGAAGGAAAATCAACTACTGTTGCGAATCTTGCATTAGCGTATGCCTTCGCCGGCTATAAAACGCTTATCATTGACGGAGACCTTAGAAAACCAACGCAACATGAAATCTTTAGCATTTCAAATGAGGTGGGTTTCTCTGATCTCATTACAAGAAACACTTTAAAACCCTATAACACCGAATTTCCGAACCTCTTTGTACTTCCAGCAGGAACTAACTCCTTAAATGTCTTAAAAGTACTCGATGCCTTTGACCTCAGTAAGATTCGAGACCTACTACTTGAGAATTTTGATATAATAATCGTTGATACTCCTCCGATACTTCCTGTAGCAGAGTCAAACACACTGGCAAGCTTTGCAGGAAATCTCATTCTCGTAACACGAGCTGAATTTACATCAAAGAAATTACTATATGAGGTTGTTAAGTCTATTCCAGAGACAGTAAATTTCCCGGGAGTTGTTGTAAACTCTTACCGTGGTGGGGAAAGCTATTATAAACATTATAAGTACTATAAGAAGTCTGAAAAAAATGGCACAATCAGCACAATCTTGCACAAGTTAGGCAAGAAATAGGGGGAACGACATGCTCTTTAGTTCTATCATTGCTCTAATTTTATCTTCTTTAGTACCAGGGGATGCAATAGTGATAAGATCAACCAACTACAGGGAGCTAAATGATACGCTTTTTGTGATAGCTGATACTACTGCAGAACTACCATATATAGGTAGAATTAATGTATCTGAAATAACGGAAGAGAGTCTTCGCAGCTTTTTCATAGATACTTACAGCAAGTACCTTAAGGAACCCGACTTGGCTGTATTTGTTCTCTATAGGATCTCTATATTAGGAAGAGTTAATAAACCGGGCATCTATTACGTACCACCTTTCGCAGGGCTCGGAGATATACTCGCTATGAGTGGTGGCCCACTGCCAGATGCCTCGCTTGGTTCGATAAAAGTATATTCAAACGGAAAATACAGAAAAGTAAACTTTGAAAAAAGTGTTAAAGAGTCACTTAACATAAAGGACTTAAAGATCTCTTCAGGGACTGTAATCGAAGTTCCTAAGAAGTATACAATAAACTTAGATGACATATACAAATTTGCCGCTACAGCGGGTATTCTATGGAGTATATACAGCGACGTTCTCATAGATTAAAGGAGGGCAGATGGCCCGGAATTTCAAAGAAAAGATATGTAAAAAAGAATCTCTAATTGGTGTAATTGGGCTCGGATATGTGGGATTACCCCTCGTAAGGGAATTCTTGAAAAATGGGTTCAAAGTAGTGGGTTTCGATATCGACTCACATAAAGTTGAAACCCTCATGAAAGGTGAGAGTTACATAAAGCACATCAATAACGAATTTATAAAAAATGCGGTATCAAACAAGAGATTTGAAGCCACGAGTGATTTTACGAGGCTTAGGGAAGTAGATGTAATAATCGTTTGTGTACCGACACCCCTTGGTGAACACTGGGAGCCAGACCTTTCATATTTAATAAGTACAGCAGAAATAATCTCTAAGAATCTAAGAAAAGGGCATATTGTTGTGTTTGAAAGTACAACGTACCCAGGAACTACTGACGAAGAGGTGCTCCCTATACTCGAAAAATCTGGGCTTAAAGTGGGCGTAGACTTTTACCTCGGGTTTTCGCCAGAGAGGGAAGACCCTGGAAACAAAAACTATACCACTGCTACGATCCCCAAAATAGTGAGTGGAATTACTGAGAATTGTTGTGAATTAATAAAGGCACTTTATGATCAGATTGTTGTTAAGACTGTACCAGTTTCTTCAACAAGAGTGGCTGAGGCAGTTAAGCTCTTGGAGAATATATACAGGGGTGTGAATATTGCCCTAATTAATGAACTAAAGATGATATTTGATAAAATGAATATCGACATATGGGAAGTTATTGAAGGTGCAAAAACGAAGCCCTTTGGATACCAACCCTTCTACCCAGGGCCAGGCTTGGGAGGGCATTGTATCCCCATAGACCCATTTTACCTTACATGGAAGGCTAAAGAATACGACATTGCTACAAGGTTTATTGAACTTGCAGGAGAAATTAACACTTCCATGCCATACTATATCGTGGACAAAGCCATCAGAGCTTTGAATTTACACGGGAAAAGTATCAAAAACGCCAGTATACTGGTCCTTGGAGTATCGTATAAGCCAGATATTGACGATATGAGGGAGAGCCCAGCTCTTAAAATTATTAAGATACTCATGGACGAAGGAGCAAAAGTAGATTACAACGACCCATTTTTCCCAGAACTCGCCCCCGTTAGAAAATACCAGTTTACTCATAAATCTGTTGAATTAACTGCGGAAAATCTTAAAAAATTTGACCTGGTAATTATAGTTACCAACCATTCTTCTTACGACTATGATTTCATTAGAAAAAACGCAAACTTGATACTCGACACAAGGAATGCATTCGGAATAAAGGGGCTAAAAGAATCAAATATTATTAAAGCTTAACCCTCTCAAATACAAATTCAATACCATCCGGTAATATGTTAACTTTTGCTAGCCTTACCATGTTTCTAAGCGAAGATGTAACACTGTACCATTTGGGATTAAGGTGAAAAATCTTTTCAACATCAATAGCTATTTCCTTACCCTCTCTTTTCAAAATTCCATTGAGATTTTGCTCAAGGGAGCCCAATGGTCCATCTATAAATCTTAATACTATGAGACTAGTATCGAGTTCTAGCCTGATTATTTTTAAATTATCATTCCACTCAATTGACTTTACGTATACTTGTATCTGAATAGGAAAGATATTTACGCCCACGATTTTTAAAACACCTGCTCCGAACAAAATTTCAAGGTTACTAAGGTATGGGGACAAATAAAATCGCAGCACATGCTCTATAAAATCAGCTGGTAATTTAACAAAAAAATCTTTCTGATTACTTTTCTCAATCTTTTGAGAAAAGTAATCATTTACAATCTGCAACAAATCGGGCATATTTAATCTACCCTCCTGAACAATCCTATAACCTTGCCCATTACATAAAGGCGAGCTTCTTCTTTCTTCAGCTTAACCTCTTTATAAGCGGGGTTTTCCGGAAGTAAATACACACACTCCTCGTCCATTTTGAACCTTTTGCACGTAACCTCATTATCCACAAAAGCGACTACCAAATCACCATCTCTTGCTTCTGCGTCCAATTTAACAATTACTATGTCCTTATCAAGAATTCCAGCGCCGGCCATACTGTCCCCTTTTATCCTGAGAGCAATAGTATTTTTTGAATCCTTAATGAATATCGTGTCAAGAACAATATTTCCCTCAGTCTCTTCAATTGCCGGTATGGGGAAACCTGCAGATATCTTCCCAACAAGGGGTATCATCACCGCACTAGATAACTTAAAATGTAAAAGTTCAATTCCCCGCGGTTTCCTACGGCTCCTTTTTATAAATCCTTTAGTTTCCAATACTCTTAAATGTCTCTGAACACTATAAATATTGTTGGGCCCCAAGTTAAGTCCATTAGCAATCTCTCTTATTGTAGGTGGATACCCCCTCGTAAGAATAAAATTCTGAATGAAATCTAAAACCTCTTTTTGTCTATTTGTTAAAACCACTACTCCTCACTTAATCACGATATATCTTATTACAATATAAAGCAAAGCTAACAAAACATTCAGGATGGAGACCGGAATCCCATATTTTAAATAATTCTTAAAGGTTATTTTTTCCTGAGTTTTCTCAGAAATTCCGGCAGCGACAAGGTTCGCTGCAGCAGAAACCAAAGTTGTATTCCCTGAAAAACATACAGTTAAGGAGAGGAGCCACCATAGCGCATCTGCATTAATGCCAGGAGTCTTTAATATAATAGATTGTATTACAGGTGCAATAGCAACAGTATAAGGAACTGCGCCCATTAGTATTGTACAAATGAAACTGAGTGCCCATATAATTGTAAACAAACCCAACTCACTGCCTGAAAATTTTATGAGAAAATTCGCAACGTTCTCGATAATTTGATACTTCTCAAGTGCACCAACAACAACGAAGAGCCCACTAAAGAAAAATAATGTCGTCCATTCAACTTCATTAAGCACTTCATCGGGGTTTTGATTTGTAACAAATAGAAGAATGACAGCCCCCACTAATGCAACAATAGAAGGAGGCAGTTTAAATACGTCATGAAGAATAAACCCTATAATTACAAAAGCAAACACTATCAAGACCTTGCGCAAAAGAGCCCTATCCTTAATTGCATCCCGCTCGTTTACTTTAACAAGAGAAACATCAAAGTGCCCTAAAATATTATACTGATTTTTAAACATTGCCTTTAAGACAAAAACATTAACTACCATAACAAACAAAACAGGTAAAGTAAGATTTACTAAAAAGTCGTTGAATGAGAGACCAGCAGCGCTACCTATAATAATGTTTGGAGGATCACCAATTAGCGTAGCAGTCCCACCAAGATTCGAAGCGATGATCTCACCGATAAGAAAAGGAAAGGGTGATATTCCAGTCATGCTTGCAACGAGTATTATAATTGGTGAGAAAATCAAAACTGTTGTCACATTATCGAGAAAAGCTGAAACGATTCCCGTTAGCATAAAGAAAAAGAAGAAAAGTGTAATAAAATTCCCCTTTGAGATCTTAATTGCTTTTATGGCAATGTATTCAAAAAAACCTGTCCTTCGAAAAAATGCCACAATTACCATCATACCAAGAAGCAGTCCCAAAGTATTGAAATCAATATAGTTCAAGGCCTCTGAGGGGGTAAGATATCCAAGAACTACTATCAGAACTGCGCTTAGGAAAGTAACAGTCATTCTATGCCATTTTTCAACAGCTATAAGTACAAACGTGACGATAAAAATACCTATTAATAGCGGAATACTACCCATTATTTTCTATTTCCGTACAATTTATTGATAATTGCAAGTCGTGATATGATGCCACAATAATTCATCTGATCGTCTACAACAACAATACAAGTCCTCCTTTCCTGTACTATATAAAATATCGCCTTCAATATAGAATCATCAGGCTTTAGAAAAGTAAATTTTGTATGCATCACATCCTCTGCAAGAAAGAGCTTATGGGTAAAATCTGAAAATACCTCTTGGTCAAGAGCGCCAAAGCTTGTAATGTATGAGAAATTATCTATCATATTAAAGAAATCTGGAATAAAAGGCGCAAGCAAATCTTCAGCATATATCACTCCCTTAACCTTTCCTGCATCATCTACTACAGGCACAATTGAAGTAAATTCCTCCTTCATAAGCTCTGCGACTTTTGTGATAGGGGTATCACTCTTAGCAGTTTCGATATAACTCATTATATCCGAAACTTTAAAAACTTCTGACATATACCTATTATAGATTTTACAAGTCAGAATTACAAGCTATATTTTGCCCTTCTTAAATTTCTCCAGCATATCTTTAAAATACTTATTTTCCGGATCAAGATGTACAGCTTTCTGTTCAAACTCGATGGCTTTTTTCTTAAAACCCAGCTTAAAGTAAATCAAAGCGGCAGTATCCAAAATATTTGCATCATCTGGTTTAATTTCCAAAGCTTTATCGATTAACTCTTTAGCTTTGTTTAGCTCAATACCCCTCAACACCATAAACCATGCAACTTCATTTAAAAGGTCCGGATCATCTGGGTTTTCTTGCATAACCTCATTTAGGATTTTCATCGCTTGCTGATATTCCATCATTGAAAGTTCAGTCTTATTTTCTTTTGCATACTGGTCACCAATTCTTCCATGGGCATCCAATAAGAAAAAACGTTCCCACAACTTGTAGATCCTCTTTAGCTCTGGGATAGGATCAGGGTGGTCATCCACTCTTATATCCACATACCTATCAGAATATCCTGCATACCCACCATTTTTTCTCATAACAAGCAGTGCTGCCGATTGTCTACCTCGGGCATCCCCTCCTGCCATATCTCCTGCTTCCAGGGCTGCAATAAGACGTTCAGGTAAATCGCCAGAACTATTAAGAAAGGCATTCTCCATGGCCTTAATAACCGTATCACCTACCAAAATATTTCCTTGAATAGCATAGCAAAACCCGTTTCTGTGACCTGCATAACTACTACAACCCTTACCTGTCCACGACGCTGACGCACCGCTAATAGAAACAATACCAACCTGCCTCTGATCAAAGAGGGTATCCATATTTTGCAACACTTTAATTATACTATCGGGCGTGACACCTTTTTTCAATAAATCCAACGCAATGGGTCCGAAGGCCATATTACCGTAAGCTTGAGTAGCAACGGCGCCAACCTCTGCCTCGGCAAAGGGCACAGCTGAGCCAACGGCAAGAAATTTAGACGCTACAGCAACTCCCACTTCTCGTGTAAGTGTGTCGCATGCAACTATAGAAAAGGTCCCACTATGCGGGGCTGGACTCATAAAAGAAAGAATGAAACTTAAGAAAATCACCATACAACACCTCCCTATTCAGAATAAACCAGCGTAAAGGGATATTCAATTGAGAAAAACATTTTAGTAGCGAATCCACTGAATTTTAGAAAATTGTATGAACTTTCAAAGAACAGTAAAATTAGAAACACCTATGCATAAGAAAGTTAGAAATCTCCAAGAGTTTCTAAAGTCATATTCTGGTAAAATAGGGCTTGTATCTCACATAAATCCTGACGGCGATGCAGTAGGCAGCCTCCTTGGACTTTATCTATTTTTGAAAAAAGCTGGCAAACGTGTCACACCATATTTGGCAGAAAAAGTACCCCACTACCTCGATTTCCTACCCGATGTAGATAAGATTCAAAGCAAACTGGATGCAACTGACATCGATCTCATAATTCTTATCGATGCGACTGAATTCTCGAGGACAGGATTCAATGCCCCTCAAACTACTCCTATCATTAGAATAGACCACCACATTTCAGGTAGAACATACTCGAAATATGACGTTGTAATTCCCGGTGCTCCAAGCACAGCAAGCATATTACTTAAGTTTGCAAGGAAATACGATGAAACTCTTATCAGCACAGATATCAAGAAGTGCTTGTACACGGGATTACTAACTGACACCGTATCTTTCAGACACTCCAATAGTTTCCCGTGGGCATTTAAAGATGCATACTACCTTGTAAGCACCAATTTAGATGTCACTGATATTGCATCGCTGGTTTATGAGCGAAAAAAAATAAAAACGCTCCAGCTCCTTGCCAGGGTGTTATCTACGATATTTATAAGAGACCAGGTAGCCATAATTACTATAGGAAAAGAACTCCTTCTGGAATATAATATTGATCGAAGCGAAACCGAGGGCTTCGTGTCATACCCATTATCAGTTGATGAAGCAATAGTAGGAGTAAGCATCGTGGAAATTGAAGAAGATCGGTGGAGAACCAGCCTTAGGGGCAAAAATAAAGTAAATCTTGCAAAGGTTGCAGAAACCTTTGGCGGTGGCGGGCACTTTAATGCCGCAGGATGTACAATAAATGGCAAATTGGACGAAGTAATAGATTCACTCATAAGGACCATAAAAATACATAAAGTTTGAAAAAGGAGTTTTAGAATGGAGTTAATTTATGAAATTTCAAAACCAGGAAGGGTAGGTTATACTGTCAAGAAGTTTGACAGAGAAACAGAGATTAAAATACCTCAAAAGATGCTCCGTAAGACGGAACCTGATCTTCCCGAAGTTCCCGAAAATGAAGTTGTACGCCACTTTGTAAAATTATCAACATTAAATCACCATGTAGACAAAGGATTTTACCCCCTTGGTTCATGTACCATGAAATACAACCCTAAAGTCAACGAGTACACATCCGGGCTATCCGGTTTTACACATATACACCCATTTCAACCTGAATACACAGTGCAAGGAGCACTAAAGCTCATGAAAGAGTTAGAGGATCTGCTTGCTGAAATCAGTGGGATGGATTACGTATCACTTCAGCCTGCCGCAGGCGCCCATGGTGAATATACTGGGATAAAGATTATAAGAAAATACCACGAAACAAATGGAGACCCAAGAAAATTTATTCTTGTTCCAGATTCAGCCCATGGGACCAACCCCGCATCTACTACCCTTTCAGGGTATCAGGCGATCACAATCAAATCAGGTCCTGACGGAAGAATAGACATTGAAGACCTGAAAAAGCATTTGAATGAAGACGTAGCAGGCTTTATGGTCACAAACCCCAATACTCTCGGAATATTTGAAAATAGGATTCGTGAAATTGCAGATTTAGTTCATAGAGCTGGTGCATTGATATATATGGATGGAGCAAATTTAAATGCCTTCATGGGCCATATTAGACCTGGAGATATCGGGTGTGACGTAATGCACTTTAACCTCCATAAGACATTTTCCACACCACATGGAGGTGGGGGACCCGGAAGTGGACCAGTGGGAGTTAAGAAATCCCTTGAACCTTACTTACCTATACCAAGAATTGTAGAAAAGGACGGAAAATACCGGTTTGACTATGATAAGCCGCTATCTATCGGGAAAATTCACTCCTTTTATGGAAATTTCTTGGTATTAATCCGTGCTTATACTTACATTCGTATGCTTGGGAAAGAACACCTTAAGAAAGTTAGCGAAAATGCCGTTATAAATGCAAATTACCTACGGGAAAAACTTATGTACCATTATGAGCTCCCCTACACTTCGACTTGTATGCATGAATTTGTCCTCTCAGGTAAAACATTCAAGAAATACGGAGTAAGAACCCTTGATATTGCAAAGCGAATTCTCGATTTTGGAATGCACGCTCCAACGGTTTACTTCCCTCTTATCGTTTCTGAGGCACTTATGATTGAACCAACAGAAACTGAAACCAAAGAGACTTTAGACAAATTTGCCGAAGTGATGCTTAAGATAAAGGAAGAGGCCGAAACAAATCCAGATATTTTGAAGACTGCCCCCCATACGACACCGGTAAAGAGACTTGACGACACATTAGCTGCGAAACTAGCTAAGGTAAGGTACAGCAAAGCATAAACACAAAAAGTCAAAGTACTAAACTTAACGAAGTCCTATTAGAATACCGGCACAATTGGGATTTTTCGAACAATTAGAGGTATTATAACAGCTTACTATTCACGAACGCAATTCCGCGCCAAATGTAAAATATAGCTAAAGAAGCACACAATAATATAAAATAAACAATTCAATTTCACTGAAACATTCTAGCACAAAATCAATATTTTCTTATCTAATTTTGAAACCCTTCCTAATATTCATATCAAGGCTAAACCTAATCAAGTAATGTTCTGATTAGACCTATACTTCACCAAATCAAAGGAACCAACCCCCTGGACACCCTTATCATTCAATGGTCCTAAAAAATTCTTCACCTGGTTTACGAGGCGGAGGTGGTGGGACTTCCTCTGGCCAGCCGAGGGGTGTAACCGTCGCAATGTAATGTTCCTTGGGGATTCCCAGCATCTCTTTTACTTCAGGTCTATCCATATCGGCAATCCAACACGTCCCAAGTCCAAGGCACCAGGAAGCAAGCATAAAATGGTAAGCAGCTATACACGCATCTTGGATAAACCTTCTCGATTTTTCGGGGTCTCCACAAATTGCCACTGCAATTGGGGCATTTCCGATTGGCTTTGCCGGTCCCCTAATTTCTGAAAGAGCTCCTATTATTTCAGGTTTTTTTATAACGATGAAATAGTATGATTGAGAATTCCGCGCCGTGGGAGCCCATCTGCAGAGTTCCATTAATTCCTGCATCACACCGTCCGAGATGGGTTCTCTCTTAAAGTTCCTGATGCTCCGCCTTTCTGAAAGTACACTGCACGTCCTTGAGTTCATAGTGCATATTATAATTCCCAAGAACAATCTTAACAAAACTCTTTAAAAACAACATGGCATATTGAACTTCCGAATGAAGCAGATTAAAATTAACTTCTAGTTTCAAAGGAGTGATATTTGATAGACCGAAAATTATTACGTGAAAATCCTGAATTAATAAAGGAAGCACTTAAAAAGAGAAACTACCTCACAGATATCATTGATGAAATATTATCTCTTGAACAGCAAACGAGGAACCTCAAAAAAGAGATAGAAAGCCTTCGCTCCGCTAAGAATAAAATCAGCAGGGAGATAGCGAGAATAAGAAAAATAAATGGCGATGTGGAGCCGCTTATGGAAACAGCGAGATCTCTGGATGAAAATCTGGCGAAACTGGAAAAGGTACTTCCAGAGGTCGAAAATAAACTAAATGAAAAATGGCTTTACCTTCCTAACATACCCCATAAATCTTGTCCTATTGGCTCTTCGGCAAGTGATAATTTGGTCGTAAGAACCTGGGGGAAGCTTCGTGAATTTTCTTTCACACCGAAAGCCCACTGGGATATCGGAGAAGACTTAGAGATCCTCGACTTTAAAAGGGCTGGTGAGATCTCGGGATCACGTTTTGCAATTTACAAAAATGAAGGTGCAGAATTAGAAAGAGCCCTGATAAGTTTTTTCCTCTCTGAAAATAAGAAAAAAGGCTACCAGGAAATACTACCTCCAACCCTTGTCAAAGAAGACGCAATGTACGTATCTGCTCATCTCCCGAAATTTCGCGATGAGATGTATTACGCTTGTGAAGACCAGCTTTTTTTGATTCCCACTGCTGAAACCGTTTTGGCAAACCTCTTTAGGGATGAAATTATTGACGAAAGCGATTTGCCTCTTTACTTTATGGCTTATACATCTTGCTTTAGGAGAGAAGCGGGCTCATACGGTAAAGATGTAAGAGGAATAGTAAGAGTCCACCAGTTTAATAAAGTAGAACTCTTTAAGTTCACAAAACCAGAAGAATCCTACGATGAACTGGAGAAAATGGTACACGATGTGGAAGATCTTCTAAAACTCCTCGAACTCCCTTACCGAATCGTGCTCCTGTGCACAGGGGATATGGGCTTTGCTGCATCCAAAACCTACGACATTGAGGTCTGGGTGCCGGGTCTCGAGCGGTGGCTGGAGGCATCATCATGCTCTAACACCGAATCCTTTCAGACTAGAAGAGCCAAAACCAGAATGAGAAGAAGAGACGGTAAAATAGAATACCCACACGCCCTTAACGGCTCAGGGCTTGCAACCCCAAGAGTATTTATCTCCATCCTCGAGAATTTTCAACAGGAGGATGGGAGCGTGGTGATTCCAGAAGTTTTAAGGCCTTATATGGGAGGAAAAGATGTTATCCTACGAAGAAAAAAGAACTGAAATACTTAGAGTTTTAAAAATCTTATACGAGAAGGATTTCATACAGGCAAACGTTGGCAACGCAAGTGTAAAAGTCGATAATGGATACTTCCTCATAACTCCAAGAGGTAAGAGAAAATCGGAGCTGAATCCCGAAGATATCCTCCTCGTCGATTCAAACGGTGGTGTTATAGAAGGGACACTTGAGCCCTCCATTGAAGTTAGAACCCACTTGGCGTGGTATAGTGTAAGACCCGATATCTCAGCTATAATTCATGCCCATCCTCCATTTACAACAGCTGCCTCTTTTTATATGACAGCTGAAGTAAAACCGCTCATGTTAGAGAACAGTGATGCAATCGGCACGAAAATTATTTCCATACCTTATAAACGGGCAGGCTCTGTGGAACTAGAACAGGAAGTAAAAGAAAAGGGCGCTGAAGAAAATGTTTACGTTCTTGCCCTCCAAAAGCATGGAGTTTTAGTTGGAGGTAAGCACATTATAGACGCACTGAACAAATTAGAGCTCTTTGAATTTGACACGAAGGTTAAAATCTTAAAGGAACTCAACATATGACTTGGAGCGCAAATAAAGTCAGGGAACTATTTCTAAACTATTTTCGAGAGCGAAGTCACGTAATAGTTCCCAGCTCACCTCTCTTACCTAAAAACGACCCTACTCTCCTCTTTACAAACGCTGGGATGAATCAGTTTAAAATATATTTTCTTGGCGTTATTGAGCCCCCGTTCAAGCGGGCAGCCTCCAGTCAGAAATGTCTAAGAGCGGGAGGCAAACACAACGACCTCGATAATGTAGGCTTCACTAAAAGGCATCACACCTTTTTCGAAATGCTCGGCAACTTTTCCTTTAACGATTATTTTAAAGAGGGCGCAATAAAGTATGCCTGGGAACTTCTTACAGAGTTCTTTGCATTGGAAAAGGATAAGATCTGGATTACGGTTTACCGGGAGGATGACGAAGCTTACAACATATGGAATGAGCTAATTGGAATCCCAAGTGAAAAGATCATAAGACTGGGCGAAAAGGACAACTTCTGGGAGATGGGCGAAATTGGACCCGCTGGCCCATGCTCTGAAATTCTTTATGATTTAGGTGAAGAAGAGGATCCAAGCCAAAAAGACCCCTCTGTAGATGGAGAGCGATTCCTTGAGCTTTGGAACCTCGTATTTATGCAATTCAATCGTAATGAAAAGGGCGTATTAGAGCCATTGAAAACCAAAAACATTGACACGGGAGTAGGTCTTGAGAGACTACTCAGAATTCTGAACAAATCTGATTCTAATTTTCATACGGACCTCTTTATACCGATAATCGAAGAAGTTGAAAGGATTACGGGAGTAAAATACAAACCGGATGATGAGACAGGAAGAGCACATAGAGTCCTTGCAGACCACACACGCGCCTTAACATTCGCAATAGGAGATGGCATCTATCCGTCAAACTATGGTAGAGGTTATGTACTTAGAAGGATTCTGAGAAGAGCACATCGCTTTGCTCAGAAAATAGGATATGAGGACAAACCAATCATATTCAGGCTCGTACCTGTAGTTGTTGAAATAATGAAGGACGCTTACCCTGAACTGGTGGGCAGGAAAACGGAAATTGAGTTTATTATCAAAAAGGAGGAAGAGAGATTTATAGAGAATATTGCAAAAACACTTCCTAAATTAGAGGAAGAAATCGATCAATATATCGGTAGGGGAACTATAGCTGGGCATACAGTATTTAAGTTTTACGATACCTATGGGCTGCCACTTGACCTCATTGAGGAATGTGTTAAGGAAAAAGGGCTCGAGATTGATTGGAAATCTTTCGAGAATGAGATGGAAAAACAAAGAGAAAGAGCAAGGAGAAGTGAGGTTTTCAAAGTTGACTTACCTGACGAATGGACAATTCTGAGAGAGGGCAAGGTTACATTTACAGGCTATGAGAAGCTGGAAACCATTTCCAAGATCCTACGTTATGGATTTAGGGGAGAAAAAGTTTACATTGTTACAGAAGAAACACCTTTTTATGCAGAAAGTGGTGGACAAGTAGGAGATAAAGGCTTTATTGAAGGAGAAGGACCTGAGGGCTATTTTCTAATAGAAGTAGAAAACACATATAAGGTGGAAGATTACATAGTTCATATTGGCTTTATAAAAGAGGGAATAGTTCAAGATGTAGATGTACGCCTCAGAGTTAGCGAAAGCCTGAGGAATGGCGCTGAGAGAGCTCATACGGCAACCCACCTATTACATGCTGCATTACGAGAGGTACTCGGTGAACACGTGAAACAGGAAGGTTCTTTGGTAGAGCCTGACAGGCTCAGATTTGACTTTCTCCACTTTTCAAAACTGAGAAGGGAACAACTCACAGAAATTGAATACATCGTTAACAGGAGAATTATCGAAAACATACCATTGAAAACCGCATATTTGAGCTATGCAGAAGCGGTTAAAGAGGGCGCAATGGCACTATTTGAAGGGAAATATGGAGAGATAGTTAGAGTTATTTATATAGGAGATGTGTCCCGCGAACTCTGTGGTGGCACTCACGTAGATAGAACTGGCGATATCGGATTCTTTAAAATTGTTAGAGAAGAAGCATCAAGCGCAAATATTCGTAGAATTGAAGCCTACACGGGACTTAAGGCGTTGGAACATGTGCAAAAATTAGAAAACATTGTAGAAGAAGTTTCAGAGATGCTTTCAGCGGAGCCTGAGAAACTCACCGAAAGAATTGAAAAAATCTCCGATACAATAAAGATCCTTGAAGAGCAAAGCGATTTATACGTTCAACGTTGGGCTGAAATGAGGGCTCGCGAGTTGACTTCAAGATCATTCGAAGTAAATGGAAAAAAAGTCTTGTTTGATTATATTAAAAATGCGGGCATTGAAGACCTGAGAGTCCTCGCAGATAAACTCAGATCTTTGAACGAAAAGGGCATCACTATTTTACTTGGTAGCAAAGAAAAAAGCGCTTCCTTCCTTGTCGAAGTATTGGGAGACATTCCGGATTTTGATGCTTCGAAGATCGTAAAAACAATTGGCAGGTATTTGAAAGGTGGAGGGGGCGGCTCGAAGACCAAAGCTGAGGGCGGCGGTAAAGACATTTCAAAAATTGGTGAAGTTATAGATATGATTAAAACTGGGAAGATATTCTCTAAGGAGGCTTAATATGGACATTTTTAAGAAGTGCTTTGAATTTCAAGAAGTCGAGAAAGCGAAAGAGCTTGGATACTATCCATACTTTCACCCTGTTTCTTCTGCCGAAGATACTGAGGTAGTGGTCGACGGGAGAACTCTCATAATGTTGGGCTCTAATAATTATCTGGGACTTACAACACATCCTTACACAAAGAAAAAAGGGCAAAAAGCCATTGAAAAATATGGAACGGGCAGCTGTGGGTCAAGATTTTTAAACGGGACTCTTGATATCCATGAGGAACTAGAAGCCGAACTGGCTAAGTTCGTAGGAAAGCAAAAAGCACTGGTTTTCAGTACAGGCTATCAGACAAATCTTGGTATTATGTCTGCGCTTCTTGGAAGGCATGATGTAGTAGTCTTGGACAAGTGGGATCACGCAAGCATTGTCGATGGTACAAAACTCGGGCAATCACATGTCCTTAGATTCAAGCATAATGACATGCAACACCTTGAAAGAATTCTAAAGGCAATTCCAGAAGAAAGAGGTATTCTAATCGTAGTTGATGGGGTCTTTAGCATGGAGGGCGACATTGCCGACGTGCCGACCTTGGTAAAACTAAAGGAGGAGTATGGCGCAAGGCTCATGATCGATGACGCACACTCCATTGGCATATTAGGTAAAACTGGCGCTGGGACTGCAGAACATTTTGGCTTGACTCGGGAAGTAGATTTAATAATGTGCACTTTCAGTAAATCTTTTGCCTCAATTGGAGGTTTCGTTGCTGGCGAAGAAAAGGTTATTGAATACATAAAACACCTTGCACGACCAATGATATTCAGCGCCGCACTTCCACCTGCACAGGTAGCTGTCGCACAAGCATCCTTAGAAATTATAAAGAGGGATACTGAAAGAAGAGAAAACCTTTGGAAGAACACAAAATTTTGGCAGGAAGGCTTAAAAGAACTTGGATTCAACATTGGGGATACAAAAACCCCTATAGTCCCTGTTTTAATAGGTGACGATGTAAAAACATTCATGTTTTGGAAGAAACTGATGGAGTATGGTACTTATGCAAATCCTGTGATTACACCAGCTGTACCACCTGGAAGGCAACTTATAAGGACAAGTGTAATGGCAACCCACACCATAGAGCAACTACAAAGGGCACTTAACTCTTTCGAGAAGGCTGGAAAGGAATTGCATATTATATAAAAAAATGAAAAAGATTTCTCTCATAGTTGGCGCACGGCCAAATTTTGTAAAAGCAGGACCACTTTATAAAGAATTAGAGAAGGAGCCTGCGTTCCAAGTAGAAATCTTACACACGGGACAACATTATGACGTAAATATGTCGGATATCTTTTTCAAACAACTGGATTTACCTGCGCCCCACGTTAACCTCAATGTGGGTTCGGGACCACACGGAAAGCAAACCGGGGAAATGCTCATTAAAATAGAGAAACATTATCTTGATAAGAGGCCCGATCTTGTAGTTGTGTTCGGTGATACCAATTCCACCCTTGCCGGGGCACTCGTTGCAGCAAAAATGGGAATCAAAGTGGCGCATATAGAAGCCGGCGTTCGCAGTTTCGACATGAGTATGCCCGAAGAGATAAACCGCATAATTGTTGATAGGATTTCCGACCTTCTATTTATACCTGATGAATATGCAAGACTAAACTTAAACGAAGAGGGAATCTCAACATCTAGGATGTTCCTCGTTGGAAATATCCTTATGGATACACTGAGCCAACACATGAACAAAATCATTGCTATGGAAAAAGAGGTGCTCGATAAGCTCGATTTGGCCTCAAAGGCATATGGTTTGATAACCATTCATCGGGCTGGAAACGTCGATGATATAGAAAGGCTTAGAAACATCATCACTATTATTAAAAAGGCCTCTGAGAAAACACCGCTTGTATTTCCAGTCCATCCTCGAACTCAAAGTAGACTTTCTGAACTTGGCTACATCCCTTCAAACAATGTAAAACTCATTAATCCCCTGGGATATCTTGAATTTATTGCCCTATTAAAGAATTCCCTATTTGTCATGACGGACTCCGGAGGAGTCCAGACAGAATCGAGTTTCTTACAGGTGCCCTGCCTCACTTTGAGGGAAAACACAGAATGGTTAATTACACTAAGCATGGGAACTAATGTTCTTGTCGCTTATAACATTGAAAAGATTGAAGAGGAAATCAATAAAATCATTGAAACTAACAAAATAAAAGGTCCATGTATTCAAGTGAATACTATAAAATACTGGGATGGCAAGACATCTGAAAGAATAGTAAATGTGATTAAGGAGTCCTTTGAAGGAGATATAGTATAAAGTTCAAATCCATCCTTCAATTCTCCCTTGCGACCTTCATATCGAGAATTTTCGGATTTTTTAGAGATGCCGGTATTGCATTCCTTGTAGGGGCTGGTAGATTTGCAGATATTTTCAATATAGCTTTCCGAATTCCAAACTTTTTCAGGGACTTATTAGCTGAAAACGCTATGCAAACCGCTTTCATCCCAAACTTCGTAAAAGCTCAGGAAAAGAATGAAGACCCCATACGTTTTCTCAATATAATCTTCACGATCTTCTTTATAGCCTCCGTAGTTATTAGCATCCTGGGCATAATTTTTTCGAGGGAGATCGTACTAATAACTGCATACGGATTTAAAAACATCCCAGAAAAGTTCACTAAAACCATTGAGGTTACAAGAATTACCTTCCCATACCTTGTTCTTGTATCTATGTCGGCTCTATTTCAAGCGACCTTAAATTCAAGGAAGGAATTCTTTCAACCTGCGTTATCACCTGCCCTATTTGATTTAGGAATTGTAGCAATCATCGTAATTGCTCATTTTTTTATACCCGAAGAAGACCATGTTGTAACCCTCGGATATTCAGTGCTCTTTGGTGGCCTCCTACAACTTCTTTACTTAGTTCAGCGATTAAAAGCCCACAATGTGCGCCCTTCCTTAACCCTAAACTTTCGACATCCATACCTCAAGGATTTTGGCAGGTTGCTTATCCCTGTTGTGATAGCAATGGGGTTCTCTAAGATCACCCCATTCATAAACACCCTTATCGCTACTTTTCTCAAAGAGGGTTCCGTATCTTATCTTACATACGCATACAGAATTATGCAATTGCCGGTAGGTCTATTTGCAGTAGGGCTCCAGACGGTATCTATGCCGTCCTTTTCCCGAATCATTGCAAGGAATGGGGAAATCCGCGATGCACTCTGGAAATCAATCTTCTATTCGATCTTTTTAACGCTCCCCTCCTCATTATTTATCATTTTCTACGCTGAAGAAATTGTTAGGATCCTCTTCCAAAGAGGTGCGTTTACAGCCCTGGACACTATCAATACCGCTCAGGCTCTCGTCCTTTATACTCCACATGTCGTAGCTATTGGTATTTCTAAAGTACTACTGAATTATTACTTTTCAAAAGGTGATATAAAAATCCCCAATTATAGTGTGGTACTTGGAAGTATAGTTAATGTAGCGATAGCTCTCACCCTTCCTCGCATACTTGGCTTTCCCTCTCTGGCTCTCGCAGTTTCAGCAGGAACCCTCGTCCAGTCACTCTTCCTGACCTATATGGTTACAAAAGATAATCCGATAATACCTCTTTATATATGGCAGATATTTAAGGTTATGTTCGTTAGCGTCATT
>DCDE01000007.1 GCA_002316275.1 Caldifarciminota bacterium UBA1063
ATTGTGGTGTCAGCTGTTTTTGAGAGGACAAAGGCAAGGTATGGTACCAGGGCAGAGCGTTACGTACATATGGAAGCGGGACATGTGGGGGAGAATATAATGCTTCAGGCTACAGCCCTCGGTCTTGGAACTGTTCCCGTAGGTGCGTTTATTGATAGCGAAGTAAAGAGTGTACTGGGGATAAAAGAAGATCCGCTCTACCTTTTCCCGGTAGGTTGGAAGTAAGGCGGATAGAAAATTCCTTGCATCGACTGACATCAGATAGATGCGAGTTTTAAGTTAATTAAAGTTTAGTAGCTATATAAGAAGGAAAAAGGTTCAAGTACTATCCCGATTCTCTGAAATTCGAGTTTTGGATGTCTTAAATAAGCTTCTTTTGAAATATCTTTGACAGTTCTTGAGCATTTTTGAGCATTGCGTGATCGTTATTAAAAAAGACGAACGCCCTCTCCGGTGCAGCACCTACTATCTTTTCAGCTACCTCTTCCAGTTCTATAGTGGAATAGGAATAGGCGTACCATTCTGTAACACCGTGCATACGGAGGTACACATTACCATTTAAATTGTAAATATCTTGAGGTAATCCTGGAGCACTTACTGAAACCCAAGTAATCATTGATCTTTGAGCCCAGTTAAGTAAAGTATCTTGGTACCAGGTTATATTACGCACTTCCAGTGCGAACTTCTCCCTAAGGCCCGTGAATTCAATAAACTTTTCTATCTTGTCTATATCTTTTGGCGTAATGGTAGGGGGTAATTGAAAAAGGAAAAAGTCAATGAGGTTCTGCATAGGTGCGAATAACTCTTTAAATTTATCCCAAGCACTGTATGCATTTTCATTGAATCTATAAAGGTGTGTAATGCGCCTCGAAACCTTGATTGCCCATCGAAGATTCCTTCCAGTATTTGCCCATCCCTTTATCTGAGATGGAAAGGGGAATCTATAAAAGGAGGCATTCAGTTCAACTGCGTTTAAGTTTGAATTTTCGACGTACCAGGATAGGGAAGAACCTTCGTTCCAAGGATATCTCCAACCCGACGTTCCGATGTATACATTCATTACTTATAATCTTGAAGATAGATTTTCGAAATTAAAAGTAGTATAAATGCTTCATAACTACCCTCTTGCTCTGATCAGAGAGCAAGAAGCTCAATAGGCCCGAATTTCTCGATGGTCTTCAGATTAATCTTTGTACTATCTCCAACGATTATAATCGACATTTTCTCGTGATCCAGATATTCTTTAGATGCATCTTTAATGTCTTGAAGGGTCAAGTCCTTGATCTCATCGTTCATCCTTTCGAAATAGTCATCGGGGAATCCAAAAAGGCTCCTTAAAGCAAGCCTCTGAACGTATGCCCAATCGTTTCTTACCGATGTTACGGATGAATTCAAGAAAGATTCTTTTGAAAGATTTAATTCTTCCTCAGAGATCTGACCGTTTTCCATTTGTTTAATGACGTCCTCGATACAGTATATGGACTGCTCTACTGCGTCACTACGGGTTGCACTAAAGGCATAGAAAGTTCCCTTTAAATTAGTTAAAGAGGAGAAGTAAGCGTAAGTACTGTAAGCCAAGCCGAGCTCATTTCTTACTTTAGAGACGATCTTTGAATTGAATCCCCCTCCGAGGATATCGGAGACTAACGATATTTTATAGGTGTCTTCAAAATAGCCCGCAGGTGCATCTTGAACGAAATGTATGTAGCCCTGTGGGATTTCGCGCTGAACAAAGTAAACTTTCCGTTCTCCAAGTGTTGGTGCGGGCTTTAGTTCTAAGTCATAGTCGTTATTGTACTTTGAGTCGAAAACGCTAAATAATATATTTACCAAGCTATCTGAGTTGATGTCGCCTACTACCGATACAACCATATTTTTTGGCTGAAAAAATCTCTTGTGAATCCCTAAAATCTCTTGGGGTGTTACTGCATTGAAAGATTCAAAATCGGGTTTTGACCCAAGGGGATGGCCGTTATATAAAACTTCTTTTGAGGCTTCATAAAGGAGTTGTCCCGGGTCGTCCATACTTCGCTGCCATTCATTGATGATCTTCAGCTTTTCATTGTAGACTATTTCTGCATCGAAACGAGGTTTGAAGAGGATCTCTTCCATAAGCTTTATTGCAAGTTCCTCAAACTGTGGCTGAAAAGCCATCGATAATGAAAAGTATTCATCATTGCTTTTTACGTTGATGTCTATTGCGTTGAACTCCAGTGAATCGATTAATTCGTCCGGGTCGTAGCTAAGAGTGCCACCTCTCATAAGGCAGGATGCGATAAGCCAAGGGTGGAGCTTCTGTCCATACTCCATATATGCAGGACCACCCTTTATATATACATTAATTTCGACGAGTGGTAAAGAATGGTTTTCCTTTATATAGAGTACAATTCCTGATTCTCCCGCAACTTTTTTAATATCTTTACCGACGGCTGGGACTTCCCACTTGAGGGGTTCAAACTTCATCTTTTTTATCTCCCGCGCCATAGGTGATTCTTTCTCTCCATACATTGTGGAAACAATAAGTAACAGTAATAATGATTTTTTAAACATTATTCGCCTCCAAGGGTTACGATGGTTCCTTGGTTTTTTGTTAGGTATTTTGAAATTGCTGTTTTGACCTCTTCGGCAGTTATGGAATCAATAATTTCAAGCTCTTTCTTGTAATATTCAGGATCATCGGCGATCCTGAGCCCACTTGCAGCCGTGAAGGCGAGATATAAGTGTTCCTTTTGACGTTTTACGAACGACATTCTATAGTTGTTTTTTGCCTTTTTGAGTGAAGCATCGTCAATCCCTGAAGTTTTTAGAGAATCAAGAAGGGAAAAGATCTCCTTTTCCAAAGAATTCATAGATATACCTGTTGCAGGATGTAGTTCCAGTAAGAAGATAGAGGGTGCTTTTCCTTGCCAGCTTGAGAGTGAACTGCCTCCGTCAAAAATGATCCCTCTTTTCACCAAGTTTCTTTGAATTATGGAACCCTCAGCTTCCCCAAATATGTATGAGAATAATTCCAACGCGTAGTATTCTCTGTCAGGATAGTATGGTCCCTTAAATCCGATTCCCATTGTTGGCTTGCCAGGACCTATGATTTCTACTCTTCTCACTTCAGACTGTGCGGGTTCTCCTGTTATCCTGAATAGGTCCGTCTTAGAACCTTTCCAGTCACCGAAGTATTTTTTGGCAAGCTTAAGGTCATTTTCTATGTTCACATCTCCCACGAGCACGATAATGCAGTTATCAGGGGTATAGTGAGTCTTATAATACCACATAACTTGATCCGGCTTTACATTCATTATGTCGTCTTCCCAGCCTATAATGGGCCATCGGATTGGTGAGGCAATATACGCAGTTGCAAATAATGAGCCCCACAGTTTGTAGTAAGGGTTACTTTCGCTCATACGCCTTTCCTCATTTACCACATTTCTTTCAGAAAAGAATTCTCTTAACACGAGGTTTTTAAATCGATCTGACTCAACCTTAAACCATAACTCCTTTTTGTTGGAAGGTAGCATCACGTAGTATTGGGTGCTGGTGTTAGACGTGGATGCATTCATCATAACGCCGCCATGCATACTGTATATTCTCCATATTTCTTCAGATATGATATATTTGCTAAGTTCATTCTGAACCTTTTCAATGCTATCTTTAAGCGCAAACCGCAAGGTACTGTCGGAGACAGTATCCATTGTGATGTAAAGGTTCTCGAGGATTGCATTGAGTTTCGCTTCTTTCTTGTAATTTGTAGTCCCCAATTTCTTGGTTCCCTTGAAAAGCATATGCTCGAGAAGGTGCGAAACTCCAGTGAGTCCAGGTGCCTCACAAGCTGAACCTACATCGAACTGAATGAAGCCGCAGAAAACTGGAAGGCTCTTATCTTCTACAAACACGATTCTGAGGCCATTTTCAAGTCTATGTACGGTAATTTCACTTGGAGATGCGATTAACAGCGTTAATAACAATTTAAACATCCCTTACTCCTCCTTTACTGTTAAATTATACCGTTCTTGTTTCGAACACTCATCCTTGGAATATTCTTTATAATTTTTAAGGAGGTGAAGGTATGGTTAATTTCGAAGAAGTTAAAAAGATGGCTGAGAGAATTGAATCGGGTGATTATGAAAGGATTGAGCCATCTCATATTTCAAAACTTATTGATCATACTAACTTAAATGCCTATGCTACAAAAAAGGACATTGAGAAGCTTGTGAAGGAAGCTATTGAATTTGGTTTCTACAGTGTTTGCGTAAACCCAGTTCACGTAAAGTTTGCAAAGGAAGAGGTTGGAGATGCTGGGATTAAGGTTGCGTCGGTAGTTGGGTTTCCGTTAGGGCAAAATACTATGGAAATAAAATTGAGAGAAGCAGAGCGAGCCCTCGAAGATGGAGCCGATGAGTTTGATATGGTAATCAACATTGGAAAATTGAAGGATGGTGATTTAGAGTATGTTGGCTCAGAGATCGCTGGAGCGAAAAAGATAATTGGAGATAAAATTCTGAAGGTTATTATCGAAGCCTGTTACCTTATGGATGAAGAGAAGGTTATGGCAACTAAACTCTGTGTTGATAATGGGGCAGATTTCGTTAAAACATCAACAGGATTTGGTAAGGGTGGAGCAACAGTGTACGATGTATTAATACTGAGTAAGGTATCGGAGGGTCGAATTCAGGTAAAGGCTGCAGGTGGTATAAGAACCTATGAAGATGCTTTAAAGATGATAAAAGCCGGTGCCCAGCGTCTCGGTGCATCCCGAAGCGTTGATATTGTGAAAGGCTAAGGAATTAAACCGGCATAAGAATTATGTATGTAAAAGGAGCCGATTTAATCGTATCTACCCTATCTTCCGTTGCCAGTCTTATGAAGTAAATGGCGGCAGGCAGATCCTTGCGCTTTTCGTCAGCTGTGGAGATTGTTCACAAGAAGATTGAAATATGTTCACCACTCTTCCAGTAGCGTCGTGAAGGACTATATTTACATACATCAAAGGGCATCTCTTTCCATCTCTTGTTGAGTATGTTACCCCATTATTGAAATTTGGAAAAGGAAGTGGCACACCCGTATTCCAGGCAATCTGAAACCATATCCTCCGAAGGCATATACTTTGTCCTTAAGTCTATGGTGTTAAGGGTATATTCTATTTTTCATTGAAATTAGAATGCGAGATTGCTGATGGCTATCTCTCAGCAGTGTGATTATCGTGGTTACAAGAGCTTTATGCATTGACTAACATTTTTAGCTGGACAGGTGTATAATTTTTTACGCTCCTTACAAAAAGATTTAAAACTAAGGGATATGAGTACGATCAAATATTGCGTAACTGAGTGTGTTGAAATTTGTGTTCTAATTTTTCCGTTTTTGATAAGAATAGGGGGGTAAATGTTAAAAATCTTTCGGTATGTGAGTCTTTTGTTAACCCTTTCCACGTTCCTTTTAGCTGATGGAAAGATTGTAGGTAGGGTGTTTGATGCTGTTACGGGGAAAGGACTGCCTATGGCTAATGTGATAATTAAGGGTACAAAGATAGGTACTTCGTGCGACACCGATGGTTTTTTTGTTTTAACGAAAGTTCCTCCAGGAGATCACATATTGGTGGCTTCTATGGTGGGTTACAAACCAAAAGAAGCAAGTGTATCCATAAAAGGGAACGAAGTGAGGGAAGTGCACTTCTATCTGAGTGAGGAGGTTTTTAGGGTTGAGGAAGTTGTTGCTGTTGGTGAAAGGCCTACACTGGAAAGGGAAGTATCAGCTTCAAAAAGTGTTGTGTCGAGAGAGAAGTTGGATATTATTCCGAGTGAGGATGTGAAAGATGTTCTGGAAAAACAGGCTGGGTTCCAGGGGCAGGGCACTGATATTCATGTCAGAGGAGGTCGTTCCAGTGAACTTATGGTTTTGATCGATGGGCTCCCTATTAAGGATCAGCTATCGGGAAGCTCTTTTGGTCTTTATATTCCTACCACAGCCATAGAGGAGTTGGAAGCATTAACGGGTGGATATAACGCTGAATATGGCCAGGCAATGTCTGGAGTAGTTAACATCTCACTTAAAGAGGGGAGTTCGAAATTTACAGGTAGTGTTGACTATGTGAGAGATAACCTTGCGGGTTTAAGTAATACCCTCGGGATTCGCAATCACCAAAACAAAGACATTTTGAGTGTTAGTGTCAGTGGACCCGAACAGATTACCAATCTCTTAAGGAATACATTTAAAGTGGATATCCCTGGTAACGTTACATACTATGTAAGTATGAATGCGGACTTGGAGGACACAGATTTACCTCATTCTGAGAGTTTATATACTTCGGTATATGACACCTGGAGACTTTCTCCAAGGGAAGAGAACGATTACTCGCTCCTATCACGAATATCTTGGAGGGCTTCGAGCAATTTTAGAGTATATTTTATGATAAATAAATCTTTGGAAATCAATCAGGGCTTCTTTTTGTCATCTTCAGATTATCCGTTTGCCAGTGGATTTCCGTACCGATATATGTATAACCTGCAGAATTATCTCACTTTTACACGAGATGCTATACAGCAGGCAATTTCTATACACCATGCACTTTCCCCTGCGACGTTTTACGACTTAAAGATTTCCCGCTTCTTCACAAACCTGAGGGCAGATGTGAATGGGAAGCACTGGAGTGAATACGTAGAAACTGTCGACACTATGCCTCAGGATCTCTTTTGGGATTACGGAGATGCCCCTTATTGGCATGACCACTATGTAGATACCTATACGGGTAAATTTGATTTTAGTAAGATATTTTCCAAAATATGGAGGATTAAAACGGGGTTCCTTGTGAACCGAAATGAACTTCAGTGGCTTGATATTCATTATCCATGGTATGGTACTGAAAGTGGACTTGGGCTGAATTATGACCTCTATAAAGTTTACTCATTTGACGGAGGTGCTTACACACAAACTGAAATTTCTTTTGCTGGGATGGTAGCTAACCTTGGTCTGCGGGTTGATTTTTGGGTACCCGGAAAGTACGTAGATGATGCAGTGAAAAGAATTTTACAAGAATCGGACCTACCTCCTGCAATTCAGAGTGAATATTCAAAGTATATGAATAATAATGCATCTATTATGGGAAATATTGTAAAATTTCACTTGAGCCCCCGAATCGGTTTTGCTTATCCCATATCGGAAAGGGATAAGTTTTTTGCTTCGTATGGCCATTTTTCGCAGCTACCTGACTTAAAGTATGTTTACTCAAAATTAGGTGTTAGAGCTTCTTCTTCATACGAACTAGTCGGTAACCCCAATTTAAGACCTACTGTAACTGTTGCATACGAGATGGGACTGGAACATCTTTTAAATGAAAGGAGCAAATTAAAGGTTACTGCATATTATAAAGATATCTTTAACTATCCAACAGCACGTAAAGTCCAGGGTATTCCTCCCAATCCATCTTTTTGGATGTATTTTAACTCCGATTATTCTCGGTCTGTTGGCTTGGAATCAGAACTGTCTTACTACACTCCATATCATATTTATGGTTCCCTTTCTATGACGGTGTCGCAAAGTAAAGGAAGGTCTTCCACGGCTGAGGACTGGTACTGGAGTGGAAGTGCAGAGTCTCTTAAGGAGTGGTACTTAAAATGGGACAGGCCAGTAAAATTCTACGGTGACATTACATATTCTCTAAGGAGCAAAGAATACGTTAGAGTTGCAAATGTAACTCTTGATGACTTACTTATAAGCCTCGGTGTCTCTCTCCAATCTGGTGTGCGTTATACCCCGGAGGATACCCTTGGTAATCGCGGCGAACTATATTCAAAGCTTGGACCAATGTGGAAAAGGCTGGATGTAAAGTTTGAAAAAGGTATCTTTCAGGCTCTTGGTATGGACTTCCGCTTTAAGTCTGAAGTCCGAAATGTATTTAACTGGCGTGCCCATAGGATCATTAACCCCGTTACAGGTAGAGCTTATGAACCTGGAGATCCGCTCCCTGCGAGGACGACCGAAGACAGTATGTTGAATCCTGCGAGGTATGGAGAACCAAGGGAAATATTTATGGGGGTGCTGGTGAAATGGTAAAGAGAGCTTTATTGATATTGTGTGTTTTAGTCAGTAGCGCAAAGGCTATTACTTTGTTTGAATTTCTCGGTGGTCAAAAAGTTGGGACGACAACAATGACTTTTTTGAAAATACCTGTCGGAGCCAAACAGGGTGGCCTTGGTGAAACGGGTGTTGCAATAGCTAATGATGCAACCTGTATTTACTGGAACCCATCGGCGATTTCCTATGTCCCTTCTAATGCAAGTGTCTCTTTCTTTACTCAGAAATGGATTGGTGATACTTACTACAGTTATGCTGGATTTGTGTATCAAATTGAGAAATTCACACGCTTGGGCATTCTAATGGGGAATCTCCATTCAGGGTATATCCAGAGAACTGATGAATACCATCCATTCGGGCTTGGCACATATTACAGGACTTCGAGTACATATGCGGGTATTGCCATTGCGAGAAAGCTTATAGATCGCTTCTCCTTTGGCATAAATGTTAAGTATATGAATGAAGCACTTGATGATTACAACCAGCGTACTGTAGCCCTTGACGTTGGTACTTATTATCTAATTGGATTTAGGGATATTGCTCTCGGCATCTCCATTTCAAATATTGGCCCAGACCCTGAGATTGAAAGTCCAGATCCCTCAGATAACCCTGCAAGGTTCTCTCTTCCTGTTATGTACAGGCTTGGCGCATACGGAAGTCCACTCAATAATTTTTATCTCTCACTTCAACTTGAAAAGAGCACTGACAACGTTGAGATATTTAGAATTGGCGCTGAATACGTAATTGCGGAACTTGTGTCTCTTAGAGCTGGGTACAAACTAAATTCAAATATCCCCGGAGAATTCTCGGGCTTTACAGGTGGTATTGGAATTATTAAAAGTTTCGACTTTAAAAGGGATGTACACATCGATTATGCTGTTTCTGCACTCGGTTATGCAGGGCTTGTGCATAAAGCCCAGATGGGGGTGAACTTCTAATGAAATACGCCAATTATGTATTTTTAGTTTTGTTTGTTTTCCTTTTCAGTGGTTGTGGTGAAAAATATCCCCTTCCACCAGAAAATCCCGGGTCTCTACCTTCAGAAGAAGATTACATTCCTCTAAGGAATACTTCTTGGGACTATCAGATATTTAGCGATATAAGGGACATCATTGTAGGAAAGGATGGGTACGTATATGTGCTCGAAAGGGAAGCGCTCTTAAAGTTTAATACAGGTGGAGATCTTGTAGATACATTTTATTCTGGTTTTGCAAATGTAAGATGTGTTGCCCAGGACCGTGCACGGAACTTGTATATAGGAGATTCCTCAAAAATCTATGTTTTTAACAGGGATAAGGTCATTTTATACACCATCGACTTCGCAGATTCAGTTAACCCCTGTGGAATTGACCTTAGTAATTTAAGATACCTGTACATCTCCGATTCTGCTAAACATTTGGTCGTCTGTACAGACTCCATAGGGAATCACATTGAAACCATTGCTACTCAAGGAAGTGGGATCTTGAGTGTAAAGGAGCCCCATGGGGTTTTTCTTGACGAAAAATTTTCTAGGATCCTTATTGCAAGTTCTGGAAATAACTGGGTAGAAGGACTTTCTATCACTGCACCAAGGATATCGATGGTGCATCTTGGAGGTTTAACTCATGAGGGTGGAGATACTGCAGGTGTCTTCGCATACCCTATCGATGTGTGGGCTGACTCTTTCGGCTGCATCTACGTCCTGGATTTCGGGAACAAAAGGGTTCAAAAGTTTGATAGTGAAGGCAGGTTCATTCATATGGAGGAATTTAACGAATTTCCAGTAAGTGTGGCTACTTCAAGAGATGGCATGTACATGTACGTTGCGTTTTCTGATAAAGTGTTGAAGATGAAGAAACCAGAACTTCCTCAAAACCCTGGAGGGAAGAAATGAAGAAGTATCTTATTGTTTTTCTATTACTGACCGGCTTTTCAGCCGCAAAGATTGTTTCATTCAAGTACACGAGTATTGGTAATATGAGACTAAATGTAACGAATTTTGGCCTTTTCGGTACGAGTTTTTCTAGGTATGTTGAGCCAAATACTGGACTGCCATATCCTTCAATGGAGTATCCTAAGTTTAGCAGGATAGAAAGGCTTTATAAGGGGGGGCTGTGGATTGGTGTGATAACACCTTTAGGTAAGTGTGTAACCACTGGTGCAGTGGATGAAACCAGTGTAACTCCGGGCTCGACACAGGGATTTGAGTTCCTTCCTTCATCCTCGATTTCCGATTCTATCACGGAGAAATCCAGTATTATGATATCAACTTATTATGCACCTGATGCCATTTCAGAACAGGATTTATATTGTTCGTATACCGATTACAGAGATTTTCCGACCATGCCGCCCGAGCACATTCCGATTGGTGTGAGAATTGATCAAACTGTATTGGTTTGGAGTTACCCCTATATTGATGATGTAGTCACCGTAAAGTTTGTAATCCACAATGATGGTTATGCCGGTGACTGGGACAGTTTATACATTGGATTTTATGGAGAATTAGCATCTGGATCCAGAGAATTCTGGGGAGACGATTTCGGCTCAACTCCCTATTATCAGCACAAGAGGCTTTTCTACGACGATGGTGGGTATATGGTTTTTGAAAGAAACGACGGTTACGATTATTTAGCTACGGGATATGGGGCTTATAAATTCCTTGGAATGTATTACAATAATACCCCGGTATCCTTTGATACTATGACAATGAGCTTTAATTGGTGGACATGGAGAGATATGCGTGGTACCGTTCCCGATTCTATGAGGTATAAGATAATGTCAAATGGAGAGAGAGACCCCGATATGGATGACAACTATGCTTACACGCGTGGATATCCTGACCCCATACCTTTGTTATCTGTAGGTCCCATCTCGCACCTGAACATAGGTGACTCTGTAGTTCTCGTAATAGCTTTTGTTGGAGGGAACGACCTTGGGACGCTCTTAGAAAATGCATCTTGGGCTCAGAAAGCCTTCGATGCGAATTTTATTCTTCCTGCACCTCCGCCTTCCCCACATCTTGTTGCGTCACCAGGGAATAGAAAGGTAAAGTTGTACTTCGATGACATTCCAGAATTCGCCAGGGACCCTTTTCCTCCTAATTTGAGGGATTTTGAGGGGTATAGAATCTATAGGGGATTATCTTCCTTTGTCGACGATACATCCTGGAAGCTCGTAGCGGAATTTGACAAGACTCCTGAGGATTCGGTAACCGATGTGGATCATTCTATTGGATTTAACACCGGAATGCCGCCTAAGGAGACCGAAGGTCAGTATGCAGGTTATTATACCTTTGAGGATGTGGGCGTTAAGAATGGTTTTACATATTATTACGCTGTAACTTCGTTTGATGTTGGTGATACCCTCCTTGGTCTTCCCAGCCTTGAGAGCTCAAAGCTTCTTAATATGGTCAAAGTAGTTCCAGGTACGCCCGCCACAGAAGAAGGTAAAGTGGGTGTGTATCCAAACCCGTATAAATTGAGTTCTGTGTGGGAAAAAGGCGATGCACGTGTAATAAGGTTTTATAACCTTCCTGAAAGGTGTACCATTCACATACTAAATGCAAGCGGGGATTTGGTGAAAGTTATAAAGCACGATAGCCCGTATGGAGAAGAAATGTGGGATTTAATGACAGAGGGGTCTCAGACTGCTGCCACGGGGCTGTATTACTTAGTCGTCAGGAACGAGTCTACAGGTGATGTAGAAATAGCAAAGTTTGTGATAGTGAGGTGAAAAATGGCGAAATTTAAGATATGTGTTACTATAGTTTTATCGTTTTTAGTCTTAACTTCGTGTATAAAGAAACCAGAAGATGTTCCCGTTGAGAACCTTCCTCCTGAAACATACTGCTTTATTTCTCATGTGGATACAGTGGATACGGTTCCAGCAAAGGTTACTCTTTACTGGATCGGTAATGACCCCGATGGCGAGATACAAGGGTATTACTATTCTGTCGACAATGAAGATACTGTATTTACCGTTAGAACAACTGAGACATTCACCTTCAGTGTTTCGGAAGGTGATACCTATGATTTTCACTGTTTCCAAGTCTGGGCAGTGGATAATGAAGGTGCTTATGATCCTACTCCGACAAAGGTGGTTATACCCGTGAGGAATTCCCCGCCTGTGGCATTCTTCATTTCTGACATGCTCCCCCCAGATACGACACTTACTGTAGCTTCTTTTTATTTTGGAGCAACAGATATCGATGGAGATCAGAGCGTCTCTGGATTTTTGTATAGACTTAGTACAGAACCGGAGACACTACTGCATTATGTACCGAGAGACAGCGGTTCTGTATTTTTAACAGATTTGGACCCTGGTGAGAGGACCATATATTTAGCAGCTGTTGACGAGTCACATGCTCTTTCTGAAGTAGTATCACATACTTGGTATGTGAAACCTGTGAGGGGTCAGATCCTTCTTATGGATGATGCAAACGTTAATCAGGCGGACCTCTTCTTTAGGAATTTCTTGGATACATACTATCCTGACGGGTATACAGTTTTTAGTGTTGAATCGGGACTACCATATTCCTTCCGCGACATAGACTATATGATCAACAACCTTGGCTTCCGACTCATCATATGGTATACTGCTGATCAAAGTGAGCATTTTTCCAACGTTGTAAATTCGTTTTCTACTTATCTGGATAGTCGAAAAAAACTCGTTCTCATTAGTCCTGCGATCTTAAATGTGCTGATGAATCCTGCATTTCCTCCCTCACCTTTTGCGAGAAACTATCTTGGAGTTGATAGCGTATCCGCCTGGGACAAAATACTACTAAGGAACGAAAAACTGTACCCCGTTATTTCCGGATTCGATACACTTTCATGTAGTGCTTCAATAGTCAGCAGACTCGATGGATTTTTACCTGTGTCTTTATGTAAAATAATTTATACTCTTCCCACAATTCCAGCGAGGTGGCAAGGTAATCCCGCATGTATAGTAACCTATCCGGCTTCAGATCCCCTCGTTGCCTTCATTTCACTACAGTATTATGCTTTGGACGGAAATAATAATGCAGATGCAGTCCTCTCAAAGCTCATCACCCAGGAGCTGCATTTTTAAATGTGTTTTAAAAAGTGAGTGATTTTAGAGCTTTTTAAAAATGGAGGTTATTATGAAAAGGTTGATGTGTATAATCGGAGGAGTGATGCTTGGTGGCATCCTCTTAGCACAGGTGCAAGATACTTCTATATATGCTCTGCAATTTGAGAGAGATGCAGAGAATAACTCACTCTGGGTAGGGCAGACCGTTAGGGTAAATGGGATCGTAACTGGTCTTACTGGAATTACAGGCTCGAGAAATATATTCATAGAGATGAAACAGGCGGGCCCATGGACTGGGATAATGGTCTACTTCCCCTCAGGTCTTGGTACACTCCCACCAATTAGTATTGGTGATTCAGTTACTGTCACTGCAGGAGTTCTTGAATACTACGGGAATACAGAGCTGCAAGTTAATGCAATGTCTGATTTCGCGGTCGTCAGCAATTTACCTCCCCTTGAACCTAGTGTAATCACTTGCGCACATCTTGATACTACAGGCACATCGGAATTTCCAGTAGACTCTGCAGAGGCCTATGAGGGAGTTCTTGTAAAAATTGAGAATGCGTACATCACCCGGACCAATTTAGGATCGAATAACGAATTTGAGATTACCGATGGAACTGGTTACGTTGTCGTTAGAAATAATTATTCTTACACTCCAACAGTAGGTGATGCGATGAACGTTACGGGTATTGTGGAGGCGAGGAGTTTAAGTGGCACCGTATACTATATGCTGAGGCCAAGATCCGTAGAGGACTTTGAATTTCTCTTTCCAGGAATCGCTGATGCCTACTCGGTTGATAGAAATCAGGTTTATATCAAATTTAAGACTCCCGTTGATCCCGCTTTAGCAACCAACACTACATATTATGTTATTGAAGATTCAGCTACTGGAAATCCGCTATCTGTAATAAGTGCCTCCGTTTCGCCAGATGATCCCAATCTTGTCTTTTTGACTACGGGGGAGATGACCGATGCTGCATACTATAAGCTGTATACTCCTGACTTAGAAGATATTTATAATCAACCTATTGCGGATACTTTCTATTTCTATGGAGGCTTTGTACCTATTACCCTAATCGAATCTGACACAATGCCTAATGATGCTGATAATGGTTTCAGGAGTATTTGGAACGGCAGATCTGTTACGATAACTGGTATCATAACGGCATGGAAAGATATTTTTATCTATCCTTTCTTTTTTATTCAGCAGGGTGAAGGCCCCTGGACGGGGATCCACGGCTGGGACCCCGTGAGTTTCATTCCCTCTGATGCGATACAGCAAGGCGATTCTGTCATACTTGTAGGAGAGGTTCTTGAATATGGCTCGAACTCTATTACGGAGATACAGAATTTCAAGTATTATCGAGTTGTAAGTAGTGGTCACGTTGTGAACCCTGTAACCGTACCTCTTGTTGATTTGAGGAACGAAGCAGGTGCAGTGTCCGAGCAGTGGGAGCACGTTTTGGTTGCAGTACAACCTCCGGTTTTTGTATACGACATTGGAACCGGCGGCGATTGGGATATTTATACTGCCATTCCACCCGATACCTTTGTTTTAACTGTCGAGGGAGACTATGCTCTTGGATACACTTGGAGGCCAACCGTGACTCATCAGCAAATTGATGGCCTTGTGGGATTATTAAGATATCGTGGTACTCTTTATCCCAGGACAGACGCTGATATCATACCTTCGAGTGTTAGGGAAAATCGTGTAAATCTGGGAAATTCCCTTGTCAAGGGTACGCTAAGCTTTACAGTTCCTGTAAATGCGAAGGAAGTAAAGGTCGAACTCTTTAATGTACAAGGTCAGAAGGTGGCTTCCCTTTATAATGGTAAAGGTACAGGTGAAACGTACAATGCGGATCTCTCCAATTTGCCCTATGGTGCATATTTTATAAGGACTTATGCAGATAATTCAGTGACTACTAAAAAGATTATCCTTGTTAAATGAGAGAGAATAGCTTTTTGGGGCCCCCATAAGGGGCCCCATTTTTATTTGGAGAAAACCTTCGTATGCATAGTTCTTTTCACCTTAAATTAGAATATAAATAGTGGTTATGACGGGAAGCTCTTGCCTGCAGGTAGATTTGCAATGAGTAGAGGTCTTTTTGGAATACTTTTGTGAGGAGATGATTATAATTTGTAAAATGTGTTTGGAAATGTATGCTGTCCTTAGCGCTTTCGCTTCAGGTAGTAAGATTTTTAATAAAATTGGGTTCTTTACTGTGGATTGTTTTTAGTTTAAAATTAAGTGAAACAGGAGGAGTAAATGAGGGTATTGATTTCATTAATGATTTTCCTGACAGTACCCGATGTTATGAGCCCGGATGGAACTGGTCAGAAACTCCGAATTATACTTAATATCCCAGATTCTCTAAGACCAGCAATAACGTCTATAAAATTAGTCAGGGAAGTAAGAGACGGCGGTTGCGCTCTTGATACCATTGAAATTTTACCATTTCTGAAGGCGTACACTGATAACGGTCTCGAATACAAGAGAGAATACAGGTACAAAGTCATGGGTATTTCCAATGGTAACATTGTATATGAAAGCGAGTGGAGTAGTTTCATGAAGCCTCGGGTTGAATGGTTTGATACGGAAAAATTGCCATTATTCATCGTAATGATGCTATTTGCTGCAATAATAATTTATTATATCTTTAGGGCAAGAACTAATAGAGATCTCTACCTTAGGCCTATAGCCGGACTTGAAGCGGTGAATGAAGCTGTTGGAAGAGCTACAGAAATGGGAAGGCCGATTATATATGTATGTGGGTTATCTACTATTTCTGATATAGCCACTATTGCGGCCTTAAACATACTCTCACACATTGCAAAAAGAGCAGGACAATATGAAACCAGGATTATTGTGCCATGTTATGACCCTGTAGTATTTACTATTGCAAGGGAAATGGTGAAGGAGGCTTATACAACCATCGGAAGACCTGATTTATATAACCCTGAAGATATATACTTTGCAACCGATAGTCAGTTTGGATATGCGGCTCATGTTTCCGCACGGATGGTAAGAGAACGGAGTGCAGCCAACTTTTTTATGGGTTACTTCTTTGCTGAATCGCTTATTCTGTCTGAGACTGGTGCATCAACAGGAGCTATCCAAGTGGCTGGGACAGATTCAACAGGCCAGTTGCCATTCTTTGTGGTTACCTGTGATTATACTCTAATAGGTGAAGAACTTTACACTGCAAGTGCTTATCTTTCAAGGGATCCGCTTTTAGTTGGAAGTATAAAGGGACAGGACCTGGGGAAACTGCTACTTGCTTCAGTAATGGTATTATTAAGCATTTTGAGCTTATTTGGTATTAATATTACTCTGGGATTGTTTTAAGGAGGGTTTATGTTACAGAAAAGGATCCCGCTTATAATCGTTTTTATCACAGGAATAGTAATGGCTATTCAGTATTTTGTGCCACACCCTATCTCTCAACAGGTTTATGATACTGCCCTTGATTGGGATAGGGCAGTAGCTTCGATGGCATATATTCTTGCTATCGTTAGCTTCCTCAGATTCCATATTAACAGGTTAAAGGATAAAAAATATGCAGTGTATAGCGGTGTGGCTCTGGTTTCCTTTTTTACTATGGTATTTGTGGGATTTGTTTTTGGCACCGAGGAGAATTCTCTCTTTCAGCAGCTTTATCAAAATATGATGGTTCCGCTACAGGCGACCGTGTTTTCACTTCTCGCATTTTACATGTCATCAGCAGCTTATAGAGCATTCAGGATAAGGGGGCTGGAAGCAACCATTCTGATGATTACTGCTTTTATCATTATTATCGGTACTACTACAGTTGGAAACTATATTCCATATGTGAATGAAATTGTGGAGTGGATAATGGCGGTGCCGAATCTCGCTTCTAAGAGAGGCATTTTAATTGGAGTCGGACTTGGCGTCGTTGCAACATCTATAAAGATAATCCTTGGAATTGAAAGGAACTGGGTAGGAGGTTGAAGATGAGGGATTTCTTTATAAAGCTCAGCAAACTTGATAGAAAGTACATTTACCTTGCCATTCTTATTGGCCTTGTGATTCCCTTGATCTTCCCCCCTCACTTTCCACAGAAGTTATCTCCACAGGTGAAGAAGGTATATGAATTTATCGATACTTTGCCCCGGGGTTCATATGTTATACTTTCTGCAGATTATGATCCTTCTGTGCAACCTGAAGTTCACCCAATGTATAAGGCCGTCATAAAGCACTGCATTATTCGTGGTATCATTCCCATTGGAATGACATTGAACTTACAAGGTGTAGGCCTTGCTTTAGATGCGTTTAATGATGCAGAAGTTACCCTCGGCGCCAGACGTGATACGGATTACGTATTTCTTGGATATCAAGCTGGTGGAGCCGTTGTGATGTTAGGCCTTGGGGAAGATTTGAAAAGTGTGTACAAAACCGATTACTTTGGTACAAAAACCAATGAGATATACGCTCTTAAGCCAGTTAAAAATTATAGAGATATTGCCCTAGTGATAAGTTTTAGTGGATCTTCAATTCCCGCATCCTGGGCTGTTTATGCATATACTCGTTATGGTGTCAAAATAGCAGCAGCAGTAACTGGGATCAGTGCTGGAGACTTTTACCCATATATTCAAAGCGGACAGTTTATTGGAATGCTTGCAGGAATGAAAGCTGCTGCTGAGTATGAATATGCGGTAAATGAGCTTTGTAGACAGATGAATATTCAAAAATACTCTACTTCTGCAATTCGTATGATGGACGCAAATTCCATAGGGCAATTGTTAATAATCCTTTTCATCATAATTGGTAACATAGGGTATTTTTTGTCAAGGAGGAGGAAGTAAGATGCATATTTCCACAAATGGGTGGATATGGGTTCAGGCAATACTCACACTTGCGATTTTTACATTTCTTTATAAAGATAATCCCATTTTTAAAGTTGCAGAGCACTTGTTCGTTGGTTTAGCTACAGGTTATAGCCTTGTGATCATTTACAAGAATGCTTTTTACCCAAGCTTATGGATTCCTTTGTTCCAAGAGAAGCAGCTTCTCTTCATTATTCCGTTTGTCCTTGGTCTTTTATATCTTACTGCTGCAATCCCTAAAATTTCATTCTTCATACGCTGGCCTATGGCATTCCTATTGGGCATTGGGTCTGGCTTAAGCATACCGTTAGTTATTCAGGCATATGTTGTTGAGCAAGCTAAGGGTTCAATTCTAAGGCCACCTTACCAAAGTCCAATATTATGGATAAATGCCCTAATACTATTTCTGGGTGTTATTGCGGTCTTGATATATTTCTATTTTTCAATGCCCCACGATAAGCCCGTGATTAAGCAGGTATCAAAAACTGGGTTGATACTTCTAATGCTTGGATTTGGTGCATCCTTTGGTTATACTGTTATGGCAAGGTTCTCTTTACTCGTGGGTAGACTTGATTTTCTTCTGAACCAATGGTTGGGTATTAGGCCTTTTTAGGCTCAGCCTGATATCTTTTTGAAACCTTTACCGAGGACCTCACGGATGTGAGTAATAGTAATAAAAGCAGTGGGATCTTCTTCTTTTACAATTTCTTTCATTTTTACAATTTCTCGCGGAGACCTCAAAATTACCCACAAGGCAAGTCTCTCATCACCAGAGTAGCCTCCTATAACTCTTACAAGGGTTACTCCCCTTCCTAATTCACTGAGGATACGCTCTTTTATTTCAGAATGCTTCGAGGTTATTATCATTGCCTGGAAGGATTTGGTAATTCCCTCCAGAACATAGTCTATGGTATTTGTATTTATGATAACTGATAAAAGCGAATACATGCCTATAATTTTACCAAAAAATATACCCGCAAATAGTGTTATAAGAAAGTCAACTGCAAGGAGTGCTTTCCCTATATTTATGCTTGTATATTTATTTGCGATCATTGCAAGGATGTCTGTACCTCCTGTGGAAGAACCTCTCGATAGAACGAGTGCTATTCCAGTCCCTGTCAAAAGGTTTCCAAATGCTGATGCAATTACTAAGTCATTTATGTAAAAGCTCGAGGGTATAAGATATTCAAGCAAATCTACGAAAAAGCTTAGTATTATAGTGGCGTAAATACTTTTAAGCCCAAATTCGCTACCGAGTACAAAGAAAGCTATGAGAAAGAGGAAAGCATTGATTATGAGCATTGTAAGTCCGATGGGGAAGTTAAAGATGTGATGGAGTATTATCCCGATACCACTAACACCACCAGCGGCAATCTTGTTTGGAGCCAGGAAGATCACAATTCCTGTCGCGGTTATAAAGGCTCCAATTGTAACAAAGAGGATATCAGTAAAATTGATTTTTAAAAAGAGCTTCCTATTCCACTCTCTCAAGTTTGGCATATTCCATCACCAGTGTTTTTAAACCCGCTTTAAAAAAATTTATTTTTATTTTGCCTTCGTAAGTATCCACAACTTTCCCCATACCGAATACCTGATGGTACACCAGGTCACCAGGTTCAAATTCACCCCTTTCCTTTCTAACAGATCTTTCCCATGTTTCGGCACTTCTGCCTAACACGTCCCTGCTTGAGAATTCAACTACATTCGAGGGCAGCTCATAGATAAAGCGTGAGGTCATCAGTTCACCTTTTCTTAAGTATCGGTGTCGTACATAGGTAATGTAAACTTCTTCAATAGCTCTAGTAATAGCAACGTGGAATAAACGCCTTTCTTCTTCTAATTCGGATTCACTATTCGTGGATCTGAAATGTGGAAATACCGACTCTTCCATTCCGGCAATTATGACTATAGGGAATTCCAATCCTTTCGCATTATGAACGGTCATAAGTGTTACAAATTCGGGAGAAGCGTTGTATTCATCAATATCAGTTCTAAGGGATATTTGCTGGACGTAATCCAGAATGGAAGTTGTGCCTTCGGAAACCATCTTTTTTATTTCTCCCAGGAGCTCTTTAACGTTTTCTATCTTGTCGATGGATTTTTCAGGATCGAAGGAATTTAAGAGATAATCATAGTATTTGATTTCTTCAACGAGGAATTGGGCTATTTCGTATGCATCCAATTCTTCAATTTTCTTATGCAGACTATTAATCAGATTTATAAAACTGTCCAGCGCTCTATGAGCCCGTTCCGGGAGCTCTATTTCTCTATGATTTCTTACAGTATGTATGAGTGGAGTGTTGCTGATAGCAGCATGATTCTTCAAAGTTTTAAGGGTACCTTCACCAATTCCCCTCGGAGGCACATTGATTATCCTTTCAAGTGAAATGTCGTCACTTGGATTTACTAAGGCTTTGAAATAACTCAGGATGTCTTTTATTTCCTTGCGTTCGTAGAACTTAATACCGCCTACAATCTTGTATGGAACACCATTTTTCTGAAAAATGGACTCGAATGCTCTGGAGAGGGCATTAATTCGGTATAAAATAAGGAAATCTCCAAAGGGCCTTCCACTGGATTTAATGATCTCAAGAACTGCTTTTGCTTCCTCTTCTCCATCTTCCGCTTCGATCACCTTCAAGTTTTTCCCCTGGGGATTATTAGTCCAGAGGGTTTTACCGAGGCGCATTCTGTTGTTACTAATGACTGTTGAAGCGGCTTTTAGTATTTTCTGAGTACTTCTGTAGTTCTGCTCGAGCTTAATAATCTTACAGTTTGGGAAGTCTTTCTCAAAGTTTAGGATGTTTTGTATATCTGCACCTCTAAAAGAATAAATGGATTGGTCCTCATCACCTACAACGAACACATTTTTATGGAGTTTTGAGAGGGCTCTTATAAGAAGGTACTGCTCATGGTTGGTGTCCTGGTACTCGTCTACGAGAACATGTTCAAATTTAGATGAGTAGTACTCAAGTACATCGGGAAACTTTCTAAAGATCTCGAGCGGGAGGAGAAGTAAATCATCGAAGTCAAGAGCATTATATTCCCGCATTTTTTCATTATATCTCTTGAAGATCTCCATAAGGTATAGATTGTTATCCTGCTTTCTTGATGTTTTAATCTGTGAAATACTTTCAACGAGATCCTCCAAATGTGGCTCCTTCGAGCCGGATTCACCGAGAATCTGTTTTATTATCTTTTTTTGGTCCTCTCTGTCCATAATCGTAAAGTATCTTGTGTATACACCCAGTTTTTCGATTTCCTGTCTCAAGATCTTTGCGCATAGAGAATGAAACGTTCCTATCCAAAGGTCTCTTATATTTGCACCTATCAAGTTCCTGATCCTTTCTTTCATTTCATCAGCGGCTTTGTTTGTAAAAGTAGCTACAAAAATTCTACTAGGCGGAATGCCCTTTTCTCGTATTAGATATGCTACCCTGTATGTTAATACCCTTGTCTTTCCTGAGCCTGCGCCAGCAATGACAAGAACAGGCCCACCTTCATAAGTTATTGCCTCTCTTTGGGCTGGATTGAGGTCACGAAGAAGATCCATTCTATTTGTATTCTTAAATGTGAGAGTTAAACAATCTGATTTTTTCTTTGACTTTTTCTTTAACGCGTAGTTTTGCTTCTTTCAAATGTGCTCTTGGATCAATTTCAGAAGGGCTTTCTCTGAAAACCTTTTGGAATCCAATAAGAAAACTGATCCTCAGGTCCGTATCGATATTTATTTTCCTGATGCCAGCTTTTATAGCTTCTTTTATTTCGGAATCAGGAACTCCCTTCGCGCCTTTGAGTTGGAATCCGAGTGCCGTTGCCTCCTGCACCATCGCCTGAGAAACACCAGATGCCCCGTGGAGCACCAAAGGTATCCCTATAAGTTCTTTTATTTTACGTATCCTTTGGATATCAAGCTTTGGCTCACCTTGGAATTTATAGGCACCGTGGGAAGTTCCACATGCAATAGCAAGGGCATCACATTCAGTTTCTTGTATAAATTTTAGTGCATCTTCGGGATCAGTATAAATCGCTTCAGAGCTTTCTATTTCTTCCTCCTTCCCCAGAAGCCTTCCAAGTTCTGCCTCAACTGTTATATCTAAAGGTTTCGCTAACTCAACTACTTTTCTTGTAATCCTAATGTTTTCCTCTATAGGTCTGTCTGATGCATCGACCATCACCGAAGTAAAACCAAAACGAATAGCCTGTAGGATGCTCTTCAGTTTCTTCCCGTGATCTAAATGTAGTGCGAATGGTACACGATATTTCTCAATGCCAGTTTTCACAATTGCTTCTATGAATTCGACACCTGCATAGTTCATGCCACCTTCAGATACTGCAATGATAACAGGAGAGTTTTCTTCTTCGGCAGCGCTCATCACCGATTGGAAGAACTCGAGGTTATTAATGTTAAAAGCCCCTACGGCGTATCCGTTTTTTTCTGCCTCAATGAGTAGTTCTTTCATTGATACTAATGGCATTTTTCTAGTCCTCCCATTTCAGAGTATCTATCATTTTTATCAAGGATTCATCAAGGGTTTTCTTTTTTGACACTACTTCGGTGAGAGCACACTCCGTGATCTTATCATCTCTCATAGATGTCATAACACCAAATCTTTCGCTGATTAGAAGATTTATTGCATGGGTAGCAAATTCAAGAGATAGTTTTCTGTCTTTAAAAGTTGGTGAACCGCCTCTCTGCAGGTGTCCAAGCACCGTGACTCTTAACTCATATCTGATACCTTTTTTCTCAAGTAGTTCTTTGATTTTAAACCCTGAACCGTAGCCTTCAGCGACGATAATAATAGAATTGGATCTACCTTCTACAAAGCGTTGGTTTAGCCTTTTTACGACTTCATCGATGTCCGTTTCACATTCTGGTATAAAGCAGGCTTCCGCTCCAGTAGTGACTGAAGCGTTCAAAGCAAGAAATCCTGACGTATTGCCCATTACTTCTATAATGAAAGCCCTGTCAAGAGATGAAGCCGTATCTTTTATAATATCAACAGATCTGACTATGGTGTTAAGTGCAGTGTCCGCTCCAAGAGATTCATCAGTCCCGAATATGTCGTTATCAATGGAGGCAGGAATAGCAATTAAATTTACTCCCAATCTGCTGATGGCTTCAGCACCATGCATAGAGCCGTCACCACCAATTACAATAAGAACATCTATGCCCATTTCTTCGAGGTTCATGACTGCCTGTTTTTGGACTTCTCTTTGGGTGAATTGGGAGAATCTTGATGTTCCGAGTATGGTTCCCCCGCGCTGAATGATCCCGCCTGCGTCTCTTTTTGTAAGCCTCTGGTAATTTTTGTCAATTATACCTTTATATCCTCTGTATATTCCAAAAACGTCATAGTTGTGATCAATCAGTCCCTTGATGAGGTATCTCAAGCATGAATTCATCCCAGGGGCATCTCCACCTGCTGTCACTAAGGCTATTTTTTTATGATTCATATTAATGCTCCATGTTTTTACCTATTATAAATCTAGTGCTTTTTTGAATCTTTTTTCCGCTCATATTGAAGACAGCACGTAGATAGTAAATGTCGGGTCCAAGGTCTCCAGTAAATATTTTCTTTTCTTCAACGACCCCTCCATTAAAGTCAAATTCTATAGTTTTTACCTTCTGACCAGAAAAATTGTATATTTCAATTTGTGCATGCCCACCGCTTTTAGCCTTGAATCTGAGATTACAGGAAGAAGTAAAAACAGGACTTGGATATACGTATAAGAGGGAAATATCTTCCTCATTGGGGGTTGATGTGGGGGGTATTTCGATGAAGTATGGGTTATGGCTACAGTTTTTACCAAAATGTCTCCAAGAACTTCGTGCTGTGGGAAGTTCCTGGGCATAGATATAACCATCAGATGTTAGATAAATTAATTCTACTGTTCCATTGCCGTCTAAATCTTCAATTATTGCGTGAGAGTTTAAACCCTTGGAAACGGGATAGTAGTTCAGTGAATCCATTTGCATGTGTCCGTAAACATTTATACTGTTCTCCGAAGGAACTATTATTTCCTCGAGTCCATCGTTATCCACATCAGCGAGGAGAGGCTGAAAATGCTTTAGTGTATCCATTTTAATGGGGAATCTATTAAGTAATGAAAGCTCTTCATTAGTTCCTATCAAATATGAGCTGGCAATGTAAATATTGTCAAGGTGCTCGTCTCCATCAATATCACCCACCGCCATGCCATTTATAGGTGCAGGGGCGAATTTCCTCTGTTTGAGCACATTTCCACCTTCACTATAGATCAGATGGTCTCCGATCCCGGTTGCAGTTATTACTTTAAGTCCGTAAGAGGTGGTGTCAAATACCATTGCTGGGGAAAGGAGCGATGGAGTAAGGTCAGGAGTGCCATAAATGTAGACTTCAAATCTTTCTGTGACCACAAACATCCTCCCATCAGAGGATTGGTAGAACAATAGAGAACCGTTTGAAGCAGGAATATTGTATGCCGGTGCTCCCATATCTACCCTGAATCTGATGTTTCCCAAAGTATCAATGATGTTGTAGTAATTGTCAAAAGTCCCGATCCCTATATATGTAGCATTCCCTAAGGGAAATATAGAAGGTGCTGAAGCAATTTCTTCGGGAAGTTGTATATTAAACAGTAAGTCTGGAGAACCATCTCCATTGCTATCTTTTAAAGTATACAGCCTTAAATTCCTGTTGCTACAGCCTAAGGCTAACTCTGGAAAACCATTGTTATCAATGTCATAAATAGCTGGTACATCAATAAATTTTTGGTTCCTGAGGGTGTCTGAGAGCAAGGAGAGACCGTGTCTATTCAAAATAGTGAGAAGTGCAAAGGAGTCCACTTCTGTTGTATCAACGGAGATAAAATCGATTGATTTGCGGCAGATATTCTGTAAAGTACATAATAGCGAATCTTTAACTTCAAGGTATCCATCGGTAGGTTCATCGTAGACCATTCTGTTACTATTAGAATCTATGACACTGAAACCTACTCTTATTGGGAATGGTTGTAAGTTGTTTTCAAGTTTTACTTTAAATGACATTTCATATCCTTGAGATGAGACATCGAAGATCGTTATTCTGGTTTTATTACCATAGTTGTCTGTTGAAGGGGGATTTGAAGTAGATGAAATTGTATTATTATTGGCCTCAAAATAAAGGTCATAAGGGCTGCCGAACCAGCAATAGGCATAAGGGAAAAAATCTCCATTAAATCTTTGGAAATCCTGAACATGGTCAGCTTCTAAGACATATACTCCCATGGGACGGACTGCATTTATGGTATTATAAGCAAAATTATCCCAGATGATGTTTTCATCAATATGTAAAACCATAAGCCCATCACCTGGAAGTAGATAATCATTCTCACCTTTAAAGTCTATAACAACGCCGTTACTCCACCTTCCGGAAACCTGAATTGTATCACCACAAGACTCAAAATCGTTTACTGTTAGATTCATTGCAATATTTTGTAAGAGGAAGTATTCAGATGAATTTATCGGTATTTTGACCATTCTCGTCTTACTGTAAGGATCTTCAAGAAAATTAGCACTTACGTAGTGAATCCCAGCATGTGTTTTATTCATTACAAAGGAGTCTACAGGTATTGTGAGGGGATATATTTTAAACTCTTGAAACAGAGGGCCTGGATTCACTTCTGTGATTATTTGATTGTTTAGAAATCCATCACCAAAGACCAGCCTCAAAATATAATCGATAAAAATCCTTTCCCAAGCATTTGGTAGAGGTGGTATAAGACCAGACGGGATCCCCTGCGCTTCGAGGTATGGTCCGGTGGTCATAATTCCGAAGGCTCCAATTCCTGCGCCTCTTCCATAGGTATCGTAGAGGTCTGGGAGCAGAAAGAGGTTATGTCCGCTTTCGTGAAACAGTGTCCCCTGGAGTTTTATTTCTAAGCCGTCTTGCGACATAGTTGCAGGTAAGAGAGATGCATCATAAACCGTGTCTCTTGCTTCGTTCAACAGTAGATATTCTCTGCCAATATAGTATTCAAGAGCCCCAGGGGGTATGGTAACGGCAGCAAGGTCGTAAGGAGAGTCTAAGAGGACATCGGTTTGCCACGCAGAACCTGCATAGAATACGATGTACCTATCCCAAACACCTTCCATGTAATCTTTTATACCGTTATTGTCAAGGTCTTCAAAGCTAATGGTTGGATCGAGGTCTGCGCTTCTAAAGGCATCCCTCATAAAGGTGACCAGACCGAGTTCCATGTTGGATGGATTCCCATAATATGCAATGGTATGGGGTACCTTGTATGCAGGTAACCCGGAGTCAGGCTTTACAACCCACTCAAGTCTTACCTTACCGTAAGTTGCAGCGTAGACATACGATGCAAGAGACCTCATCTGATTGTTGAAGTAATTCCAGTCGTGGGGAGGATCGTAATATGGATTATAGTAAGGCATTCCATTACAATCTAAACCGATGATTGGATCCTCTCCATTATCAGTTATTCTGAAGAGTCCATTTCCTGTCGAATTAGGGTCATCAGGTATCTCCTCCATAAATTCCATTCTTAGGGCAAGGACCCTAATGACAACAGGTTCCTTTTCTCCTCTTATGTGATTTTTACTGAGTTTTAGTACTTGGGGGTGAAGCTCAGGACGTTCAAGTCTAAACCGTTTAAAGGCTTCTTGCACCTTTGCTTCTCTACTGTAAAAATCGGTGATCGGCTGAATCAGCCTGTCTCGGTCATAATCTATCTGAGGTAAGCCCCATAAGTTTGCAATAATCATCAATAATAACATCCATCTCCCCCTTTTATTGTAAATTTTAACACACCTAAAAGGTAATTCCAAATGTTCTATATTCATTGAATTGCAATTCTATCAGCTTTAAAATATACACATGACGAAATTTGAACTTGTGACGGAATTAGAGCCCAAGGGGGACCAACCAAAAGCTATAAGAGAGATCGTCGAGAATTTTAGGAGTGGAGTCAACCATCAAGTTCTCCTCGGTGTCACCGGATCGGGGAAAACGTTTACTATGGCTAATGTTATTAAAGAGCTGGGGCTACCTACACTGGTAGTTTCACACAATAAGACTCTTGCAGCTCAGCTGTTTGGTGAATTTAGGAGTCTATTCCCAAGAAATGCTGTTGAATACTTCATTTCATATTACGATTACTACCTTCCGGAGGCTTACATACCTGAGACAGATACTTACGTAGAGAAGGAAGCCGACATAAATGAAGATATCGAAAGATTGAGATTAAGAGCAACGTCATCACTAATTGAGCGAGATGACGTTATTGTTGTAGCTTCGGTTTCCGCAATTTATGGACTTGGAGACCCTGAAGATATTAGGGAGCTTTATTTACTACTCGAAGTAGGCCAGGATATAAAGATGCGAGACCTATTAGACCACCTTGTGGATCTTCAGTATACTCGGAACGATGTAGAACTTAAAAGAGGGACATTTAGAGTACGAGGTGGTAGAGTGGATATCGTGCCCGCATATGAGGAGTATATTGTAAGGGTGCAAATCCCTGGGGATAGTATTGAATCAATAAGTATATTAGATAGATTGACCAATAGAGTCATTGATACTCGGGAAAGAGTGCTTATTTATCCGGCAGGCCACTGGGTAACTACAAGGAGTAAACTGGAAAGGGCACTGGAATCCATTGAAATTGAATTGGAAGAAAGATTAAAGGAGCTTTTTACTCAGGGTAAGCTTCTTGAAGCTCAAAGATTAGAAAGAAGAACCAAATTTGATCTTGAAATGCTCCGAGAAGTAGGGTATTGTCCCGGGATCGAGAACTATTCCAGACACCTTTCTGGCAGAAGCCCCGGTGAACGGCCCTTTTGCCTTATAGATTATTTCCCCAACGAATATTTAACAATAATTGATGAATCTCACGTTACAGTACCTCAACTAATGGCGATGTACAACGGAGATAGATCCAGGAAGGAGGTGCTTGTAGAATTTGGCTTTAGACTGCCGAGTGCACTTGATAACAGGCCTTTAAAATTTGAGGAAGTTGAATCAATGTGGGATAAGGTATTATTCGTTTCAGCTACTCCTGCTGAATATGAGCTTAGGAAATCAAATGGAGTTGTAGTTGAACAGGTCATCAGACCTACTGGTCTTGTTGACCCTGAGATCATAGTAAGGCCTTCAGAAAACCAGGTTGAGGACATGGTTGAAGAAATTAGACAGGTGATAGAGAGGGGTGAACGCGTTCTAATAACGACCCTTACCAAGAGGACTGCTGAAGACCTTGCAGACTACCTAACAACCATGGGCTTTCGTGTAAAATACCTCCATAGTGAAATTGACGCTCTCGAAAGGGTTGAGATTATAAGAGGCCTTAGGCTTGGGGAATTTGATGTACTCGTCGGCGTAAATCTCCTAAGGGAAGGGCTGGATCTTCCTGAAGTATCACTTGTAGTTATTACTGATGCTGATAAAACGGGGTTTCTTAGATCTGAAACAGCTTTGATTCAGACTGCAGGAAGAGCTGCGAGAAATGCATGTGGTAGGGTTATCCTATATGCTAACGAAGTTACTGAAGCGATGGAAAGGGCGATTAATGAGACCCGAAGGAGACGTGAGATCCAGGTGAGGTATAACATGGAACACAATATAGTTCCTCAAACTATAAAGAAGTCTACTGATGAAATCCTTAGGACTACGACAATTGCTGATGAGAGAGCTGTTAAGAGAGATGAAGGGCATGATGTAGAAGAGGAATTAAATGAGCTCCTTGCCGTTTTACCTGTTTACGAGGCAATAGAGGAGATGGAACGTCGTATGTTTAACGCAGCAAGTTTGTTGGACTTTGAGAAGGCTGCAAAATATAGAGATGTAATTAACAAGGTAAAGAAAGATTTGGGACACAGGGAGAATAGAATTGCAAAAAGTTCGAAGAAGAGAGTCAAAAAAGACTATTGAAATTTCAATTGTGGGAGGAGGGTTTGATGTAGTCCTTTTACCTTATCATGTGGATTTTTCGCCAGGGAGCTATATATTCCTAAAGTACCCCGAGTTGGAAGAGGAGATTCTTGTTAAAGTAAGGGGATTTTCTAACAAAGAAACGGATAAAATCCTGGATAGGTTCAGGTTTGCAGGAAATGACGAAGTAATAGCCATTATGAAGAAGATTACAAAGGGCTATTTTTTTGAGAATAACCTTAAAGACATTAAAATTGTTAGAGAGGATTTTGATATCTCTAAGGGTGTAATCACCTTCGTTTTTACTTCAGATAGGAAAGTAAAGCTGGATAAAGTAGCCGCTGCCCTATCTAAGATTTTGCATGTAAGAGTTGAATTTCGTCAGATTGGGGCGAGAGATCTTGCAAGAATTTTAGGGGGAGTAGGGATATGTGGCCTTGAAGTCTGCTGCAAGAGATTTCTAAAGGACCTGCCATCTGTGACTCTTGAAACCGCTAAGGAACAGTTTATATTTGCATCTCCAGAAAGAATCTCGGGATTATGTAACAGACTTAGATGCTGTCTCAGATATGAAATTGAATATTATAGAGATCTCAGGTCCCGTTTTCCTGAGGTTGGAGCTGTGATAGAAAGCGATAGAGGTCCAGGAAAAGTCACAGAAGTAAATTATATGACTGGCAAGATTACGCTGATATTCAGTGATGGTACTAAAGAGGAAATGGATTGGAACCCAGTAGCCCCCGAACTTAAGGAGGAAGAAAATGAAGAAATCTAATAACTTAGCTGGGAAACCTATAGAAAAGAAGGGTGTACGATTCATTTTGACATTCGTTTTCGTTTGTATATTCCTTGCAATTTTTTCAATTGCGTTTCTTTTCTTTGCGGATAAGGTGGTTTTAAATGCATACGTGGGATCAAGGAAGACTATTGAGGTGCCCTATGTGTCAGGGTTGAAGGTTGAAGATTCCATTGAAATGCTTAAAGAAAAGAATTTGAAGTGGCAGATTATGGGTAGCGGAGCTTATGTGATAAAATCTGAACCGCCAGGGGGAATTCTTGTAAAAGAGGGTAGGATTGTAAAACTTTACCTTAGTGATAATCCTCGTATAAATACGCCTTAACGATCTTATCGATTTCGATTAACTGGATAAGAAGGGCTTCAAGTTGATTCAGTGGTAACATACTCGAAGCATCTGACAATGCGGTGCTCGGGTTTGGGTGTGTTTCAATGAAAACTGCATCAATACCTGCTGCAACTCCGGCTCGTGCGAGGGGAAATATAAATTCAGGATTACCTCCCACCGGATTGCTAGATGGAATTCCATATATACGAACAGTATGGGTCACATCAAAAATTACTGGATACCCAAAATCTCTCATAATCTTGAGAGATCGCATGTCTACAATTAGGTTATGGTAACCGAAGAAAGTTCCTCTTTCAGTTAACAGGATTTTAGTATTACCGGTACTTTCTATCTTCCTTATGATATTCTTCACGTCTTGAGGAGCAAGATACTGACTTTTCTTAATATTTATTACCTTCCCCGTTCTTGCAACTTCGAGGGTCAAGCGGGTTTGCATGGAAAGGAAAGCCGGTAGTTGGATGATATCAAGAACCTCTGCGGCAATTTTCACTTCATCGGGGTAATGTACATCGGATAACACTGGGACATTGAAGGTTTTCTTCACTCTTTCGAGTATTTTAGTCCCTTCTTCAACACCTGGCCCATAATAGTAGTCTACCGATGACCTGTTATCTTTTGCATACGAAGATTTGAATATAAATGGGATGTTGAGCTTGTCTGCAATTTTTTTGATCTCTTCAGCCGTGTGCATCACGAGGTTCTCCCCTTCAATGACACACGGACCTGCAATTAAAACTAATGGATTGTTCCCTCCCATCTTCACTCCATTAACATCAATGACTTTAGGTATCATCTGTCACTCCCAAAGAGCATTTCAATAATTTTTTCAGGTACTTTATGGTCCTTGTACACATTTATTAATTTCTTTGCATTGTACTCCAGCGTCTTGATTTCAAAGTTTCCATCTTCAAATATACCGTATGTCGGATGCCGGTCTCCCCTGGGAAAGCCCAGGCTTCCTGGGTTTAATATAACCGTATTTTCGATTGTAATATATCCTGATTTGTGCGTATGACCGTAAAGGATTTTATCAAAATGCCTCTCTTGGATCATTTGTTCTTTGATAATATTTACATCTTGGTCTAGGGTAACATACCCATCAAGAGGGCTTTTAGGTGAAGAGTGAACCATTAAGATCTCTACACTGAGAAGGTTTAATTCCATGGTATAGGGTAAATTTCTAATATAGTTTGCATTCTCAAGGGTTAACTCGTAGTCAAAAAAATCTCTCAAATTATAAGTTATTTCTCTAAACTCGTCTGTAGTGCCCGGACATTCTGTCCCAAAGGCGAGGCTAAAGTCGTGGTTGCCCAAGACACAAAAATCGGCATTTTCTCTGACCATTTGCACAACTTCATTTGGGAATGGTCCATAATCAACGATGTCTCCAAGGCAAATCATCAAGTCATACTGTTCCTGTTTTAGTAGCTTTTCCATAGTTACGATATTTCCATGAATATCTGAAATTATCAGTACTCGCATTTATTCCCACTCAATAGTTGCAGGGGGTTTAGTAGAAACATCGTAAACTACCCGATTAATGCCTTCTATAGAATTCAGCAGTGTGGACGAAATTTCGTTCAGAACTTTATAAGGTATACGATACCAATCTGCCGTCATTCCATCAAGACTAACTACTGCCCTTATAGCAAGCACATTTTCGTAGCTTCTCTTTTCTCCCTTGATTCCAACGGTTTTAACAGGTAGAAAAACGGGAAAAATCTGCCAGATTTTGTCATAAAGGTCATGTCTTTTTATTATTTCTTCAATTAACTGATCAGCTTCTTGAAGCATTCGCACCTTTTGGGGTGTTACTTCCCCCACGATCCTTACTGCCATCCCCGGTCCGGGAAATGGATGTCTTCTCAATATTTCCTCAGGCACATCCAGTAGTCTTCCAAGCTGCCTTACTTCGTCTTTGAAGAGTTCCTTTAGTGGTTCCACAAGCCTCAAATGGAGTTTTTGCGGTAAACCACCCACGTTGTGGTGGGATTTTATCACCCTCGATGGCCCAACAATGGGATTAGATTCGATAACATCGGGGTATAACGTGCCTTGCGCAAGAAACTGGAAATTTATACCGATGTTCTTTGCTTCCCGTTCAAATATTTCTATAAATTTACCTCCGATTTTCTTTCGCTTTCTTTCAGGGTCTTTTGTACCTTGCAAAGTAAGAAAGAACTCTTCAGAGGCATTTACAATACGCAGGTTTGGATTGTTACCAAAGATTCTCTGGATCCTTTCTGCTTCACCCTTTTTCAAAAGCCCTGTATCAACAAAGATTGGGTAATAATTGTATCCAATTGCTTTTTCAAGTATATATGCAACCACTGAGGAATCTACTCCACCCGATAGAGCCAGGAGAACAGGGGAGTCACCAACCGTATCTCTTATTTCCTGAATCTTCATCGTAAGAAAGCCTTCAAGGTTCCACTCTCCACTGGATCCACATATCTCATTAACAAAATTTGCAAGGATTTTGAGACCATATTCGGTGTGAGCAACTTCAGGATGAAATTGAATCCCGTATATTCGACGTTCTGTATTTTCTATAACTGCAAAGGGAGAGAACTCCGTAGATGCAGTTCTTTTGAATCCAGGGGGGATTTCTTTTACCTTATCTCCGTGGGACATCCATACGGTACTTCCATCTTTTACTCCTTTTAGCAGTTTACTTACCTCAATTATATTGATTTTTTGATATCCATATTCTCCTTTTTCGTTACCTACGATTCTCCCGCCGAAGAGGAGGGATATTACTTGAAGTCCGTAACAAATACCGAGAACTGGAATGTTCATTTCAAAGATTTTTTTAGATGGCAAGAGCCGATTTTGATCGTAAACGCTGGATGGACCGCCTGAGAGGATAATTCCAATCACACCTTCGCCAAAGTTTTCAGGTTCTGTCCAAAAGGGGAATATTTCGGAATACGTTCCTAGTTCCCTGATTCTTCTTGCTATAAGTTGTGTATATTGAGAGCCAAAATCTAAAATAACTATTTTCTCTCTTAAAACCATCTTCGTCCTTTTGGTAACTGATTTTTGACGTTCCCATTATTATACAATGCGCTTCCGAGATAATCAGTTCCAGATTTAACTATTACTTGCCCATTTTGAACTGCATTATTTGCCACAAGCAAATTTTTCCCCTTTAAAAAATCCTCAAGTTGTTTTTCGTTGATCTCGAGGACGTTTCTTGTTGCGTATTTTCCAAATATTTGAATACCCGCCGTTGTGAGTTTATATCCGTCCCTAAAAACCCGGATTAATCTTATTCCTTTTCTTGAGTAGCGTTTTATGTGAAATCTCGCCGCTTCCTTGGACATAATCCAGATATCCCCTTTTTCGACTAGTTCAAATCCTTCAAATACCCCTTGAGGAATTCCAAACCTTTGACTAATATAGTTTAATGCAGAAATTATAACACTCATTTTTAAATTTTAATGTAATTCACCGGTATGTTCTATTGTGCTTTAAAGATTTCGTTAATCCAAATAGATATAGCATTTGAGCCCTGTTTAGTTGCATAACGAGGCACCTAAATTTTGTACTTATGGGTCAGTTTAATCGTAATAGAAATGTGTAACCTCCGAAACTTTAGTCAATTTAAAATGTACTCTGTCCAATAAGAATCCTACTTCGATGAGATTTTTTTAACATCTTTTTTATTCTGAAATAAATAAGTCTTAGATTCGTAAAATTTACTCGAATTTTGTATCTCGTTCTGCGTTTTTATTCGGTTGTTCGTTAGGTTGAGGCTCCTCTATGCCGACTCTTTGATATATTCTGCTTATGAGCTCATCCAATTTCTTTTTACTGTTTTTCCCCAACAGTTTAGATATAGTTTCAGAATATTCCAGGATTTTTGAGATCACCTTCTGAGCTTCCTCAGAACCTGGCCAGTAAGACTGTAATTTTTCAGCGCTCAACTGTTTAATAAGACCATTTAATACATAAGCAGCAAGGAAAATATCGTCAATGTATCCCAGTACCCCTGTGAACATCTCTGATAAGAAGTCCAAAGGAATAACCCAATAAGCAAGTATAGAACCCAAAGCAATTTTGTATTCAAGGGAGACTTCGGTGTCTTTATATAATCTAAAAAGAAAGATGAATAAATCAGGGCCTGTGAGCAGAATTTCGGCAACGACCTTTCCATACTTTCCAAAAGTTTTTTCTGCATCTATAGCTACTTTGTGCCTGAAAAAGTAGTAAAAACTCAAAAAACCATCTACACTTTTCTTTTTACATGAGCCTGTATTTTCCATCATAGTTAAATTATAATTTTTAAAATTGGTAAAGTAAAGGAGGCAGATGTGATTAGGAGTTTTGATACTATCGTAATTGGTGCTGGACCTGGCGGGTATGTAGCTGCAATCAGACTTGCACAACTCGGAAAAAAAGTGTGTGTAGTAGAGAAACAATATTTGGGAGGCGTATGTCTTAATGTAGGATGTATACCAACAAAGGCGCTCCTCGAAGTGACTTCCATTAAAGATAAGGTTGACCTTTTTTCTGGAAAGGGCGTTTCATGCCAAGAATTTAAGTTCGAACCTGAAAAAATAAATCAATGGAAGCATATTGTGGTAACAAAATTACTAAAGGGTGTGGAATACCTTTTTAAACAGTATGGCATCGAAGTAGTTTGGGGTGAGGGAGTTCTGTTGAATGAAAAACAGGTGAAGGCAGAAGATATTCTTTTGGAAGCGGATTCTATTATTTTAGCAACAGGATCGAGTCCGAGGGCAATTCCGGGAATAGGTTTTGACGGGCAGAAGGTCATTGATTCAAGTGATGCTCTTGAAATCACAAATATACCTTCAGACCTTCTGATTGTGGGTGCCGGTGTAATAGGTATTGAGATGGCTTCTATTTACAGTAGACTGGGGTCTCGTGTAACTATTGTGGAGATTTTACCCGAAATGCTGTTGGGGTTTGACAAGGAAGCTGTTGTTCTTGTAAAAAGAGTGTTAGAAAAGAAAGGTATTCGGTTGTTTTTAGAATCGAAACTAATAAAAGAGGAGAATAGCTTTTTTATTATAAAGGGTAGTGAGAGGATCCCCGTTAACCCCGACCGTATTTTATTAGCAACGGGCAGAAAGCCGAATACAGAAGGCTTTAAAACTGCTGGTATCGAGCTCGATGAGAAAGGACTTATAAAAGTTGATGCAAATTTAAGAACTAACCTGCGAAACGTGTTCGCAATTGGGGATATAATCCCCGGTCCCCAACTGGCACATAAAGCATCGAAGGATGGGATTCGAGTAGCGGAGATAATAGGCTTAGGGGAGAGTTCTTACAGTGCTCAATACATTCCTTCGGTGGTATATGGGGATCCGGAGCTTGTTAGAGTTGGGTTCACTGAACAGGAGTTGCAAGAGAAAGGTATCAGATATAGAGTAGGGAAGTTTCCATTCCAAGCAAATGGTCGCGCTCTTACCCAGGAAAATACAACAGGTTTCGTCAAGATCCTCGGTGATGAGGAAGATAATATTCTTGGCATACATATGATTGGGCCACATGTGTCCGAGCTTGCGGCAGTCGGGAGTCTTGCCTTAGAAAATCATTTAAGGGTAGAAGACGTGGCAAATACGGTGTTTCCGCATCCTACTCTTTCTGAAGCTATTATGGAGTGTGCAGAGAACTATTACAAAAAATCTATCCACATTATGAATAAATGATCGAACTTATGGATCTGGGCTTCCAGATTTACGAAGAAACCTGGAAGCTTCAAAAAGCTCTGGTAGAGAAACGGATTAAAGATGAGATACCTGATACCTTGATACTTGTAGAACATGATCCTGTTTTTACACTTGGAAGAAACAGAGACTGGAGTAACCTCCTTTTCCCTTCTGATCAACTCTTGAAAGAGGGGTTTAAGTTGTATAAGATCGAGCGGGGTGGAGATATTACTTATCATGGACCTGGCCAGCTCGTTGGATATCCTATTTTTCGAATTGAGAACGCCCTTGCGGGTGTGAAAGGGTTTGTATACAAAATTGAAGAAGTACTCACAAGAGTACTCGGAGGGTACGGAATTAATGCATTTAGACATAATAAGTACACGGGTGTTTTCACAGAGAAAGGAAAAATTGCATCCATCGGAGTTGCGTTTAAAAAGTGGGTTTCATTTCATGGGTTTTCATTGAATGTGAATAATGACCTTAAGCCCTTTACATATATTAATCCCTGTGGGATTACAGATATCCCAATGACTTCAATGAAAGAGTGTTTATCTAAAGAAGTTGATTTCGGTGAGTTAAAGGGCAAGGTATACCAGAAATTTCTCGATGTTTTTGAATACGACTCGCAAAATGATGAAAACTGAGACTTTACGTTGAAGCTGGGTTCTTGAATTTTTCAAATGCCGGGTTTAATATTAGTTGTATGTTTAACTTTTTATTTTACTTTTTGGTCATTATAGTATTGTTATTGGAAATATTTTTCTTCGTTATTCTAATTCAAAATCCTGCTCTTGCAGGCGTTGGAACTCTCAAGTTCCTTTTTTGGAATATTAACTGGGATGTCCTATCGTGGTATTTTTTAGTGGTATCAATTCTTTTCATTGTTTTCATAGTTTTTGTATACGCCCAGAAGGTCTCAGAGGAAAGAAAAATAAGTGAACTAAAGTCGAAACTCTACGATTCTACTGAACAGAAAGGTAATTCCCTCGTTCAAGAACTACAGGCAGAAATTAGAAAGTTGAAGGAAGAGATAGAAATTCTGAAGAAGGGCGCTTCAGAAAAGAAGAATGATTGAAAGGATTATTGCTATTGATGTTGGGGGTACCAACATTAAATATGGTATCGTAGCTGGAGGTGTTGTTCAGACCTTTAGTAGTGAACCCACATATCCGGAAGCAGGGAAGGATCAGTTATTAGAGAAGTTAAAGGGAATCATCAAAAAATATTCTAAAGTTTCAGCGCGTGTTGGTCTTGGTATTGCAGGTTTAGTAGATCACGAGAGGGGAGTTGTATATAATCCCCCTAACTTTCCTGGTTGGGACGAGGTGGACGTTAAAAGGATTCTCGAGAGTTCCACGGATGTTCGTTGCTTTGTTGTAAATGATGCAAATGCTTACGCTTTAGGCGAATGGCAGTTTGGATCAGGTAGAGGCTTTGAGGATGTCATCGCGATTACTCTTGGCACCGGAGTAGGTGGAGGCATAATTACAGGTGGGAGGCTAATACTTGGAGCTATGAACTTTGCCGGTGAAATTGGACATATGGTAATCGATCCGTCTGGACCCGTTTGCAATTGTGGCCAAAGGGGTTGTTTGGAAGCATTTCTTGGAAATGGATACTTCTCTCAAAGGGCAAGGGCTTATTTTCAAAGGCAGGGACAAAAGTTAGATGACTACTCTCCACATATTTTAGCAGAGTTAGCAAGGAATGGAAACAAATCCGCTGCTTTTCTTTGGCAAGAATATGGCACTTTTCTGGGTATTGGTCTTGTAAATCTTATTCATCTTTTTGATCCCGATGTGATAGTGCTTGGAGGGGGTATAAGTGGAGCTTTTGATCTTTTTATTGACTCATGCTTACAAATATTGCGGAGTAGAGTAATGGGGTTTGAGAGGCGAAAACTAAAAATTGAAAAAGCATCACTGGGGAGTAATGCATCACTATTAGGGGCGTACTATTTTGCATTGATGGAGGGTAATGTCTCGTAGAGTTCTTGCTATAGACTATGGAAGAAAACGTGTAGGCCTTGCGTGGTCTGACGAGCTTGGTGTAATTGCATCGCCTATTGATGCACTGGATAACGATAAACACCTTGTAAAAAAAGTTGTTTCATTTATAATTGATAATGAGATCGAAAAAGTAGTTGTTGGAATCCCATTGAAGATGAGTGGCGATGAAGGAGAACTCTCGCAAGAAATTAAAGATTTTGTTAATAGCCTTAGAAATGAGCTTAAGGGTGTAGAGTTTGTTTTTATAGATGAGAGTCTAACTTCGAAGGACGCGGAAAAAATTTATTTCGAAAAATTCAGAAGGTTCCCGAAAACTCATAGCGAAAAATATGTAATTGATAGCTATGCGGCAGCTATTATTTTGCAGGAATATTTGGACTCAAAGCGTGGTAGTTATGAATAAGTATATTTCGGTAGCGTGCTACATTATTGCAGTGTTATTAATCATCTATTTTATCGAGTTCAGATACCCAGTAAAGGGTGATTATGAGATTCTCATCTCTAAAAATATACCTACAAGTGTGGCGGCAAAGGACCTTGAAAAGCAGGGGTTCATCAGAGATGATTTCAGCTTTGTTGTTCTTTCAAGGCTTTTTAAGTGGGACAAAAATATTAAAGCGGGAAAATACAAATTATCTAAGCCCCTCCCTACTTTTAGGCTATTGTATGCTATGGTATACAACAGTCTATATGTCCTTGAGTATCCTATAACTGTGAAAGAAGGAGCCACTATCCTTGAGATTGCGAAGGAGCTTTCTACTATCGAAGTAGATACCAGCGAGTTTCTTGGATTGGTTTTGGACCCAAGCTTTTTCAGCTATCTAAGGGGCTATTTCCCTAAGTTGGATGCTACAATAAGCTTAGAAGGTTATCTATATCCTGAAACTTATAAATTCTTCTGGGCTGAGGACCCACAACAGGTAATATGGCGGATGGTTTATCAATTATTCGCCGTAATCCCGGATTCATTCTATGACAGAATGGAAGAAATCAATATGTCCCTTAATCAAACTCTGACTCTTGCCTCGATTATTGAGAAGGAAGCACAGGTGGATTTTGAGAGACCTTTGATTTCAGCGGTTTTTCATAACAGGTTGCGACTCAGACGACCACTTGAATCAAATGTTACCCTTGAGTATTATTTAAACCAAAGGAAAGCATGGCTAAAATTCAGTGAGACAAGGATTGAAACCCCGTATAATACTTACAGATATTCGGGCCTCCCGCCTACGCCCATATGTTCGCCTTCCATCGCTTCAATTACTGCAGCTCTCTACCCAGCGAAGGTTAATTACCTCTACTTTGTCGCAAAGGGAGACGGTACCCATTATTTTTCAAAGACTTTTTCCGAACATAAACTTAATGTAATGAAAGTACGAAGTCTTTTTGACGTTGAAAGTACATCAAAGACGGAGTAACTTGTAGTAAAATTCCGATATAAGCTTTTGCTTTTCAGGAGGTAAGTCCTTGATGTTTCTCATATTCTCTATAAGTTTGAGTTCATTTATAATCTCGGGAGTGCGAGGGGGAGTGAATAGGTAAGGCTTTGCAGGTTCTGAATATCTTTTTTCCGCAAATTCTTCGCGCTTATAGATTCCGTGAGCTTCAAGAAGATGCTTGAGGGTTTTTCTTTGAGTCTCAACAAGTTCTTGGTCAAGTTCACGATGTTTCAGCTTTTCTTCTGTTTTTTGAAGTCCTTTCAGCGCCTCTTCGATTTTCTCTCGGACTTCCTGGTTTTCAGCATTCATGTACATAGAAACTAATTGGCTTTTCATTTCTGAGATTTTTTCTAACATGGAATTCTGATAACTTTGCGGCATAGGCATCGGGATCTGAATCTGAGCTCCAGTCTCTCTAATCATTGAAGCTTGTTGCTTCATCAGATTTTCTAAGAATTTCATGGCTTCAATCCCTCCACCCTGGGACGAAGATTTTGCCATAGCTTGGATCCTGAATAGTTCAAAAATTGCCGAATTTATATAACTTAGTGAAACATTTGGATTTTCATACAAGGAGTCCATTGCGATATCAACCAATCTTGGAACTCTTGGAGAGTACATCAAAATCAAAATGCCGACTTTACTTAATTCTCCTCTTATTCTTTCAAGACTTCGGTGTACATAAACGAGAAAGGCATTATTGTGTATATTTTCCTCCAATTCGAGAGAGGTTATAAGAAGTCCCTTTCTGATTTCATTTATAGTTTCAATAAGTTTTTCCATATCTTGTTGAATTGCTGATTCACCAAGCTTCCTATTTTGTGCCAGCAGCTGGTTAAGCTCTTCTGCCTGTTTATGTTGTAAAGAAGTGGTTTGCTTTTTGCTCCCCTTTGAAGCGGATTTGACTATTTTCTGCTGCAAATCTACTATTGAAGATGCTCGTTCATTAAAGTTATCTTCAATATCTAAACTGTCGAGGCGCTGGGAGATATCTTCAAAGGTTTCTCGAAGCTCCTCTTCAAATTGTTCCTCAAGTTCCTTTATTTTATCTGTACTCTCGCTTTGGGTCAGGTTTTTGAGATGATGCCGTTTTTCAATGAGCTGCTCTATCTTTTCTTGTGCTTCTTTAAATATCATCTCTTTCCTAGCCATTTCCAATAGTTGTTCCATATAAGATAGATTTTCCATGATTTCCTGAGCATGTTTTTCCAGTTCCTCGAGATCAGCTTTTTTAAATTTGCTTGTTGAATCATTAAGAGTCTGAAGCTTTTTAAGGAGATCCGGTAGCTCTTTCTCCATCAACTTGTAAAGTTCTTCGCCGACCCTTTGTAACTTCTGCAAAAGCTCTGGTGAAACTGTGATATGTTGGAGTAATTCAAGATTTTCAATTACAGATGAAAATTCATCTGTCATACGTTCCATTTCTCTGATGAGTTCATCTACCTCTTCTGTCTCGGTCTCCCGTTTAAGAGGATTAGCCCTGAGCGAGTCGAGGGTTTTATTAATTTTTTCAGTGACTCTCGAAAAAGTTTCAGTACCCTTACTAAACTCGGATACGAATTCTGCCATCTTCTTTACTTCTTCTTTGTATATTTCCTCCAGTGTAGGGAAAATAACAGTGTACAATTCTGATGAGTCGATGAGTCCTTGCTGATCCTCGGCGAGTACATAAAATTTTAGCTCGTCTCCAGGAAGCATCAATTCTTTTTCTAAGTCTATAATGAATTGAAATTTCCTAGATTTTTGGGCATCGCCTGGAATCTTTGTCCTTCTATATGAACCGCGGAGAGAGTAATGCAAGTATATTACCTTAACGCCATCTTCATCGTATACTTGCCCAAGAATTTTCTGCTTCATGTCTTCAGGTATATAAGAATATAGGGCTGCTGGCTCTTCAATGATGATCCTTGGTGGGAGGTTGGGTACAATCGAAAAAGTAGTGAGAAGAAACCTTTTTTTCAGCACTCCTTGAGATAGTTCTGCATAAAGGTTGAAATCCTGTTCGGGTTTTAAGGTCAGTTCAAGCTGCCCCTGCGAATTTTTTACTACCTCATTTTGAACTAATGCTGCTAATTGATATTCTGGGCTCGCGAAGATCTTTATTTTTACAGGAGCCCCAGCGATTGATACAATCCATTGTGGATTTCTGTGATTTTTATCTATTGTCATAACATAAAATGAGTCAATAATTGGCTCTTGAATGATTTTTGCTACTGCAGGGATTGTTTTTTTATTACCAAGCCTTCCAAAAATTTTGTAAGTGCCCTCATTTCCAAACTTAATCTGTAAAGTAGAGTCTCGTACCTTGAATACAATGTTTCCCATAGGTTCCTGGACATAAAAATTTAACTTAAGTGGTGCCCTGAAGGTAATTAGAGAGTCTGAAAACGCCAGGACAACTCTCGGTTGAAGTTCCATTAAAGGAACCTGATCGAGATGTGTGTATTTGGAGGGGAAAAGGGAAACTGATGTAAGTAGAAGTATTATGCTAAAATACACAAATCTAAACTCTTTAACAGTAGAAACGCCAAGATGAAGCTTTTTTGGAACTACTTCTTTTAGTCGATCTTCAAGAATCTTTTTATATGGCGACTCTGCATCTCGGAGTTCAAAATATGAGATCAAGTTTTCCCCAAGTTCTGGGTTATTTTTTTCAAGCGTCCAGATAAAAGACGTGGTTCCAAGCCTTCTCAATAAGTATACTACATAATATGACAGAAAGAGGCTCAAAGCCACCACCGAAAGCACATAGAGCCATTTATAAGGCTGGAATGTAAATGCGATGCAAACTGAGGCGGCAAACACGAGGCAGATCTTAATTAGAATTAACGCTGAAAACCCGATGTAATATTTACATAGTTTTTTTAGCATTATGTTAAAAATCTAAAGGTATGGGGGCATAATTCTCAAATTTGACATATTCCTTGATAAAAGTTAACTTTAACTCACCAATGGGACCGTTCCTGTGTTTTCCAATAATTACGTCTACGGTGTTGTCTTCAAGGGGAGCTTGGATTCCTCTGAACTCCATATCTTCGTCCCCCTTTTGTTTATGAAGAAATATAACAAGATCTGCATCCTGTTCAATAGCGCCAGATTCCCTCAAATCCGAAAGTTGGGGCCTTTTGTCTGCTCGCTGCTCAATAGCTCTGGAAAGCTGAGAAAGTGCAATTACTGGAATTTGCAATTCTTTAGCAAGAGCCTTCAGTGAACGTGAGATTCCTGAAATTTCTTGCTGTCGGTTTTCAGAATTTTCTGGTCCTTGGACTAACTGAAGATAGTCTACAAAGATGGCTTCAACGTTATGTTCGCGCTTTATTCTTCTTGCCTTTGCCCTTAGTTCGAGGATTGGTATCGATGGGGTGTCGTCAATATATATAGGTGCCTTTTTTAATTGCCCCGCAGCTATAGTTATTTTTTCAAACTCTTCATCTTTGATCATTCCTTTCCTCAATCTGGACATATCAATCCTGGATTGCATGCAAAGAAGCCTGAGACCAATTTGTTCCATAGGCATTTCGAGGCTAAACATTGCTGTCGGTTTCCCGAGTTCTACGCCTAAGTATCTCATTACACTAAGTGCCAGACTGGTTTTCCCCTGGGAAGGCCTTGAGGCAACGATCACAAGATCGCCTTTTTGAAATCCTGAGGTAATAGTATCGAGGTCAGCAAAGCCGGAGGGAACCCCTGTTATGTTCGATCCAGAGGCTCTAATGTGTTCTATCATCTTGACGTTTTCTGTAACGAGTATTTCCATAGGAATAAAGCTTTTCCTTACTTCTCTTTCCCGGATGCTTAGAATTTCCTGCTCTGCGTAATCTAAGAGCTCATCAGCAGGCATGGAGCTTGAAAAAGCCTCTTTAAGAATCTCCGTAGAGTTTTCGATAATTTTCCGATAGACCGACTTTTCTAGTAAGATTTTACAGTGGTTATCAATAAGTGCAGGTGAAATTACACTCTCTATGATGGCCATTATATATTCGGGGCCTCCAACTTCTTCAAGTATCTCCCTCTTTTTTAGTTCTTCTGTGAGGGTCAGTGGGTCAACATTTTTGTGTGTCTCAAAGATTTCTAAAATCGTTTTAAAGATTTTCTTGTGGGCATCAATATAAAAGTCCTCTTCTTTCAGAGTTTCAAGCCCTTTAAAGAGGGCTTCTTCATTCATAAGCATTGCCCCAAGGACGGACATCTCAACTTCTCTGGAGAATGGTAGTTCTCCAATTTGGTTTAAATCCTTTTTTGGCGTTGTTTTTTTTCTTTGATTAGTCATACTATCACTCTTTTAAGTTTTGGTGATAATTTTGTGACGATCTCATAGTTTATAGTATTGCTGCTTTCAGCCAGTTCTGAAACTGTAATTTCCTCTTTACCATCCTTTCCAATTAATGTCACCGTATCACCAATCTTAACTTCTCCAACGAGTTTTGTGACATCAAACATAATATGGTTCATGCAAATTTTGCCCAGGACGGGCAGTCTTTTCCCATGGAGGAGCACTTCCGCTTTCCCTTTTAGATTCCACATATAACCATTCCCGTACCCGCTGGGTATCGTTGCAACCCACATATCATCATTTGCTTTAAAGAGATGATCATAACTTACTCCTTCTCCCTTACGGATGCTTATTACATCAATAACTTGCGATCTGAGGCTGAGCACAGGGTCCAAATGAGTATCGGAATCTATTGAAACAAGTCCATATAGTGCAATTCCGGGCCTAATACTGTTTGTGATCTCCAAAGGTAGTTTTAAAATCCCTAAACTGTTTTCCATATGAACTAAGATGTTTTCTGGAAGCTTTACTTCACTTAAAACCTTCTGAAAGGATTCTGCCTGTCTCTTTGCAAAATCCATATCGTCGGGTAGGGTAGCATAATGTGAGAATATACCCTCCAGCTTAAGGTGCGGGCTCTGATAAATAATGTTTATTGCTTTTGAGAGATCTTGAGGCGATAGACCGGATCTGTTCATGCCGGTATTTATTTCAAGATGTACATATATAGGCTTCGGTAGGCTAATTTTACTTAGCTGTGTAATGTACTGAAGATTCCCGGCAAAAATGCTGAAATTATTGTGAGCTGCTTCAATGATCTCTTTTTTATTAAGCGGAGGTAGGGACAGAATTATCTTCACGTTACTCAATACTTCCCTGAGTTCCAAACCCTCCTCGAGGTCAGCCACTATAAATCCGTGTACATGGTCCTTTAGAATTGAAGAGACCTCTACAAGGCCATGTCCGTATGCATTGGACTTAACAACAGCAAGAATCTTTCTCCCTTTTGCCTTTCCTTTAATAGCTGTAATATTGTGTAGGAGTGCATCTCTTGATAATTCAATCCAATTAAGAGTCATATTAAATTTCCAGTTTTAATCCAAGTGTATACCAATGCAACTTCTCTGACTTCGCATTGTATAGGTCATATCTACCCATAATGTGTAACTTGATTGGTTTACTCAAGACTCTAATGGAAATCTCAGCGCCAGAACCTATCAAGTTATTGACAACCCTGTATGCTGTATTTTCTATATACATTCTGGTTAAGAGTATCCGACCGTGCACACTTAGCGAATTCCCGAATGAGTGTGGAATAATGGCGATGTCAGGCGAAACACTTAAATACTTCACACTTGAATTACCAGTTCCCAAAATTATACACGAAGCTGAATTCACATCTATACCTAAGGTGATTGGGTCGAATTGCAATACGTAAAATTGCAATCCACCATTTCCGCCACTTTTTATGAGCTCCCCAGTAGTGCTTGCTGGTATAGTTATGCCAAGGTATGCCGCAGCCTGAAAGTAGCTAATGAGATATAGAGACAAAAATATTTTCATTTTGTTGTGACAGAAACATTATCTACAATTATAAAAGGCAGATTGAAGAATGTGTTGTAGCCTCTCGACATTAGTAGTTCGGTATCTTTCGATATTTCCAGTACCTCTTGGAAGTCGGTATATACATTTCCTGAAATCATCGTATCTTTGACCCTTCCGACAATCTCTCCATTTTCGACATAGTAGCCAAGCCCAACATTTAAGGAGTAGTCTCCCATTATAATGTTTGACTGCCCTTCACCAATTGGGATTAAGAAGAGAATTGCGTTATCCATTCCTCGAATTATATCCTTTAGACTCCGTTCACCTTCCTGCACGGCAAAATTGTGAAATCCAGGTAAAGGCAGGGAACTGAAGCTATACCTAATTCCGTTACCGGTCGGATTCATCTTAAGTTCCGCTGCTGAGTCGAGATTTAATATGTAATCCTTTAATGTCCCATTTTCTATAATACTACGTTTTGCTGTTCTTAATCCTTCGTCGTCGAATCCTCTTTTGCTTGGGGTATCAAGATTAGGATCATCTGTAATATTAATTTTCTCATTAAGGATCTTCTCATTGAGCTTTGAGAGAAGCGGCGACATCCTTCGAGCAAGGTTAAACCCATTTACGCCACTCGAAATTGTTATACCGAGGGTCGATAAAAGAGCATAGGGAGAAAAGATCACTTTATATCTACCCGACGTAATTTTTGCTATTTTGTCATAGTTCACAAGGGTTTGTTCCATTTTTCTGGTGATATTCCAGAGATCATCGGAAGTTAATCCACTCTTTTTCCAGCTCCAGCTGTATGTGATGAGAAAACCCGAAGAAGTAACAGAAAAAAGGCTCAATCCGAAATCAAAAAAGGTAGTATTTCGCTCAATGTAATTCTCGCATCTATAATTTGTAAGTTTTTGATACAATTTCATCTGAGTAAGTGATAGGTCCACCTTACCCTGATATTTGTTTTCCAGATATCTTACTATTTCGTTTATTACGGGATACAATTTTTCAAACTCGAGTTCACTCTTTGCATCACCAAAGGATTCCGAATGATGTGGAAGTTCAGGAAACGTAAATTGAACTTCTTTGCCAAATCTTGCCGAGTTTAATGCGAAATCAAGCACTTCAAGGTTACTAACATTGTTGGAGCTACTTGCTCCCATTCTCCCATTATGGATGAGCCTTACGCCGATGCCTTCGATGATTTTATGACTGATGTCCTTGAGTTCACTTTGTTCAAAATTAAGGCTTTTTGTTTCCTCCTTAGTAAAAAACACTTCATAGTTTAATTCCTTTTTCTTTGCTTCTGAAACAATTCTTTCCATCTTATCTACCTCCAATAATTACGTTCTTTATTCTGATATGTGGGGCACCATCTGAAACCGGCAAGGGTACTTGTGCTCCCTTTCCACATCCGCCAAGTCCTCCATACATTTGAAGATCGCTTCCGATAGCATCAATATTTTTAAGGGTTTCAAATACATTACCTGAAAGAACTACGTCCCTGACAGGGGAACCAATCTTTCCATTTTCAATTTTGTAAGCTTTTGCAGAAGAAAATGTGAACATTTCTAATTCTGTCTGGCCCCCAAGCGCACCTAATACGTAAAGTCCTCTTTGAATTCCTTCCAGAAGCCCTTCAAAGGTTTCAGTTCCATTTTCAATATAAGTATTGGTCATTCGCACGATGGGCATATAATTGAAATTAACAGCTCTGGAATTTCCCGTGGGCTCTTCCCCCATTAATGAAGAGGTATATCTGGAATGTAACCTTCCAACTAGTTTCCCATTCTTTATTAGGTAATTTTTTCTAGATTTAATACCGTCATCATCGTAAGCGATGAATCCCCTTTCACCTTCAAGAGAACCATCATCTACAACTGAAAGTAAATCAGTGCCCATATCTTTCCCCAAAGTCATAATCTCTTTTAACTTTTCGTTTCGGAAAATGAGATCCGATTCAGATAGATGCCCGAATGCTTCGTGAATGAAAACGCCCGCAATCTGAGGGTCTAATATTACGGTGTAAACTCCGCCTTCTACCTTATCAGCACGTAAAAGATCCAGTACATCCTTTTTTATTTCTTCAAAATCCGCTTCCCTTCTAAGGACTGTTTCATAGCCTCTTAAGTCTCCAAAACTTCTGAAAGCACGCTGTAATAAGTTCCCATCTCTTCCTGTAATGCTCCCCGAAATACCGCAGTAAGGTCTCTCTTCTATAATTTCTGTACCTTCGGTGTTTACAAAATACCTGGTAAGTAGACTCTCACCATATGTTACTGATACCGCTACGAATTTATCATTACCAGTTAAGAGGTCATGATACTTTTTAACAAGTTCCACTTTTTCGTCGAATGTGATTTTATTAGGGTTTATAGAAACCTTCGGCTCTACGATATCTTTAACAGGACTTTGAGGCTTGAGGACAACTTCTTGTTTGGGCTTAAGAAGTTTTGCGAGGTTTTCAGCACTTCGGACAGCGCCCTCAATGTCTTCGAGCCGGGTAAACGTTGAAAAACCGTAAGCTCCCCGATGATAGTACCGAACAGAACCCCCTGAAATAACGTGCGTTGATGCCACTTCTATTTTCCCATTTATCATATTTATACTTGTGGTCCTCCAGACTTCATAGCGGATGTCGGCATATCCTTCGCTTATATGTCCGAGTCCCCTTTTTAATTCTTCAATCATTTGATGCTCCTTTTTTATATTTTCTCGATTCTATATGCATCAATTTGCTCCTTACCCCTAAATTTTGTAATTTTTCCCTCGATTTTAAGTTTCATACCGGGGGTGAAATTGTGGTGACCCTTTATATAAACTCTCATGCCATCTTCGAGGTAGATTATAGTGTAAGGCCTTCCTCGTTGAGATATTTTCTTTTCCACAGTTTTCGCAACACCAATGAATACTGTCTTATCTGTATCAAAGTATGTGGGATTTCTATATGTTGCTTTAGACCAAAGGGTGTTAAAATAACTTTTAAATTCTTTTGAGACCTTTTTACTTTCAATGAGCACATTGCTCTCGTTGTTCTCACTTAGTCCGTAGTGTGTCCAGTTTGTGGAGCCTACTAAAACGAATTTTGAATCAATAATAACGAATTTTGCATGCGTGGTTTTATCTCTATTGTCAAATTTTATTTCAATATTCCTATGAGAGAGTTGTTTGGAAATTCTTCTCAGCGACTCAGAGAAATTGGAGCCGAGGTAGTTTTCACCTCCTTCCATTAGTATTTTTATACGTACGCCTCCTTCCGCTTTTTTGCGTAGGATGTGTACTAAGTCATTCGAGTAACTTGCAGGATAATCAGGGTAATAAGAGAATTGAAACATACATATAATAATTTCTTTTTTGCTTTGTTCTATAAGGGTTTTTACTGATTCATAGTACGATGCATTGAATAGAGGCTTTACCTTTGCATTTTCATCTACATACCCTTCCCTGACTCCACCTGAGCTAAGGAGCAAAGAGATCAAAAAGATTAACCTCATTACAAAATTTTAAAGTCGGAAACTCGTTTACTAAAAATCTTTGAAAGGCCAGAGGAACAATTATATAATTTATTAAAAGGAGGTCAGATGTCCCAGATTTTGATAATTTTACTATTTACGCAATTCAACCCTTGGGGTGAGCTTGAGGATGTGTATTCTCCAAGGTATTTTTCTACTGGTTTCCTAATGAAAGATGCTGAAGAGTACATTATTAACCCTTCGTATCTCTTTTTACTTGGGAATTCTCATCTTTTCACGAATTTAAAAGCCTTCGTTAATTTCGATAATCGGTTTGTATTTGGTGGAAACCTGAATACGGATCCATTGAGAGAGGGAGCAAGTTTAAAGATAGGGGGCGGGAAAATTCCTCTTGAAAACATATTGGGGTTCAGAGGATATTCTAGAAAGGATACGGTAGAATTTTTAGACGAGGACGCAGATGGTGTATTTGATAAGACTTTTCTCAAGAAATTTGAAACGAACGGAGATTCGAGTTTATTTGATCTTTCAGGATATGTAGGCGTTCAGTTTCTCTTCGATGAGTGGTTCATATCAGGTTCACTCACCAAATTGCAATCGAACTCGGATGTAGAATATCCGGGTGATCTGGCTAACCCAATGGGTTACTTCGCTTACAGAGAAATTGAAGTAACCAGCCCTGACAACAATTTCATAAGACTTGTCGAAGGTAATGGAGATTACCTAAAGAAGACAGATTCAAACATGAGTCATGTGAGGCTTGGAGGTGGAGTTTTCCTTAACGAGTCGTCCTTTGTTAGTGTACTTCTTGGATACAGAATTCTTGAGAACCGGTTGTCAAGTGGGAAGTATTATTCATTTATGACTGATTATGATACCACGCGACAAGAAGTTCACCTTCTCTACGATCAAGCCAGGATAGATGAAGAAAATTCCTTGGAAGGGAACGGGGTTTCAATTGGAGTAGATTATTTTGGTGAGAAACGCGGGAATTTTAGAGAAATAAACTTTCTTTTTGTTAGAGATCACCAAGATCCCGATACTATATGGGATCTCAGGAGCACATATACTGGTATTTTTAATACAATAGTTGATTCGGCTGATACTTTTCTTGCCACTTATGATAGTACTATGTACCAAGAGAAACATTATACGAGCTCTAGAGGAAAGGTTACTAACTATTTTCGAGGAGCATATTCGGAGCTTATCAACATTAGTGAAAACGTAAGAATTGCCTTTGGGGTGAATGGGTATTTCAAGTACACAAATTTTCCAAAGACGTACGGCTTTTTGGACTCCACTGAGGTCATTTCAAGTGATGGAGACTCTTTGTCAAATGGTCCTGAAGACTATGAAAGGTATATATTCTACAGGTTAAAAGGTTCTTTGAAGGAGGAAGAGAAGATCTATTCTTTACAAATACCGTTTGGGATCGAATTAAATCCGTTTGGATATAATAAAATTAAGTTAAGAGCGGGTAGCATTTATAATTTTACTCACGCGGAATCAAAGTCTGAAGAAATCTATAATCCTATTGGCACTGCCGTAGATAGTACCTTTTGGGAAGACTCTACATCAACTGTGGCTACATGGCGTATTCCTGAATCACGACGTTCAAATTCACTTCTTGAAGAATATGGTAAAGTTTTTCTTTTTTATGGCTTAAGTATTGAGTTGAATAAGAACATAGAACTAGCCGCATTTTTCAAAAACGATACACAAAAACTACAGGATGCTAACGTCTCGCTAATAATAAAGTTCTAAATATCGAGATTTGTGACCAATGAAGCATGCTCCATTATGTATTTCTTCCGTGGTTCTACCTTAGGGCCCATGAGAATGTTTATTAATTTACTTGCCCGAGCAGCATCCTCCAGTGTGATGCGTTTCAGCAGTCTTTTTTCTGGATCCATGGTAGTTTCCCACAGTTGATCAGGATTCATTTCTCCTAAGCCCTTATACCGCTGAATAGTTACATTTTCTGGTTCATGGACTTTGAGGAATTCCTGCAATTCTTCTTCAGTATAGATGTACTTTTCTTCTTTTTTCGCCTTTACTTTATACAAGGGTGGCTGCGCAACGAAGATATAACCTGCTTCGATCAAGGGTTGCATGTATCTGTAAAAGAAAGTTAAGAGAAGCGTCCTGATGTGGGAGCCATCCACATCAGCATCTGTCATAATAATAATCTTAGAATACCTTGACTTGTCTGGAGCACATTTCTCATGAACATCAGAGCCTATCGCATGAATTAATATACTTATTTGCTCGTTTTCCAGTACTTTCTCAATACTTGCCTTTTCGATGTTCAGTGTTTTCCCCCTTAAGGGCAATATTGCTTGAAATTCCCTATTCCTTCCCTGTTTGGCAGAGCCGCCTGCAGATTCACCCTCGACAATGAATAATTCGGCCCTGCTTCTATCTTTTGTGGTACAATCGGCAAGTTTTCCAGCAAGCCCGTTACTGTCAAAGGAACTCTTTTTCCTTTCAAGCTCCTTTGCCTTTCTCGCCGCTTCTCTCGCTCTTTGGGTTTGAAGGCACTTTTCTATGATGATTCTTGCATCAACTGGATTCTCTTCGAGATATCTAGTAAATTCTTCGTAAACGATGGACGTAACGAGCCCCCCGATATATGTATTTCCAAGTTTAGTTTTTGTCTGACCTTCAAACTGTGGATCAGGTAACTTGACATGTATTATTGCCGTTAGACCTTCGCGTAGATCCTCTCCCGCAAACGATTGATTCTCTTTAATAAAGTTGTTTCTTCTTGCGAAATCATTGATTGCGCGGGTGAGTCCGGCACGAAGCCCTGTCACGTGCGTACCGTGTTCTGTTGTGTTGATTGTATTAGCGAAAGAGATGAGAGTTTCTTCATATCCCTTGTTATACTCTAATGCCACCTCTATTTCAACATTTTCTGTTTCAAACTTTCGAAATTGGTAAAAGGGTTTTTCATTTATAACATATTGACCCTCATCGAGTTCTTTCAAAAATTCTCTTAACCCACCTTCAAAAAGGTATTCAGCGGATGCCCCCGTTCTTTCGTCCTTTATTTTAATTTTGGTGCCCTTGACGAGATACGCAAGCTCTTTTAATCTTTCACTGAGAAGTTCATAATCAAAGGATACATTCTTAAATATTTCGCTATCCGCCTTGAACGTTACTTCAGTCCCATGTTCCTCAGTCTCACCTATTTCTTGAAGATCCATAATTTTCTTGCCACGCGAAAATACTATTCTATATATCTTACCATCCCTGAATATCTTTGCTTCAAAATACTCTGAGAGTGCATTAACTACAGATGCACCAACACCGTGCAAACCTCCTGAAATGGCATAAGCTTTGGATCCAAATTTTCCACCTGCATGAAGATGTGAGAAGACTATTTCAACCGCTGGTACACCTTCCTCTGGGTGTTTGTCAACTGGAACACCTCTTCCATTATCTTTGATCGTAATTGTTACATCGTCTCTAATTGTAACGCTTATTTCGGTACAAAAGCCCGCAAGAGCCTCGTCTATAGCGTTGTCAACAATTTCGTAAACCAGGTGGTGAAAACCCTGCTTTGAGGTATCCCCGATGTACATTGCAGGGCGCATTCTGACTCCTTCAAGTCCTTTGAGAACTTTTATTTCTCTTGCAGTGTAGTTATTTTGTTCTTCTGAGAATTTCTTCTCGTCCATTATAACCTCCCCACAAACTCCAGATCCTTTGGAAGGTCAACTACCCCATCTTTTGTTAAGATTTCCAGTAGTTCGACCTTCTTTATAAAAAGCTCGTTCCTTAAAGTTGCGCTCTTGATTTCAACGACCAAATTATCTCCTTTTACTTTTATTTTCCCAATATGTTCTGCACCGTATTTGCTGCATAGATAATCCCTGAGGATAGAAGCTTTCTCATAAAGCGTAGCAGCTTTCCCAACCCCCAGGTTCTCTATAATCTTTTTAATCGGTTCTTCTAAATTTTTCATAGCGTAATTACGTTGTAAGATGTTCTAAAGTCGTTATCTAAAAAGGGTGCACTGATAAATGTTTGATTCTTTATTAAGTAAGATAAAACGACGTTCATTCCTCGTTTGTCAATTACGCCGAATGGTTCATCAAGGACTACTATTGAGTCTGGTTTATAAACCGTTAAAAAAGTAAAAAAGAATGCGAGTATACTCAATCTCTTTTCACCTTCAGAACCAAAGATTTTTGCAGGCCTGTCATCGATCATAAACTCGAAATAATCTCGATGGGGTCCATAAATAGAATACCCTATTTCCATTTCTTCGTCTATAAAACGGTAGAGGTGCATGTCTCCATCCATTGAGGGAATATATGTAACCACAGATGTTTTTCCATTTAAAAATTCTTTAGAAATATTTTTGTAGGGAATATTAATTTTCTCAATGAAGCTTGCCCTCTCTCTTACGATTTGCTTAGTCAATTCTTCCTGTTTCCCATTCCACGGGCCGAGTTCGGCAACTTTTTTCTCGCGTAAAAGGAAGTTTTTATTTTCGATAACTTTTTTATAGTCTATCAAGAGGTTCATATATGAAGGGCTTGCAATGGAGATCAATCTGTTTATCATATTTCTTCTTTCTGATGGGGGCCCATCTATGATTTCTTGATCCCTATCAGTTGAGATTAGGCTTGGGAGAAAAGAAAAGAGGCGGCTGCTCCTTTCCATTTGCTTTTTGTTAAGATAAATCTTTTTCAATCCTAATTCCTGCTCGTAAATTACCTCGATTTCATGCCTCAATTCATCTCTAAAGATATTGCCCTCGATTCTAAAGAATTTTTCTCCCAAGGAAATTACATCTTTGTCTGCAACCTTTCTGAAAGACTTAGCCTGAGAAAGGTACCCAATAGCCTCAAGTATGTTAGTCTTGCCGCTTCCATTCGGCCCTATGATAAAGTTTAAGCCATCTTCAAACTTAAAATTCTTCTCATGAAAATTCCTGAAAAATGTAAGCGAAATATCAACTAACATTTTATAATTTTAAAGCAAAATCCTTGAAAATTCAATGTAATCAGCGTATATTTTCACCGTGAAAACGGGTGATATAGTTCTTCCTTTACACAGTGGAAAGGCTCCTAAATGGCTTATGGAGCGGATGATCAAGCTTTCACGAAGCATTATTTATCTTATGACCGTTGAATTTGGGAGGAGTGAAGTCCTGCGAAGGCTGTCAGACCCATTGTGGTTTCAATCTCTGGGCTGTTTGCTCGGTTTTGACTGGCATTCATCGGGATTGACTACGACGGTTACCTATGCAATTAAAGAAGGTCTAAGGCAATATGAGGATGAATTAGGCATATTTGTTGCTGGAGGGAAAGGTAAGCATTCTTTACTTGTGCCTGATGAGGTAGGAAAGACTGCAGAGAAGCATGGAGTTGATGCAGAAAAAGTTGTTTATGCAAGTAAAATGTCTGCGAAAGTAGACACGGTTTTGCTCCAAGACGGGTACAATCTATATCACCACGTTATCATCTATACCAAGGAAGGACTTTGGTGTGTAGTCCAGCAGGGAATGAATGAAAAACTCGGAACTGCGAGGCGTTACCATTGGCTTTCAGAAAATGTGAAAAGTTTTGTAGAAGAACCACATGCAGGCATTATCTCAGATCGAAGGGAGGAATCGGTACTTAATATTACGTCTAGGGATTCGTTAAGTTCCAAGGAAGTAATCCTTGACTTAGTAAAGAAACCTCCAGATCAAATTGTTAGCCTTTACAGTAAAGCGCTCTCTTATAGGATGCCTTCAAGGCATTATATAAGTTTGAAGGATATGAAACCTGATAATCTTAAGAAGACATTACTCAAAACATATGAAACCCCTCCTCAAGACTTTGAGGCGCTCACTGCCATGCGTGGATTAGGTCCTATGAGTATGAGGGCCCTCGCCCTTATATCTGATGTACTTTTTGGAGCCAGGCCCAGTTATGAGGATCCCACACTGTATAGCTTCGCTCATGGTGGCAAGGATGGTTACCCTTATTTTGTGAGAAGAGATATCTATGATAAATCTATTGAATTACTTGAGATAGCTATAAGAAACGCAAAGCTTGGACAAAGAGAGGAACTTGAAACGTTGAGAAAATTGCCTAAATTATTTCCTTTTTATAAGGCTCCTTAAAACCGTTAAGTTCTCTTCGTAAAATTCTTCAGCGCCAGGCGTTTCGAGAAGCATAGGGTGTTCTTCAAATCGTTGGTCATTTAAAATAAATTCGAAAGCTTTTAGTCCAATATGGCCCTTGCCAATATGCTCGTGTCTATCAACATTTGAACCGAGCGCCGTTTTTGAGTCATTTAGGTGAAAGCACATGAGTTTCTCAATTCCTATAGTCCTATTAAATTCATCAAAACTTCGAAAGTAACTTTCTTCATCTCTAATGTCATAGCCAGATTCAAACGCGTGGGCAGTATCAAAACATACTCCAATACGTTCCTTTTTTTCAACAAGGTCTATAATGCTGCGAATTTCTTCAAATCTCCTTCCAATTGTATTTCCCTGTCCAGCAGTAATTTCGATTAAAAAGGTTACCTCTCCAACTTCGTCAATGGTTAAGTTCAAGCTCTCCGCAATAACACTTATACCTTCTTCTCGGTTAGGGTTTGCCCCAGGATGAAATACAAGGTAGGGGACTCCAAGAGCTTTAGCGCGAAGTGCCTCATCAATAAACGCATCTCTTGACTTCTCGAGGATTTCGCTTTTCTGTGATCCGAGATTTATGAGGTAAGAATCATGAATTACAGGCTTTTTTATATTGAATTTAATTATATTCTGCCTGAAACTCTCAACTTTCTCGGGTTCTAATTCTTTTGATATCCATTGCCTTTGGTTTTTGGAAAATATCTGTATGGACTGGCACTTTAGTTTATAACCTCTTTCAGGTGCTAATTCAATTCCGCCAGCAATGGAAATATGAGCCCCTAAGAGTCCCATGCTTATTCCATACTGAATTCGGGTATGTCAAACCAGAATCCCGTTCCTTTTATATAATCGATCTGCGCCATAACAAGCTCATAATGAGCCTTTTCCATTGCGTACAGCCTTTTGAGTAAAGTTGCAAGACCTTCGTCTTCTAACGTCGTTGAATAATGTTCGTAAAGTTCCATAGATTTTTTCTCTTGTTCAAGCGCAATGTCGAGGGCATCAAGTTCATTTAATTCAGTTTTACCATGCTTTTTCTTTTCCCTTCCTTTTATGTCAGGTAAAAGTTTTTCAACATCTGACTCAGGAATTTCTAATGTCCTTACATAGATCTTTTCTCCATACTTTTGTCTCAACTCATTTAGCGTAAGAAGGTGTCTAACTTCCTCTGAAGCGAGTGTGATGAACATGTTTTTACCTGCAGTATCTTTCGTTTTGCGGGCAATGTCAAGATAGCTAAAAATTGCCCCTTTTTCATTCTCTACAGCAAGGTCTAAAATTGTAATGTTCTTATCTTCCATAATTTCCTCCTGTGAAACAATTTTCATCCAGGAGCACCGAAACTTCAAATATGTGCTTACTCTACATGTTCTTTTTCTTCATAATCCGTAACTTAAAGTTTAAAATATTGTGAGGGAGAAAGTGATGATTTTTATAAAACTTTTTTTGATAAACACATACATAGCATCATCAATTCCACCGCTTGCCTCACTTGTAAAAGAAATTGCTGGAAACAAATATGAAGTGGTTTATATAGTGAGCGGATTCCAAAATCCCCACACCTATGAAATTAAACCCTCGGATATTAGTAAGGTTGTGAATGCCGAGCTATATTTTGAGATCGGCGGACATCTTGAAGGGTGGGGGTCTAAACTGTGTTCTTTACATAAGAATTGTGTAAATTTGTGTGGAAAGTTAAAAGATAAAGGTATTGAAGTTGAAAACCCCCATATATGGCTTGATTTGAAGCTAATTCCAGAGTGCGCAAAGATTATTGAAGAGGAAATGAAGAAGACCTTTCCTGAAGATTCTTCTCTATTTAAGGCGAATTTAGAAGTATTTACTCACAATTTAAGCTCAATGGTCGAAAGTCTTAAGGTGGAATTTTCAGAGCTTAAGGGCACCAAAGCCGTTCTTTATCACCCTTCGTGGAATGGCTTTCTGGAGGCGTTCGGAATCCAAGTGGCAGGATCTCTCGTGCATCACGGCGAGAAAGAGATTTCTGCGGGAGAGTACGTTCGCTGGATTCAAAGGATTAAGAATGAGGGGGTTTCTCTCGTAATTTCTGATATTAATATACCTTCTAAGATTCCTGAAAATCTTGCGAAAGAATCGGGAGTATGTTTCGTCAATTTGAATCCTCTATTTGAAGGGCCATTTATAGAATCACTGGAAGAGCAAGCGCTCTTAATAAGGGGGGCTATGAAGTGTCGGAAATAGTATTCGATAAAGTAAGTGCTGGCTACGATAGAAAAATTGTATTTGAAAATCTAAGTTTTACCCTTGAAAAACATGACTTTATGGTCATTTTTGGACCCAACGGAGTTGGTAAGACTACGCTCGCCAAAACTATTCTCGGAATTATAAGCCCTATTTCTGGTTCTACTTACGTTCTTGGATGTACGTTACATGGGGTATGTCCTCATAAGAAAATGATAGGCTATGTACCCCAGGTATACAATTTAGATCCAGACTTTCCAGCAACTCTATTTGATATAGTTCTTACGGGTTGTTACCCACTTTTAAAGCCAACGGAGAAAGTACATCAGATCTATATTGAGCAGGCTTACAGAAATCTAAAAACTGTAGGACTCATCGAATTTAAAGATGTGCCATTCTCAAAGTTATCGAGTGGCCAGCAAAAGAGAGGCCTACTTGCTAGGGCTCTAATGGGACCACCAAAGATATTACTTCTCGATGAACCCACTGCAGGTGTTGATCTTGTGAGTGAGGTACAGGTAAACCTTGCTATTGAAACGGCTTTCAGAGATTTTAATATACCTGTTATTGCGATAACTCATGATATAAATCCTTATCTATCTATTGCTACAAAAGTTATAATAATGGGTTATGGTAAACACTATGCAGGGCGGATTGATGAGATCTTAAGAGAAGAAATTCTATCTGAAATCTACAGAACGAAAGTGGATGTATTAGAAAAAGAGGGGAAGCGGTACATTAACATCAGGGACGCTCACTATGGCTGAGCTTTTCGGTTTACCGGTAATTCAGAGGGCGTTTATTGCAGTATTATTGGCTGGTGCTTTTTTGCCCCTTGCTGGAACATTTACAATATTGACTGAAACATCTTTCCTTTCGGCAGGCTTGGCGCATATTGCATTTGCAGGTGTTGCGATTGGGTACGCTTTTAAGACCAATCCTTTAATATCCGCACTCGCTGTAACGGTTGTCAGTGCCTATTTTTTGTGGATGGTAAGTGAAAGAACCCACGGGAAATACGAACAAACTTTAAGTATTCTGTTTTCTTTCTTTATGGCTCTTGGGATTATATTTTTCGGTTTATCGAAAAGCTACACTGCGGACGCTATATCGTATCTTTTTGGGAGTCCTTTGGCTTCCACTGGAGCTGACGTCATGCTCCTATTTGGAGCGCTGGTTGCATACTCAATTTTTGTTGTCATATATAGGAGAGAGTTGTTTCATATGGTTTTCTCCAGTGAACTTGCCCTTGCAGCAGGAATTAATGTTTCAGTGTTTCGTTTATTGTTCTTTCTCTTTACAGCTCTTTCAGTGGTCCTTAGTATGAAAGCTGTTGGGGCACTCGTAGTTTTTGGCCTTATGGTCATACCACCCTCAGTTTCGCAGCGTTTTTCAAAGCACTTTAATCAAATGGTCCTTGGATCTGTTTTTGTGGGAATATTTAGTGCCCTTACTGGCTTCATAATCTCTTTATTTTTAGACATTCCAGTAGGTGCTTCCGTCGTGGTTGTGGCGACTATTTTGTATTTTATTTCGGTTACTGTAAGAAAATGAAAATTTTACAGGTCAGCGATGCGTACCTTCCCTTCCCAGGCGGAGTGGGGGAGCATATCTATAACTTAAAGAAATATTTACAGAGGTTAGGCCACTCGGTGTATGTCCTAACTACAGGTTATCCAGGAATGCAGGAAGAGATTGACTCAAATGTAATAAGAAGAGGTGAAGTTTTTTTAACACCGCCTCTTAAAATCTTTAACAACACTCAGCTCACTCTTACTCTTGACCTTAAAATATGCAGTTTCCTTAAAGATTTTTACCGTAAAAATAGTTTTGATATTGTGCACCTTCACGGCCCATTAGCTCCAAACCTGCCAGGGCTTGCACTCCATTATGCTCCATATCCATGTGTTGCGACGTTTCACACGGCTTTTATTGGCACGAACTGGAATAAGCTTGCAAAAATAATATATAACAAAGACGCGCTTAAGCTAAAAACGTTTATTTTTGTATCAAAGACAGCAAAGGATGCAGTCATTCCTCCATATAGAGGAAAGTGGATCATTATACCTAATGGTGTTGATCTTGAAGTTTTTTACCCTGCGCCTTCAGGTAGACACGTTGAAGGCAGGGTAAATATAGGTTTTCTCAGTAGGCATGAGCCCAGGAAGGGCTTAGACGTGTTATTACAGGCGTTTTCAGAAAATGAGGTATTGAAGAAAAATGCTTCATTGATTATAGGTAGCTCTGGACCCCTAACGGATTATTACAAAAAATTTTGTAAAGAAAAAGATATACCAGCGATTTTTATGGGAAGAATCCCAAGGGAAAAACTTCCAGAATTTTATCGAAAGCTGGATGTCTTTGTAGCTCCTTCGACGGGTGGTGAAAGTTTTGGTCTCATATTACTCGAAGCAATGGCTTGCGGAACCCCTGTTTTAGCTTCTGATATCGAGGGTTACAGAAATGTGATTACTGATGGTTTTAATGGACTTTTATTTAAAAATCGTGACTCGAAAGATCTATCTGAAAAACTAGTGGAATTGATAGCGGATGAAAAGTTGTACCAGAGACTCAGAGCCAGTGGACTTATGTATGTAGAGGGATTCCACTGGCTTGAAATAGCGAGAAGGGTAGAAGATGTTTATAAAGGAGTTTTAGAGTTATGTTAGTCACTATGTTTGCTCAATTCATAAGCATCTTTGTGCCGCAGAAAATTGCAGAGTTTTTAGCTGTAATATTTGCAGATGCTTTTAGGCCATTTGATTGGAGAACTAAGGCTGTAATGAAAAATATGAACATCATTTTTCCAGAAAAGCCGCTGTATGAGCGAAAGAGGCTTACAAGGGATACGTTTCGGAAGATGTTCCTTTCTTACGTTAAGCTTATGAAAATCAATAGAGAAAAATGGGAAAAAATGATGTCGTTTGAAGATCTAGAAATAATAAAAAACCGAAAATCACTCGTTTTTTCTATTCATTTGGGGCCCTGGGATATTGGTTGCAAATATGTGAATGCCTATGGTTTCAATATTTACGCTTTAATGGAAGACCTACCCAAATTTTATATGAGATTATGGCAAAGATTCAGGGAGGGTATTAAGATTATTACTGTTGGGAAGGGCACGTTAAAGGCTATCCGACAATTGAAGAAAGAAGAAAAGTACGCTATTGTTTTACTTATTGACAGGGTTACCTCTGGTAAATACTACAAATCAAAGTTTATGGGGCAAGATGTTATTTTCGCAGAGGGTATCTTCAAGCTTCCGAACCTGATTGAGGGGGACTCCCTCTTTCTGCAATGTCATTGGGATGAAAAGATGGAAAAAGTTCGTTTTGACTTTGCACAGTTACCAAGAGAAAATCTTGAAGGCGAGATATTAAGGCTTTTCGAAGAGAGCATAAAGAAATATCCCACAGAGTGGTACAATTTTTACTTTTTTACTACTCAAAAGCCGATTTAAGTATATATAGGACGACTTCATCGTAAGATATGCCCATCCGTTCAGCTTCCATCGGTAAGTCTGAAAGCTCGGTCATTCCAGGTAGGGTATTGATTTCGAAAATATAATAGTTACCACTCTCATCAATTGCACCATCAACTCTCGAAAACCCCTTGCATCCTAAGGCCTTATGAAGGGTCAAAGAGGAGCTCTGAAATGCTAAAGTGGCTTCATTCGATATTCTGGCAGGTATGATAAATTTTGTCAATCCCTTTGTATATTTTGCCGTAAAGTCATAAAATTCACGGTCAACTACTTCAAGCTCCAAGATGGGGAGGGCAAAACTTTCCTCGTTGGTTCCAAGTATGCCACAGGTGACAGTTTTGCCTCGGATATATTCTTCTACATACAGATCGCCAAAAATCTCTTTGAGTTCTTTGAGTCCTTTGAAATACTCATCTTTAGAATGGACGATCTTGATACCCAGACTGGAGCCTTCAGATCGTGGCTTCAGAACAGCAGGTAGACCAATTTCTTCAAGGGCTTTTTGAGATTCAATTTCTAAGTCTTTTCTGTGCGGAATAAAGTAATGAGGAGGTGTTTTAATTCCAAGGCTATCCATAATGTGCTTTGTCATAATCTTATCTATGCCTATCGAAGAGGCCATAACACCCGACCCAGTATATGGAATCCCCATTAATTCAAGCATTCCTTGAATAGTACCGTCTTCCCCAGGTTTTCCATGAAGAATAATAAATGCAACATCGGTGAATCCTGGCTTGATTTCTGTAAGATTTTCCCTCGTTAGGTCAAAAATTTTTGCTTTAAAGCCCTGCTTTAAAAGACTTTCATAGACTCTCTTACCAGAACGAAGGGACACCTCTCGTTCCCCTGACCACCCACCGCAAATGACAGTTACTTCCTTATTTTTTAGATATTCTTTTATTTCTGAGAGGTGCATCTGGGTCAGAAGCTGCTAGGCATCAATCGTTTTATCTTCTTAAGCTCCGTTTTATCTACAAGAGCTGGTTTCCTTAACTTTCTCCTTGTCTTTGGGCTTTTCCCAATGAGGAGGTGGCTTTTAAAAGCCTTGTTTCTTTTTACCTTCCCAGTGCCTGTTATTTTAAACCTTTTTTGTGCTGAACGTTTACTTTTGACTTTTGGCATTGGCTCCTCCTTAAATTCTATTTACTTGTTTGATTTTAAAAGAAAGGTTAGATTTCTCCCTTCCATTTTGGGAGGGACTTCTACCTGTGCAGAATCTTCCAGGCGCGCTGTTATCTTTTTAAAAAGTTCATCTCCCCACTCAAGGTGAGCCATCTCCCTTCCCCTAAACATAATTTTTATTCGCACTTTATTTCCCGACTCTAAGAATTCTCTAGCTTTCTTTAACTTTACCTCAAGGTCATGGTCTAAAATTCTAGGACCCATAGTAATTTCCCTGACTTCACCCAGTTGCTTCTTTTTGGCTTCTTTCTGTTTTTTCTGCTCCTCATATTTGAGTTTACCGTAGTCTAGAATTTTACAAACAGGCGGGTTAGCGTTAGGGTCAACTTCTACAAGGTCGAGCCCGATTTCATGTGCTATTTTTATGGCCTCTTTCGTTTTCACAATTCCAAGGTGTTTTCCATCGGGTCCAATAACTCTTACCTCGTATGCTCTTATTCTTTCATTAACCCTGTAGGGTTCTTCCTTGTTTCTTTTTTTGAAATTTGGGCCAAGTAATGGTTGAGAATCTTTAATGGTCTTTACCTCCTTTTAGCTCCCTATTTAATATGTCAATAAATCTATCCAGAGACATCTGGCCAAGGTCACCAGACCCGTGCCTTCTCACAGCAACTACTTTTTGTTCTACTTCTTTCTTTCCAATAATAGTCATATATGGAATTTTTTCGTTCTCTGCATCTCGGATCTTTGCATTCAGCTTCTCGTTGCTCTTATCAACTTTAGCTCTGAATCCAAGATTTTTAAGGGTAGTGCAAATATCTTCGGCATATGCTATATTATCTTCTGATATTGGGAGTATTGCAACCTGAATCGGGGCAAGCCAAAGAGGAAAATTACCACCATAATATTCAATCAATGTGGCAAAAAATCTCTCAATGGAGCCTAAAAGAGCTCTGTGAACTAAGTATGGCCTTCTGTCTACGCTATCTTTATCTCGATACGTGATGTCGAACCTTTCTGCAAGATTGAAATCGAACTGGATGGTCGTACATTGCCAAGATCGTCCAAGGGCATCCTTTATCTTAATATCAATTTTAGGGCCATAAAAAGCGCCGCCTCCTTCGTCTACATTGTAATCAATATTCATATCGTCCAATGCTCTTTTAAGAGCATTTGTGGCTTCGTCCCACATCTCTTTTTTGCCTACAGATTCCGCCGGTTGGGTTGCAACAAACACCTGATAATCTGAAAATCCGAAACTATTAAGGATGAAAAATGCAAACTCCACGACACTTCTTATCTCGTCAATTATCTGGTCCGGGCGTGCAAAAATGTGAGCATCATCCTGGGTGAACCCCCTTACCCTTAGGAGGCCGTGTAGAACACCCGATCTTTCATATCTGTATACAGTTCCCAATTCGCAGTACCTAATGGGTAGGTCTCTATAACTTCTAATCTTCGATTTATAAATCATAATGTGAAACGGACAATTCATAGGTTTTATGTAATATTCCTGGTTGTCAAACTCGATTGGAGGGTACATATTTTCTTTATAAAAATCTAAATGTCCGGAAGTCTCCCACAATTTCGACCTTCCAATATGGGGAGTGTAAACAAGTTCATAATCCCTTTTAAGATGCTCCATAATCCAGAAATTCTCTATAATGTGTCTTATAGATGCGCCCTTAGGATGCCAGAGGATAAGCCCTGGGCCAATTTCGTCATGAATTGAGTAAAGGTCGAGTTCCCTTCCGAGAACCCTGTGGTCTCGCTTTTTCGCTTCTTCAAGTTTTTCAATGTATCTTTCTAATTCTTCATTTGTAGGGAATGAAATCCCGTAAATTCTCTGTAACCTTGCGTTCTTCTCATCACCTCTCCAGTAACTTCCTGATACGCTGAGAAGTTTTACAGCATTTACATATCCAGTTGAAGGTAAGTGCGGTCCACGACACAGGTCTACAAAGTTTCCCTGCCTGTACAAAGAAACATATTCATCATTAATTTCCTCGAGTATTTCAACCTTGTATAGTTCACCAATGTCCCTAAAAAACTCCACAGCTTCAGTTTTTTTCACCTCAATTCTCTCAATCGGTATGTCCATCTTTATAATCTCGTGCATCCTATTTTCAATTCTTTTAATGTCATCCTCGGTAAAATTGTATCCGCCCGTATCGAAATCGTAGTAAAAGCCATCTTCAATAGCAGGTCCTATCGTAACCTTTACTTCTGGAAAGAGCTCTTTTACAGCCTGTGCCAATATATGAGATGAAGTATGCCAGTATGTTTCCCTTCCAATTTCACTATTGAAGCCCAAAACTTCAATATTATTTTCACTACCCGTCAGAATATATGATAAGTCTCTGGGTGTTCCATCTACAAGTGCCACAAGACAGTTCTTATCTCCCTTAGTAAGGTCAAGTATTCTCATCCCGAATACTTTTTGGTTTTCAACAAAAAACACAGCCTCTCTAACTTTTACCTTCATACAAATCCAATGTTAATGGAATTACCATGGATTTCAAAGCTACTCTTTAAAAATAGGCTCTTTTCTAAGTTTTCACCTTATCTTATAATCAGGCTAATCATAAATCTCTCAAAGGTGGTGAGGAGTAGGAGCTGAATTACCACTATTGCAAAACCTGTCTTTAGCATGTCAATGACCCTAAGTTCTCCGGAACTGTATACAATGGCATTAGGAGGTGTACTGATGGGAAGTAACATAGATGCTGAAGCTGAAAGACCAACGGCAACAACTAAGATCGCCTGATGAACAGGATCAAGATTTAAGCCAATAGCTAACGGAATTACGAGAGCGGCAGTGCTTGTATTTGACATAAAATTCGTGATAATTGCGGTTATACCAGCAAGGAGAGCCAGCTGTGCGGAGAATGGCAGACTCGTAATTCCGAGTGAACTTACTATATATTCTCCCAGCCCACTTGCTTTGAATGCTTCTCCAAGGGAAAGGCCACCGCCCATAAGAATTAAAACATCCCAGTTAAGGCTATTAAAGTCTTTACGTTCCAAAATGTTAAATGAAAAGTATACAAGTACTGGCAATAGTGCTACGTATGCTGAGTCTATTTTGTGTACTGATTCGGTAAGCCACAGCAATGCTGTGATAATGGAAACCGCAACAACTACCTTTACTCTCGGGTCCTTCCTTCGGCTTGTATCTGCTGAAATGCGCATATCGATCTTTTCAACTTTATGTGGGAACAATACAAGAAGTAAGAGCCAAGTTACGAGAATTAAGATAATTACAAAAGGAAGCCCAAAGCCCACCCATTTTGCAAAATTTATATTGGTGCCCGCCTTTTTCAAGTAATCAAGTGCAATCGCATTTGGAGGGGTTCCGACTGGTGTTGCCATACCTCCAATATTTGCTCCAAAGGCGATAGAGATAAGAAGAGCCCGCGCGTAGTTCTTGTCTTCAAGCTTTCTTACCACGGGTAATGTAACTGCGAGCATTAGAGCGGCAACTGCAGTATTTGACATCCACATGGAAAGAAATCCAGAAACGCCGAGGAATGCAAGTATAGTAAGTGAGGGTTTTCCCCCTGTTCTATTTAATATGCTTTCAGCAACTAATTCGTCAATTTTGTATGACTCCAGTCCTTTTGCGAGTACAAACCCTCCAAGGAACAGAAGAATAGTAGTGCTGAAAAAAGGCGCCAAGAATGTTGTAGCTTTTACGCCTTCAATTTTGGGAAGTAGCCAGAGTACTTCAAGTATAAGAATGACAAAGGACGTCGTATAAAGGGGAATGATCTCAAAGATCCACAGTATAGCAGCTATTAGGAAAATTATGGCAGTAATCTTCTGAGGCTCTGTCATGGATGTCATTATGGGTAAGTTATACATTACTATTGCCACTATTGCAGTAAGAATTAAACCCAAAGCTCTTTTCATCTAACCTCCTTCATTCAGTTTGAACAAATGCCTTATAAGCTTTGTAAGTCATATAAATATCTACTTTAGATGCAATTTCAAACGGCGAATGCATAGAGAGAAGCGGAGTCCCAGCATCTATTGTGTCTATTCCAAACTTTGATAAATATTTTGCTACCGTTCCGCCTCCTCCTTCATCTACTTTGCCCAGTTCTGCAACTTGCCACACAACCCCTTCCTTTTCGAAAATTGAGACTATTTTTGCTACAAACTCTGCATGTGCATCATTTGTAGCATACTTTCCACCAGAACCTGTATATTTTGAGATGGCAATGCCGTAACCGAGTTTTGCCGCATTCTTAAGTTCATGAACTTCCTTCCAATTTGGGTCTACACCAGCAGTAACATCACCGGATATGGCTTCGCTTTTATAAAGTACCTTCCTCACACTTGCATAGTCACTTACACCGTGCTCTTTGAGGACATCGCTCACTGCGAATTCAAGAATCATAGATTCTGCACCTGTGTTGCCATCAGAACCTATTTCTTCTTTGTCAAATAAGATTACAAGGGTGGGCCTGGCTAAATTTTCGGCATCTAACAGGGCTTTTACTGCAGCGTATGCACACACACGATCATCTTGGCCATAGCCACCGATCATAGATCTGTCAATGCCTACGTCAAAAGCAGGGCCTTGAGGCACTACCTCTAACTCAGCGGAAATCAGGTCTTCTTCCTCAATGTTATATTTCTGCCGCAGGATCGAGATGATGTTTTCCATTACCTTTTCTTTGATTTTATCGTCCTCTCCTTTTACAGGTATACTACCAAATAGAAGGTCAAGCTTTTCTCCATGAACCGCCTCAGAGATTTTTTTGCCAGCCTGCACGTTCTTTGAAAGATGGGGTAGTATATCTGTAAATGTAAAAACAGGGTCGCCTGGTTCATCTCCTATGTTAATTCTCAAAGAGCTCCGATCTTTCTTGACGACTACACCTTTAATAGCCATAGGTTTTGTAACCCATTGGTATGTTTTAATCCCACCATAGTAATGAGTCTCAAGGAGCACGATGCCTGTATCTTCATACAGAGGATTTTGCTTTATATCAATTCTTGGAGCATCAATATGAGCAGCAAGAATCCTAAAGCCATCAAGTATATCGGATTTACCTTTTTTATACAGTACGAGGCTCTTGTTTCTAAAATTATATGTCCTTACATCTTGTCGAGGTGCTACAAGTTTTGTGAAATATTCAACAGTCTCTCTTTCGGTTTTAGCCTTCGAAAGAAATTCCCTATAAATCTCTGCATAATTGAATACATCATCTTCTTTTACAAAGTCCCATGCAATTTTGAACTTCATACTAACTCCTATCGATAGAACTCTGGACTAGGGATATTCTGAAGGGTTCCATGGGTTAGTTCATGCTTCTTTAATAGACTATCGAAATTCTCATTTACCATCTTTTGGATAAACTCCACATCTTCTTCCTTAAGATGCCTAAATCTACCTTGAATTTTTAAATATTCGGAGACAGGAACCTTTTTAGGAGGCATATAACTCACACGGTAATTTTTGCCATGCTCAATTTCATAGAGTGGGAAAACATTAGTCTGGGTAGCAAGCCTGGCAGCTCGTATGCTAATGTCTGATGGAATTTTCCATCCTGGAGGGCAGGGTGCAAATATGTGAAAGAATCTAAACCCCTTTATTCCTTTTGCCTTCTGAACTTTTCTGATAAAATCTTCCGGGAAAGCAATGTTTACTGTAGCCTGATATGGCACCCCGTGAGCCGCAATGATTTCATCGATATTCTTTTTTGGTTTATCTTCCGGATGTTTAACAGGAGTTGTCGTTGTCCATGCACCCCATGGCGTTGCACTGGACCTTTGAATACCAGTGTTCATATAAGCCTCATTGTCATAAACGAAGTAAATAATATCCTCATTTCTTTCAGCGGCACCTGAAATGGACTGAATCCCTATGTCAAAAGTACCACCATCACCAGCCCAGGCAAAGACAGTTGTATCTTTAAGTCCTCTCATTGTCAGGCCTGCCTTCAGGCCTGCTGCGGAAATAGCGGCAGTTTCGAAAGCGGTGTGAAACACAGGAATTTTTAGGGCATTATAAAGAACGTCACCAGAAATTATAGTCCAGCAACACGCTGGAATAGTTACTACAGAGTTTTCACCGAGCGCCTTTAGTGCTAATCTCATTGCAAGGGCGCCACCACAGCCTTGACAAGCTGCGTGCCCACTGTAAAGTAGCTCATCTTCAGGTATTTGCCAATTTTTCATAATCATAGCTTAACCCCCCTCCATATAGCTTCATCAAGGGTTTCACGCTTTTTCATATCCTCGTATATGCCAATTATATCACCAACTGTAACATCTCTTCCTCCAAGGCCAGCAATGTAGCCATAAACAATGGGTCTATCTTGTAATGGATAAAGTGCGGATTTTATTTCCTCATAGAATATCCCGTGGTGTCCGAAGGATATGTTTCTATCAATTATTGCTACCTTCTTCTTCCCTTTTAGTATATTTCTAAGTTTTTCAAAGGGGAAAGGCCTTACAACTCGAAGTTTTAAGAGTCCAACTTTTTCCCCTTTCTTTCTCAGCTCCTGAATTGCAACGCGTGCAGTAGAAGTAACTGCTCCTACAGTTACGATCACATACTCTGCATCGTCCAACATGTAAGGTTCAACGAGATCATAAGTCCTACCGAACATCTCGCCAAATAGTTTCCCCTCTTTCTCAAAGACGCTTACAGCTTTCTCCATAGCCTTTTGCATTTTGTATCTGAATTCCATGTAAGTATCAGGTCCCGCAAGCGCACCGTAACCAATGGGTTTACCGGGTTCAATGGTAACCATCGGTTTATATGGAGGCAAAAATTCATCGATTTTTTCTTGATCATATATTTCAATGGGCTCTGAAGTATGAGAAAGTACAAATGCGTCAAGAACCACCATGCAGGGAAGATAAATCTGTTCGGCAACTTTGTATGCAAGGATTATGCTGTCGAACGCCTCCTGGTTTGATTCAACATATACTTGCATCCACCCAGTATCTCTCTGAGATAAAGAATCGTTCTGGTCCGTCCATATAGTCCATGGCGGTGCCATTGCCCTATTAATATCCGCAAGTACGATTGGCAACCTATCACCTGCAGCCCAATGTAACATTTCATGCATCAGTGCAAGACCCTGAGCTGATGTAGCAGTAAATGCCCGCGCACCCGCTGCCGATGCAGAAACGCATGCTGACATAGCCGAATGTTCTGATTCCACATTTACAAAGATCGCTTTTAACAAACCATCGGCTACCATCTCGGAGAGTAATTCAACTACCTGGGTTTGCGGTGTAATTGGGTACGCCGAAATTACCTGTACCCTTGAAACCATTGCACCATAAGAAACTGCGTGATTTCCAGTTAAAACTTTCTTTACAGACATAAAAGCCCTCCCTATTTTTCGGGAATCAATTCAAGGATGCCCCTCGGGCATTCTGTTACACATATACCACAGCCCTTACAATAGTCATAGTCAAATTCAGGGAGATTGTTTACCCATTTCACAGCAGAATCGGGACAGAATACATAACAATTCCCACATGAATTGCACGTACCACATGAGAAACATCTTGACGCTTCTTTAATTGCATCTTCAAGCTCATTTATTTCTTTAACTGCATTTTCATGGTTAAAGTAGTCTTCTATGATTTCTTTATAGGAAACAACTCTTGGAAGCTTTTCCTCATCTTTATATTCTTTACCCGACGCTTTAGAAGCGATGTATATTGCCACTCCAATGGCGTTCTTAATTGTTCTTGAAATATCTTGATCTTCTTTAGAAGAGAAGGCCCCTTCAAAGTTTGTTTTACCTGTTTTTGGATCTTCAATAGAAACCATTTGCGGGTATGAAGAACTTGACACGAAGATATATTTAAATTCCTTTTGAAGTTCTGAAATTTTGGCAGAAGTATTCACATTCAAGCGAAGTCCTGCATTTTGCAAAATCTTCAGCTCTTTACCTAAGATTTCTTCAGGGACCTTTCCCCTTATGTCCTCGAAGGTCTCGTTACCTTTAAGGAATAGATGAACCTCAAAACCCTCTTTCAGCAGTATGTAAGAAGCTGCCATTCCCGATATGGAACCGCCGAGGATGGCAACTCTTTCGTGCTTTTTTTCTTTAATGTCAATGGATTTTTTATCCAGGTATAAATCACCTAAGAATCTTTCAAGTTCTTTAATTGAAATTTTATCATCATATTTGTTTCTATTACATCCTACTTCACATTTAGCAGGGCATAGCCTTCCAGTAATAGTTGGAAAGGGGTTCCATTTAATTATCTCTAAGGCTGCACTTTCTGCATCACTATTAGTAGTAAGGAAATTAATAAAATCTGGAATTCTGATCCTTAAAGGACATGCATTTTCACACGGTGCACTTCTACTAACTGTAACTGGTCTCACGTTCTTCCAGGTTCCCGTTTTCTTTACAAGGGTAACCCCTTGGGAAACGGGGGCTTCTGGAAGATCATTGAGAGAGTTTACAATAATTGGTTTAATATCCATGAAACCTCCTTATATTCTGATTTGGGTCAAATGATAAGCTTCTTCGCATGCCTTTTGGTTTGCATCTGGTTTTGTGGGAACTTCTTCGGGTATAGATTCGATAATTGCAGCAAGTGGAATAACGTGCTCGAGGATTTTTGCGAAAGCTCCCAGTATTGCAGTATTCACGATAGGTTGTGCTTTTGAACCCAAACCATACTTTACTGCAATCTCAGATGCATCGACAGTTGCAACTTTATATTTGGTAGGGATGTCAAGGGCTTCAGGTGGACTTGGAGTATTAATAATTACCCAGCCCCCTTCTTTTAGACCTGAAAAGGTATCAGGTAAGGAAAGGAGGGTTGGATCGAGAACCATTATATGATCGGGTTCGTAGATATTTGATCTGACAGGAAGTTCATTGCTACTTTCTGCAATTCGTGTAAATGCGACCACTGGAGCTCCCCTTCGTTCTACACCGAACTGGGGGAAAGACTGAGCATATTTTCCAATTCTGAATGCAGCATCAGCAAGGATCTTAGATGCCACTACCGCGCCTTGTCCTCCCCTTCCATGGGTCCTTATCTCTATCATGACAAATCTCCTCCTCTTCTTTAGTTTAAAACCTATGTTAGATATAGTCAATTTATGAAATTAGAAGTGTTAAAATACGATTGACTAAGAATATTAATAAGAGCTTCCCTTAGGTATTTGTGTTGAAACATGTCATAATGCTTGTGTTATTCGAAATTACCTTAAGAATGAAATTTTTAAGTGAATCTCCGTACAACAGTAAAATAAGTCAAATATCTTTACGTTCCTACTTAATAAGTAACATTAAGTATTACATTCGTGAGTAGTATGGGGAACCTAAACCTTATTTTCATATTGGCTGAGTGAGAGGAGGAAATCTTTATACATACATGCGCTTTTAGAAACACTAGTCAATCTGAGAGAATCGTGAAATTTGGATGTGCTTATATATACGAATTATTTAAAAACCCTCGTTTGCTTTACATTTCACGCTTTTTGGCTTAAATTTATAACAATATAAGGAGGAAAAATGCTGAAGGAAAATTTGATATCAAAAATTTCTAAAAGAGCCAAAGAAATGCAAGCTTCTCCTATTAGAAAACTCTATCCATTTGCAGTCCAAGCAAAGAGAAGAGGTATCACAGTATATCATTTAAATATTGGACAACCCGATGTACCAACACCTGTACAGCTCCTTGCCGGGATCAAGAGCTTTAATGAAACGGTTCTTCCCTATGGTCCATCTGATGGACTTCTTGAACTAAGAGAAGAAATCGCACAATATTTTAAGAAGTTTGACGTAGAAGTTGACCCTTCAGAGGTTTTTATTACAACAGGGGGGTCAGAAGCTGTTCTTTTTGCCTTTATCTTGGTGGGCGATTTTGGTGATGAAGTCCTGGTTCCGGAGCCTTTTTACACAAATTATCAAGGTTTCGCACAACAAGTGGGAATTACTTTGCGTCCTATACCCACATCCGTAGAGGATGGCTTTCACCTTCCTAACCGAGAAGTAATAAAATCCCTCATCACACCAAAAACAAAAGCTATTTTACTTTGTTCACCCAACAACCCTACGGGAACTATTTATGAAGATAATGAATTTGAAGAAGTTATAAGTGTTGTTAGAGAGTTCGATTTGTATCTTCTCGTGGATGAAGTTTATCGTGAGTTTGCCTTTGATGGTAGAAAACCGTCAACCCTTCTCCGATTTAAGGATATACACGATCGTCTCATAGTACTTGATTCTATTTCTAAAAGGTTCAGTGCCTGTGGTGCGAGAATTGGATTCATTGTCACTAAAAATACAGAAGCGCTGAGTGCTTTTATGAAGATGGGGCAAGCAAGGCTCTGCCCTCCCACAATCGAGCAATGGGGTGCTATCAATGGATTTAAGCATATAGATGAATTCATTGACGATATGATTGGTGAATACGAGAGGAGAAGGAATGTAGTTTTCGAGGAACTTAAAAAATTCCCGGATATAGAGGCAAGAAAACCTGAAGGTGCTTTCTATACTGTTGTGAAACTGCCTGTAAAAAATGCTGAGGATTTTGCCGTCTGGCTTTTAAAAGATTTTCAACATAACGGGAAAACCGTTATGGTCGCACCCGCAGAGTCCTTTTATCTGACACCAGGTAAAGGAGTAGATGAAGTCAGGATTGCTTATGTACTTGAAGAAGACAAGCTAAGAGATGCCATTAGGATATTAGGCAAAGCAGTCTCTGTTTACAATCAAAGAGGAAAGTGAGTATGTGGGAAGGCAGGCTCGAAAAGGTTGACAACTTTAGGTGGATGATAAATAAGGATTATAAAAAATGTATGAATGTCCCGGGTATAATCTACGCTTCAGAAAAACTTTTAGAGTCTATTAAAAAGGATAATGCCCCTGAGCAGGTCGCAAACGTCGCCTGTCTTCCTGGTATTGAAAAGTACTCCATCGCAATGCCTGATATACACTGGGGGTATGGATTTCCCATAGGAGGCGTTGCGGCATTTAGCATTGAAGAAGGTGTAATTTCGCCCGGTGGCGTGGGATATGATATTAACTGCGGTGTGCGGATATTAAAGACTAACCTTAAAAGAAAAGATATTGAGCGTCACTTAGAAAAAATACTTAACGAGATGTTTTTGAATATTCCAGCGGGTGTTGGAAAGGGTGGCATTTACCGTGTAGGTGAAAGAGATCTGAAAGATGTGTTAGCTCTCGGCGCGCGGTGGGTTGTAGAAAAAGGATTCGGATGGAAGGAGGATTTAGAACGTATTGAAGAAGGTGGATCGATGAAGGGCGCCGATCCATCAAAGGTATCCAGTAGGGCTATTCAAAGGGGACTTCCGCAGCTCGGTTCCCTGGGCGCAGGGAACCATTTCATGGAAATACAAGTGGTTGAAAGGGTTTTTGACCGGGAAGCTGCCAAGGCTATTGGAATCGAAGAAGACACTGTTACAGTGATGGTTCACACTGGTTCAAGAGGGCTTGGCCATCAGGTATGTGACGATTATGTGAGGCAGCTACAGAATGCTATGGGTAAATACGGAATTAACGTTCCCGATAGGCAGTTAGCGTCTGTGCCGTTTAAATCTCCCGAGGGACAGGCATATTTTGGAGCGATGGTATGTGCAGCAAACTTTGCTTGGGCTAATAGGCAATTTATAACGCATTGGATTAGGGAATCCTTTGAGAAAGCCATTGGTGAAAGTGCTGAGAGACTTGGTATGCAAATTATATATGACGTTGCTCATAATATTGCCAAGATAGAGGATCATATGGTTAACGGAAAACTTAAGAAAGTAGTAGTACACCGTAAAGGCGCAACAAGAGCGTTTCCTAAAGGGCACCCTCAAACTCCTCAGTTGTATCATGAAATAGGACAACCAGTTTTAATTCCGGGTGATATGGGAACAGCGTCTTATATTCTCCTCGGTACTCAGAAAGCTATGGAGGAAACTTTTGGATCGACAGCTCACGGTGCAGGGCGCGTCCTCTCAAGGAGCGAAGCCGTAAGGCGGACTAAGGGCAGAAATATAGTTGATGAACTTAAAAAAAAGGGAATACTTGTTAAGGTGCACTCCCTTGAAACCCTTAGTGAGGAGGTACCAGATGCGTACAAAGATGTAGATATAGTTGTCGATGTAGTTCATAACGCTGGTATCTCCACAAAAGTAGCGAGAATGGTACCAATTGCAGTAATTAAAGGTTAGTTAAGGAGGAATTGTATGGAAGGTTACACAATCCTTCTCGTGGACGATGAGCCCGATGTAAGGGCTGTCTATGGAGAGATGTTGCGGAGGGAAGGGTATAACGTCATTACCGCAGAGAGTGCAGAAGATGCTCTTTTCAAAGTTTCTTCAGAAAAAATAGATCTTATGATCCTCGATATAAAAATGAGAGGAAAATCTGGACTCGAAGTATTGGAAACTCTTGAAAAGGAGAAAAAGAAGAAGAACATTCCTGTAATTTTGTTTACTGCATATAGTTCTTATCAAGATGAATATACGGCATGGTTTGCTGATGCCTATGTAGTTAAGTCGGGAGACCCTACAGAACTGAAGAACGAAATCAAGAAGCTTATCGGGAAGAACAAATAATGTGCTGGCTTAGTTTTATTTCTATCAAGTCGACTCTCAGTGAGAAGTACCGGTGATTTAATTTCATACAGTAAAGATGTGGGGAAAGCTTTTTAATTTTTCTTTAAAATGGTTGTTTTTCGTTGATTTCTGAATATGTATTGCTCTGATTTTTAATTAAGTGAAGATGATAAAGTTCCGTTTGGCAACGGATGACGTGGGACTGGTTTTACCAAAGTAAGAGATTTTATCAGCAAATATAGAGATATGGATGAGAAATCATAACCTGCTGGAGGCAATCGGTAATACACTATTGGAGGAATTAACTCATTTAAGTCGAAACCCTAAAGTGAAAGTTTATGGCAAACTAGAAGGGCTTAACCCAGGTGGCTCTGTCAAGGACAGACCTGCTTACTACGTAATAAAGCAGGTCAAAGCATCGGATGCGCTGATCAGAAACAAAATAATTCTTGAGCGACCTCGGGAAATATGGGCATAGCTTTAGCCATGGTCGGGGCGATAAAAGGATATAAACTTAAACTGGTTATACCAGCTTCTGTTACACCTGAGAGGCGACAAAT